>DASQGK010000048.1:0-7671 GCA_035632655.1 Steroidobacteraceae bacterium | reverse complement strand
GCGCGTGCTGGTCTTCTACATCGGCTCCATCTTCCTGGTGGTGGCGTTCGTGCCATGGAACGACACGCTGCGCATGGCGCAGCCCTATGTGAGCGTCATGGAGGTGCTGCGCATCCCGGCCGCCGGCACCCTCATGAGCCTCGTGATCCTCACCGCGGTGCTGTCGGCGCTCAACTCGGGACTGTTCGCCTCATCGCGCATGCTCATGGCACTCGCGGGGCGGGGGGACGCCCCGCGCGCCCTCGCCGGCCTCGACCGCCGCGGTGTGCCGGTCGGCGCCATCCTGGCGAGCACCGCCTTCGGCTACCTGACCGTGGCGATGAGCTACCTCTCGCCCGACCGGATCTTCGCGTTCCTGGTGAACTCCTACGGCACCGTCGCAATCTTCGTCTACCTATTGATCGCGGTGGCGGAGCTGCGCCTGCGACGCCGGCTCGAGCGTGAGGCGCCCGAGCGCCTGCGGATCCGCATGTGGGGCTACCCCTGGCTCACGTGTGTGGCGATCGCAGGGATGGTGGCGATACTCGCCGCAATGGCGGTGATTCCCGACCAGCGTGTGTCGCTCGCCTTCGGCCTGGTCAGCGCCGCGGTGCTGCTCGCCGCCTACGGGCTGCGGCACCTCCTGCGGGAAGGCTGATGCGATTCCTGATCCTCAACGCCGGCAGCTCCTCGCTCAAGTTCGATCTCATCGAGACCGGGGCGGGAGCTGCGCGCCGGCTCCGCTCCGGCGCTTTCATCGACGCGCACGGGACGCTGCGCCTCGAGAGCGACGCCGCGGCGCCATCGGCGACGGCCCCGCTGCGCACACTCGCCGCCGCCGCCGACTCTCTGCTGGGCTGGCTCTCCGGGGAGCAGCTTCTCGGCGAACTGGACGCCACTGTGCACCGGGTCGTGCATGGCGGCGAGAAGTTCCGCGCCACCACGGCGCTGAGTGACGCCGACCTCGCCGCCCTCGCCTCGCTCGATGAGCTCGCACCGCTGCACAACCCGGCGGCGCGGGCCGTGATGGCGAGCGTGCGCGGGCGGCTCGGCGCCGCCGTGCCGCTCGTGGCCGTCTTCGACACCGCCTATTTCGCCTCGCTCCCCGAGGCCGCGTGGCGTTACGCGGTGCCCGCGCGCTGGTACGGGGAACACGGCATCAGACGCTATGGCTTCCACGGCACGGCGCATCGCTATCTGTGCCAGGCGGCGCGCGCCAGACTCGGCCGCACGCGGCCGACCCGCCGCATCGTCAGTCTGCAACTCGGACGCGGCTGCTCGGTGACCGCCACCCTGGATGAGCGGGCCGTGGCGACCAGCATGGGGTTCACCCCCCTCGAAGGTCTCGTCATGGGCACCCGTTCGGGGGATATCGATCCGGGGGCACTGCTCTACATGCTGGAGCACAGTGGCCTGTCGGCGACGCAGCTCCGCAGCGAGCTGAACTCCGCGAGCGGGCTGCTCGGCCTCTCGGGGCGCAGCGCCGACATGCGCGAGCTGCTCGAGCTCGAGGGGCGGGGCGATGCGGCCGCGGCGCTGGCGGTCGAGATATTCTGTCGCCGGGCGCGGCACTACCTGGGGGCCTACATGAGCGAGCTGGGGGGCGTCGATGTCATCGCCTTCGGCGGCGGCATCGGCGAGCACGCCGCGGAGATCCGCCGCCGCATCCTCGGGAATTTCGCCTGGGCCGGCATCAGCATCGCCGAGGATGCCAACCGCGCTGCGGGCGCGGTCAGCATCGCCGCGGCGCACAGCCGCGCCGCGATCGAGGTGGTGCGCGTCGACGAAGCGAGTGTCCTGGCCGATGAAGCCGTCGCTCTCCTGCAGCGCGCCGCCTGAACGTCTGTTTGTCCAACATCCGGAGATTCTCTTAATGAGCGTAATCAGCAAGCTTTCTTCAACGGGGCGCGTGCCCGACGAAATCCGCCGGGCGGCCGCGCAGCAGCAGCGCTTCGATCAGGACAACACCGCGAACAGCGTCGGCTATGTGATGCTCGACTGCTCCGGCACGACGATGGACCGCTACGTCGATGCACCGGCCATCGTATTCGTCGAGGTGTTCAGGAAATACGGTCTCGAGATCAGCATGGACGAGGCGCGCAAGCCCATGGGTCTGCGCAAGGACCTGCACATCAAGGCGGTCACCGAGATTCCGTCGGTCCGCCAGCGCTTTACGGCGCAGTTCGGCCGGGAGCCGACGCAGGCGGACGTCGACCAGATGTTCGCGGTATTCGTTCCGACACAGATCGACCTCCTGAAGGGCGGCAACTACCACGAGCTCCTGCCGGGCACGGCGGAGGTGGTGCGCAAGATGCAGCAGGACGGCATAAAGATCGGAGTCACTACCGGATTTACCCGCAGCATGCTCGATATCCTGCTCGCCGGCGGCGCCAGGCAGGGATTCAATCCCGATAGCGCTTGCGCCGGCGACGAAGTGGAAATGCCTCGCCCCACCGCGTACATGGTCATCAAGAACCTCGAGCGCCTCGGCGTGTTGAACATTGCCAATGCGATGCGCCGCACCGTCAAAGTGGACGACACCGTCTCCGGCGCCGGAGAGGGCGCGCCGCTGTGCTGGCGGGTCGGCGTATCGAAATGGAGCAACTACGTCGTCGACAGCTGGGCGGTGGCGAAGACGCTGACTGCCGAGCAGCTGGCGGCGCGCGAGCGGGCTTCGAAGGAGAAGCTGATCGCCGAGAGCGGTGCACATTACGTGATCGACGATCTGCGGGACCTGCCGGCGGTGGTCGCCGAGATCAATCAGCGGCTGGCGCGCGGGGAAAGCCCGGACTGAGAGGACACGTCCATGAGCACCGAAGCGTATCTCCTGACACCCGGCCCGCTCACGATTTCCATGCGCACCAAGCAGGCGATGCTGCGCGACTGGGGCTCGTGGGACGCCGACTTCAACAGCATCACGGCGCGGGTACGCGAGCGCCTGCTGGACATCGTCCACGGCGCCGGCACCCATGAATGCGTACCGCTGCAGGGCAGCGGCACCTTCTCGGTGGAGGCGGCGATCGGCACCCTGGTGCCGCGCTCGGGCCACGTGCTGGTGCCGCAGAACGGCGCCTACTGCCAGCGCATTGCCCGCATCTGCCGCGTACTCGGCCGCAGGCTCAGCACCATCGACTACGCGGAGAACGCCGCCGTGTCCGCCGCCGACGTCGAGCGCGCGCTCGCCGCCGACGCCTCCATCACGCACGTCGCGCTGGTGCACTGTGAGACCAGCGCCGGCATTCTCAATCCGCTCGACGAGGTCGCGCAAGTCGTCGCGCGCCACGATCGGCGGCTGATCGTCGATGCCATGAGCTCCTTCGGCGCCCTCGAGATCGACGCCCGCCGCACGCCCTTCGATGCGGTGGTGGCGGCCTCGGGCAAATGCCTCGAGGGGCCGCCCGGCATGGGCTTTGTCGTCGCACGCCGTGCGGCGCTGGAGCAGTGCGAGGGCAACAGCCACTCCCTGGCGATGGACCTCCACGACCAATGGGTCTACATGCAGAAGACCACTCAGTGGCGTTACACGCCGCCCACCCACGTGGTGGCGGCCCTCGACTGCGCCATCGCGCAGTATCTCGAGGAAGGCGGACTTGCCGCCCGCGGCGCCCGCTACGCGCGCAACTGCCGTACGCTGATCGAAGGCATGGCGGCGCTGGGCTTGAAGAGCTTCCTGCCCGCGGCGATCCAGGCGCCGATCATCGTCACCTTCCACGCGCCGGACAGCCCGCACTACAAGTTCAAGAGCTTCTACGATGCCGTCAAGGCGCTCGGCTACATCCTCTACCCCGGCAAGCTGACGACGCTCGAGACCTTCCGCGTCGGCTGCATGGGACAGCTCGGCGAGCGCGGCATCGCCGGGGCGGTCGAGGCCGTAGGCAAGGTGCTCGCGGAGATGCGGGCGGCGGCCTGAAGGGCCCCGTGCCGCAAGCATGATGCCGGGCCCGACCCGCAGCAGGACCTGCTCCATCCCGTGGCTGCCCTGACGGTGTCGACCGCGGGCGCCGTCGCGGCGCTGCCCGCGACGCGCGCGCTGCGCATCGCGCAATGCCGCACCCTGGTCCTGCTGTTCCTCGGCTACGCCTCGTGCTACTTCTGCCGCTCGAACCTGTCGGTCGCGACTCCGTTGCTCGTGGAAGAGCTCGGCCGCCACGGCGTGAGTCATGCGCAAGCCCTCATCGGGCTCGGCTACCTCGCCTCCGCCGGAGTCGGCGCCTACGCGCTCGGCAAGTGGTTTCTCACCGGCCTCGGGGACTACTGGGGCGGCAAGCGCAATCTGCTCATCGCCACAGGCGGCGCCACGGTCTTCACACTGCTGTTCGCCTCGAGCTCCGTCCTGCCGCTGTTCGCTTTCGCCTGGATCGGCAACCGCGTGAGCCAGTCGATCGGCTGGTCGGCGCTCGTCAAGGTCTCCTCCAAGTGGTTCAGCTACGCGCGCTACGGCACCATCGCCGCCATCCTGACCTGCAGCTACCTGGTCGGCGATGCGGCGGCGCGCCAGTCGATGAGCTGGCTGCTGGATCGCGGGGTGGGCTGGCGCGGGCTGTTCGTATTCGGCGCCGCCGTTGCCGGGGTCATGTTCCTGTGCAACCTGCTGCTGCTGCGCGAGGCGCGCACCGAGGAGGGGCATGCGGAGCCGGCGGTCAACCCCGACAACGTCTTCGCGGGCGCCGCCGCGGCACCGCACAGCTTTCTCGAGCGCGTGCTGCCTCTGCTGCGCAGCCGCGCATTCCTCACCGTGTGTCTGCTCGGCTTCGCCACCACGATGATCCGCGAGACCTTCAATACCTGGACCCCGCAGTACCTGCACGACTTCGCGCACTTCAGCGTGAGCCGCGCGGCCGCGTGGTCCGCGATCTTCCCCGGCGCCGGCGCCTTGTCGGTGCTGCTGGCAGGATGGTCGAGCGACCGGCTGGGTGCCAACACGCGGGCGCTGCTCCTGTGCGCCGGCCTCAGCGCCACCACGCTGGCGATGCTGATGCTCATGTCGGTGCATCCGGGAGCGGCCGGCGGCGTGCTGCCGGTGGCGATGATCGGCATCGCCGGCTTCTGCCTGCTCGGGCCCTACTCGTTCCTTCCGGGCGCTTTCGCCCTCGACTTCGGCGGCAGTCAGGGGGCCGCGGCCGCCTCCGGGATGGTCGACGGCACCGGCTACTTCGGCGGCATCGCCGCCGGTTCGCTCATGGTGTGGCTGTCGCAGCAATTCGGCTGGGGAGCCATGTTCCTGACGCTCGCCGTGGTCGGCGGGCTCGCGACGCTCGGGGCCTGCTATCTGCACATCCTCAACACGCGACGGGCGCCGACGGCCCTTGCGGCCGGCACGCCATGAAGATCGTCGCGCTCGATACCTTCAGCAATCGCTTCGTGTGCTTCGTCAGGGTAACGACCGATACGGGCGCCACCGGGTGGGGCCAGACCTCGACCTACAACGCCGATATCACGGCGAGCATCTTTCACCGCCAGGTCGCTCCCTGGGCGCTCGGCGCGGACCCCTTCGCGATCGGCGCCCTGGTAGAACGCATCGAGGAGCGCGAGCACAAGTTCCCGGGCAGCTACCGCTGCCGCGCCCTGGCCGGGCTCGACACCGCCCTCTGGGATCTCAAGGGCAGGCTCGAGGGCAAACCCATCGTCGAGCTCCTCGGCGGCCGGCCGAAGCGGCTGCGGGCCTATGCCTCGTCGATGAAGCGCGACATCACCCCGGAGCAGGAAGCGGCGCGCTTCCTGAAGCTGCGCGACACGTGCGGCTTCGACGCCTTCAAGTGGCGGGTCGGCGCCGAGTGCGGTCACGACGCAGACGAGTGGCCCGGGCGCACCGAAGCGATCGTGCCGCACGTTTCGCGTGCCCTCGGCGAGGGGGTGGCGAAGCTCGTCGATGCCAACAGCGGCTTCTCGCCACGGCGCGCGATCGAAGTGGGGCGGCTGCTCGAGGACCAGGGCGTCGGCCATTACGAGGAGCCTTGCCCTTACTGGAAGCTCGAGCAGACCAAGAGCGTCGCCGACGCGCTCGATATCGACGTGACCGGAGGCGAACAGGACTGCGATCTCGGAACCTGGGAGCGCATGATCGGGATGCGCGCGGTCGATATCGTGCAGCCGGACGTCATGTACATGGGCGGTATCTCGCGCACCCTCGAGGTCGCGGCAATGGCCGCCGCGGCGGGTCTTCCCTGCACTCCGCACAGCGCCAACCGCTCGCTGGTGACGCTCTGCACCATGCATCTGCTCGGCGCCATCCCGAATGCCGGCAAGTACCTGGAGCTCTCTATCGAGGGCGAGGACTACTATCCCTGGGAGCGCGGCCTGTTCACGAGCGACCCCTACCGCGTCGAAGACGGTCAGGTCACTATTCCGTCCGAGCCCGGCTGGGGTGTCGAGGTGGATCCCGCCTGGCTCGCGGCGGCGGCCCGGCAATGCAGCAGCCTGTCGGATTGAGTAATGTCTGCTGAGATTGCCGCAGGCAATTTCGGCTAATTTGACCAGGAGCCACATGCAACCAGAAGAAGTGCGCACCGCCGCGCAGGCACGCGCCATCGTCGAGGAGCGCGGCCTGACCCACGTGAAGGTCGGTGTGTTCGACAACGACGGGATCCTGCGCGGTAAGTTCATCGACCGGGCCAAGTTCCTCGCCGCGCTCGAGAAGGGACTCGGTTTCTGCGACGTGGTGCTGGGCTGGGACTCGAACGATCAGCAGTACGACAACGTCAGCTTCACGGGCTGGCATACGGCCTTTCCCGATGCGCCGGTGCGGCTGCTGCCCGGGACCTGCCGCGCCCTGCCGCTCGAGGGCAACATGCTGTTGTTCCTCGGCGAGTTCGCCGGCAGAGCCGAAGAAGTCTGCCCGCGCGCGACGCTGCGCCGGGTGCTCGCGCGCGCCGCGTCCATGGGCTACGGGCCGGCCAGCGCCGCCGCGGAGTACGAGTTCTTCGTGTTCAGCGAGACGCCCGCGAGCGTGCGCGAGAAGCACTACCGCAATCTCACCAACCTGACTCCCGGTTATTTCGGCTACTCGGTGCTGCGCAGCGGCGTGCATGCCGAGCTCTACCAGGCGCTGCTGAAGCTCGCCGACGACATGCGCATGCCCATCGAAGGCCTGCATACCGAGACCGGCCCCGGGGTCATGGAGGCAGCGCTGCATTATGCGGAAGCGCTGGAAGCGGCCGATCGCGCGGCGCTCTTCAAGACCTTCGTCAAGGTGCTGTGCCAACGGCGTGGCCTCATGGCGACCTTCATGGCGAAGTGGTCGCAGCAGCTTCCGGGGCAGAGCGGGCACCTGCACGTGTCGCTCGCCCGCAAGGACGGCTCGTCGCTGTTCTTCGACGAGCGCAAACCCCACACGATGTCGGACGAGATGCGCTGGTTCGTCGGTGGGCAGCAGGCGCTGATGCCCGAGCTGCTCGCGATGGTCGCCCCGACGGTCAACAGCTACACTCGGCTGGTGCCGGGTTACTGGGCCCCGACCAACGCCACCTGGGGGGTCGAGAACCGCACCTGCGCGCTGCGGGTGATTCAGGGAGGACCGAAGAGTCAACGCGTGGAGTACCGCATCGCCGCCGCCGACATCAATCCCTATCTCGCACTCGCGGTGGCCGTGGGCTCGGGACTCTGGGGCATCGAGCACCGGATCGAGCCCGACGAGCCGATCACCGGTAACGCCTACGACAGCAAGCTCCCCGCCGAGCGGGCGCTGCCCCGTAC
>DASQGK010000047.1:0-40171 GCA_035632655.1 Steroidobacteraceae bacterium | reverse complement strand
CCCGCGGCGGCGAGGCGGGCCTCCTCGGCTTCCCTGAGGCGGCTCGGCTGCAGTTCGCCGGCGCGCTCGAGCACCGGGTAGGCGACCGAGCAGATGTGCGAATGGATCCGCTTCAGATCGCGCAGGATGTCCAGGTGCAGGGAGCTCGACTCGATGCTCTCGGTGCGACCCTCTCGCAGACGGGCCAGGTGATTCTCGGCCGCCGCGAATTCCGTGGCCCGAAGCGTCGCTTTCTCCGTGATCAGCAGCCGCGCGGTGGCAAGATCCGCGGTCATGAAGACACTGAAGGCGAGCTTCAGGTTGTCGCAGACCTCCTGATGGAAGGCCGCGAGCTCTGCGGCGCCTTCCTTCGAGAAGACGATCTTGCGCTTGATCTTCTTGGCTGCGACCTCCATCAGGTTCTTGTCGATGATGTCGCCGACATGCTCCAGGTTGATCGAGAAGGCGATGATCTCCATCGCCCGCCGGGCGTCGCGCTCGCCGAGGCTCTCGCGGGTGAGCTTGGTGAGGTAGAGCTTCACCGCCTCATCGAGCCGGTCGACGGCATCGTCGGTGCCCGAGATCTCCGCCACCAGAGCCCGGTCGTCGGTCATGAGCGCCGTCATGGTCCGCCGCAGCATGGTCTCGACGAGATCGCCGATGTGCAGCGTCTCGCGCGCTGCGCAGGCGAGCGCCACCGACGGAGTTCCGAGTGCGGTCTCATCGAGATAGAGAGGCATCGAGGGGTCATTGGCTTTGACCCGCGCGGGCAGCAGGCGGGTGAGGAGCGCCGCGAGGGGATTGAGCGGCACGATAAAGATGAGCGCCAGCGCCAGGTTGAAGGCCGTATGGAAATCCGCGGCGGCCCGGGCGGGATTCGGCTCTATCCGGGTGAGGGCCGTGGCGATATGCGGCAGCAGTGGCAGCACCAGCGCGCAGCCCACGAGGCGGTTGAGCATGTTGCCGAGCGGCAGGCGGCGGCTGGCCGGGTCGTCGCTGCGGCTGCCCTCGATCAGAGGGTTGATGGCGCTGCCGACGTTGGCACCCAGGATGAGAGCCAGCGAGGCCTCCGGGGTCACGAAACCCGACGCCGCCAGCGACATGACCAGCACGACCACGGTGACACTGGAATGCGCCAGCCAGGTCAGGACGGCGGCGAGCAGCAGGCAGAGCAGCGGCTCCGCGGTCGTCACGCTCAGCAGGTAGCGCACCGCCGGCGCGTTCTCGGCCGGGGCCAGCGTGTCGAGCAGGATATGCAGCGCGAGCAGCATCAGTCCGACGCCGATGGCTACGCGCCCGAGATCGCGGGTACGGGTCTGGCTGCTGCGCTTGAACGCAGTCACACCGACGATGAACAGCACCGGCGCAACCGCGGATACGTTGAATGAGAGCACCTGCACGATGAGGGTCGTGCCGACGTTGGCGCCCAGCATGATCGCGAGCGCGGGAACCAGGTCGACCGTACCCCCCGTCACGAAGGAGGCGGTCATGAGTCCCGTGGCGGTACTGCTCTGCAGGAGCGCGGTGACCAGCAGGCCGGCGCAGAACGCCAGGGCGCGGTTGCGCAAGGCGCCGCCGAGGAGTCGCCGCAGGTCGGAGCCGAACGCCCGCACGATACCGCTGTGGACCATGTGCAGGCCCCACAGGAGCAGCGCGACCCCGCCGCCCAGATCGAGCAGTACCGTGCTACCCATTGCCGGCAACGTCCCGGTTCATTAAAGAGATTATAATCATTGCCTTAGAGTGTAATCTTCAATTTATTCCTTCTTCCGTCTGAGGCGCACCGCGCTCACGACCGCGGCCAGCAGCGCCAGAGCCGCGGCCACCCGCAGTGCCTCATTTGAGCCGCCTGCGGGGTCGGCGCGAAACAGGATCGCCACGCCTGCCGCCCCGAGCGTCTGCCCGACGAGCCGCGAGGTGCTCAGCATGCCTCCGGCCGCACCGCTGCGCGGACGCGGCGCGGAGGAGAGGATCGCGTGGCTGTTGGGAGACTGGAACAGCCCGAAGCCCGCACCACACACCGCCATCCGCCAGATGAAGCCGGGCGCATCCCCGCTGCCGGGGAGGGACAGGAGCAGCAGACCGGCCGCCATCACCAGAAGTCCCAGCCCGCCGAGGAGACCCGCGGCATAGCGATCGGCCAGTCGTCCTGCGAGCGGCGCTGCGACCGCCAGCGCGAGTGGCCACGGCGTCATGTAGAGGCCTGTCTCCACCGCGCTGTGACCGAGGCGCTGAATCTCGAAAGGCAGCGCCACGAGCGCGCACATCTGGGCGATGAAGGCGCAGATCGAGGCGACCAGGGACAGCGTGAAGAGCCGCACGCGCAGCAGATCGAATGGGATCAGCGGCGCGTGTCGGGGGAGCTCGTGTCGCACGAGCACAACTCCAAGCGCCGCGCCGGCTGCGATCTGCAGCAGCGCGATCCAGGTCGCCGAATGGTGCGCGAGCGACTGCAGGCCGCTCAGCAGCAGCACGAAGGTGCCCGCATAGAGCGCCGCCCCGCCAGGGTTGAGCGGTCGCGGGTGGCGCTCGGCTTCGGGGAGCGCGGCGCGGGCGATCGCAATGGTGATGAGCCCGAGCGGCACGTTGATGCCGAACAGCCAGCGCCAGTGCGCTACGGCGAGCACGAGCGAAGCGATGGTGGGACCGAGCGCCGCCGAGGTCGCGACCACGAACGCATTGATCCCGATCGCACGTCCGAGCTGGCGTTGCGGGTAGGTGAAGCGCACCAGCGCGGCGTTGACGCTCACGATGCCGGCGGCCCCGAGCCCCTGGACGCCGCGGGCGATGCTCAGTGCGAGAAGCGAAGGGGCAAAAGCGCAGGCCAGCGAGGCGAGCGTGAACACCAACAACCCCGCCTGGGACACGCGCCGGTAGCCGACCACCTCACCGAGAGCGGATAGCGGCAGGAGGGCGGCGAGAATTGCCAGCTGATAGGCGTTGACCACCCAGATCGAAGCGGCCGGGGTCGCCTGGAAATCGCGTGCGATGGTCGGCAGGGCGACGTTGGTGATGGTGCTGTCGAGCACCGACATACAGATCGAGAGCACGATGGCCGCGATCGCCCAGTAACGACGGGGCACCGGCAGGCCATCCGGTGCCGCTGTCGGATGCGCGGAAGCGGTACCGGGGCGGGACATCGTCAGAATGATACTGAGCGCGTGCCGCGAGGTGTCATAAGCTGGCGATGGATTTGCGCCGCACGTCACGCAGCGCCGTGGTTAAAATGGCAAGGACGTGTCCAGCGACCGTAGCAATCAGGCCGTGCCATCGGGTGTTGCGTATGAGCGGCGCGGCGGCGAGCGCCGCCAGCGCATCCTGCAAGGGCTGCTGCTTGGCAGCTTCCATGCGCGGCGCCGCAGGCCGCGGCGCGCCGGCGAGCGAGCGCTCGCGGCCATCGACTGGCATCACCCGCAATGGCTCGCCACCGCTATGCTCATCATGCTGTGCTCCTGCGCGGATGCGCTGTTGACGCTCGCGCTGATCAGGCACGGCGCCTACGAGGTGAATCCCCTCATGCGCGCGCTCCTGGGCGGCTCGGGGCTCCCATTTGCGGTGATAAAGGTGGGAATGACGGCGGCCGGCGTGATACTCCTCACGCTTCTCGCGCGCATTCGGGCCTTCGGCGGCTTGTCCGGGGGGCTGCTCCTTTATATGTGCCTGGGCGCCTACGGGCTGCTGATCCTGTACGAGTATCGACTGCTGGACGGGCTTTAGGCGGGCCGCGGGGCTCCTGGCGCTTGCGGGGCGGCGGTCCCTCAGCCAGCGGAGTTTCCGTTAAACTACTGCTGCGCCTCGCTTCTTTCCCCTCATGCTCGAACCGACACCCCTCTACGGCGGCAACGCCGACTTTCTCGACGCCCTCTACGAGCAGTTCCTGCGCGATCCGGCGAGCGTGGAGGAGCACTGGCGGAGCTATTTTGCGCAGCTGGCGGCCGGGTCCGCAGCCGATCGTCCGCACGCACCGGTCGTGGCAGGCATCGTCGAGCGCGCCCGCGAAGGACGTTCCGGCACGGCCGGTCCAGCCGGAGCCGGGGGCGATGCGCGTCAGGCCGCGGTGTCGCGCCTGATTCAGCTATGGATCAACCGCGCACATCTCATTGCCGGCATCGATCCGCTGCGGCTCATGCCGCCCGCGAGCTCCGCGGCTTTCGATCCGGGGCACTACGGACTGACGGCGGCCGATCTCGACGGCGAGTTCTTCACCAACAGCCGCACCGCCGCCGTGCCCGGGCGCATGAAGCTGCGCGACATCCTCGCGCAGCTGCGTCATATCTATGCCGGCCCCATCGGTGCGGAGTTCGCTCACGTTTCGGACTCGGCGGAGCGCGGATGGCTGAACAGCGAATTTCAGCAGGGACGGCTCACCGGGCGTTTCAGCGCCGAGGAACGCCGCAACATTCTCTGGCAGTTGAGCGCGGCCGAGGGCCTCGAGCGCTACCTCCACACCAAGTACGTCGGGCAGAAGCGCTTCTCGCTGGAGGGCGGCGATGCCCTCATCCCGCTCCTCGATGATCTGATCCGGGACTGCGGCCAGGCCGGCGTCGAGGAGGTCGTGATCGGCATGGCGCATCGCGGCCGGCTCAACGTACTGGTGAATCTGCTGGGCAAGTCTCCCGCGGAGCTGTTCACCGAGTTCGAGGGCAACTACGACCCGCTCAAGGTCAAGGGCTCGGGCGACGTCAAGTACCACAAGGGTTTCTCCTCGGATCTGCGCACCCCGGGCGGCACCGTCCACACGGTGCTCGCCTTCAACCCTTCGCATCTCGAGGTCGTGAACCCGGTGGTGGAGGGCTCGGTGCGCGCCCGCCAGGAACGCTGCGCCGATGAGCGCGGCGGGCGGGTGCTGCCGCTGCTGATCCACGGCGATGCCGCCTTCGCCGGGCAGGGCGTCGTGATGGAGACGCTGCAGCTCAGCCAGGCGCGCGGCTTCTTCACCGGCGGCACCGTTCATCTGATCGTCAACAACCAGGTCGGCTTCACCACCTCCGAACCGAGCGATGCACGCTCGACGCGGTATTGCTCGGACGTCGCCAAGATGCTCGAGGTGCCGATCTTCCACGTCAACGCCGACGATCCCGAAGCCGTGGTGTTCACCGGACGGCTGGCGCTCAAGTACCGCATGCGCTTTCGCAAGGACGTCGTCATCGACCTGGTGTGCTATCGACGCCACGGTCATAACGAGGCGGACGAGCCGGCGGCTACGCAGCCGGGAATGTACCGCAGCATCCGCCAGCACCCGAGCGCGCGGCGCATCTATGCCGACCGACTTGCGGCTGCGGGGGTGCTGTCGGCCGCCGAGGCGGAAGCGATGCTGGAGGAGTACCGCGCAGGACTCGACGCCGGCCGCGCGCAGACGCGCGCCTTGCCCGGCGTGACCGGCAACAAGTACACGGTCGACTGGAGCAGCTACGCGCAGGCGGACTGGACCGAGCCCGTGCACACCGGGGTCGATGTGGCGCGGCTGCGGGCGCTCGGTGAACGCGTGGTCAGCGTGCCGGAAGGTTTCAGCCTCCACTCGCGCGTCACGCAACTGCTCGCCCACCGCCGCAAGATGCTCGCCGGCGAGCAGCCGCTCGACTGGGGCTGTGCCGAGACGCTCGCGTACGCGAGCCTCGTGACCGACGGCTTCGCGGTGCGGATCTGCGGCCAGGACAGCGGCCGCGGCACCTTTTTCCATCGCCATGCGGTGCTGCACGACCAGAATACCGACGCCACCTGGATTCCACTGCAGCACCTCGCCGACGCGCAGCCGCGCGTGCAGGTGATCGACTCGGTGCTGTCGGAGGAGGCGGTGCTCGGCTTCGAGTATGGCTATGCGACCACGGAGCCGGGCTGTCTCACGGTCTGGGAAGCGCAATACGGCGACTTCGTCAACGGCGCACAGGTGATCATCGACCAGTTCATCAGCTCGGGCGAAGCCAAGTGGGGTCGTTTTTGCGGGCTGACTCTGCTTCTGCCGCATGGCTATGAGGGCGCGGGGCCGGAGCATTCCTCGGCGCGGCTCGAGCGCTTCCTGCAGCTGTGCGCCGAGAACAACATGCAGGTGTGCGTGCCCTCGACTCCGGCGCAGATGTTTCACATGCTGCGGCGGCAGATGCGCCAGTCGTTCCGCAAGCCGCTCATCGTCATGTCGCCGAAGAGTCTGCTGCGACACGAGCTGTCGGTGTCGCCGCTCGAGGACCTGACGCGCGGCAGCTTCGCCCGTGTCATCGGCGAGGTGGACGATCTGCCGCCGGGCGAGGTGTCCCGCGTGGTGTTCTGCAGCGGCAAGGTGTACTTCGATCTGCTGCGGGCACGGCGCAAGGAGGGCCTGCGCGACGTGGCGCTGGTGCGCCTCGAGCAGCTCTACCCTTTTCCGAGCGAGGAATACCAGGCGCTGCTGAATCGCTACTCCAACGTGCGTGAAGTAGTGTGGTGCCAGGAAGAGCCGCAGAACCAGGGGGCCTGGTACCAGATTCGTCACCGCCTTCAGGAGCTGGCGCTCGGTCGTCGGCCGGTGCTGTACGCGGGACGCGCGCCGGCGGCCGCGCCCGCGACCGGAATCGCCCGCATCCACGATCTCGAGCAGCGCGAGCTGGTGAGCGCCGCGATCCATTCCGCTACCACCGAGGACAGCGCGCGCGAGACGACCCGCCTCACCGCCGCGCCGGCGACGCCGCTGCGAAAGCGTTCATGAGCACTGAAATCCGCGTTCCGCAGCTGCCCGAGTCGGTCGCCGACGCGACGCTGGTGGCGTGGCACAAGCAGCCCGGCGAGGCCATCCGCCGCGACGAGAACCTTGCGGATCTGGAAACCGACAAGGTGGTGCTGGAGGTGCCGGCGCCCGCCAACGGCGTGGTGCGTGAGCTGCGCGTCAAGAGCGGTGCGGTGGTGACCAGCGGCCAGGTGCTGGCCGTCATCGACGAGGGCGCAGCCGCGGCGACCGTGCCCGCAAAGGCCGCGCCCGCCGCTGCGCCCGGGAGAGCGGCGGCCGAGGGCGAAGCCGGGCGCGACGCCGGCAAGCTGAGCCCGTCCGTGCGCCGCCTCGTGGAGGAGAACCGGCTCGACCCCGCGGCCATTCCGGCATCGGGACGCGACGGCCGCCTCACCAAGGCGGACGTCGTGGGCTTTCTCGACCGGAAGCCCGCGGGCGCGGCGCCGGCTGCGGCAGCTGCGGCCCCCGCGGGGGCCGGCGCGCCCGCGGCACGCGAGCCTGCGGCGCGCCCGTCTCCGGCTGCGCCGCAGCCGCCGGCCGGACGCGCCGAGCAGCGCGTACCGATGACGCGCCTGCGTGCGCGCATCGCCCAGCGGCTGCTCGAGGCTCAGGCCACGCAGGCGCTGCTGACCTCCTTCAACGAGGTCGATCTGAGCGAGGTGCAGGCGCTGCGCGCACGTCACAAGGAGCGCTTCGAGAAACAGCACGGCGTGAAGCTCGGTTTCATGTCCTTCTTCGTCAAGGCCTGCATCGAGGCGCTGAAGAAGTTTCCGGTGGTCAATGCCTCCGTCGACGGTAACGACATCCTCTACCACGAGTACTACGACATCGGTGTCGCCGTCTCCACCGAGCGCGGACTGGTGGTGCCGATCGTGCGCGACGCCGATGCCAAGAGTTTTGCTCAAATCGAGAAGGAGGTGGCCGACTACGCCCGCAAGGCGCGCGACGGTACCATCGCCATCGCCGACCTGACCGGCGGCACCTTCACGATCACCAACGGCGGCGTGTTCGGCTCGCTCATGTCGACGCCGATAGTCAACGCACCGCAGAGTGCGATCCTCGGCATGCACAAGGTGCAGGAGCGCCCCATGGTGGTGAACGGACAGGTCGTGGTGCGGCCGATGATGTATCTGGCCGTGACCTACGATCACCGCATCATCGACGGCCGCGAGGCGGTGCAGTTCCTGGTCGCCGTGAAGGAAGCGCTCGAGGACCCGGGGCGCATGATGCTCGGCATCTGAGCGCCGCTCACGGCGCGCCTTCCAGAGCTCCAATCTCAAACCTTACAGATACCGCCATGCCCACCAACGAGCAGCAGACCCCGAACGCCGCGGATTCCTTCGACGTCATCGTCATCGGCGGTGGACCGGCGGGCTATCCGGCGGCGATCCGTGCTGCGCAGAACCAGCTGCGCGTCGCCTGCATCGACGAATGGAAGAACCGCGACGGCAGCGCCGCCTTCGGCGGCACCTGCCTCAACGCGGGTTGCATTCCGTCCAAGGCACTGCTCGAGTCCACCGAGCTCTACCACCGGGCGCGCGAGGAGTTCGCGGCCCACGGTATCGGTGTCGCCGGGGTGGTCACGCTCGATCTCGCGCAGATGCAAAAGCGCAAGGCGGGGATCGTCAAGGCCATGACCGGCGGCATTCTCGCCCTGTTCAAGTCGGCCGGGGTCACGCCGCTGCAGGGCCACGGCAAGCTGCTGGCCGGCAGGCGCGTGCAGTTCACCGCTCACGACGGCACACGGCGCGAGCTCAGCGCCCGACACGTCGTGCTGGCCTCGGGTTCCGCTCCGATCGAGCTGCGCTCGGCGCCGTTTCAGGCGCCGCAGGTGGTGGATTCCTGGGGTGCTCTGGACTTCGATGCGGTGCCGAAGCGCCTCGGTGTCATCGGCGCCGGCGTCATCGGCCTGGAGCTCGGCAGCGTGTGGCGCCGGCTCGGCTCGGAGGTGACGGTGCTCGAGGCCCTGCCGGATTTCCTCGCCTTCTGCGACCAGCAGCTGGCGAAAGAGGCGCAACGCCACCTGAAGAAGCAGGGTCTCGACATCCGTCTCGGCGCCCGGGTCACGGGCGCCAGAGTCACGGGCGGTGCGGTCGAGGTCAGCTACACGGATGCCAAAGGCGAGCAGCACATTACGGTGGACCGGCTGGTGGTCGCCATCGGCCGCCGCCCCTACACCGGCGATCTGCTCGCGCCCGATGCCGGCATCGCGCTCGACGAACGCGGCTTCATCAAGGTGGATCACTCGTGCCGCACGGGCGTGGAGGGGGTGTGGGCCGTCGGTGACTGCGTGCGCGGTCCGATGCTCGCGCACAAAGGCAAGGAGGAGGGCGTCATGGTCGCCGACCTGATCGCCGGGCGTTACGGCGAGGTCAATTACAAAGTGATTCCGGCGGTGATCTACACCGCTCCCGAGATCGCCTGGGTCGGTCAGACCGAGGAGCAGGTCAAGGCGGGCGGACGGGCGTACAAGGTCGGCAGCTTTCCATTCCTCGCGAGCGGGCGCGCGCGCGCCATGGAGCAGGCGGCGGGCTTTGCCAAGATCGTGGCGGCGCGCGACGACGACGAGATCCTCGGCGTGCACATCGTGGGTCCGCTGGCGGGCGAGCTGATCGCCGAGGCGGTGCTGGCGATGGAGTACTCGGCCAGCAGCGAGGACCTGCAGCGCACCATCCACGCCCACCCGACGCTGTCGGAAGCGCTGCACGAGGCCGCGCTCAACGCCGACAAGCGCGCGATCGATTCCATCAACCGCTGACGCGCAGAGCGCGCTTCATTCGCGGCCGGCAGCCGCTCCTTCGGGCCGCGGGCGATCAACCACGCCGGCGGGCCTCGATGACGTTGGGTACCGCCGCCAGCCGGCGCAGCACGCGGGCCAGCTGCTCGAGGTCCGCCACCGCGACGCGCAGCGCGAAGTGGGCGATCGCCGCCTCGCGATCGGTGCGCGAGGTCACCGCGTCGATGCTGAGACGCTCGCTCGCCACCACCTCGGTGAGATCGCGCAGCAGCCCGCGGCGATCGTAAGCGCTCACCGAGATCTCGACCTCCAGCGCGCCGCCCTCGGCGGCCGCCCATTCGACCTTGAGCACCCGATCGGGCTTGAGCGCGCTCATGCGCTGCAGGCTGGCGCAGTCGCTGCGGTGCACCGTCACGCCGCGGCCGAGCGTCACGTAGCCGGTGATGCTTTGCGGCCGCAGCGGCGCGCAGCAGCGCGCCAGGGTCGTCGGCAGGTCCCCGACGCCTTCGATCTCGACCGGGGAGGCGCGCCGGCGCGGGCTTGTCCGCGCGGTCCGCTGCACGCTGACCGGCGGCTGCGGCTGCAACAGGCGCCCCGCCGCGTGCACCAGCTGGGTGACGGTGATCTCGCCCTCGCCGAGCAGCTGGTGGAAGTGATCGAGATCGCGCGCCTTGAGGTCCTGGACCAGCGCGCCGAGCTGCTCCGGGCGCAGCCCGATGCGCGCCAGCTCGCGCTCGGCCAGGCGCGCACCCGCGCTGCGGTTGTCGCCCACGTCCTGCCTGCGGAACCAGGCGCGCACCTTGCCGCGATTGCGCGGCGATGCGAGGTAGCCCTGCTCGGGGGCGAGCCAGTCGCGGCTCGGGGCCTCGTGCCTGGCCGTGACGATCTCGACGATCTCGCCATTGGCGAGCGCGCGGGTGAGCGGGACCATGCGTCCGTTCACCTTGGCGCCGCGGCAGCGGTGACCGAGCGAGGTGTGCACGTTGTAGGCGAAGTCGAGCGGCGTCGCGCCGCGCGGCAGGTCGATGACCTCGCCCCTGGGCGTCAGCGCGTAGACACGATCCTCGAACAGCTCGGCACGCATGCCTTCGACGAAATCGCGTTCGGCATCCCCGCCCGCGCCGCGCTCCTCCGGCTCGAGGAGCCGGCGCACCCATTCGATCTTGCGCTGGTACTGCGCATCGCTCGGGCCGCCCTCCTTGTAGGTCCAGTGCGCCGCCACGCCCAGCTCGGCGTGCTCGTGCATATCGCGGGTGCGGATCTGCACCTCGAGGCTCCGCGCCTGCGGGCCGATCACGGCGGTGTGAATCGAGCGGTAGCCGTTGCCCTTGGGCGTCGCGATGTAGTCGTCGAACTCGCCGGGGATGTAGGGCCACTGGCCGTGAACGACGCCGAGCGCCGCGTAGCACTCGGGGATCGTGGCCACCACGACGCGCACCGCGCGTACGTCGAACAGCTGCTCGAAGGCGAGCTGCTTGCGCTGCATCTTGCGGTAGATGCTGTACATGTGCTTCGGCCGCCCATACACCTCGGCGGCGATGCCTGCCGCCGCCAGCGCCGCGCGCAGCTCGCGGCACAGCGTTTCGATATAGCGCTCGCGGTCCGCGCGGCGCTCGTTGAGCGCGGCGGCGATCCGCCGGTACTCGCCCGGCTCGAGGTAGCGGAACGCAAGATCCTCGAGCTCCCACTTGAGCTGCCACACACCCAGGCGGTTGGCGAGGGGTGCATAGATGACGCGCGCCTCCATGGCGAGGCGCTCGCGCTCTGCCGGGGGGATCTCGCGCGCATGCCGCAGGGCGACCAGCTCCTCGGCAAGGCGTGCCAGGACCAGCCGCGGGTCGCTCACGACCGCGAGCAGCATTTTGCGCAGCGTCTCCGCCTGCCGGGCATCGAGTCCGCGCGCCGGCGACCAGTCGTGGGGCAGGCCGAGCGTCCCGAGGCGCTGCAGCGCCACCGCGATCTCGGTCGCTCCACGGCCGACGATGCCGGCGGTCTGCTCGGGGGTGAGGCCGGCGCGCGACACGCCCGCACGCGCCAGCAGCGCGTTGGCCAGCTCGGTGCTCTCGGTGAGGCCGCCCATGATCTCGGCCGCCTCGGTGGCGAAGCCGAGATCGGCGGGCGCGCGGGTGCTGGCGCGCTCGAGCGCCGCGCGTGCGCCGACGATGGCCGCGCGAACGGCGGGCGGACAGATTTGATGGGTTTCCACGGTTTGCCGCTATCATAACGCGGGGGTTTTTGCTTCATATGCCAGGACACAGCAGCTGGGCCAGTATCCGGCGCCGCCAGCGTACGCGGGCGGCGCGGCGTCCCGGCGAGCGCAGCGAGGCCGGCTCCGGACAGGAGCTGGTGCGTTTCGAGGGCTACGGCCCGGGCGGTGCGGCCGTGCTGGTCGAATGCCGCACGGCTGACCGCGCGGCCTGCGGCGCGCTGCTGCGCCGGGCATTTCTCGAGCACGGCGGGCGCCTCGGCGCCGACGGCTCGGTGAGCTATCTCTTCAACATCGTCGGCCTCATGACCTATCCACCCGGCACGGACGAGGAGCGATTGCTGCAGGCTGCGCTCGAGGCGGGTGCAGAGGATGTCCTGTCGAACGGCGACCGCTCGATGGAGGTGCTGGCCGACCCGCTGGAGCTCGATACCGTGCGAGCCGTGCTCACTCATCGCGGCTTTGCGCCGGCTACTGCGGAGGTCACCCAGCGGGCGGCCGCCGGGGTCGAGCTCTCGGGCGAGCCGGCCGAACGGATGGTGCAGCTGCTCGAGACTCTCGAGGGGCTGGACGAGGTGAGCGAGGTTTACTCGAACGTCGAGATCGCCGACGAGGTGCTCGCGCGGCGCTGAAGCGGCGCGGCTAAAAGTCCCCACCGGCGGGGGGACCGCCGGTGGGGCCTAAAAGCACCGCGAGCTCGGTTCGGGAAGCAAGCGCGGTGGTAATCCGGATATCGGCAGCGGGGGCGCCTGCTTGAGGCGGGAATGCGTAAGCCCTTGTTTTCAGTTAGGCTTAAACGAATGTCGAGATACCGGACGAGGTCGTGGCGCGCGTTTGATCCGGCGGCTGCCGCGGCCGCCCCGGCCGCGGGTCCCCTGAACACCCGCATCCTCGGTCTCGATCCCGGCTCGCGCCGCACCGGCTTCGGCGTCCTCGAGTGTCGCGATGGGGAGCTCGTCCTGCTCGCGCAGGGCTGCCTGAATGTGAGCATGGCCGCGCCGACGGCGCGGCTGCGCATGATCTTCGAGAGTCTGGCGGCGCTGCTGGCCGAGCATCGGCCCGCCGAAGTGGCCATCGAGCGCATCTTCGTCAGTCGCAACGTCGACAGCGCGCTCAAGCTCGGGCAGGCGCGCGGCGCAGCGCTGTGCGCGATCCCGGTCGGTGTGCCGGTATTCGAGTACGCACCCCGCGCCATCAAGCTGGCCGTGGTGGGCAGCGGCAGTGCGGAGAAGTTCCAGGTGGCGCACATGGTGCGCGTGCTGCTGCGCTTCGAGGGACCGCTGTCTGCGGATGCGGCCGATGCGCTGGCCGTGGCCGTGTGCCACGCGCATGCGCGCCGCCTCGGCGCGCTGGTGGCGCGGCAGGGCGGGGCGCCCCTGTCGCGGCAGGCGCAGCGATGATCGGGGCGGTGCGCGGCAGGATCGCCTCCAAGACTCCTCCGCAGCTCACGGTTGACGTCGGCGGTCTCGGCTACGAGCTCGAGGCGCCGATGTCGACGTTCTTTCACCTGCCCCCGGTCGGGGCAGAGGTGAGCCTGCTCACGCACCTGGTGGTGCGCGAGGACGCGCACGTGCTGTACGGCTTCGCCACCGAGGAGGAGCGGCGGCTGTTTCGCAGCCTGATACGCGTCTCCGGTGTGGGACCCAAGATCGCGCTGGCACTGCTGTCGGGCATGAGCGTTGCGGCATTCTCCCGCTGTGTGCAGAGTGAGGATGTGGCGGCGCTGACGCGCGTGCCGGGAGTCGGCCGCAAGACCGCCGAGCGGCTCATCGTCGAGATGCGCGACCGGCTGTCGCCGCCGCCGCCCCCGGCGGGAGCGGCCGCGGCTCCCGCGGGAGAGAGTCCCGAGGGCGAGGCCTATGGCGCGCTGGTCGCGCTCGGCTATCGTCCTGCCGAGGCGACGCGACTGTTGAAGGCAGTCGAGCCGGGAGCGTATACCACCGAGGAGCTGATCCGACGCGCGTTGCAGGGTGCGGCGCGGGAGTAGACCGAGAGCAGTGACAGCGGAACGAATCACCAGCGGCGCGGCCGGAGCCGACGAGGAGGCGGTCGAGCGGGCCATCCGGCCGCGACGGCTCGCGGAGTACGTCGGGCAGGCGCCCGTCAAAACGCAGCTCGAAATCTTCATCCGCGCGGCACGCCAGCGCGGCGAAGCGCTCGATCACGTGCTGATCTTCGGGCCGCCGGGTCTCGGCAAGACCACGCTGGCGCACATCATCGCCGCGGAGCTCGAGGTGAATCTGCGGCAGACCTCCGGCCCCGTGCTGGAGCGGCCCGGCGACCTGGCGGCGATTCTCACCAACCTGCAGCCGCGCGACGTGCTGTTCGTCGATGAGATTCACCGCCTCGCACCGGTGGTCGAGGAGGTGCTCTATCCGGCCCTGGAGGACTATCAGCTCGACATCATGATCGGCGAAGGCCCGGCGGCGCGTTCCATCAAGCTGAGCCTGCCGCCCTTCACGCTGGTCGGCGCGACCACGCGCGCGGGGCTGCTGACGTCGCCGCTGCGCGACCGCTTCGGCATCGTGCAGCGGCTCGAGTTCTACGGCGTCGAGGACCTGGAGCAGATCGTGAAGCGCTCGGCGGCGATCCTCGGCGTCGCCATCGACGATGGCGGCGCCCGGCGCATCGCCCAGCGCTCGCGCGGCACGCCGCGCATCACCAACCGTCTGCTGCGCCGGGTGCGCGACTATGCGCAGGTGCGCGCCGACGGTCGCATCGACCTGGCGCTCGCGGATGCCGCACTCGACATGCTGGAGGTGGACGCCCAGGGCTTCGACACGCTCGACCGCAAGCTCCTCACCGCCATCATCGAGCGCTTCGACGGCGGTCCGGTCGGAATCGAAAGCCTGGCCGCCGCGCTCGGCGAGGAGCGCGGCACGCTCGAGGACGTGATCGAGCCGTTCCTCATCCAGCAGGGGTTCCTGGTACGCACCGCGCGTGGCCGCATGGCGACACGCGCTTCCTATCTTCACTTCGGACTCAAGCCGCCGGAGCGCGGCGCCGCCACGCTGCAGCTGTTCGAGGACGGGCGATGAGCGGCTTCGCCTGGCCGGCGCGGGTTTACTGGGAAGACACCGACGGCGGTGGCATCGTCTACTATGCGAACTACCTGCGCTTTCTCGAGCGGGCGCGCACGGAATGGTTGCGCAGCCAGGGCCTCTCGCAGCAGCGGCTGCTCGGCGAGGCGGGTATTCTCTTCACGGTCGTGAGCCTCGAAATCGAGTATCGGGCGCCCGCCAGGCTCGACGACGAGCTCGAAGTAACCTGCGAGCCCGAGCCGCAGGGGCCGGCGTCGCTGCGCTTCGCGCAGCGCATCTATCGCCGTGCTGCGGCTGCCGGGCGCGAGCTGCTCGCCGAGGCCAGTGTGCGGGTGGCCTGCCTCGATGCACGTACCATGCGCCCGCGACGCCTGCCGGCGTTCCTCCAGGAGCGCGCTGCGGAGGAAGCGGTGAAATGAACGACCAACTGTCGATCGTGCGGCTGATCCTGCAGGCGAGCGTGCCGGTGCAGATCGTGATCGGCATCCTGCTGCTCGCCTCGCTCGGCTCATGGGCGATCATCTTTCGCAAGCGGCGCATCATCGGACGCGCGCGGCGCGAGGCGGATCGCTTCGAGAGCCGCTTCTGGTCGGGCGACGATCTGGCGCAGCTCTACCGCATGATCGAGTCGCACGGCGGCGCCACCGGCATGGCGGGGATCTTCGAGTTCGGCTTCCGCGAGTTCGCGCGGCTGCGCCAGGCGGCGGCGGCGCAGGAGCAGATGCTCGAGGGCTCACGGCGCGCCATGCGCGTGGCGCAGCTGAAGGAGGTCGACCGTCTCGAGGAGAGCCTGGCGACGCTCGCAACCGTCGGCAGCACCAGCCCTTACGTGGGTCTCTTCGGTACCGTATGGGGCATCATGAGCGCCTTCTCCTCGCTCGGTAACATTCAGCAGGCCACGCTCGCGCAGGTGGCGCCCGGCATTTCCGAGGCGCTGGTGGCGACCGCCTTCGGCCTGTTCGCGGCGATTCCCGCCGTGGTCGCCTACAACCGCTTCGCCGACCAGGTGACCCGGCTCGAGATCCGCTTCGACGCTTTCATCGAGGAGTTCTCCACCATCCTGCAGCGGCATGCGGCGCGGGCGCATCTGCCCGGGGGAGCAACCGCCCCGACCCCGGCTGCGGCTCCGGCTGCGGCCGGGAAGCCCGCGGCGGAGACGCGACTCGGCCAGGAGCGCTGACCATGGCACAGACCTCGCGCGGACGGCGGCTGATGGGTGAGATCAACGTAGTTCCTTACATCGATGTCATGCTGGTGTTGCTCATCATCTTCATGATCACCGCGCCTCTTCTCACCCAGGGCGTGAAGGTGGCGCTGCCGCGCGCCGGGGCGGAACCTCTGCAGGCGCAGCAACTCAAACCGCTCGTGTTGTCAATCGACCGGCAGGGACGCCTTTACCTGAATATCGGGGGCGACCCCCGCGCGGCGCTCGACGTGCAGACGGTCTCGGCCCGCGCCAGCGCGGCGCTGCGCGCCAATCCCGAGCGTGCGGTGCTGGTCAAGGCCGACACGGCGATCGCCTACGGGCGCGTGGTCGAGGCCATGGTGGTATTGCAGAAGGCGGGCGCGCATCAGGTGGGCCTGGTCACGGAGCCGCTGCCGGAACCCGCGCGGCGCGGCGGCTGAGTGTCCAGTGCGGCAACGGTGGAGCGTCCCAGCGATCGGTGGATCTCGATCGCGTTGTCGGTGTTGCTGCACGGTGCTTTACTGGCGGCGCTGGTGTACGGTTTTCTGATGTTCCGGGGGCAGCGTCGCCCGGCGCCGACACCGGCGATTCAGGCGACCGTGATCGACGCGCGTACCCTGCGCGGGACGGAGCAGCCGGCGCCGCAGCCCGCCGCCGCCCCGCAGCCCGTGACTCCGCCCGAGGACGTCGGGCCGCCGATGCCGACGCCCGAGGAGCGCGCGCAGCGCGAGCAGGAGCAGCAGGCGCAGCGCCAGGCGCAGGAGCAGAAGGCGGCGCAAGAGCGCGCCGCGCAGGAGCAGAAGGCGGCGCAGGAGCGCGCCGCGCAGGAGCGTGCCGCGGCGGAAAAGGCCGCGGCCGCCAAAGCCGCGGCACAGAAGGCGGCGGCCGACAAGGCGGCGGCAGCCAAACGGGCCGCGGAGGAGCGCCAGCACAAACAGCAGGAAGAAGAGGACCGGCGTGAGCGCGAGGCGGACCTGAAGCGCAGCCTCGCCGCCGAAGAGCACGCCGCCACGGCGCGCAACGGTGCGGCGGTCGCCAGCTGGCAGTCGATGATCGCGGCCAAGATCACTCACGCCTGGCTGCGCCCGCCGACGGCGCGAGTCGGGATAGACTGTATGTTGAACGTAACTCAGGTGCCGGGAGGCGAGGTGACGCAGGTGAGCATCGGGGAGTGCAACGGCGACCAGGCGGTGCGCGAGTCCATCGAAGCGGCGGTGTATCGCGCCTCGCCCCTGCCGCCCCCGCCGGATGCTGCGCTGTTCGATCGCAGCCTCAGGATCCGTTTCAAGCCGGACGACTGAAGCGATGCAACGGCCCTTACGTAACACCGGTTTCACGCTCCTGGGGCAGGCGCTGCTGGCGCTCGCCCTCGGCGCCTTCGCGGGGCGCCCGGCATGCGCCTCGTTGCAGATCGAGATCACCTCCGGGGTGCACGATCCGATTCCGATCGCGATCGTGCCCTTCACGCCGGCAGCGCCCGCGGACGGCGGGCTCGACGTGGCGGGTGTCATCCAGCACGATCTCGAGGGCAGCGGGCGCTTTCGCGCGCTGCCGCGCGAGCGCATGCCCGCCAGGCCGGCGCGGGCCGAGGGCATCGTGAGCGCCGACTGGAAGGGCGTCGGCAGCGACTACGTGGTCGTCGGCCGTGTCACGTCCGAGAACGGCTCGCTGGCGGTCGACTTCGAGCTGGTGAACACCCTCACCGGCGCCCGCCTGGCGGGCCAGCGCTTCACCGGTGCGGCGAGTGCGCTGCGCAACGCAGCGCACAAGGTGAGCGATGTCATCTATCAGAAGATCCTCGGCGTACGCGGGGCCTTCGCGACGCGTATCGCGTACGTCGCCGTGGACGGCACCCCGCCCATGCAGCACTACCAGCTGATCGTGGCGGATGCCGACGGCGAGAACGCACACCTGATTCTCGACTCGCGCTTTCCGATCATGTCGCCGGCCTGGTCCCCCGACGGCCAGTGGCTCGCGTACGTGTCTTTCGAGACCAAGCTCGCGGGGGTCTATGTGCAGCTGGTGCGCACCGGCGAGCGGCGGCTGGTGTCGGCACGCGCCGGCGTCAACGGTGCCCCGGCCTGGTCGCCCGACGGCAAGAAGCTGGCTCTTACGCTCGGCGGCAGCGGCGGCAATCCCGACATCTACGTGCTGGATCTGGTCACGCAGAACCTGACCCGCCTCACCGACGATCCGGCGATCGATACCGAGCCCGAATGGGCCCCCGACGGCCGCTCGCTGTACTTCACCTCCGACCGGGCCGGCTCGCCGCAGATTTACCAGATCAATACCAGTGGCAGCGGGCGACCGCGCCGCATAACCTTCGAGGGCAATTACAATGCCCGCCCGCGGGTCTCTGCCGACGGCAGCGAGCTCGCCATGGTGACGCTCGAGGGCAACGGTTACCGCATTGCGGTGCAGGATCTTGCCAGCGGCGCCGTGCGTGTCCTGTCGCACGGACGGCTCGATGAGTCGCCGAGCTTCGCTCCCAACGGGGCGACGCTGCTCTACTCGCAGCGCGAGGGCGGAGGCGGCTCGCTGGCGACGGTTTCGGTGGACGGGCTCACGGGGCTGCGCCTGAAGTCGCAGCAGGGCACGATACGCGACCCGGCGTGGGGGCCGTTCGGGACATGAGATACTCGCTGCAAGTGTGGAGAGGTGGCATGGCAGAGCAACGCGGCATCAATCGAATCCTGGCGCTGGCGCTTTTGTGTCTGACTCTGGCGCTGGCTGGCTGCGGACCCAAGGTGAAACCCGGAGCGGGCGCGGGAACGGCCGGCGAGAACCCCGCCGCCGAGAGCGCCGGTGCGGGCGCTAATGCCGCCGGCGCGGCGGAGGGCGCCAACGCCAGTCAGGACGAGACGGCGGGACCGCAGGGCGGCCTGCTCGCCACCCGCACCATCTATTTCGACTTCGACAGCGCCGTGATCAAGGGCGAGGGCGTCGAGGTGGCGGCGGCGCACGCGAAGTACCTGGCGTCCCACGCGACGGCGCGGGTGAGGCTCGAGGGCAACACCGACGAGCGCGGCTCGCGCGAGTACAACATCGGGCTCGGCGATCGTCGTGCGCAGGCGGTGCGCCGTGCCCTGCTGCTGCAGGGCGTGACCGAGGGGCAGATCACGACGGTGAGCTACGGCGAGGAGCGGCCTGCGGATCCCGGGCATGACGAATCCGCCTGGGCCAAGAACCGCCGCGTCGAGATCGTCTACCTGACGCCCGCGGGCCAGCCGGTCAGGCCCTGACCCCCGGGGAGCCGCGCGATGTACCGAGTGCCCCCCGCCCTGATCCTCGCCGCGGCCGGCCTCGCCGCGCTCGGCGGCTGCGCCACTACGCCCGAAGAGGATCCGGTACAGATCAAGCTCAACAGCCTCGACACGCGTGTCGCACGCATGGAGCGCGTGGTCGCCAATCAGAGCCTGGTGGACCTCGCGCAGCACCAGGAAGCGCAGCAGGCGGAGCTGCGCGATCTGCGCGGCCAGATCGACCAGCTGCAGCACGACAACGCGACGCTGCGCAAGCAGCAGCACGATCTCTACGCCGACCTCGATCAGCGCGTGAAGGCGCTGCAGACGGCGAGTGCCGGCACGGCGAGCCCCGCCCCGGCTGCGGGCGGCACGAGCCCTGCGGCGCCAGGGGGGGATGCGTCCTCCACCGAGCAGGCGGTCTATTCCCAGGCCTTCGATGCGCTCAAGGCGGGCAGCTATTCCACGGCGATCACGGGCTTCAGGGATTTTCTCTCCAGCTACCCGCAGAGCGCTCTGGCGGAGAACGCGCAGTACTGGCTCGGCGAGAGCTATTACGTCAATCACGACTATGACTCCGCCGCCGAGGCCTTCCGCACGGTGCTGCGCAAGTGGCCGGATTCGCGCAAGGGCCCGGATGCGCTGCTGAAGCTCGGCTACACCCAGTTCGAGCAGAGGCAGTGGGCCGCCGCCCGTACCACGCTGACCGCGGTGACGCAGAAGTACCCGGGGAGCGACGCCGCGAAGCTCGCGGGCGAAAAGCTCAAGCGCATTCCCGCGCAGTAATGAGCCGCGCGGGCCGCGCGAGCGATCAGGCAGATGAGTCCGACGCGGCTCAAAGTCACCGAGATCTTCCACTCGCTGCAGGGGGAGGCCGATACGGTCGGCTTTCCCACGGTATTCGTGCGTCTCACCGGCTGTCCGCTCCGCTGCCGCTACTGCGATACGCCCTACGCCTTCTACGGGGGCGAATGGTGGGAGCCGGAGAGGATCGTGGCGCGCGTGCGCGAATTCGCGACCCCCTATGTGTGTGTGACGGGCGGTGAGCCGCTCGCGCAGAAGGGCTGTCTGCCCCTGCTGACACGCCTGTGCGATGCGGGGCTGCGGGTCTCTCTGGAGACGAGCGGTGCGATGCCGCTCGCCGGGATCGACGCGCGGGTGGTACGGGTGGTGGACGTCAAGACGCCGGGCTCCGGGGAGGAGACGCGCAACCGCTACCAGGAGCTCGCGCAGCTGAGAGCGACCGACCTGGTTAAGTTCGTCATCTGCGATCGCGCCGACTATGACTGGAGTCGTGCGAAGTTGCGCGAGCTCGCCCTTGCCGACGGCTGTACCGTGCTCTTTTCCCCGAGCCACGAGCAGCTGCCCGCCCGCGAGCTGGCCGAGTGGATCCTCGAGGATCGCCTGGCGGTGCGCTTCCAGATCCAGCTGCACAAGTACCTCTGGGGCAACGTGCCGGGGAAGTAACGTGAGCGCGCGCAAGCTGTCCGCGAATGCCGCCTCGTCGGCGGTGGTGCTCCTCTCCGGTGGCCTGGACTCGGCCACGGCGCTCGCCATCGCCGCTGAGCGTGGTTTCGCCTGTCATGCGCTGTCGGTGGACTACGGGCAGCGTCACCGTGCCGAGCTCGAGGCGGCGCGGAGCGTGGCGCGCTCGGCCGGGGTGCGCGACCATCGCATCATGCGCGTTGACCTCGCCGGCATCGGCGGCTCGGCGCTCACGGACCCGGCAATCGCGGTACCCGAGCAGCCGACGAGCGGCATTCCGGTGACCTACGTGCCGGCGCGCAACACCCTCATGCTGGCGCTCGCCCTCGGCTGGGCCGAGGTGCTCGAGGCGCAGCACATCTTCATCGGAGTCAACTTCCTCGACTCAAGCGGCTACCCGGACTGCCGCGCGGAGTTCATCCAGGCCTTCGAGCGGCTCGCAGCGCTCGCCACCCGGGCGGGCGTCGAGGGCCGGCCGTGCCGCATCGAGGCGCCGCTCGTCTCGCTCACCAAGGCCGAGATCATCCGCGAGGGCGTGCGTCTGGGCGTCGACTATGGTGCGACCGTATCGTGTTATCAGGCGGATGCGGCCGGCAGGGCCTGCGGGCGCTGCGATGCGTGCCGGCTGCGCCGTGCGGGCTTCACGGCGGCAGGGGTTGCCGATCCAACCCGCTACCAGCCGCTGTAGTATCATGCCGCCCCCGCGCAGCGGGAGCTGCTGACCGCTTGCCTCCGGCGCGGATTCCCTCCCGGTGGGGCGTTAGCTCAGTCGGTAGAGCATCGGACTTTTAATCCGCTGGTCGACGGTTCGATTCCGTCACGCCCCATATACATGAATGCAGCAGAGCGTCTGACCGTGGGCCTCGACACCGGCGGCACCTACACCGATGCCGTGGTGCTCGATGCCGCCGAGCGGGTGGTGGCCAGCGCCAAGGCGCTCACCACCCACTGGGACCTCTCCATCGGGCTGCATGCGGCGCTGCGCGCGGTGCTGGCGATGCTCCCCGGGGCGACTGCACGGATCTCGCTCGTGTCCGTGTCGACGACCCTCGCGACCAATGCCGTGGTCGAGAACCGCTTCGCGCCGGTCTGCACCCTCCTGGTCGGCTTCGACGAGCGCATGGTCGAGCGCTCGGGCGTGAAGCGCGCGGGGGGCGGGGTGGTCGTGCGCTTGCGCGGCGGCCACGAGGCCACGGGGGATGAGGCGGCGCCGCTCGATGAGGACGGTGTCGATGCAGCGGTGCGGGAATTCGCGCCGCAGGTCGAGGCCTTCGCCGTGGCGTCCATGTTCTCCGTGCGCAACCCGGCGCACGAGCGGCGCGTACGCGAGCTCATCCGCGCGCGCTGCGGCAAGCCCGTCACCTGCAGTTTCGAGCTGAGCTCGCAGCTCGACGCGCCCAAGCGGGCGCTCACCGCCGCCCTCAATGCGCGCCTGACGCCGCAGATCCAGCATCTGTTGGATGCCCTCGGGGAGGTGCTGGCCCGCGAGCAGATCGCGGCGCCCGTGATGATCGTCAGGGGCGACGGTACCCTGATACGGGCGGAAGTGGCGCTCGAGTACCCCGTCGAGACGGTGCTCTCGGGGCCGGCGGCGAGTGTCGTAGGGGCGGGATTCCTCAGCGGCCTGAAGAATTTTGCGGTCGCGGACATGGGTGGCACCACGACCGACGTCGCGATGGTCGCCGACGGCGCCCCCGTGGTGCGCGCCGAAGGCGCGGTGGTCGGGGGCTGGCGCACCATGGTGAAGGCGATCGACGTGCATACCTGCGGCCTGGGCGGCGACAGCGAGGTGCACCTCGACCGCGATGCGCGCCTGCGGGTGGGACCGCGCAAGGTGATGCCGCTCAGTCTGCTGTGCGCGCGCTTCCCCGACGTACTGCCGGCGCTGCGCCGACTCGCGGCCGCGGAGCGGCTGCCCCATTTCGCGGGACGGTTTGCCTGGCGGAATGCGGTCGAGCCTTCCGCCGCGCTCGATCGCCTGGAGCAGCGTGTCTGGGAGTCGCTCACCCCGATGCCCCGCCCGCTGGAGGAGGTCGCCCGCACCACGCCCGGGGTCGAGGCGCTGCGCCGCCTGGTCGATCGTGGGCTGGCAACGCTCGCGGGGTTCACGCCGAGCGATGCCATGCACGTGCTGGGGCGACAGCAGGACTGGAATGCGGAGGCAGCGCGGCTCGGCGCGGCGGTGCTCGCCCTCGAGGAGCGCAACGCCAGTGCCCGCCGCGAGGCGGCGGCGCCGGAGGCGCTGTGCGAGCGCGTCTACAGCCACGTGGTGCGCGAGGCAGCGCGGGTGCTGATCGAGTGCGCGCTGGCACAGGATCCGGGCATCGAGGCCGTGCATGGGCGCTGGGGGCCGCTCGGGCGTCTGCTCGAGGATGTGGTCGCGGGACGCCCCTTCTCGCAACTGATCGAGGCGACGCTGCGCCTCGGCAAGCCGCTGGTCGCCATCGGCGCGCCGGCGGCTGCTTACTTTCCCGAGGTCGCGCGCCGTCTCGGGGCGACCCTGCACGTGCCGCAGCACGCCGCCGTGTGCAACGCCGTGGGGGCGGCGGTGGGCGTGGTGTCCGAGACCTGCGAGGTGCTGGTGAACCAGCCGATGTTCAAGGTGTTTCGCGTGCACGATCCGGCGGGCAACCGCGACTACGATGACCCGGCAACGGCGATCGAGGCGGCCAGGCGCATCTCCCGTGAGCTGGCACTGGCGGCGGCCCGGCGCGCGGGAGCGATGGATCCGCATCTCGAGACCTTCGTCGCGGAGCGACGTGCGACGGGCGGCGACGACGTCGACTACCTGGCCGAGGCCACCGTGCGCTCGCGGGCGACCGGGCGTCCGGCGACGCGCGGGGCGTGAACGGCCACGTCGACCGCCGGACGGCTACCTCGCCAGGTAGAGCTCGGCGCCCCATGGCGTGCGCACCATCGTGTACGGCTTCATGTCGGTCTGGATACGGATGAGCTGCTGGCGGCCGTTGTAGGCGAGCCGGAACAGGACGTTCGGGTCGCGGTAGTAACGGCACACCCTGTTGGTCACAGGCACCAGACCGACCAGCAGCATGCCGGTCGGGCACTCGACGGCCAGATCGCGCGGGTGCCAGGTGGAGCAGCGCTCCGGTGTGAGCGCCTCGTAGCTCATTCCCTGGGTCGTGAGAAAGGCCTGTGCCTGCGCGAGCGTGAGCAGCTGTGGCCGTGCCCGCTCGAGCCGGTCGCTGATGGCGTCGAACTCCGCAGTGCAGGCGCCGCCGGTGAGGAACGGCAGTACGGCCGCCCCGATGCCGGCGAGCAGCACCAGCGCGACGACGGTCCGCGCGATGATCTGGCGCATCCCCGTCTCTACTTCACCGCCGCCAGTACGCGATCGAGAATCTGCTCGGTCTGCTCGTGCATGCCGCGCGTGTTGTAATTGCTGCTGGTGATGACCACCGCCATGTCGAGCTCCGGGATCACCGCCACCTTGTTGCCGCCGTTGCCCGACATGAAGTAGGCGGCGAACCTGCGCGCATCGGAGCCGAAGGACTTGAGCCACCAGAGGTAGCCGTAGTTGGTGGTGTCGTCGATCTTCGCGTGCGCGGCGGTCGATGCCTTCACCCAGGCCTCGCTCACGATCTGGCGGCCGTTCCAGCGGCCGCCGTTGAGACAGAGCTGAGCGAGCTTGAGCAGATCGCGCGCGCTGAGGCGCAGCCCGCCCCCGGTCTGAGGCATCTCGAGGGGCGAGTAGACCCACTGGACCTCGCCGATGCCGAGCGGCGCGAAGAGCTTCTCCCGGGCGTACTGATCGGCGCGCAGACCCGTCGCCCGGAAAAGGACCTCGCCGAGCACGAATGCGCCGCCGGTGCAGTAGCTGAAGTTGCGGCCGAAGGGCGGCGGCGTGGCGCTCTTGCCGATGGACCAGCGGCCGCGAATCGGCAGATCGAGCACGAACTGCGTCCAGTCCTCGATCAGGTACATGCGCTCCTCGTTGCCGCGCGAGGCATCGTTCCAGTCGTCGCACTCGAGCGGCGAGCTCATGGTGAGGAGGTCTTCGACCGTGATGCGATCTTTGCGCGGATCGGGGTTCTGGAGCTTCGCCTTGCGTTCCGGCAGCAGCTCCAGAATGTGCGCATCGACGCCGCTGATGGCATGCTCATCGATCGCGATGCCGACCAGGAGGCTGGTGATGCTCTTGGTCGCCGAGCGCGTGTCCCGCAGCGACTCGATCCCGCCGTCGAAATATTCCTCATAGACCAGGCGGCCGTGCCGGGCGACGAGCACGCTGCCGATCTTGACGTACTTGCCGCCGCGGATGTCGCCGGAGAGAGTGGCGAGGGCGTCGGCTGCGAGGCCGCCCTCGGCGAGCGAGCCCATGGGCCAGCCGGTCGGCGGCGCCGGTGCCGGCGCGGCGGCCGGTGCCGGCGCGGCGGCCGGGCAGAGTGGCGCGGCCAGAATGAGCACGATGGCGGCGAGTCCAGGCTTCATATGCGGTCACCCCGAAGCGGCAGGAGGCCGCCGCGCGCGAGCATGCCACAGGCGTGCGTCGCGTAGAATCGCCCGCGGGGGAAGGCATGGCAGCTGACTACGATGCAGTCGTGATCGGGTCCGGACACAACGGACTCACCTGCGGCGCCTATCTCGCGAAGGCGGGACTGCGGACGCTGGTCCTCGAGCGTCGCGGGCTCCTGGGCGGAGCGGCGGTCACCGAGGAATTCTCGCCCGGCTTTCGCGCCTCGCGCTTCTCGTACGTCATGAGCCTGCTGCATCCCCGGGTGATCGCCGACCTCGAGCTCGCGGCGCACGGCCTCACGGTGCTGCCGGCCAACGATCTGTTCTGCCCGCTCGGCGGCGACGACTACATCATCTACAGCGACGACCTGGCCCGCACCCAGGCGGAGTTTGCGCGTTTCTCGCAGCGCGACGCCGCCGTCTACCCGGAGTTCGCCCGGCATCTGGATGAGGCCGCGCGCCTCGTTCGCGGCCTGCTGTTCGAGACGCCGATCGACCCGACGCGGCGCCGCTGGCGCAACTTCCGCGAGGCGGCGGCGCTCCTGTGGCGCCAGCGCACGATCGGCGATCGCATGTACCGGCTCATCGATCTGCTGACGCAGAGCGCCTACGACTATCTGTCGGTCTGGTTCGAGAGCGATGTGATCAAGTCGGTGCTCGGCTACTACGCCTGCATCGGGACATTCGCCGGACCGCGCTCCCCCGGCACCGCCTATGTGATCCTGCACCACCTGCTCGGCGAGCACGCGGGCGCCGGCGGCTGGGGATTCATCCGCGGCGGCATGGGCGCCATCACCCAGGCGATCGCTGCCTCGGGCCGCAGGCACGGCATGCAGACATTGACCGATGCCGCGGTGGCCGAAGTGCTGGTCAGCGGCGGGCGGGCACGCGCAGTGCGCACGACCGACGGGCGTGAGTTCAGCGCCCGGGTGATCGTTTCCAACGCCGACGCCCGCACGCTGTTTCGGCGGCTGCTGAAGCCCGAACATCTGCCCGGCGAGCTGCTCGCCGGGATCGATTCCTTCCGGACGTTCTCGACCGCTTTCAAGATGAACATCGCGGCGGAGAGCCCGCCCCGCTATCGGGCCTTCGATGCGCGCAAGGCGGGTTTCGCCTATCCGACTTACGCGCACCTCGCTCCCGGCATCGACTACCTCGAGCGCGCCTACGACGATGCCAAGTACGGCTGGTATTCCCGCCAGCCGTTTCTCACTCCCGTGGTTCCGACCATCGTCGACGACTCGCTCGCGCCGCCCGGCAAGCACGTCGTCAATGTGTTCGGCGGACATGCTCCCTATGCATTGAAGGGCGGGGACTGGGCACGCGAGAAGCCCGGTCTCGTGCGCGCGGCGCTCGCGGTGATCGACGAGCTGGCGCCGGGCTTCTCGGAGCAGATCATCGACCTCGAGATGCTGGTGCCGACCGATCTCGAGCGTATCGTGGGGCTCCCGCAGGGGCACATCTTTCACGGCGAGCTGAGCGCCGATCAGCTTTTCTGGCAGCGCCCGGTGCCGCACTGGGCCGACTACCGCACGCCGGTGGGCGGCCTCTATCAGTGCGGCTCCTCGACCCATCCCGGCGGCGGGGTATCCGGGATTCCCGGGCACAACGCGGCACGGGAGATACTCAGGGACTGGAAGCGCCTCAAATGAGCGGCGCGGATCGGGCTCAGGGCGGCGAGGGGCTGGCGGGTGGGCGCGGCCGCATCGATTCGATCGACCTGGTGCGCGGTCTCATCATCGTCGTGATGGCGCTCGATCACGTGCGCGATTTCTTCGGAGACCCGGGCGCGCGCCCCACCGATCTCGCAACGGCGAGCGCGGCACTGTTCTTCACCCGCTGGATCACCCACATCTGCGCTCCGGTGTTCTTTCTCCTCACCGGCACCGGGGCTTACCTGCGGCACTCGCGGATGTCGACGGCAGCGCTGGCGCGTTTCCTGCTCACACGCGGCTTATGGCTGATCTTCCTCGAGCTGGTGGTCATGCGCTTCGCGCTGCAGTTCAACCTGGACTACCAGGTCACGGTGATCACCGTGCTGTGGGCGCTCGGCTGGTCGATGATGGTGCTCGCGGCACTGATCTGGCTGCCGCTGTGGGCGATCGCGCTCTTCGGAGTACTGCTGGTCGCCGGGCACAACGCGCTCGATGCCGTGGACCCGGGCGCGCACTCCGATCTGCTGGCACGGCTGTGGGTCGTGCTGCATGAGCCGGGGTTCCTGCTGCGCGGCAGCCACACCGTGCGGATCGCCTACGTGCTGGTTCCATGGGTCGGCGTGACCGCGCTCGGCTACGTACTCGGCGCGGCCTACGGGTGGGCAGCAGGCGCGCGGCAGCGCCTGCTGATGCGCCTCGGTGTCGCGCTCATTGCCGCCTTCGTGGTGCTGCGCTTCTCGAACGTCTACGGCGATCCCTCCCAGTGGGCCTGGCAAAGCGTGCCGCTGCGGACCGCGATGTCATTCGTCAACACGACCAAGTACCCGCCGTCGCTCCTGTTCCTGCTCATGACACTCGGGCCGGCGCTCCTGCTGCTGCGAGCTTTCGATGGGCGCGTGCCGGCGCTGCTGCGCCCGGCGCTGGTCTTCGGCAGGGTGCCGCTGTTCTTCTACGTGCTGCACTTCTACCTGATCCACCTGCTCGCGGTGGGAGTGAGCTTCGTACGCTACGGAGAGGTGGCGCAGATGTTCCGCTCCCCGGACCTCGGGCACTTTCCCTTCAGCGCCCCGCCCGGATGGGACGTCGGCCTGGCGGCGATCTATCTCATCTGGATCGGCGTGGTCGCGGCTCTCTACCCCTTGTGCCGGGGGTTCGCGGGCTTCCGGGCACGCCACAGGGAGTGGTGGTGGCTCAGCTATCTGTGAGGCCGCGCCGGCGGCTCGGCGCGGCGGACGCCCGATCGCACCTCACCCATCAGAAGTCCGCGTCGCGGGCTTCCAGCAAGGTCGGCCCGGGGGCGCGCAGCGCCGCTCGCAGCTGCTCGGTGAGTGCCGCGGCGCCGCTCACGCGCTGACCCCGGGCGCCGCAGGCGGTGGCCAGCGCCACGAAGTCGGGATTGCAGCCCTGCACCGCGAGCGGCTCGATGCCGGCCGCGATCATGTCGTCGCGGATCTGCCCGAGCGCCTGGTTGTTCCATACGACGACCGGCAAGGGCAGGCGCAGCTCGACCGCGGTCACGAGCTCCTGCAGCGTGAACTGCACACCGAAGTCTCCCGCGAGGGCGATGACCGCTCGAGCGGGCTGAGCGACCTTGGCGCCGATGGCCGCCGGCAGGGCGTAGCCGAGGGTGCCGTAGCCGCAGGGGTGGAACCAGCAGCCGGGGCGATCGGCGGCGAAGGCGTAGTGGCCGGTATAAGCGGCCTGAGTCATGTCGGTGTACACGGCGCCGTCGGCGGGCAACGCTGCGCGGATCGCGCGCGCCACCGAGACACGGGCGTGCTCGGCCGGGCTGAGCCCCGCCTCGAGTCGTTGCCGGTGCCGCGCAGCCTGGCCGTCGGCACTGCGCCAGCCGCGGCGGCGCGGCAGACGCGGCGCCAGCGCGGCCAAGGCGGCCAGGGCGTCCGCGTGGATCGCCACGTCGGGGGCGTACGGGCTGGCGAGCATCGTCGCGTCGCTGTCGATGCGGATCAACCGCCCGGGGATCTCGAAGCGCTGCGCAGTATAGAACTCGGTTTCGGCGAGCTCGGTGCCGGCTGCGATCACGACGTCGGCGGTGGCGATGAGCTCCTGCGTGGCGCGCAGCGTGAGGCTCGCTCCGAGATTCGCCGCATGGCTCTCGGGGACGACTCCCTTGCCGGCGACGGTGGTGACGAGGTAGGCATCGAGCGCCTCGAGCACCGCCGCGAGCGGTGCTCCGGCGTGACGGGCGCCGCCGCCGGCAATGACCAGCGGGCGCTGCGCCTCGCTCAGCAGCCCGACGGCCGCCGCGAGGGCCGCGGGCTCAGGCTGCGGCACGGCGCGCGTGCACGCGAAGCGTTCGGGCCTGAGCGCGGTAGGCTCCGCCAGCAGGTCGAGCGGCAGGCCGAGGTAGGCGGGGCGCGGCCGCCCGCGGCTGAGAAATGCGAATGCCGACTCGAGGTGCGCGCGGGCTTCGGAGTCGGTGTTGGCATGCAGCGCGAGACCTGCGGCGCCGGCGGCGAGCGCGCGCTGGTCGGCAAGCTCGTGCAGCATGCCCCAGCGCCGCCCGAGCGAGGCGCGCACCGGGGTGCTGGCGATGACGAGCATGGGGACCGAGTCGGAGTAGGCCTGTGCGACTGCGGTGAGCGCGTTGGTGAGCCCCGGCCCCGAGATCACCGTCACTGCCGCGGGCCTGTCTGCGGCGCGCGCAAAACCGTCGGCGGCGAAGGCGGCGCCCTGCTCGTGTCGGGTGAGGACGTGGCGCAGGTGCGCGGCGCCGATGCCGCGGTACAGCTCGATGTTATGTACGCCGGGAATCCCGAATGCGGTGTCGACGCCGTTGGCCAGCAGGGTTTCCGCGACGTAGCGTCCGACGGTCCAGGAAGCTGCGCTCATGCGCTTGAAATGTTAGCACCGCCCACGCACAGTAAGCTGCGTGCGATTCTCCTCCCTCACCGGCCGGATCGGCGGCAGCGGCTCCGACGCCTGGCTCACGCACTATGAAGCGGCCGCCGCCAGGGCGCGCGGCGAGGATGTGATCGTGCTGAGCGTCGGCGATCCCGACATCGACACGCCCGCTGCGGTGCTGGAGCGCGCCATCGAGCAGCTGCGCCGCGGCGACACTCACTACGTCGCTCCCGCGGGGCGGCCCGCGCTGCGCGAGGCGATCGCCCGCAGCCACCAGGCGCGCACCGGACAGGCGGTGAGCGGCGCCAACGTCGTCTTCCTGGCGGGGGCGCAGAACGCGCTGTTCGCCGCCTCGCTGTGCCTGGCAGGCCCGGGAGACGAGGTGCTGAGCTTCGAGCCGATGTATCCGACCTACCCGGCGACCCTCGAGGTGGGCGGCGCGCGCCTGGTGCGCGCGCCCGCGGGCAGCGACCTTCGGCCCGACCTCGAGGCGCTCGCCAGCCTGGTCGGCCCCCACACCCGCGCCATCGTGTGGGCGAGCCCCAACAATCCGAGCGGCATCGTCTTCAATGCGGCCGAGCTCGCCGCGATCGGCGCACTGGCGCGCCGCCACGACCTGTGGCTGGTGGTCGACGAGGTCTATGCAGGGCTTGCGCCCGGCGGCCGCGTGCCGGGGCTGGCGGCACGACTGCCCGAGCAGGTGGTGACCCTCGGAAGCCTGTCGAAGTCGCACGCGATGACCGGCTGGCGCGCCGGCTGGCTGGTCGGGCCGCGCGAGCTCGCCGAGAAGACCGAGCTGCTCGCAATGTGCATGCTGTTCGGGCTGCCGGGGTTCGTGCAGGAGGCGGCGATCACCGCACTCGCCATCGCACCCGAGGCCGAGCAGCGGGCGCGCGACTACTGCAGCGTACGCCAGCGGCGCTTCGCCGCGGGGCTCGACGGTCTGCCGCAGCTGCGCCTCATCGAGCCCGAGGCAGGCATGTTCATGCTGATCGACGTGCGCGCCAGCGGTCTCACGGGCGCTGAGTTCGTGCGCGCGCTGTACGCCGCCGAGCGGGTCTCGGTCATGGACGGTGCGGCATTCGGCGCCGCCACCGCGCCCTGCGTGCGGGTCTGCTTTGCGACCGACGAGGCCACGATCGACGCGGCCTGCGAACGCATCCGCCGCTTCTGCCTCAGCCGGGGGGCACCTTCCCGCCGGGAGTGAGCTTGTCGATTGCCGCGGGCAGGGCCTGGGAGAGCTTCTGGGCCAGGTCCTGCGGGCTCATGCCGGTCTTGGCAGCGAGCTGAGTGAGCACACCGCTGCTCGCGAATACCCGGCTGATCTGCTCCGGCGCGATCGCCTGATTCGCGCCGGTGGACACCCAGGAGCGCGCCGTGGCGCCGAGTCCCTGGCTCTCGAGCTGCCCGACGATGCCCTGCACGCCGCCGTGCTGCTGAATGAAGGAATTCACCACCGAGGCCATCTCGGCCCCGACCACACCACCGATCAAGCCGTCGAGCAGTCCCATAAGCCCCTCCCGTCGTGAGTGCTGCGCCTGCGGCGCGCATTGTGCTCGCGGGGGGCGCCGGTGCTCAAGGGGCGGCGGCTGGTGCGCCCCGGGTCCCGCGGTGCGTCCCCCGCGGCGTTGTTATATTATTACGACGACATTAAAAAAGAGCGTCGCGGTCATGAGGCAGGTCAGAACCCTCGGTTTGCTGGGCACGGGCGTGATCGGCGGCGGCTGGGCCGCGCGCGCGCTGCACTTCGGCATCGACGTCGTGGCCGCCGACGTCAAGCCGGAGATGGAGGAGTGGATCCGCGGCGCGGTTGCCAATGCCGAGGGGGCGCTGGCGCGGCTCACGTTCGCACCGCTCCCTCCCAAGGGGAAGCTCAGCTTCACCACCGACCTCGCCGCCATGGCGCGTCAGGCCGACTTCATCCAGGAGAACATCCCCGAGCAGCTCGAGCTCAAGCAGCGCACGCTGGCGCTGGTGAGCCGGCACGCGCCGCGCGACGTGGTGATCGCCTCCAGCACCTCCGGACTCGTGCCGAGCGATCTGCAGCGGGATATGCAGGCGCCCGAGCGCTTCCTGGTCGCACACCCCTTCAACCCGGTGTACCTGCTGCCGCTGGTGGAGCTGGTGTCGGGGAAGGAGACCGCGCCGGCCACGGTGGAGGCGGCGAGCCGCTTCTTCAGCCACATCGGCATGCATCCGCTCAAGGTGCGCCGCGAGGTGCCGGGCCATCTCACCGACCGGCTGCAGGAGGCGCTGTGGCGCGAGATCCTGCACCTGGTGAATGACGGCGTGGCCACGACCGGCGAGCTCGACGACTCGATCATTTACGGACCGGGCCTGCGGTGGGCCGGTATGGGCACCAATCTCATCTACCATCTCGCGGGCGGCGAGACCGGCATGCGCCACATGCTGCGCCAGTTCGGGCCGTGCCTGAAATGGCCGTGGACCAAGCTCGAGGCGCCCGAGCTCACCGAGCAGCTGATCGACCGCATGGTGGAGGGTACCCGGGCGCAGGCCGGCGGCCGCTCGATCCGCGAGCTCGAGCGGCTGCGCGACGACTACCTGGTGGCGATTCAGCAGGTGCTGCGCCAGTTCAACGTCGGCGCCGGGGCGACGCTGCGCGCGCTGGAGGAGCGGCTGTACGAGTCGCAGGCGGCGCAGGCGCGCGCGCCGATCGAGTCGGCCGCCGCCGGCGGTGCGGCGGCGGTGCTGCGGCTCCTCGAGATCGAGGTGCGGCCCGAGTGGATCGATTACAACGGGCACATGACCGACTCGCGCTACCTGCAGGTGTTCGGGGATGCGACCGATGCGCTGCTGCGCTATGCGGGCGTGGACGACGGCTATCGCCGCTCGGGGCGCGCTTTCTACACGGTCGAGACGCACGTTCTGCACCAGGCGGAGGCGCGCGCGCTCGAGCCGCTCTACGTGATGAGCCGCGTGCTCGAGGTCGACGATAAGCGCGTGCGGGTATTCCATGCATTGCACCGGCGGCGCGACGACGCGCAGGTTGCGACCGTCGAGCAGCTCTACCTGCACGTGGCGAGCGCCGCCGGCAAGGCCGCGCCCATGGACGCAGACGTGCGCGCCCGCCTTGCGGCGCTGCAGGCCGCGCAGGCGCGGCTGCCAGTGCCGCCGGAGGCGGGCCGGCTCGGCGCCCGGCGGCCGCACTGATGCCGAAGATCGTCGATCACGGGCGGCGGCGCGACGAGATCGCGCTGGTCGCCTGCCGCGTGGTGGCGGAGTACGGCTTCGACCAGGCGACCATCGTGCGCATCGCGCGCGAAGCCGGCTACACCACCGGGATGGTGGCGCATTACTTCGACACCAAGCAGGAAATCATCATCGCGGCGCTGCGGCTCATCCTGCGCCGCATCGAAGAGCGGCTCACCCGGGCCGCCGGCAGCGGCGATCCGGAACTGCTCGCGCTGCTCAGCGAGGCGCTGCCGCTCGATGCCACGCGCTTCACCGAGTGCGCCTTCTGGACGGCGTTCTGGGGCCAGGTATCCGCCGACGCCCGGCTGAAGCGCATCAACACCTGGATGCATCGCGAATACCTCAGGCTCTTCGAGCGCTGCCTGGCGCGCGGCTGGCGCGAGTGGCCGCGCTGGCCGCCGCCCACCCGCGCGCAGGTGCTGCGCTCGGTACTCACTTTCATCAACGGTCTGACGGCGAGCGTGGTCGCGAGCCCGGCTGACTGGCCGGCGGCGCGGCAGGTGGAGCAGCTGCAGCTGCAGCTTGCGATGCTGCGCCGCTGGGCGCGCGGCGCAGGCGCTGCCGCGCCGGCGAGCAGCGCGTCGGCGTAGGGGGCACGATGGACTTCAGTGTCAGCGAAGAACAGCAGCTGATCGTCGCCACCACGCGCCGCTTCGTGCGTGAGGAGCTGGTTCCGCACGAGACGGAAGTCGAGCGTAGCGGCGAGCTGCGCGAGCAGCTGCGGCGCGAGCTCCAGGGCAGGGCGCGGGCGGCGGGCCTGTATGCCGCCAACATGCCCGCCGCGGTCGGCGGAGCGGGGCTCGACGCGGTGAGCTGGGTGCTCTACGAGAAGGAGCTTGGCTACACCAGCTACGCGCTGCAGTACGGTTGCGTGGCGCGCCCGTCCAACATCCTGCTCGCGTGCGTGGGCGAGCAGCGTGAGCGTTACCTGCTGCCGGCCGTGCGCGGCGAGCGCACCGAGTGCCTGGCGATGACCGAGCCCGAGGCCGGCTCGGACCTGCGCGGCATGAAGACCAGCGCCGTGGCTCAGGGCGCCGACTTCGTCATCAACGGCACCAAGCATTTCATCAGCCATGCCGACCATGCCGATTTCGTCATCCTGTTCGCCGCCAGCGGCGAGGAGGACGGGCCACGCGGACGCCGGAAGCTGATCACCGCGTTCCTCATCGACATGGGCACGCCCGGCTTCGAGGTGCGGCGCGGCTATCAGAACGTCTCGCATCGCGGCTACAACAACAGCATCCTGCAGTTCACCGATTGCCGCGTGCCGCGCAGCGCGGTGCTCGGCGAGGTGCACCGCGGTTTCGAGGTGGCCAACACCTGGCTCGGCGCCACGCGGCTGCAGGTCGCGGCCAATTGCCTGGGCAGGGCCGAGCGCGCGCTCGGGCTCGCCACGCAATGGGCGAGCGAGCGGCGCCAGTTCGGCCAGCAGATCGGCAAGTTCCAGGGAGTGGCTTTCAAGCTCGCCGACATGGCGGTCGAGCTGCGCGCCGCGGAGCTGCTGACGCTGGAAGCGGCGTGGAAGCTCGATCAGCAGACCGCCACCGACATGGATATGGCGATCGCCAAGCTGAAGGCGAGCGAGATGCTCGCCATGGTGGCGGATGAGGCACTGCAGATCCACGGCGGCATGGGCCTGATGAGCGAGCTGCCGCTCGAGCGCATCTGGCGCGATGCGCGTATCGAGCGCATCTGGGACGGCACCAGCGAGGTGCAGCGTCACATCATTTCGCGCGCGCTGCTGCGGCCGCTGGGGGGTTAGCGTCCCTTCCAGTCCGGCTTGCGCTTCTCGGAGAAAGCGCGCGTGCCTTCCTTGAGGTCCTCGGACCGGATCACCTTCTGCACCGCGCTCAGCGCATCGTGCAGCTCGAAAGCCTGGTGCTCCGGCACCATCTCGGTGTGGCGCAGCAGCTGCTTGATCGCCGGGAAGAGCAGCGGTGGCCCGGCGGCCAGCGCCTGAGCGATCTCGCGCGCCTTGGTGAGGGCAGCGCCTTTCGGCACCACATGGTTGGCCAGTCCCCAGTGCCTGGCCTCCGTCGCATCCATCCAGCGGCCTGTCATGAGGAATTCGACCGCGACGTGGTAGGGGATGCGGCGGCGCAGCTTGATGGTACCGGCGTCCGCCAGTACTCCGACATTGATCTCCGGCAGCGCAAAGCGTGCGTGCTCCTCCATGACGATGATGTCGGTGCCGAGAGCCAGCTCCATGCCGCCCCCGCAGGCAATGCCATTGACCGCGGCGATGAGCGGTTTGTCGAGATTGCGCGGGTAGTTGAGGCCGCCGAAGCCGCCGGCTCCCCAGTCCGCATCGGATTCCTCTCCGGCGGCGGCGCCCTTGAGGTCCCAGCCGGCGCTGAAGAAGCGATCGCCCGCGCCGGTGACGATGCAGATGCGCAGTGCCGGCTGGTCGCGGAACTGCTCGAATACCTTGTTGAGACGGCGGCTGGCCGCGAGATCGATGGCGTTGGCCTTGGGTCGGTCGAGCGTCACCTCGAGCACCGCACCGTTGACCTGGGTGTTGACGCCGTCGGAGGAGCTGTTGCCGAGGTCGGACATGTCGTGTTACTCCGCGAGGCGGATCAGAGCATCCACCGCCACCGCACCCGATCCTGCGGGCCGCACGATGACGGGGTTGATGTCGAGCTCCGCCAGGGTCTCGAGGTTGGCCTGCGCGTATCGGGCGCAGGCGAGGGCGATCTGCACGAGAGCCGGCACGTCGCCGGCCGGGCGCCCGCGCAAGCCGGCGAGCAGCTGTGCGATGCGGGTCCGCCGCAGCGCCGTCTCGATGGCGGCGGCATCGAAGGGCGGCAGCAGCGTCACCGAGTCACGCAGCAGCTCCGCGAGGACACCGCCGGCGCCGAGAGTGAGCAGCTGCCCGAACTGCGCATCGACCGTCACGCCGATGAGAACCTCGGCGATACCGTCGGTGATCATCTCCTCGACCAGCAGCGTGTCCGAAAGCCGTGCGAGCCGCTCGGCCGCCCGGGCCGCCTGTGCGACGCTGCGCACGTCGAGCTCGACGCCGCCGACTTCGGACTTGTGCTCGAGAGCCGCCCCCGTGGCCTTGATGACTACCGGAAAGCCGAGGGCCTCCGCCGCACCTGCGGCCTCGCGCGGCAGCACCACCGCCGAGCGCGGCACGCGCACGCCGAAGGCGGCGAGCGCCGCCTTGGCCTCGTGCTCGCTGAGCGCGCGCGCCTGCGGCGGCGGCTGCTGCGGGCGGCGGAGCTGCGGCGGCGTGCCGAGACGCCAGGCTTCACCGACGGCGCCGGCACGGTCGAGGGCTTCGAGGGCCTCGCGCTGGCCCTGCAGGGGTACTACGCCCGCTGCGAGGCAGCGCTCGCGGGTGGCTTCCGGGATCGACTCGGGGAGCGAGGAAATCACGGCGGCGCGCGTCGCAGCACCCGGGCTGGCGGCGATGAACTCCTCGATGCCGCTGAGATAAGCGCTCGCATCGGCCTGGCCCTGCGGCGGGCAGTCGATCATGAAGCCGACGGCATCGTAGCCGGCGCGCTGTGCGACGGAGAACATGGAGCGCATGCGCTGCCGATCGAACCAGATGTAGGTATGGAAATCGAGCGGATTTGCGATGGACACCCGTTCCGAGAGGATCGTGCGCAGGCCGGCGGCGCTTGCGGGCGGGAGCGGGGCGAACTCGAGCCCGAGGTGACGGGCGGCATCGGATGTCATCGCCATGTCGCCGCCGGAGGCTCCCATTACGAGTATTCGCCGGCCGGGGAGCGGTCCGCCGCAATGAAACACCTTGAGCGTCTCGCACAGCGTGCTGAGCGATTCGCAACGGGCGATTCCCGCCTGCCGGCAGAAGGCGTCGAAGGCGACATCGGCGCCGGCGAGCGCGCCGGTGTGGGTGTGGGCAGTACGGGCAGCGGCGGCGGTGCGGCCCGCCTTGACCAGGGCGATGGGTTTGCCGGCCGCGCGCGCCGCGGCGACGGAGCGCGCGAAGCGATCGACGTCCTTGACGCCCTCGAGATACAGGCCGATTGCGGTGACGCGCTCATCGGCGGCCAGGAGCTCGATCAGATCCTCGGCGGCGAGCCGCGTCTGGTTCCCGACGGTGAACAGACAGCCGATCGGGAGCGAGCGGCCATTGAAAAGGAGATTGAGGGCGATCGTGCCGCTCTGGCAGATGAGCGCCACGCCGCGCTCGCGGCGCCTGCCCACCAGCTGGTCGGGCCAGAGCGCGGCTGCGTCGAAGAAGTTGACGAAGCCGTAGCAGTTGGGTCCGAAGAAGGGCAGCCCGGCCGCGCTGGCGATCAGCTCATCGGTGAGGCGCCGCCCCTCCTCGGTCGCGGTTTCGGAGAAGCCGGCGGCGAAGCATACGAAGCCGCCGGCGCCGCGGGCGCTCAGGGCGGCGGCGATCGCCGGTACGTCGCGATTGGGGGCGGCGATAAAGGCTGCATCGGGCGCTTGCGGGAGCTCGGCGACGGAGCGGAAGTAGCGCTGCGCGGGGGTCGAGGGACGCGAGGGATGCACGCGCCACAACTCGCCGCGATAGCCGATGGTGCGGCTGGCGGCGGCGGCCGCATCCGCCCACTGGCCGCCGATGAGGGCAATGCTGCGCGGCGCCAGCAGCCGATCGATGCAGGGGCGATTCATCCGCCGCGCGCGCCGCCGCGCAGGCTGAGCGCGCGCGATACGGGCCCGAAAGCGGCGGCCGGGGCGGCCGCCGCCAGCGCTGCGATGGCCGCCTGGACCGGCGCGGGAAAGGGGGTCGTGGTCGCTTTCTCCCCCTGGTGGACGTGCAGCAGCATCATCTCGGCGGTCGCTGCCGGGGATGTCGCGCCCGCCGGCCGCAGATCGAAACCCGCATGCAGCCGCTTGGAGTCCGCGCCGAGTACGCTCACCGCAACGGACAGGCGCTCGCTCTCCTTCACCTCCTTAAGGTAATGCAGGTGCATCTCCAGGGTGTAGAGCGTGCAGCGGCTGCGCGCGCGGTAGGCGGCATCGAGCCCGATCCGGTCCATGAGCGCATCGCAGGCGTAGCTCACGATGAGCCCGTAGCAGGCATCGCGCAGGTGGCCGTTGTAGTCGATCCACTCAGGTGCGACCGCGGTCTCATAGATGGGAACCCCTGCCACGATCGTCGCCTGCGCGAACCTAGAGCCGCAGCCGCTCGCGCGCCTCGGCGGCGGTGGCGACGCGCGCTCCCATCGCCTCGACGATGCCGCGGGCTTTCTCCACCAGCTGGGCATTGCTCGCATAGACGCCGCGGCTGAGGTACAGGTTGTCCTCGAGGCCCACGCGCACGTTGCCCCCGAGCAGCACCGACTGCGCGGCCCACGGCATCTGCATGCGGCTCACGGCGAAGGAGGTCCACACGCACCCGGGCGGCAGGTAGTTCACCATGGCCATCAGGTGTGCCGGGTCGGCGGGCACCCCGTAAGGGATGCCGGTACACAGCTGTATGAGGGCCGGCGCGGGAATCAGCTCCTCCTTGATGAGCTGTTTGACGAACCAGAGATTGCCGGTGTCGAACACCTCGAGCTCGGCCTTCACGCGCAGGTCGCGCAGGATGGCGGCACCCTTGCGCAGATAGCCGGGGGTAGAGACGTAGGCGCGGTTGCCGTCGCCGAAGTTGAGCGAGCCGCAGTCGAGCGTGGCGATGTCGGGCCGATAGCGGCCTTCCTCGCACAGCTCGATCACGTGCCGCATGCGCTCTTCCTGGCTGACGAAGTCGGTGCCCGGGGCGGGGGTATCGGCGAGCCCCTGGTCGCCGACGCAGATATAGCCGCCCATGCCGCAGGTGAGATTGACGATGACGTCCACCTGGCTCTCGCGGATGCGCCTGACCACCTCGCGGTAGTGGCGGGTCGCCATGCTGAAGGCACCGGTCTCGGGGTCGCGCACGTGGATGGGCACGATGGCGGCCCCGGCCCGCGCCGCCTCCACGGCGGAGTCGGCGATCTGCGCCGGGGTGATCGGGCAGTGCGGACTCTTGGTAACCTTGGTGTCGTCGCCGGTGACGGCGCAGGTGATGATGACGTCGGAGTTCATGACGGCCTCGGCCGCGGCGCGTGATAATATTATAGCGATAATAATATAGCGCGCCGCGGCGACCGGACAAGCTGCGCGTGCAGTTTCAGGAGCTGACCTATGCAGACCCAGTTGTTGATCGGTGGACGGCTCGTTGGCGGGGAGGGCGCACCCGAAACGATAGTGGATGCCGCGAGCGGAGCGGAGCTGGCGCGCGTGCCGGCGGCGAGCGTCGAGCAGGTGGCGGCTGCGGTGGCCGCGGCCGAGGCGGCCTTCGAGGGTTGGGCGGCTACGCCACCCCGGGATCGGGCGGCGCTGCTCCTCAAAGTTGCCGATCGCCTCGAGCGGGAGGCGGCCGACTATGCCGGGCTCGAGTCGCGCAACACCGGCAAGCCGCTCGCCGCGATGCTCAACGACGAGATGCCGGCCATCGCCGACGTCTTCCGCTACTTCGCCGGCGCCTGCCGCATCCCGCAGGGCCTCGCCGCCGGGGAGTACCTCGCGGGCCATACCAGCATGATCCGCCGCGATCCGGTCGGGGTCGTCGGCTCCATCGCCCCGTGGAATTACCCGCTGATGATGGCGGCGTGGAAGATCGGCCCGGCGATCGCCGCCGGCAACACGCTGGTGCTCAAGCCCTCCGAGCAGACTCCGCTCACCACGCTCGCCCTGGCGCAGCTGTTCGCGGAGCTGCTGCCGCCGGGCGTGGTCAACGTCGTCTGCGGCCGTGGCGAGCCCGTCGGCACTGCGATCACCGGCCACCCGCGCGTGCGCATGGTGTCCCTCACCGGGGATGTCGGCACGGGGCAGAAGGTGCTGGCGGCGGCGGCGGGCAACCTCAAGCGCACCCACCTCGAGCTCGGTGGCAAGGCGCCGGTCATCGTCTTCGACGATGCCGACCTCGAAGCGGTGGTGGCCGGGGTGCGCACCTTCGCCTTCTACAACGCCGGGCAGGACTGCACGGCTGCCTGCCGGCTGTATGCCGGCGAGCGCATCTACGAGCGCCTGGTCGCCGATCTCACCGGCGCCGCGCGCAGCATCCGCGTCGGCACCCAGCAGGAAGCGGGGGTCGAGATGGGCCCGCTGATCTCGGAGAAGCAGCGCGAGCGCGTGGCGGGCATGGTGGCGCGGGCGGCGGCGGCGCCGCACGTCGAGATCACGACCGGCGGCAGGAAGCGCAGCGGGGCGGGCTTTTTCTACGAGCCGACGGTGGTCGCCGGCGCACGCCAGGACGACGAGATCGTGCAGCGCGAGGTGTTCGGCCCGGTGGTGTCGGTGACGCGTTTCACCGATGCCGAGCAGGCGGTGCGCTGGGCGAATGACTCGGAATACGGCCTCGCGTCGTCGGTCTGGACACGGGATATCGGGCGCGCGATGCGGGTGGCGGCCAAGCTGCAG
>DASQGK010000046.1:0-31614 GCA_035632655.1 Steroidobacteraceae bacterium | reverse complement strand
GCTGTTTTTATTGGTCGGAGCGCCGAGATTTGAACTCGGGACCCCTTGCACCCCATGCAAGTGCGCTACCAGACTGCGCCACGCTCCGACACTGATTATTCTTCTTGGTAAACGCAGCGCTGGGGAAAGGCGCCGCCTGCCTATGATACTTGCGTTTGACGCCCTCGTCAGGCGAGCCCGAAGGCAGTGGACCCGGCTCGGCTGAAGCCGTGCTCAGCGCCGCAGAATCTTCATCAGGTCTTCGAGCTCGACCCGCACCTGCTTGACGATCTGCTGGCTCTGGGTGACGTCGGTGCGCGCCTCCTCACCCGTGAGCTTGTTGCGCGCCCCGCCGATGGTGAAGCCCTGGTCATAGAGCAGGCTCCTGATCTGACGGATGACGATCACGTCCTGGCGCTGGTAGTAACGGCGGTTGCCGCGGCGCTTGACGGGCTTGAGCTGCGGAAACTCCTGCTCCCAATAGCGCAGCACGTGCGGCTTCACCCCGCACAGCTCGCTCACTTCACCGATGGTGAAGTACCGCTTGCCCGGGATGACCGGAAGCTGGGCGTTATTCTTTGGCTCCAACATAGGCTTCGACCCGCGCTTTTAGTTTTTGCCCCGGACGGAAGGTAACGACACGTCGCGCGCTGATCGGTATCTCCTCCCCCGTCTTCGGGTTGCGCCCGGGGCGCTGGTTCTTGTCGCGCAGATCGAAGTTCCCGAAGCCTGAAAGCTTCACCTGCTCGCCGCCTGACAGCGCGGCGCGAACCTCCTCGAAGAAGAGATCCACGAGCTCGCGCGCTTCGCGCTTGTTCAGCCCGAGCTGGTTGAACAACGCTTCCGCCATCTCCGCTTTAGTCAGGGCCATTTCTCTTATTCTCTGATTCTTGCGTTCAAGCTCTCGCGCAAGTCCCGCACCACGGAGGTCATCAGACGCTCCACGTCCTCGTCCGTAAGGGTGCGAGAAATATCTTGAAAAATCAATCCTAAAGCAATGCTTTTTCGACCGGGTTCGAGACCCGGTCCACGATACACGTCAAAGACGCGGAGACCACGCAGCAGGCTTGATGAAGCCAAGGTTACACGCTCGGCCAGAGCACTTAAAGTCACGGACTCGTCGACCACCACCGCAAGGTCGCGCCGCACCTGCGGAAAGCGCGAGATCTCCTGGTACACCGCCCTCTTGACAGCGAGCGCCCCCATGTCCAGCTCGAAGAGCACCGGCACATATGTAAAGTCGAGCTCTTTCACCAGCGCCGGATGTAACTCGCCCAGCCAGCCCACCGGGATTCCGCGCCGCAACACGCGCGCCGACCGCCCCGGATGGAGCGCGGGGCTCTCGCCCGCCTCGAAAGTGAAGGTTTCCGCCGCGCTCGTCTCGAGGAGCAGCGCCGTTACGTCGTCCTTGACGTCGTAGAAGTCAGCGGCGCCGCGGGCCTCCTTCGCCACTCCCCATTGCTCCGGCAGCCGCGCGCCGCAGGCAAGACCGGCGAGCGTCTCGATCTCGTGTGTAGCGTTCCCCGACACCTCGAAGCGCGTGCCGTGCTCGAAGAGCCGGATGCGATCCTGCTGGCGGCGCTGATTCTCGAGTGCCGCGCGCAGCAGCCCCGGCCACAGCGATACGCGCATCACCGATAGATCGCTCGCAATGGGGTTCGAAAGGGCGAGCGCTTTCCGGCCTGGGAACAGCCTCTCCTGGAGCTTCGGGTCGACAAAGGCGTAAGTAATGGCCTCCGCGTACCCGCGCGCGGCGAGCGACTCGAGCACGGAACGCTCCGCCGGCTGCTCTTCGGGGAGGTTGCGGAAACGCTGCGGGGCGAGGGCATCGGTCTCCGGAATCGCCTCCCACACCGCCAGACGTGCCACTTCCTCGATCAGATCCGCCTCGATCGCGATGTCGAATCGATGCGCGGGAGGGGTCACCCGCCATCCGCCTTTGGCCGGGGAGACTGCCATCCCGAGCCCCGACAACGCCCGGGTGACGCGCGCGGCCGGCACCTTGGTGCCGAGGAGCCGCTGCAGCTGCGCGGCGCGCAGCGCAACGCGTGGACGCTTCGGCAGATGACGCACGCTCTGGGTGACATCGACCTTGCCCGCCGTTCCGCCGGCGATCGGCTGCAGCAGCGCCAGCGCACGCTCGATGGCACGCGCCTGCTGGGTCGGATCGACGCCGCGCTCGAAGCGCTGAGTCGCGTCGGTCAGGAGACCGAGGCTGCGCGCACGGCCGTGAAGCGCCTCCGGCGCGAAATAAGCGCTCTCGAGAAAAATGTCGGTGGTGGTCCCGCTCACCGCCGTACGTTGCCCGCCCATGATGCCGGCAAGCCCGATCGGACCGTCGGCATCGGCGATGAGCAGCATGTCGGGTGAGAGCGTGACGGCCTTGCCGTCGAGGAGCGTGAGCGTCTCCCCGGCGCGCGCGAGCCGCACTCTGATGCCATTCCTGAGCTTGCCGAGATCGTAGGCATGCATCGGCTGCCCGAGCTCGAGCATCACGTAGTTCGTGACATCGACCACCGGGCTGATGGAGCGCAGTCCCGCACGCCGCAGTCGCTCGGCGAGCCACAGCGGCGTCGCGGCCCTGTTATCGACTCCCCGCACGATGCAGCCCGCGAAGCGCGGGCACCCGGCCGGCCGGTCGAGGCTGACCGGGAAGCGATCGCTGCGCGCGCCTCGCGCGCTTTCAATCCGGGGTCCGGTGACGCGGCTGCCCGCGAGGGCTGCGACCTCGCGGGCAATCCCGAGGATCGACATGGCATCGCCCCGATTCGGGGTGATGTTGACCTCCAGCACCGCCTCATCGAGCGCGAGGTACTCGCGCAGCGGCTTGCCCACCGGCGCATCGGCGGGCAGCTCGACGATCCCGCTCGAGGAGTCGGCAAGTCCCAGCTCCTTTGCCGAGGCGAGCATGCCTTGGGACTCGACGCCGCGCAGCTTCGCCGCGCCGATCTTCAGGCCCCCCGGAAGCTCGGCTCCGACCTGGGCGAGTGCGCTCCTGAGCCCCGCGCGCGCGTTCGCCGCGCCGCACACGATCTGCAGCGGCTCGCCTTTTCCGATCGACACGCGGCAGATGCTCAGTTTGTCCGCCTGCGGATGGCGCTCGCTGGAGACGATCTCCCCGACGACCACCTGGGTGAAGGGCGGCGCCGCGCTCTCGAGGGACTCGAGCTCGAAGCCCGCCATGGTGAGCCGCGAGCCGAGCTCGCGCGGCTGCCACGGGAGCTTCACCCACTCGCCGAGCCAGGAGTACGGCAGCTTCATGAGCTGAACGCCCGGAACTGCGTGAGAAAGCGCAGGTCGTTTTCGAAGAAGAGCCGCAGGTCGTTCACGCCATAGCGCAGCATCGCGAGGCGGTCGATGCCGGCGCCGAAGGCATACCCGGTGTAGCGCTCCGGATCGACACCGCTCGCCCGCAGGACGTTCGGGTGCACCATGCCGCAGCCCGAGATTTCCAGCCAGCCGGTGTGCTTGCAGGTGCGGCATCCCTTACCGGCACAGAAGAGGCAGGCCATGTCGACTTCGGCCGAGGGCTCCGTGAAGGGGAAATACGAGGGCCGCAGTCGCATCGCGAAATCGCGCTCGAAGAAGGCCTGCAGGAACCCGTGCAGCACCGCCTTCATGTTGGCGAAGCTCACGTTCTCATCCACCACCAGCCCCTCGAGCTGGTGAAACATCGGCGAATGCGTCATGTCCGAGTCGCAGCGGTAGACGCGGCCCGGGGCGATGATGGCGAGCGGTGCGCCCCGATCGAGGAGCGCGCGGATCTGCACGGGCGAGGTGTGAGTGCGCAGCAGCCGCCCGTCGGGGAAATAGAAGGTGTCGTGCAGCGCCCGTGCCGGATGATTCTCCGGGATGTTGAGCGCGGCGAAATTGTGGAAGTCGTCCTCGATCTCCGGCCCCGAGGCGACGTCGAAGCCGGCGCGGCGAAACAGCGTCTCGATCCGCAGGCGCGCGCGCGTCACCGGGTGCAGCCCTCCGGGCTCCTCGCCCCGCCCCGGAAGGCTCACATCGATGCGACCCTCGTGGAGCTTGCGCTCGACCTCGGTACGCTCGAGCCCGGCGCGGCGCGCCTCGAGTGCGCGCTGCAGCTCCTGCTTCGCTTCGTTGATGCGCGCGCCGGCCGCCGGGCGCTCGCTCGCCGGAATCGTGCCGAGTGCCTTCAGCTGCTCGGTGAAGGTCCCCTTCTTGCCGAGCCAGCGCACGCGCGTCTCTTCGAGCGCGCCGGACTCGGCGCAGGCGGCGACCTCTTCGAGCGCCTGCCTGAGGAGGGCCGTGAGGTCCAAAGGCCCTCCCTCAGCTCATGCCGAGGGCGGTCTTTGCCTGCTGCGCGATGGCGCCGAACGCCGCGGTATCGTGCACGGCGATGTCCGCCAGCACTTTGCGGTCGATCTGCACCCCGGCCTTGTTCAGTCCGTTGATGATGCGGCTGTAGGAGAGTCCATAGAGGCGTGCGGCCGCGTTGATGCGTGCGATCCACAGAGCGCGGAACTCGCGCTTGTTCTGCCGCCGGTCGCGGTAGGCGTACTGACCGGCCTTGATGACGGCCTGCTTGGCCGCGCGATAGACCTTGCGACGGGCGTTGTAATAGCCCTTCGCCTTGCCAAGAACTTTCTTGTGACGGCGCCCGGCCGTCACGCCACGTTTCACTCGTGCCATGGTGTTACTCGCTTAAGAAGATCGGAGGTGGACGCTTCGAGCCGCGCTCAGCGGTGGTAAGGCAGCAGCTGCTCGATCCGGCCGACGTCTGTCTTGTCGACGAGGCTCGAGCCGCCGGAGCGCGCCTGGCGTTTGACCTTGCGGTCCTTGTGGCCGAGATTGTGGCGACGATTCGCCGCGTACCGCTTGAAGCCCTTCGCCGTCTTGCGAAAGCGCTTGGCCGCGGCCCGGTTGGTTTTCAACTTGGGCATCGACTTCTCCTGATTGTGTAGCGACCGGTCGCAAGGCGCCTTGGCAGGCACCCGCTACGGGCGAACGCCCCGCAGGACCTCGAGGGTCCCTAAAGGGAGTTACTTCTTCTTCGGTGCAAAAACCATGACCATCTGCTTGCCCTCCATGAGCGGATTCTGCTCGACCACCGCATGAGGTGCGAGGTCGCCTGAAACCCGGTCCAGGAGCTTGCGCCCGATGTCCTGGTGCACCATCTCACGGCCGCGGAACCTTAAGGTCACCTTGGCCTTGTCGCCCTCGGTGAGGAACCGCGTCAGATTACGCAGCTTGATCTGGTAATCCGATTCCCCCGTGCCGGGACGAAACTTCACTTCCTTGACCTGAATCTGCTTCTGCTTGCGCTTGGCCGAGTGGGCTTTCTTGTTCTGCTCGAACAGGAACTTCCCGTAGTCCATGATGCGCACGACCGGCGGTTCGGCGGTCGGCGAGACCTCAACCAGATCGAGCTCGGCGGCTGTGGCCATCTGCAGGGCGTCGTAACGCGACATCACCCCGGCCTGCGACCCATCGGCCGCGATCACACGCAGTTGCGGCGCATTGATCTCCTCGTTGCGCCGGACCCGCTTTATTGCACTAGCGATTCGTCAACCCTCCACACTCCTGCGCCCGCGGCTTTCGAGCTCGATGCGGAGACGTTCGGCGAACGTCTCCGGGGCCATCGTGCCCAGGTCCTTGCCGCTTCGGGTGCGTACTGCAAGCAGATTAGCGGCCACTTCCTTGTCGCCCGCCACCAAAAGATACGGAACACGCTTAAGCGTGTGCTCGCGGATCTTAAAGCCGACCTTTTCGTTACGCAAGTCGGATTCGACCCGAAATCCCTGATTTTTCAAGGATTCCGTGACCTTTGAGACATACTCGTCCTGCCGGTCGGTGATGCTGAGGATCACCGCCTGCGTGGGAGCGAGCCAGGCGGGGAGCTTGCCCGCGTGATGCTCCAGCAGGATGGCGAAGAACCGCTCGAGCGAGCCGAACATGGCCCGGTGCAGCATCACGGGTGTGCGCCTGCCGCTGTGCTCGTCGATGTAATACGCACCGAGGCGCTCCGGCATGTTGAGGTCGACCTGGAGCGTCCCGCACTGCCAGTCGCGGCCGATGGCATCCCGCAGCACGAACTCGAGCTTTGGACCGTAGAAAGCGCCCTCGCCCTTATTGAGGGCGTACTGAATACCCGCCGCCTGCGATGCCGCCCGCAGAGCCGCTTCCGCCCGGTCCCAGATCGCGTCGTCGCCGACGCGCTTCGCCGGCCGGTCGGCGTACTTGATCGCGACCTCCTCGAAGCCGAAGTCGCGATAGATATCGAGGATTAGCTTGGTGATCGCGACGCACTCGGAGGTGATCTGATCCTCCGTCACGAACACGTGGCCGTCGTCCTGGGTAAAGGCGCGCACGCGCATGAGGCCATGCAGCGCCCCCGAGGGCTCGTAGCGGTGTACCTTGCCGAACTCGGCGAAGCGCACCGGCAGCTCACGGTAGCTGCGCAGGCCGTGCTTGAAGATCTGCACGTGCCCCGGGCAGTTCATGGGCTTGATGGCGTAGGTGCGCTCATCCGGCGTCTTGGTGAGATACATGTTCTCGCCGAACTTCTCGAGGTGCCCCGACTGCTGCCACAGCGATGCGTCCATGAGCTCGGGCGCATTGACCTCCTGGTAGCCGGCCGCGCGCTGTCGCTCGCGCATGTACTGGATCAGCGCCTGGAAGACCGTCCACCCCCTGGGGTGCCAGAAAACCGCGCCGGGAGCCTCCTCCTGCAGATGAAAGAGATCGAGCTCCTTGCCAATGCGACGGTGATCGCGCTTCTCCGCCTCCTCGAGTCGGGTGAGGTACGCATCGAGCTGCTTCTTGTCGGCCCAGGCCGTGCCGTAGATCCGCTGCAGCATTTCGTTGCGCGAATCCCCGCGCCAGTAGGCGCCGGCGACCTTGGTGAGCTTGAAAGCCTTGAGTTTTCCGGTCGAGGGCACGTGCGGCCCACGGCACAGATCCACCCAGTTGCCCTGCCCGTAGAGGCTGATCTCATCTTTATCCGGGATGCCGGCGATGATCTCCGCCTTGTAAAGCTCCCCCTGGTCGCGAAAGAACTTCACCGCCTCATCGCGCGGCATCACGCGGCGCGTCACTTTCTCATCCGCCTGGGCGAGTTCGGCCATCCTCTTCTCGATGGCGGCGAGATCCTCGGGCGTGAAGGTGCGCCGATAAGCGAAGTCGTAGTAGAAGCCGTCCTCGATCACCGGTCCGATGGTTACCTGGGCCTCGGGGAAGAGCTGCTTCACCGCCTGCGCCAGCAGGTGCGCCGTCGAGTGACGCAGGATCTCGAGCCCCGCCGGGTCCTTGTCCGTGACGATGGCCAGGCTCGCGTCCCGGTCGATGACGAAAGAGGTGTCGACCAGCCTGCCGTCGACCCGCGCCGCGAGCGCCGCCCGCGCCAGTCCCGCACCGATTCCGGCGGCGACCTCATCCACCCTGACCGGGTGTTCGTAGCGGCGCTGACTGCCATCTGGCAAGGTGACGACGGGCATGGATTCAACGGCTTCCGTTTAGCGATGCGTCGGACGATCTTAAGGGACAGCAAAAAAGGGCGCTCCCTGCGAGCGCGCCTCGCCCGCCGGAACGCCCTCTTTTGACCGGTCTGGTAGGCGCGAGTGGGATCGAACCACCGACCACCACCATGTCAAGGTGATGCTCTACCACTGAGCTACGCGCCTGAAGCCCTCAGCACAGTGCGACGAGGGGCGCGAACGATACAAGAAGAGAGCCCGTTGGCGCAAGCTAATGCTTGTAATTCCAAGCACTTAAGCTTCCCCGGGTGCCGGGAGTCCGAGCTCGAGCTGCTTGAGCCTCGCGATCTCATCCCGCAGCCTCGCCGCCGCCTCGAACTCGAGGTTGCGCGCCTTGCGCAGCATCTCCGCCTCCAGCCGCTTGATCTCCTTCACCAGCACCTCGGGGCGCAGCTCCGCCGCGCTGCGGGGCTTCTCGCCGCGGCGCCCCGCTCCCGGGGACGGGGCCAGCGAGCGCGCGCCCTCCATGATGTCGCTCACCGCCTTCTCGATGCCGCGCGGCGTGATGCCGTGCGAGAGGTTGTAGTCGAGCTGCTTGCTCCGGCGGCGATTGGTCTCTTCGAGCGCGCGCTGCATCGAGCCCGTCATGCGGTCGGCGTAAAGGATCGCGCGGCCATGCAGGTGACGCGCCGCGCGCCCGATCGTCTGGATGAGCGAATTGTCGGAGCGCAGGAACCCTTCCTTGTCCGCATCGAGGATCGCCACCAGCGACACCTCCGGCATGTCGAGTCCTTCACGCAGCAGGTTGATCCCTACCAGCACGTCGAACTTGCCCAGGCGCAGGTCACGGATGATCTCCACCCGCTCGACCGTCTCGATGTCGGCGTGCAGGTAGCGCACCCGCACGCCATGCTCGGCGAGATACTCCGTCAGATCTTCCGCCATGCGCTTGGTGAGAGTCGTGATCAGCACGCGCTCGCTGCGGGCCACGCACTTGCCGATCTCCGACAGCACATCGTCGACCTGGGTCGCGACCGGGCGCACCTCGACTTCCGGGTCGACGAGCCCCGTCGGCCGTACGAGCTGCTCGACGATCTGGGAGGAGCGCTTGGCCTCGTACTGGCCCGGGGTCGCGGAGACGAAAATCATCTGCGGCGCGAGGCTTTCCCACTCCTCGAACTTGAGCGGCCGATTATCGAGCGCCGACGGCAGGCGAAAGCCATATTCGACCAGTACCTCTTTGCGGGAGCGGTCGCCGCGGTACATGGCGCCGAGCTGCGGGATCGTCTGGTGACTCTCATCGACCACCAGCAGCGCATTGTCGGGCAGGTAGTCGAAGAGACAGGGCGGCGGCTCACCGGGTGCTCGACCCGAGAGATAGCGCGAGTAGTTCTCGATGCCCGCGCAATAGCCCACCTCCTTGATCATCTCCATGTCGAAACGCGTGCGCTGCTCGAGGCGCTGCGCTTCGAGCAAGCGCCCGCCGTCGCGCAGCTCCTTGAGCCGCACCCGCAGATCCTCGCGGATCTGGTCGACCGCTCCGACGAGGCGCTCGCGCGGCGTGACGTAATGGGTGCCCGGATAGACGGTGAAGCGCGGCACCTTGCGGTCGACCGCCCCGGTGAGAGGATCGAAGAGTGTGATCGAGTCGATGCTGTCGTCGAACAGCTCGACCCGCACCGCCTGGCGCTCGGACTCGGCCGGGAAGATGTCGATCACGTCGCCCCGGACCCGATAAGTGCCCTGCGTAAGATCGAGCTCGTTGCGCGTGTACTGCATGTCGGCCAGGCGCCGCAGCAGGGCACGCTGGTCGAGGCGGTCGCCGCGCTTGAGGTGCAGCACCATCGCGAGGTACGCCTGCGGGTCGCCCAGGCCGTAAATCGAGGAGACGGTGGCGACGATGATCGAGTCGCGACGCTCGAGGAGCGCCTTGGTGGCCGAGAGGCGCATCTGCTCGATGTGCTCATTCACCGAGGCGTCCTTCTCTATATAAGTGTCCGAGGACGGGACGTAGGCCTCCGGCTGGTAGTAGTCGTAATAGGAAACGAAGTACTCCACCGCGTTGTGCGGAAAGAATTCGCGAAACTCCCCATAGAGCTGCGCGGCGAGCGTCTTGTTGTGAGCCAGCACCATCGTCGGACGCTGCACGCGCTGAATGACGCAGCCGATCGAGTATGTCTTGCCGCTGCCCGTGACCCCGAGCAGCGTCTGGTGCGCGAGCCCCTCGTTCAGGCCCTCGACGAGCTTATCGATCGCCTGCGGCTGATCCCCGGCCGGGGCGTAGTCGGCCTCCAGCCTGAAGGGATGCGGCTCGCCCTGCTCCTCTCTCTTGCGCTGCTGCTCCATGATCCCGCTATGCGGCTCGGGCCGCGCTCCACTTTCCCCCGCCAGCAGCCGCCATGGCCGACGCGGACGCAATTACCTAATATAGCGGGGCTCTCCGCCTCGAGGCGACTGCCAAGGAGTGCGCAATCTTGCCCCTCTCCGCCCTCTCCCGCCGTGTCCAGCGCGTCAAGCCCTCACCCACCCTCGCCGTCACCGCGCGCGCCGCGCGCCTTCGGGCCGAGGGTAAGGACGTCATAGGTTTGGGGGCGGGCGAGCCCGATTTCGATACCCCGGCCCACATATCGCAAGCGGGTATCGAGGCCATTCAGAAGGGCTTCACGCGCTATACGAACGTCGACGGGATCGATGAGCTGAAGGACGCGATCCGCGCCAAGTTCGAGCGCGATAACGGCCTGAACTACGAGCGCTCACAGATCCTGGTCTCCTGCGGAGCCAAGCAGACGGTCTACAACCTCTGCATGGCGGTGCTCGATCCGGGCGATGAGGCCGTGATCCCGGCTCCCTACTGGGTTTCCTACCCCGACATGGTGATGCTCGCAGACGGCCTGCCGGTGATGCCGCTCGCCCCCTACGCGCAGGGCTACAAGATCACGCCGCGCCAGCTCGCCGCCGCGATCACGGCCAAGACGCGCCTGATGATCCTCAACAGCCCGTGCAACCCCACGGGCGCGGCCTACTCGCGCGCCGAGCTGCGGGCACTCGGGGAAGTACTGCTCGCACACCCGCGCATCGTCATCGGCACCGACGACATGTACGAGAAGATCTACTGGGGACCGGAGCCCTTCTGCAGCCTCGTGTCCGCTGTGCCTGAGCTCTACGGCCGCACCGTCACCATCAACGGCGTCTCCAAGGCCTACGCCATGACCGGCTGGCGCATCGGTTATTGCGGGGGACCGAAGGAAATCATCGCCGCGATGAGCACCATCCAGGGGCAATCGACCTCGAATCCGTCCAGCATTTCGCAGAAAGCGGCCACCGTCGCGCTGCAGGCGGATCAGAGCTGCGTCGCCAGGATGACCGAGGCCTTCAAGGCACGCCGTGACTTCGTGGTGCGCGCGCTCAACTCCCTTCCCGGGGTGAGCTGCCTGCCCGGCGAGGGCACTTTCTATGCCTTCGCTGAGGTCTCGCGCGCCATGGCGGCGCTCAACTGCCGCGATGACAACGAGTTCGCGGAGCTGCTGCTCAACGATGCCGGCGTCGCGGTGGTGGCGGGCTCGGGCTTCGGCGCGCCGGGGCACATCCGCATCTCCTTTGCCACGAGCATGCAGACGCTCGAGAAAGCGCTCGACCGCATCGCGCGGGTGCTGGTGGCGCGCGTCGTTGCCGAGACCGCGTGAGTGATCCGGTCCCGGGGCAGGCCATAGGATCCGACCCGCGGCTGCCGTTTGTGACGGCGCTTCCTTGACGTGGCGGAGCCGGGTACCGGAGAATCCGCGCCCCGCAAGTTTCGCCCGCTTCCCCGGTAGCTCAGCGGTAGAGCAAGTGACTGTTAATCACTGGGTCGTTGGTTCGATTCCAACCCGGGGAGCCATCTGCCCCTGATCGCAGGGGCCGCAGTCGAGCCCCTGTCGCTTCCCTGTCTCGGAACTAAGGCCTATAAATCAGTTAGTTGCGTCTGCAGCCGGGGTACTCAATACCCAAGGCGAGGATCACCGCTGCCTCGAGGGCGCGAAGCGTTTGAGCAGCTCAAACCACATGAGGCAGAGAAACCCGGCGATCAAACTGGCCGTGAGGTCAGCCGCATGCAGGGGAGAGAAGGAGAACAGTCTCTGCAGCGCCGGGATGGTCAGGATCCCGCCGAGAAATACCGCCGCCCCCGGAAGCACCCACCACAGTGCCGGGTTGGGGGCACGCATCATGCTCAGAGCCGACCGCGTCCACGACCGATTGACGAGAATGATCGTCAGGAAGGACACAACGAGCGCGGCGAACGACAGCGCCCGCGCGGCGTCGGGGCCGTGACCGGGACGGGCCAGAGACACGATTGCCAGGCACACCGCAAGCGCGCTCAACCCCTGAAGGACCGCCGGTCCGACCGTTCGCGCGCTGAAGAGCCGCTCGGCTGCGCCGCGGGGGTGGCGACTCATGATGTCGGCCTCGGCCTGCTCTGCCTCGAAGATCAGAGAACAGGACGGATCGATGATGAGTTCCAGGAACGCAATGTGCACCGGCAGCAAGAGGAGCGGCCAGCCTGGCAGCAGGACCGGTGCAATAGACAGCCCGGCAATGGGGACATGAACCGCGACCGTAAAACTGATCGCCTTCCTGATGTTGTCGTAAATTCGCCGGCCGAGTTTCACGGTGGCTACGATCGAGGAGAAGTCATCGTCGAGAAGAACCAGCGATGCCGCTTCACGCGCGACATCGGTACCCCTGCCGCCCATGGCGATCCCGATGTGGGCGGCCTTCAATGCCGGAGCGTCGTTGACTCCGTCACCGGTCATCGCTACCACCTCGGAATTCGCCTTCAGCGCCATCACGATCCGCAGCTTCTGTTCGGGGACGACACGTGCGAAGACCTGAGTCTCCCGGATTCTCCTTGCCAGCTCGGTGTCCGATGTGCGCTCCAGCTCTTCCCCGCTCATGACCGACTCCGGGCGACTGAGGCCAGCCTGGCGGGCGATGCTGCAGGCAGTCTCCGGATAGTCTCCCGTGATCATGATGACGCGAATACCCGCTGAGCGGCATTCGGCCACGGCGGCCGGAACGCTTTGGCGCAGGGGATCCTCGAAGGCCACCAGCCCCATGAGCTCCTGTGCGAGCTGCGCCTGCTGCGCTGGCAGCTCTCGAGCTGGAATCTCGCTTCGCGCTACTCCGAGAACACGCAGACCGCGCGAGGCAAGCTGCTGCACTTGAGTGCGGAGATGCGCGCGTCGGTCCGGCGCGAGACGGCACAGCTCGGCGATCGCCTCCGGCGCTCCCTTGGAGACGACGACCACCGGGTTCTCAGCTCCGCGGCGCCACACGTGGCTTACTGCGAGCAGCTCCGGCGTCAGCGGATATTCCCGGATCATTTCCCAATCGCGGCAAGCATCCCTGGCTTCCGGCACCAGCCGGTCCCGTGCCTCATGGAGCGCCCGTTCCATCGGATCGAACGGGTCCGGCTTGCTGGCAAGTACCGCCGCCTGCAGGACCTCGGCAAGTCCGTTCCCGGCGGTACGCAGGCTCTCGTCTGCTTCAACCGCGGCCACCTCGGTTGCCACCACTCGCAGGGTCATCTGGTTCAGGGTCAGAGTTCCTGTCTTATCGACACACAAGACAGTGGCCGCGCCCAGTGTTTCGATGACCGGCAGTCGGCGGGTCAGCACCCGGCTGCGGGAAATCCGCCAGGCCCCGAGCGCGAGAAATACCGTCAATATGACCGGAAACTCCTCGGGCAGAATCGCCATTGCCATGGCAAGACCGGCGAGCAGCCCGTCCTTCCAGACCTGCCAGGATCCCCCACGGGTCAGCCCATATCCGACGGCAGCGGCGGCGCAGGCGCCGAGGCCCACGCTCGCGAGGATACGTACGAATCGTCCGGTCTCGCGTTGCAGCGGAGTAGGCTCGGGCTCGATCTTCTGCAGCGCCTTGCCGATTTTCCCGAGCTCCGTACGCACCCCTGTCGCCACGACTTCAGCGATCCCCTGACCCGACGTGACCAGAGTACCTGCGAATACCGAGGGCAGATCGTCGCCGCCGGGTCTTTCGAGCTGGTGCGCACTGCCGGACGGGGTCTTGCGGACCGGAACGGCTTCGCCCGTCAGCAGTGATTCATCGACACTCAGGTTGCTGCAGCGCCTGAGAATTGCGTCGGCCGATACGCGGTCGCCCTCGTTGAGCAGGAGAATGTCTCCACTCACCACATCCCTTCCGGCGATTCGCTGTCGCCGCCCCTGGCGCACGACCAACGCGCGAGGGCTCGAAAGGTCCCGCAGCGCATCGAGAGCCCGCTCGGTGCGGCGCTCCTGCACGATGGTGATGCCCATGACGATGAAGACAAACCCCAGGAGCACGAGTGCGTCCCCGGGCTTACCCATCAGCAGATAGAGGGTGCCTGCGGCAACCAGCAGCATGAACATCGGTTGCCAGGCGACCTCGAGCGCGATGCGCGCGACGCCGCGCGCTTTGCCCGCGGGCAGCTCGTTTGGGCCGTCCGCAGCGAGCCGCTCGCGGGCCGTGACGTCGCTCAACCCTGTGAACGGGCCGAAATCCGCAAGCGCCCGCCGTTCGCGCAGAGCCTGGATTTCCGTGTTCGGCATCACTATTCGATCGTGCGAACTTCCACCGGGATTGTCGCGAGCCGGCGCAAGAGCGCACGCCGGCGACTCAGCGGCCACCAATCGTAGAGCAGTATTTCAATGGGGCGCCACATGGCCACCCAGCCCAGAATGACAAGGCCCTCGTCCACGATGGCTCGATCGACGATCGGCTCGCGGCCGACGAGTGCGCGGCGCAGCGCCAGGCAGGCCACCAGGAAGACCAGACCGATCACCAGACTGACAGCTCCGTAACGCAGCAGCCGGACAAGGTCCGTTTGCAGCTGTCGTTCACGATAGGCGAAGTAATGATGGACGGCTTCCGGGAGCGTTCGGGCATCGTCACTCTCCGCTGCGGACGCAGGCAGATGCACCACGAGACGTAACCGCCTGCGGCTGCCGGCTTCCTGGCAAGCCTCCAGCAGATAGGCAGCCGCAGTCTCGTCGAGATCCTTTTCGCGGAACGGTGCCGGGTCGAGCGTGTGAAACAACTGTCGCACCTCGCGCAACCGGATCTCGATCAGGGTGTCGCCACCCTCACGCCGATACGCGGATGTAACCGATCTGCTGAACATGCCCAGGCAGCCTCCAGACGCAAGGACGGGGAGCCCCACGACAGGCTGCGGTCAGCGTCGCCCTCGCAGCAGCGTCCGGATGCAGTACAACTCGCAGTGCGCGACGCGCAGACGCTGGCCTAGCTGCATGCGCCCTCGCCTGCTTCGCGCCAGCACGCGCAGCTTCCGCACGCGCGCCGCGAGCTGTTGCGCGCCGCGCCTGGCGGTCGCCCGCGAGCGATACCTCGAGTGGCGCAGACCGCAGACCTTCACCTGCCACCAGCCGCCGCGTTCGACCACTTCGATCCTGATCTTCATCGTCGGGCTCCTGTCAAGTGCCTATGCGCGGCATTGCAGCAAATTCAGGTCCGGGGTTGCAGTCGTCGGAGGCGACGCCGGCCACGACATCGAAGAGACGCGGTGCGACTCATATATATATAGGTGTCCGTTCAACGCGCGCCTCGGATGGCGTCGTAATCGACGGTGAATGTGGCCAGTACGCTGTCGCTGCGCGCGCCGAACAACTCACCGACGCGGCTGTGCGCCATGTTGCGCACGTAAGCGACGTCCATGTTGAACGGCGCAAGCCTCACCGATAGTCCGGCCGTCGGCGAGGTCTCATCGACCCCCAGCCGCAGGGTGAGGCGCCGGCCGAAGAGCGTCTGCTCCAGGCCGACGTTGGGCTCATGCCTCGTGCCATGCGTGCCGGCGATCGCGTTGGTCTTCTCGAGCCGCGTCGCGCCGATATCGATGAGCGCACCCTCCCAGGGCGACACCGACCCCCCGAGCCGCAACTCCGCCGAGCGGGCGAGCCCCTCGCTGGTGCCCAGCGCATCGGTACGCCGCTCGAGATCGTTGCTGAGCAGCGCCCGGAAGCCGAACATCAGCCGCCGGGTCGGCTGCCAGGCAATTCCGAAGCCACCGGACGGGCGCCAGCGTGTCTCGTAGCGGACAGTGCTTGCGGGCGTGGCCACCGAGCTCGCGTCGAAGTGTGACGTTTCGTACGACAACAGCACACCAGCCGAGACCCCGTGGCCGAGCGGCAGTGCGATCTTCGAGAACAGCGCGTCGTCGATGCCGTGGCCGGCGACCTGCGTGGTGCCTGGGCCGAGGCCGGGAGACCTCAGACCGAAGCGGATGTCGTTGGTGGACTCCGTCATCGCAATCAGGTAGATGGCGAGGTCGTGCCACAGCGGTGGCGTCGTTGCGCCGACTGCCTCGAAGTGGAAATCGTTGCCGTTCGCGTAAGTGGTATCGCCGTAGTCCACCAGTCCGGTCCCGGCGTCCCGCCAGACCAGCCCGTAGTTACCCCAGCTCGCGCCGTCGCCTCCGAAGCCAATTGAGCGCACACCTTTCTTGATCTTCGGAGGAGAAGTCGCGCATGGCGAGTTCGGGCGATGTCTGCCCAAACGCGGCAGCCGCCCCCACGAGGCAGAGGACGGCACACAGCGCGCGTAACCATCGAGGGGGCGCCGGAGGCGAGGACGACCCGTACCTCGCCAGCCCGATGAAGGGGTCTGCCAAGTTCACCGCCGCTTGCTCACCGAGCCAGCACCCCAGTCGTACCGATCGCACCAGGACATTATGCCGGACTCGCGCCAGCCGGCGATGGACCGGTTTGGTGCGTTCTGGCCGTCAGCCGACCAGCCCTACCCCGCCGCGGAGCGCAAACGCAAGGCATTGCCGATCACCGAGACGGACGAAAGACTCATGGCCAGAGCGGCGATCAAGGGGCTCAGAAGCCACCCCGTCAGTGGGTACAGAACGCCGGCGGCCAGCGGGATTCCGAGAGCGTTGTAAGCGAACGCGAAGAAGAGATTCTCACGAATGTTGCGCACCGTGGCTTCGCTCAGGCGTCGGGCGCGCACGATCCCGCGCAGATCGCCTTTGACGAGCGTGACCTGTGCGCTCTCCATGGCAATGTCGGTTCCCGTGCCCATCGCGATGCCCACGTCGGCCCGTGCCAGGGCCGGCGCATCGTTGACGCCGTCGCCGGCCATGGCGACGCGATGGCCCTCCTGCTGAAGCGCTTCGATGGCATGCGCCTTGTCCGTCGGACGCACTTCCGCAATCACCTCATCGATCGGCAGGCCGGCCGCCACGGCTTCCGCGGTAGTTCTGCTGTCTCCGGTGAGCATCACGAGGCGCAGTCCGCGTGCCTTGAGAGCTTCGAGCGCCGGGGGAGTGCTCTCTTTGAGCGGATCGCCGACGGCAAGGATCCCGGCGAGGCGGGCGTCTACGGCCAGGTACATGATGCTCTGCCCCGTCCGGCGCAGGGTCTCGCTCTGGTCGTGAGCCGGCTCGAGACCCACGCCCATGGCACTCATCAAGGACGCGTTGCCCAAACCCAGGCGCCTGCCGTTCCAGGTGCCGGTCACGCCCTGACCGGTGAGGGACTCGAATTCCGCGACCTCAACCGGGTCGAGGTTGTGCGCACGAGCCCCATCCACGATGGCCCGGGCCAATGGATGCTCGCTTGCGCGCTCGAGCCCCGCGGCACCGGCTAGCACGGCCTCGCGCGAGAACTCACCCAGCGGGATCACCTGAGTCAGCGTCGGCCGGCCCTGGGTGAGGGTCCCGGTCTTGTCGAGCACCAGGGTGTCCACGCTCCGCAGCGTCTCGATCGCTTCGGCATCGCGAAACAGCACGCCCCACTGCGCACCGCGACCGCTTGCCACCATGATGGAGATCGGCGTAGCGAGCCCCAACGCACAGGGACAGGCGATGATCAGCACCGAGACGGCATTCACCAGCCCGTACGCAATGCGAGGCTCAGGACCGGCGAGCCACCAGGTGAGGAAGGTGAGGATCGAAATGGCGATGACCGCAGGCACGAACCACGCTGCAACCCGATCGGCGAGTCTTTGCGAGGGTGCGCGCGATCGCTGCGCTTCGCTGACCAGCGCCACGATCTGCGACAGAAGACTGTCGGCCCCTACATGTTCGGCTGCGATCACCAGCGTCCCGGTTTGATTGATCGTCGCCCCCATGACGCGATCACCTACACCCTTCTCGACGGGCAAAGGCTCCCCGGTCAGCATCGACTCATCGACACTGGAGCTGCCGCGGAGAACCCGGCCGTCGACCGGGACTTTTTCTCCCGGCCGCACGCGAACCTGATCGCCGACCATCAGGGATTCGAGCGGGACGTCCCCTTCGGTCCCATCGGACGCCAGTCGGTGCGCGGTCCTGGGCGAGAGTCCCAGGAGTTGCCGGATCGCGGCACTGGTGCGGCCGCGCGCGCCGAGCTCGAGCCATTCGCCCAGGAGGACCAGTGCCACGATCATCGCGGCCACCTCGAAATAGGCACCGACCATCCCGTGCCCGTCACGCATCGCCGGCGGAAATCGGCCGGGAAGAAACGTGGCAATCACGCTGTACGTGAACGCCACGAGTACGCCGAGGCCGATCAGCGTGTACATGTTCGGGGTCCGGCGCATCGCTCCATGCCAGCCGCGGCGGTAGTACGGGAGCGCCGCCCACAGCACGACCGGCGCGCTCAAGCCCAGCTCGAGCGTTCGCAGAGTCCAGGAGGCGGTGGACGTCAGCGTCACGCCGAGCAGGTCCGGCACCATTGCGATCACCATGACCGGGACGGCGAGCGCAAGTGCGATCCAGAACCGCCGGCGCACGCCGCGGATTTCGCGGTCATCCTCGATGCCGGAGGGCATCAACGGCTCGAGCGCCATGCCGCAAATCGGGCAATGCCCGGGCACCACCTGGCGGATCTGCGGGTGCATGGGGCACGTATAGACCGTGCCGGCGGCGATGCTGCCTGGCGCCGGCCTATGCGCTCGATTCTGCGGACAGTTCATGTCTCCTGCCCCTGCGCCAGTGCTCAGAGCGCGTACTGCTGGTGCAGCTGAGGCATCAACACGGACGTCTCCGGTAGCTGCGTCGCCAGACTCTGCATGATGTCCGGCTCTCCGTGCACAAGAAAGGTCCGCGCTGCCTGAGTCGCCCGATGCCAGCGCAGCAGCTCCGCCTGATCGGCGTGCGCCGAGAAGCCGTTGATGGTGTGGATTCGCGCCTGCACGGCGACGTCCTCGCCGAACAGGCTCACGCGCTCTGCACCGTCGATGATGCGTCTCGCCAGCGTACCGCGGGCTGCGAAGCCCACAAAGATGACCGCGCAGTTACGACGGCCTAGATTGTGCCTCAGATGGTGACGCACGCGGCCACCGGAACACATTCCAGCGCCGGCGATGATGACCGCGCCGCCAGTGATGCGATTGAGCGCGACCGACTCGGACGTCTCCCTGGTGAGATGCAGCCCCGGCAGTGCGAAGGGGTCGCCCCCGCGGCGAAACAGCTCGCGGATGTCATCCTGATAGTACTCCGGGTAATGCGCGAATATCTCAGTAGCCGAGATCGCCATGGGCGAGTCGAGGAACACCTGCAGGGAGGGCGGCAGGCGGCCAGCCTGGATGCCGGCCCGCAGCGCAAGCAGCAGCTCCTGCGCCCGCTCCAGCGCAAAGCTGGGAATGACTGCGTTACCGCCGCGCTGGAGTGTTGCGCTGATCGCCTCATAGAGCTCGTCGATGGAGGCGCCGCTCGGCTTGTGGAGACGATTCCCATAGGTGCTCTCCATCACCACGGCGTCGACCTGGGGCGGCGGTGGCACGAGGCGCAGCAGCGGGCGTCCGGCGTTGCCGAGATCGCCGGAAAACAGCACGCGCCGCCGCGTCCCGCCTTCCGCGAGATCCAGCAGCACGCTCGCCGACCCGAGAATATGGCCGGCGTCCAGGAAGGTCGCGGATATGCCGGGTGCCAAGCGCAGCGGTTCGCCGTAAGACGCCGTAAGCCCCGCGAAATCCAGCGTGTGGAGCGCATCGGCGATCGTGTACAGCGGTGCAACGGCGCCGCGTGCGGCGCCGCGCGGATCCCGGAGGCGCCGCCGCGCCTCCTCCTCGTGCAGGTGCGCCGCATCCAGCAGCACGAGACGCAGCAGCTCCCGCGAGGCATTCGTGGTCACAATCGCGCCGCGGAAGCCGCGCTTGACCAGCACTGGCAGTCGACCGCAATGATCGAGGTGCGAGTGCGTCAGCAGCACGAAATGGATGTCGCTCGCCTCGAAGCCGAAGGGCTGCGCATTTTCCTCATCGAGTTCATGCCCTCCCTGATAGAGGCCGCAGTCGATCAGCACCCGCTTCCCGGCGCATTCGATGAGGTGGCAGGAGCCGGTAACGCCCTGGTCAGCGCCGTGAAACTCGATTCTCATCAGCCGGCACATCCCCCGCTGAGACTGCTGTCATGCTCGCACAGGCCCGGGCCCCTCGTACTGCCTGCAGGTGCGGGTTCGTCGCTGATGCTCCCCCTGCGATCGTTCAGTCGAGCCGCCTAAGGTTGCGGTCGCGGGCTCGTGGCAACGCCTGGGGGCAGAATCGGGTAGGCAATCTTCGGCTGTTCGCCCGTGAGACTGTCGAGGAACGCGACGATCGCCTCGATTTCACCCGGCAACAGCTGCGTGCCGAGCTGGCTCGTGCCCATCACTGCAACCGCCTGACGCAGATCCCAGGATCGACCGGAGTGGAAGTACGGAGCGGTCAGAGCGATGTTGCGCAGCGTTGGCACCTTGAACACGTAAGCATCCGTAGCGCTCTTCGTGACCGCGAGTCGCCCCTTGTCGCCCGGCGGGAGCAGCTCGGCGCCCGGGTTCTCGACAACTCCGAAGGGTGCATACACGTCTCCACCGATATTGATGCCCTTGTGACATCCTGCGCAGCCCCGGTCGATGAACATTCGCAAGCCGTCCGTCTGCCGCGTGCTGAGGGCTGCTGCGTCGCCTCTCAGAAAGCGGTCGAACGGGGCGTTCGGCGTAATGAGCGTTGCCTCGAATACCGCGATTGCCTTCTGCGCGTTGGCGAGCGTGACGGGATTGGCCTCGCCGGGAAATGCCTCCTTGAACGCACTGACGTAGCCGGGAATTTCTGCAAGCTGCTCGCTCACGTGCTCCCTGGGCGATGCCATCTCGATCGGATTTACCATTGGCCCGCCGGCCTGGGCCTCGAGATCCTTGGCGCGCCCGTCCCAGAACTGGGCGGTGTTGAAGACCGCATTGAAGACTGTGGGTGCGTTGCGACCTCCCCGTTGCCACTGATGCCCGATCGAAGTTTCCTCCGCATCGGCCCCGCCCAGTCCGATGTTGTGACAGCTGTTGCAGCTGATGGCGTGGCTCGCAGAAATGCGCGGATCGAAATAGAGCATCTTGCCGAGCTCGACCTTGGGCGCCGATGCTGCATTTCCGGGAAGCGCGGGCGCGGTCACGGGGATCGGCTTGAACAGAGCCTGCGCCCTGCTCATCAAGGCATCCGCCGCAAGCGCCTGAGCCGCAATTCCCAGCGCTGCTGCCAGGCCAAGACCAGTCATGGAACGCATAAATCGCCTCCTTCTTCCGGGCTCGATCGTGCCACGCCATCGCAACAAGCCCGCCCTCATGTCCTCTGCTCGCTCCTCGGAAGCATGCGTTCGAGGAGTCCGTCGCGCCAGTAGAACTGGTGCGCGAGCGCACCGAGCACATGGAGCGTTGCCAGTGCGAGGAGCAAGTTGCCGAGCGTCTCGTGCAGCTCGCCCATGGGGTTCTCTGACTTCTCGCCGTCGCTCTCCCGCGAGACCGCCGCCTCCTCGCCCTCGGCAGGCGCATCCCTCTGTCGCGCTCCAGCCGTTGTCTCCACCGGACCGAGAGGGACTTCCCAGCGGGGCAGCGACAGGGCACCGAAGAAACTCACCGAGGCGCCTTGCGCCGATACAGCGAGCCACCCCGAGATCGGCAGGGCAAACAACAGCAGGTACAGCGCCACGTGAGTCCCGCGTGCCAGCAGCCGATTTGCCCTCGAAAGCGAGGATGGCAGTGCCGGGCCCGGCCTCACCAGCGCCCACGCGATGCGTGCCATGGCCACGAGCATCACGAGCACACCCAGGGAACTGTGCCAGAAGAGACTCCGGCTGCCGGGTTCGTCCGCCTCGATCCCGCTCTTACCGGTGACGATCAGCGCAATCACCAGCACGACGGTCGCCCAGTGGAGCCAGCGTGCGGTTGCGCTGTATCGCTCCGGGCTCTCTCTCATGGCGCTCACTCTGTTCTCCTTTAGCGACCGGCTCGGGGGCGCTCAGGTGACATGCTTGGAAAAGCGCTGACTGGGTGCTCTGCGGAAATCGACCACATCCTCGGTATGGGAGAATGCCATCGCCCCCTCGCCCGCCGGATGGACGATGGCGACGCTGATCTGCTGGATGGAACCGAAGCGCGCATCGGCCGCCATACTTTGCTCTGCGGCAGCAAGAACTTTGGTCGCGACGCTCTCGCGCGCCGCCTGGTCAGCCTCCGCAAGCTTGCGGTCGCTGATCGAAATGCGCAGGTGAGCCGGGCCGATCAGTATTTCCAGTGAGTCGGCCGAGTATCCGGTCGCGGTCGCAATCGCGCTTCTCATGTGCTGCAGTGATCCGGCGGTTTCAGGGTCCGGCCCTGCGGCCGGGGCGCTGCCGTCGCAAGCGCTCAGAGCCAACAGGACCAGGATGAATGCCCTAATCAGTCGCATCGTTCTTCTCGATTCGCTATCCGTGGGCCGCTCAAAGGCAACCGTACGACCGAGACGATCGCTGCTCAATACGAGCTTGTACGCTGGCCCGGAGCAGCGGGATGCAGCGTTCTCTAGGGGTAAACCCGCATGCGCGCGGCGGTCAGCGCTGGGATACTCGCCCGACCACTGCGCTTCACGGACGACTCCAGACCATCTGCAGGAGCCAGGTATCCCTGGTGCTTACGAGCGGACAGTGGCTGGCGACAACCCTGCGTTGAGCTTTGACACTGTCAGCAGGTTCGCGGGAATCGCTCCTCTCCATGGCGGCCAGCTTGTCGCGCTCGATCGCGCACTCCGGGGAACGGGCAACGTGAAGACGCCGGGCTTCGGCTTCCTCGGCGGCTCTCCGTTTCCGATCCGCGCTGCAGGAAGAACTGGCGACCTCCTGAAGCCGGGCGATTTCTGCCGGTCGGTCTGCGTCGTCCAGGTAATGACGCTCATCGCCATTCAGTTGCATGTAAACCGGGGTGGCGTGTTTCAGAGCGGCAATCTGCTCGAGAGCGTTGACACACACGGAAGGCGTGTATTCGTCACATGACGCCAACCGAGGGATCAGCGTCAGGGCGAGCGCAAACAGCAGGACCTTCGCCATTGGAGGCACTCGGGAAATGTCGCCCGCGGCGTCGTGCGAGCTGCTCTAGCTCGGAGGGAACGCCCCGAGAACGGCGGCCACGGCAGCCCGAATCGACGCCTCCGAGTGTTGGGTGTCCGCTTGTGACAGCTCTTTCTTCGCCCAGCCATGCCAGACCGGTCGGTGGCTGCGGACATCGAACATGTCTATGGACAAGACGCCCTCGCGGTACTGGCGCACGTCGATCTGGTCGCCCCAGTACCGGTATCCCCACCAGCCCGGACGGCCCCACCAGCCAAGATCCGAATAGGGCACGGGATAGGAACGCACGTCGGTTCGGTCGCGCGCTCCGATCGTGAAGTCGACGAGGAAATCCGCCTTGCCGGCGTCGTCGACATACTTCAGACCCTTGCTCGTGAGCACCGACTGGATCGAGTCCCTGGTCCGCTGCACGATGAGCGGATTCTTCGTCCCATAGTGCTCGCGCGGCATCCAGGCGAACGCCCTGTAGCCGGTGACGTCGGCGCTGCGGTCGAAGTCGCTGCCTACTTGCAGGGTCGCACAGGCCGCGAGCCCGGCCACGGCAACACCGATAACTGACGAGACGAGAAGACCCGCACATCTGGAATTCATGTCGACTCCTTCGTCCACGGCTGCCTGATGTTGCGGTCGCGGGCTGGCGGCGACAAGCCGGACAGATACAAGGTTCTCTAAGGATAAATCCTAATGCGCGCGGCGCTCAGCACTCAGACACTCACCCCACCTGCGCCAATCGCGGGCCTCACACTGCGCGCGGGGGAGGAGTGACCGCACCTCATGGATACACGGACGGCCGATCGCGACTCGGGGGTAATTTCCCTGCCATTGAGGCGCACACTGCTGATCGTGTTGGCCGCAGCGCTTGCCCTGCTCTGTCTGGTCGTGCTGCGACCGTTCCTGTCGTCGATGCTCTGGGCCGCAACTCTGGCCTATGTGACCTGGCCGGTCTACCGCCGACTGCCCGTGGCGCTGCGAAAGGTTCCGACCGCGGCGGCCTCGGTCATGACGCTGCTCGTCGCGGCGCTCGCGGTCCTGCCGCTTTTCTGGCTGCTGGTGCTGGTACAGCGCGAGCTCTTCGATGCCTACCGCCAATTCACCCTGTACCTCGGGCAGGGGCCCCATACCCTCCCGGCTCCGGTGCGCGACATCCCCTGGCTCGGCCCCTGGCTGCAGGACGCGCTCGAACGGTACGCGAGCGATCCCACCATGCTGGCGCGTGAAGTTGCCGATACGCTCAGAGGCTGGAGGGGCGAGCTCGGGGCACTGCTCGGCGGAGTCGCACGAAACGTCGGCAAGCTTGTCATCACGAGTCTCACGCTGTTCTTCTTCTATCGCGATGGCGCCGTACTCGTGCGGCAGCTGCGCCGCATCGCCGAACGACTCTTCGACGGCCAGCTGGACCGCTTCGCCTACAGTGCCGGTCTGATGACACGCGCCGTGGTTTATGGAACGCTCATCACCGCCCTCGTTCAGGGAGTAATCGCGGGCCTTGGCTACTGGGTCGTTGGCCTGCAGGCGCCCGCCTTGCTGGGTGGGCTTACCGGTGTCCTGTCTGCAGCTCCTTCCCTGGGGACCGCCTTTGTCTGGGCGCCGCTTGCCGTGGGCCTGATCGTCGCCGGGCATACCTGGAAGGGCCTGCTGCTGCTCGGATGGGGGGCACTGCTCGTGCACCCCGTCGACAATCTGCTGCGCCCGCTGATGATCAGCAGCGTTACGCGCGTGCCGTTCCTGCTCGCCATGTTCGGCGCACTCGGAGGGCTCGCGGCCTTCGGCCTCATCGGCGTTTTCATTGGTCCGATCCTGCTGGCCGTCGCCAGCGCTGTTTGGCAGGAATGGGCCGCGGAATGATCGATCAAACCGCCGAGCAGGCGTCGACCCGCGATGCTTCGCCTCCGGAGGTGCCGCTTCGGCCGCACGAGGCGTCCCCGGATTTCGTGCGTGCTTCACGTGTCCCCTCGCTCCAGGCACACGGTCTCGCCAAAGACTATGTGATGGGCGAGGTAGTCGTGCATGCGCTGCGCGAGGTCGATCTCGAGATCTACCCTGGAGAGCTGGTGGTTCTGCTCGGGCCATCGGGCAGCGGGAAATCGACTCTGCTTAACATCCTCGGAGGTCTCGACACGCCTACCCGTGGCACGGCCTTCTGGCGGGATCACGATCTCGGCCACGCAAGCGAAACGGATCTGACGCGTTACCGGCGGGAGCACGTCGGCTTCGTGTTTCAGTTCTACAACCTCATTCCGAGCCTCACGGTCCGTGAGAATGTCGCGCTCGTTACCGAGATCGCCACCAACCCGATGAAGCCCGAGGAAGCGCTCACCTGGGTCGGCCTTGCCGAGCGCCTGGACCACTTTCCGGCCCAGCTCTCCGGCGGCGAGCAGCAGCGGGTCGCGATTGCGCGCGCCATTGTCAAGCGGCCGGAGCTCCTGCTCTGCGATGAGCCCACCGGCGCCCTCGACCATCAGACCGGCCGTCTGGTACTCGAAGCAATCGCGCGGATCAATCGCGAGCTCGCCACTACGACGGTGGTGATCACGCACAACGTCGTCATCGGTCGCATGGCCGACCGTGTCCTGCATCTGGAGGACGGGCGGATCGCCCGCACGGACACCAATGCCGTCAAGGCGTCTCCAGCGGAGCTCGGCTGGTGAGCCTGCTGCGCAGGAAGCTGACCCGCGACCTCTGGGCTGTCAGGGGCCAGGTACTGACGATCGCGCTGGTCGTGGCCTCGGCGACCGGGGGATTTCTCGGCAGCGTCGGCACCTACCAGGCGCTCGCCCGTGCGCGCGACGGCTTCTACGCGCAATCCGGCTTTGGCGATGTGTTCGCCGACCTGAAACGCGCGCCGCGGTCGGTGCTGGAGCAGGTGATGCGCCTGCCCGGGGTACTGGATGCACAGGCGAATGTGGTCGCCGGCAGCCAGCTCTTCCTGGAGAACGTTCGCGAGCCTCTGATTGCACAGCTGGTGGGGATTCCCGCATCGATCGGCCCGCGTCTCAATCGTCTCTATGTGCGGCGCGGGCGCATGATTGAGTCCGGATCCACGCTCGAAGCCCTGGTCGATGAGGGCTTCGCAACGGCGCGCCACCTGGGGCCGGGCGATCGTGTCACCGTGCTGCTGAATGGCAAGCGCACGCAGCTGCACATCGTTGGCATCGGCCTCTCGCCCGAATACATCAACCCTTCCGCCGCGGGCCTGTTTCCCGACCCCCGGGGGGTCGGCGTCTTCTGGCTCGACGAGCAGCCGCTCGCGGCGGCATTCGAGCTGCGTGACGCCTTCAACCACCTGACCGCCATCCGGGCGCCCGGCGTTTCTGACGCCGCGGTACTCCGGCAGCTCGATGAGATCCTGCGTCCCTATGGCGGTCGCGGTGCCTACCCGCGTTCCGATCAGCCCTCGCACCGCATCGTGACTCAGGAAATGGGCCACCAGCGCGTTCTCGGCACCGTCATGCCCTCACTCTTCGTGTGGGTAGCAGCCTTCCTGGTCAACGTCGTGCTCGGCCGCCAGATCGCCACGCAGCGTGAGCAGATCGCGGCCCTCAAGGCTCTCGGTTTCGGCAACGGCACGATCATGGCCCATTATCTTCAGTTCGTGGCTGCCGTCGTCGGTCTCGGCGTCGCGCTCGGCTTCCTCGTGGGGCACGCCTTCGGAGGCTACATGACCGGCCTCTTCGGCGCGTACTTTCACTTTCCTCGGACGGAGTTTCGCATCGAACCCGCCCTGGTCGCGCTCGCGGCGGCTATCAGCCTGGCTGCCGGCGCGGGCGGCGCCCTGCTGGCAATCCGTCGCATCGTGCGGCTGTCGCCCGCTCAGGCGATGCAGCCACCCACACCGCCGCACTACCGCAAGCTCCTGCTGGAGCGCCTGGGACTCGCCAGCTGGCTCGCCACCGTCACGCGCATGATTCTGCGCAACCTCGAACGCCGCCCGGCCCGGTCGCTGCTGACGATCGCTGGCGTCGCGGCGTCGGTGGGCCTGATCGTCTCAGGAACCTTCTGGTGGGATGCAGTCGATCACCTGGTCGACACGCAGTTCAACGCGATCGAGCGCGGCGATGCCGTCCTCACCTTCGTCGAGCCGCGCGACAGCCGTGCGCGCTTTGAGGTGGCGCGCCTGCCCGGCGTGACTCAGGCCGAGCCATTCCGTACCGTGCCCGTGCAGCTGCGCAGCGCACAGCACAGCTACCGGACGGCGATCTTCGGACTCGAGCCTGACGCGGCGCTCCGTCGTACTCTGGATGAGCAGCAGCGCGTCATATACGTTCCGCGAGAGGGAGTGCTGCTCTCGAGCCGGCTCGCAGAGCGGCTCGAAGTGAGGCCTGGCGATCGCCTCGAGGTCCAGGCTCTCGAGGGCAAGCGCGTGCGCCGCGATGTGCTCGTCACGGGCGTAGTCAAAGACCTGTTCGGGCTGCTCGTCTATATGGACCGGTCGGCGCTGAATCGCCTGATGGACGAGGGCGACGTGACGAGTGCCTTCGACCTGCGGACCGACACCAGGCGCCACGACGCACTGTTCGCGCAGATCCGACAGACGCCCGCCGTTGCGTCCCTGCAGATCAAGGAGAATTCCCTGGCGAGCTTTCGCGAGACGTCCGCGCGCAATGTTCTGGTATTCACTACGATCTTCACGGTCTTCGCGGCCACCATCGCCGTGGGGGTCGTCTACAACAGCGCGCGCATATCACTCGCCGAGCGTGCCTGGGAGCTCGCGAGCCTGCGGGTACTGGGTTTCAGCCGCGCGGAGGTGTCCGGAATTCTCCTCGGGGAGCTCGCGATAGAGGTCGGCGCGGGTATTCCGCTCGGACTCTGGTTCGGTCGTGGCCTGGCAAGCGTGCTCACCGAGCTGATGCGCAGCGAAACCTTCCGTATTCCGGTCCTCATCACACCGCAGACCTATGTCTTCTCTGCAGCGGCGATCGTCGTGGCCGGCGTCGCGAGCGCGCTGATCGTGCGCCGGCGCATCGATCATCTCGACCTGGTTGCCGTGCTGAAAGTGAGGGAGTAGCCGATGACGCGTCGCAATCGGTGGATTCTGGCCGGGACCCTGACGGGCCTGGCCGGTGTCCTCGTCTGGCTGCTGACCCCCTCCCCTGTTGCAGTCGAGATCGCTGCCGTTACGCGGGGTCCGCTCGAAGAGACGGTCGACGAGCAGGCGAAGACGCGCATTCGCGATCACTATGTCCTGTCGGCGCCGCTCAGCGGGGAACTCGATCGCATGTCGCTGCGCGAAGGCGATGAGATCGCGGCCGGCCAGATCGTCGCACGGCTGCGGCCGGTGGTTCCCGCCTTGCTCGATAGTCGAACCCAACTGGAGCTTCGCCGCCGGGTCGAGGCGGCGCGGGCGGCGCAGGAGCGGGCCGCGGCACGGCTGGCTCAGGCTCAGGTGGCACTCGAGCAGGCGCGTCTCGAGGTCGAACGCAGTCGCAAGCTCGCCGAGTCAAAGCTCGTAGCGGTGGCGAAGCTCGAATCGGACGAGCTGACCTTTCTCATGGCGCAGAGGGAGATCGACACGGCGAACGCCGACATACACGTGGCACGGCACGATGTCGAGGTCGCAGTCGCGGCGGTCAGCCGTGCTCACGAAGGAGCGCGCTCGGACGAGGACTGGCTCCTCAAGGCGCCGATCGCAGGCCGGGTCCTGCGCGTGCAGCAAAAGAGCGCAGGTACCGTGGGTGTGGGCACACCACTCATCGAATTTGGCGACCTGTCAGATCTCGAGGTGGTGATCGAACAACTTACCAACGAGGCGACGCGGGTAACCGCGGGGGCCGCAGTCAGGTTCGACGACTGGGGCGGATCTGAGCCTCTGCTCGGAAGAGTCCGGCGCATCGAGCCCTGGGGCTTTACCAAAGTCTCCGCTCTCGGAGTCGAGGAGCAGCGGGTCAACATCCTCGTCGACTTCGTATCTCCCCGCGAGCAGTGGGCCTCGCTCGGCGAAGGCTATCGCCTGGCTGCGCACATCCAGGTCTATCGCAACGACGCTGCCCTGCGACTGCCGACCGGTGCGTTGTTCCGCGTCGGCGATCAATGGACGGTTTATACGGTAGACAATCGCAGTCGCGCGCGCCGGGTCCCGGTGCGCATCGATCACCGGGGCGCGGTCTTCACCGAGCTCCTCGGACCGCTGTCGGAGGGAACGCGCGTGATCGTCTATCCCGGAGATACGATTCGGGACGGCGTGCGCGTGCAACCCGTCGAATCTACGGGCGGCCAAATGCCATGATGCCGGGCCACAAGAGGGGGGCCCACATGGCAAGCGCGACGAGCAGCAATCCCGCTGCCACGCGGATGCCATAGGCCAGGCCTCCCGCGCCCAGGGCGGCGACCAGCTTGCTGGTCGTATTTGCCAGGAAGGCCAGCAGCACGGACGTCACGATCTCCGTCGCTGGAAGCCGTGCGGTGGCTGCGACCGACAGTACCGAGGTCGCCGCTGCGTGGACGTCGAAGAAGCCCGCAAGCGCCGCTGTCACCGGCACTGCCAGCTGTCCGAAGTGGCTCGTCAGATAGGCCATCGCGGCCGTCACTGCCGACAGCAGCGCCGCGAAACCGATCGCGTATGGGAGGTTGAACGCGTGTCCGCGGGCGATCGCCTGCCGCGCCGCAGAGGGGCGGCGTCGAAGACTCAACCCGGCACCGGCCACGGCGGCCGCCAACCCGGCGATGAGAGACGGACCGAGCAGACGCAACCCGTCCGGGCTTGCCAGCGCAGCGACGACTGCGAGCAATAGCACCGTGGCCACCGTCGAAAATAAGGCTCCTGAGATGCATGCACTCCGCAGCTCCGGTGCCTCCCGCGCCCGGACCCCGAGGGCTGCAATGGTGGCCGTACTTGAAACGAAGCCGCTGGCGAGGCCCGACAGCGCAAGGCCCATGCGAGGTCCTGCCGCGCGCAACGCCACGTAGCCGGTCGCCTGGAGTCCCATGAAGAGTACGACCAGCCCCCACAGCCGCCGTGGATTGACGGCCGGCAGCCACGAGGCGCCCTGCTCGGGCAACAGGGGCAGGACGACCAGGGCCGCGCCGCAGAAGAGCAGGCCGTCGCGAAGTTCCGCTTCGGTCAGAACTTCGACCGAAAAGCGATGCAATGACCCTCTGCTCACGAGAAGCGCTGTCACGACTACCGCTACTGCGGCGGCCAGCGTGGGTTGGCCCATGGCGACAACGCCGATCACATAAGTGATAAAGAGTGCAATCTCGGTCGTTACTCCCGGATCGCGGGAGCGCCCTCGCCAGTAGCCCACGGCGGTGAGCGCTGCAACCAGCGCGGCGCCCGTGACGACGAGTGAGACATGAGCACTCAGCTGCGCGCCGGCCCCGGCCAGAGCCACGAGCGAGAAGGTCCGAACACCGGCGAGTCGGCGATGCGGGCCGGTTCCCTTGCGGCGCTCGCGCTCGATGCCGATCAGAAAACCGCTGCCGAGCGCGGCGGCGAGTCCGAGCAACGTACTCTCAGTCATCCAGGCAAATCACACTCTCGGGCTCTGCCCGATGCAGGCGAGTTCCCTCGATAATGCCCGATCCGTCAACTGCTCGAGTGCCAGTCCCAGAAACTGCCGAATGCGTGATTCCAGCGTGCCGAAGGCCTCGGCAAATCCTGCTCTGATTTCCTGCTCACTGCCGACGATGGCACCGGGATCCTGCATGTACCACTGCGCAATTATTGTGCCGGGGCCCCAAACGGACTTTTCAGGGTACACATCGGCCAGCGCGATCAGGAACCGTACCGGCGGCCGGCCGGAGCCCCAGAATTCGCCCCACGTCCTGTTGCGCAGCCCCTGGGTTGCAATCCCGTGGGCGCTCAGACATTCGAGCGCGTAAGGGTTCAACTGCCCGTGGGGCACTTCACCGGCGCTCGCCGCGCGCACTCGCCCCCGGGCCAGGTGCCTGAGAATCGCTTCGGCCATGATCGATGCAGCCGTGTTCCTCTGACAGAGGAACAGCGCAAGCGGTGCCGGTACGCCGCTCATCGTTCAGGCCGCCGCCGCTGCGCCCGCGGGCTCGTCCACGCCGGCCGGCAGGGCGATTCGTCCGATGCGCAGCAGCTCGGTCACTTCGGGTACCGGCAGCGCCCGGGAGAAGTAGAACCCCTGTACGACCCGACACCCCCACGAGCGCAACAGCGCAATCTGCGCGGCGGTCTCCGCGCCCTCGACGACCACCTCGATATCGAGCTCGCGCGCGAGGCCGAGAGCGGCCTTCACGATGGCATCGTTCCCGGACGCCCGGCCGATGTCGGCTATGAAGCTCTGGGCGATCTTTATCCGATCGACCGGAAAGCGACGCAGATAATCCAGCGATGAGTAGCCGCTGCCGAAATCGTCGATCGCGAGCTGGTAACCGGCCTTGCGAAAGCGCAGCAGCACGTCGTTATGCTCGCGCGACGCCTCCATCAGCACGCTCTCGGTCAGCTCGAGCTCGAGCGACTCTCCGGGTAGTCCGGTCTCGGCGACGACTGCGGCTATCTCCCTCTCGAGGTCGAGCGCTTTCCTGAACTGCACCCCCGAGAGATTGACTGCGACTGACGGCGTCGCGATCCCGGCGTCCCGCCACTGCCTTGCCTGGCGGCACGCCTGCCGCAGCACCCATTGTCCCAGGGGCACGATCAGGCCACTCCTCTCTGCCTCGGGAATGAAGTCGCCGGGGCCGACGATTCCGCGCGTCGGATGACGCCAGCGCACCAGTGCCTCGAGGCCGACGACCCGGCCGCTGCCGAGCTCGACCTGCGGCTGATACACGAGGAACAGCTGCTCCGCCGCGATGGCCGCGCGCAGCTCGATACCCATCGCGACCCGCGCACGCACGTCGGCTTCCATGGCGGGACTGAAGAAGCGGTAGCTGCCGCGGGCCTCCGACTTCGCCCGATAC
>DASQGK010000045.1:0-3897 GCA_035632655.1 Steroidobacteraceae bacterium | reverse complement strand
TACGCTCAGGGTGCCGTCCGGGGCCATTTGTACGATGGTGGTGCCGGTGCCCTGCTGGTTCTGCGAGTTGTTGAAATTACTGATCAGAATGTGGCCTGCCACCAGGTTGCCGGTGGAGCGCTTCACCTGTGCCATGCCGTACGGATTGATATCGCCATTTCCGGGAACGGTCGAGGCGATAGTGCTGTTCGTGTGCAGTGCGGGCAGTACCGCTGCGCTCGCGATCGCCGGTGCGGCCAAGATCGCGGCTGACAAGGCGAGCGCGCTCCCGATGCGCGTCGCGACGCTTCTGACCCTCATTGTGATTCCCCTTCCGTGATGCGGGGTGACACCCGCGTTTAGTGACGCCGGTGTATGTGGCCGGGAACGCGGCAGGAGGTTCTGGAGGGAACTCGAAGATGCGCTGCACCACGGCCGGGGCGCGCGGAAGAAAGGACTCAGCCGGTGCCGCCCCCGAGCGTTGCGAGCAGCGTCTTGGCGAACTGCGGGCCCTTGCCCGACTCCTCGTGCTTGAAATAGACGAAAACGTCCCGGCACTGCGCCGTGCTCGCGCGGATGACGCCGGCCCAGCGCTCGAGGTCCGCGGCGGTATATCCCTCGTCGCGCAGGCGGAAGTACGCGTAGGAGGCGGTGATCTCCACCGGGGTCGAGAATTTCTCGCTGTCCGCGACGCACAAGGCGAGGTTCGCGGACTTCAGCAGCGCAAAGACCTCCGCGTCCATCCACGAGGCATGGCGGAACTCGAACGCCGCGCAGGTGCCGGGCGCCAGCGCCCGCAGAAACTCATCGAGCACGCCCAGATCCTTGCGGAAGTAGGGCGGCAGCTGGAAGAGGATTGCGCCGAGCTTGTCTCCGAGCGTGGCCGCGGTCTTCTGGAAGTACTGCAGGAGGTCCGCGCAGTCGTGCAGCCGTGCGATGTGGGTGATGCGCTTGGGAGCCTTGAGCGTCAGGCGGAACCCGGGCGGAGTCTCGCGATCCCACCCCGCCAGGATCTTCTCATTGGGGATGCGATAGAAGGTGTAGTTGATCTCGACGGTCGTGAAGCGCTCGGCGTAGTAGGGCAGCATCTTCGCCGCCGGGAATTTCTCCGGGTAGAAGCTGCCTTTCCATTCGGGGTAGTTGTACCCGGAGGTGCCGACCCAGAGCCGCATGCGCCTCGGCCCGCTGAATCAGTGCCGCTCGCCCGTCAGGCGCCGGTATTCGCCCAGGTGCCGGATCGCATTCTGTGGCTTGCCGAGAGACTCGTACAGGCGCGCCAGATTGTAATGGCCGTCGGCGAGGTTGGGATCGGCGGCGAGCGCTCCCTGGTAGGCTTCGAGCGCGGCCGCGGTTTTCCCCACGTCCTCGAGCAGCACCGCCTGGTTGAAGAGTAGCAGCGCATCGGGAGCGGCCAGGACGAGCGCCTGCCGGTAGACACCCTCGGCCTCGGCTTTCCTGCCGAGCGCGTGCAGCAGTCGTCCCCAGTTGATCCAGGCCGCGGCGTTGCGGGGCGCATCGTGCGCGGCGCGACGGTAGGCAGCGAGGGCGCTGCCGGGATCGATGGTCTCGAGCGCGAGGCCTTCACCGAACCAGTCGCGCGTCGGCGATGCCTCGGGTGCCGGTGCCGGTGCCGGTGGTACCGGTGCCGGGGTCGCGGGCGCGCGGTGCTCGACCACCTGCAGCGCGCCCTGCTCGAGCGTGACGTCGAGCCCCAGCAGGTACTGCCCGCTGTCCGCCTGCCAGCGCGCCTCGCCATCGCGCACGACGACGCGGTCGCCGACCGCGCTGATCGCGAGTCCCGACAGTGGCACCGAGGCCGGCAGCTCGCGCCGCAGGCGCTCGAGCGAGCGGCGAATGCGCCTCACCGGCACGCAGGCATCGATGAGGGCGCGCGCCGTGCGCAGTACGATCAGATCCTGGAACGAGAAGCGGTAGGCGCGGCGTGGACCGCGCGCGGGCTTGACGAACCCGGCACGCACCAGGCCGCGGGTTGTTGCCGGCGACAGCCGCAGGACTCGCTCGACGTCCCGCACACTGTAGGAAGGCATGCGTCGATCTCTCAGCGCTTGGCCGCCTTGCGGAGCACTTTGGCAGGCTCCTCGACGCGCTTCGGCTCCTTGCGCGCCCCGAGAGCCTCGCTCTTCGCAGCGGCGCGGCCTTTCTTTTCCAGACTGGCCCGCAGCGCTTCCATGAGGTCGATGACCTTGCCATCGCCCGCAGGGGCTGGCTCGGCCATGGTGATCTCCTGGCCCTCCTCGACTTTCTTCTGGATCGCCGCCTCGATGCGCCCGCGCAGCTCGTCCTTGTAGGAATCCGGGTCGAATTTCTCGCTGGTCTGCTGGTCGATGAGCTGCTGGGCGAGCTTCAGCTCCGCCGGCTTCACCTCGGACTTCGGCACCTCGACTTCGCTCGCGCGGCGCACGTCGGCGGCGTAGTGCAGCTGCTGCATGGCGAGCACGTCCCCGATCGGGCGCAGGATCACGAGATAGCCCTTGCCGCGGGCGGCCCAGCGCCCGACGCCGCAGCGTCCCGACTGCTTAAGGGCGGCCACCAGCAACGCGTAAGGCTTCGTCGCGCCCTTGTCGGGTGCGAGGTAGTAGGTCTTGTCGAAGTACACCGGATCGATCGACTCGATCGGCACGAACTCGGAGATCTCGACCGCGTGGGTGCCGACCTCCTCGAGTGCCTTGATCTCGTCGGGGGTGAACTGCACGTACTGGTCCTTGGCGAACTCGTAGCCTTTCACCATCTCGTCGCGCTCGACGACCGCGCCGTCTTTCTGGCAGATGTACTGCTGGCGCAGGCGCGAGCCGTCCGCCTTGTGCAGCAGGTTGAAGGAGACGGAGCCGCCCGAGGACTGGTTCGCCGTGAAGAGCTTCGCGGGAATCGCGACCAGCCCGAAGGAGACCGTCAGCGAGCCGATGGAACGGGTAGGAGCAGCCATAGCCTCACCTTCACTTCTAACTACCGATACCGAAAGCCTTCGTAAGGCTCTGTTTTAACTCGAGTACATCATGCCACCGGTCGCCCCGCTTTTCCAAGCGTTCGGGCACATTATTGAGAGTGAAGTCCATCGGCTCCGCCGCCTCCAGTTCTTCCCAGGTGAGGGGCATGGAAATCGGGGCCCCCGGGACTCCGCGGGGAGAATAGGCCACGTTGAGGGTCTTGCCACGCACATTCATGTTGTAGTCGATGAAGATCTTGCCGGTGCGCTTCTCCACCGCCCAGTCCATGGTGATGTCCCTGGGGTGTTCGCGCAGCACGTGCCGCCCGACTTTCTCGCAGATCAGCCGCGCCTCATCGAAGGTCACGGTGCGCTCGATGGGTACGAACATATGCAGCCCCGTCTTGCCCGAGGTCTTGACCACCGCCTCGAGTCCCATCTCCCTGAGGAGCGCCCGCAGCCAGAACGCGACGCGCTTGCCCATGGCGAAGCCCTTCTTGTTCAGCTCGGGCTCCTCCCCCTTGGCTTCCTTGCCCGAGTAGACGTAGGGATCGATGTCGAAGACCAGGTAGTCGGGGTAGTTGAGGATCGACGCCTCGAGCGAGGCGAGCGAGCCTGAGTAGTCCGTGCCGGCCTCGGGCGCATCCGGGCCCGGTGTCGCGCGCGAGTGCCAGATGTGGAACTCGAGCGTGCCGACCTGGCCGAGCCACAGCAGGGTCGGGAGATTATTGGCGAGGAGATAGCGGTGCTTGCCGTCCTTGTGCTCGGAGAAGACCGTCACGGTTTCGACGAACTCCGGCAGCGCCTGCTCCCAGTGCTTCTGGAAAAAGCGTTCGCCCCCGATCCCTTCGGGCATGCGGATCATGGTGAGCGGCCGGTCGAGGAGATGCGGCAGCATGAAGCGGGCGACGCGCGCGAGATAGCGCAGCAGATCGCGCTTGGTGACCGCCGGCCGGCGCGCGCCGGCCGCGGGC
>DASQGK010000044.1:0-2259 GCA_035632655.1 Steroidobacteraceae bacterium | reverse complement strand
ATAACCAGTACGTCATCCGCGCGCAGCGCCGGGATGAGTTGCGCGCGCACCTCGCGGCCGCCGGCATCGGCACCGAGATCTATTACCCGGTGCCTCTGCATCTGCAGCAGTGCTTTGCCTATCTCGGCCACCGGGAAGGCGATTTTCCCGAGTCCGAACGCGCTGCGCACGAGACGCTCGCCCTGCCGATCTACCCCGAGCTCACCGAACCACAATTACAATACGTGGTCGATACCATCGCGGCATTCTATCGTCGTTAGATGCGCGCCGAGTCGCGCGCTCCGGGCGGCGAGGCAGCGGGACACAACGGGAGAAGGCGATGAGCAGCAGCTTCATGCCGGGGCCACGGACCGCCATCTGGAGTGAGCTCGCGGAGCTTGCCGCGCGGCTCGGTGCGGTGCCGGTGCCGGACCTCTTCGCGCGCGACCCGCAGCGCTTCGAGCGCTTCTCGCGCGAGGCTTCCGGGCTTCTCATGGACTTCTCCCGCCAGCGACTCGATGAGACCGCTCTCGCCGCGCTCGTCAGGCTCGCCGACGCGGTCGGCCTGCGCGAGCGGGTCGACGCCATGTGGCGCGGGGAGATCATCAATCCGACCGAAGGCCGTGCGGTGCTGCACGTGGCGCTGCGCCAGCCGCCGGGCGCCGGAGTCGGCGGCGCCGACATCGAGAAGCTGGTGCTCAGCGAGCGCGCGCGCATGCTGGAGTTCGCCGAGGACGTGCGCGGTGGCGCCATCCGCGGCAGCAAGGGTCAACGCTTCACCCTGGTCGTGAATATCGGGATCGGGGGCTCGGACTTAGGTCCCGCCATGGCGGTACAGGCGCTGCGCGGTTTCACCGCGGGCTCGCCCCGCTGCGAGTTCGTGTCCAACATCGACGGGTGCCGTCTCGCGGAAGTGCTCGAGTCTGCGGACGCACGCACGACGCTGTTCGTGGTCTCCTCGAAGACTTTCACGACGCTCGAGACCCGCACCAATGCGCTCACGGCGCGCGCCTGGCTCGAGAAGCAACTGGGGAAGGAGTCGATTCCGGCGCACTTCGCCGCCGTATCGGTCAACGCCAAAGCGATGGATGAGTTCGGCGTGCACCCCGACTACCGCTTCCAGATGTGGGACTGGGTGGGCGGGCGTTACTCGGTCTGGTCCTCGATCGGCGTGACGCTCGCGATCGCGATCGGCCGCAGGAACTTCATGGATTTCCTTGCCGGCGGCCACGCGGTCGATGAGCATTTCCGCAGCGCCGCGTGGGCGGAGAATCTGCCCGCGCTCATGGGGCTCATCGGCGTCTGGAACATCAACTTCATGAAGCTGCCGACGCTTGCCGTGCTGCCGTACGACGATTCACTGCGGCGCTTCCCCGCCTACCTGCAGCAGCTCGAGATGGAGAGCAACGGCAAGTCGGGAATGCTCGATGGCACGCCGGTCGAGTGCGAGACGGCGGCGGTCATCTGGGGCGAGCCCGGCAACAATGCGCAGCACTCCTTCTTTCAGCTGCTGCACCAGGGTACACCGCGCGCCGCGCTCGATTTTCTGCTGCCCGCCAAGTCCTCATGCGGTAATCAGCCGCAGCAGAATCTCGCCATCGCGAGCTGCCTGGCGCAGGCCGAGGCGTTCATGGCGGGCCAGAGCGCCGATATAGTGCGGACCGAGCTCGAGCGTCAGGGCTTTCCCCCGGGGCGCGTAGCAAGCCTCACTCCTCACAAGGTCGATCCGGGCAGCCGCCCCAGTACCGTCATCGTCTTCGAGAAGCTGGACCCGACGACGCTGGGCGCGCTCATCGCACTCTACGAGCACAGCGTGCTCACGCAGAGCGTGGTGTGGGGGATCGATGCGTTCGATCAGTGGGGAGTGGAGCTCGGGAAAAAGCTCACCGAGCAGCTGGCTCCGGCGGTGGAGGATCCGGCGGTCGGCCATGCGGCGGCCTCGGTGCTCAAGCTCCTCAAACGGGTAGCGCTCTGGCGACACTAGAGTGCCTGCCTCCGCCGCGCATCCAGTACAATAGAAAATTCGCGGCTTCGGGCCCGGATTTTTTGAGCAAAATATAAAGGTCTGCGATGCGCGGGATGGGTCGTTTGCGGAGACTGCTGGCCGGGCTGGTGGCCGGTGCATTTTGCTTCTGCCTCTTCGCTCAAGGGGCGGAAGGGCAGGCCAACCCGACGCCCGAGCAGCTCCAGCTCTTCCAGGGACTGACGCCCGAGCAGCAGCAGTCGGTCCGCAACGCGCTGGGCGGCGCGGGCCAGGCGGGGAGCGATCTGGGATCGCGC
>DASQGK010000043.1:0-7458 GCA_035632655.1 Steroidobacteraceae bacterium | reverse complement strand
GGGGAGAGACGCCTCATGAACGAGAAATCCCCGCAATGGATCAGCGTCACAGCCGAGCATGGCGGGCGACAGGTGCAGGGTCTTTATGCGCTGGACGGCGAGATGCTCATCGTTTCCTACGGCATCCACTCGAAGACGAGGCAACTGCGCGGGACGGCGGCGGCGACCCTCGCGCGGGCTCTGCTGTTGGAATTCGCCGCAGCGGGCAAGCCCAGTTACTCGGCAACGACCCCACCGCTGCAGGCCTCGGCGCCATGAGCCGCAGGCACGAAAGCCCCACGGCTGCGCACCGGATCGGGTACACTGCCCCCGGTTCGTAAATTTCCGCTTTGTCTGCCCTTGGCCGGCGCGATCCAGCGTGCCTTCTGGCCAAAGACCGCCACCCCAGAAATCTCCGTGACCGCGCGGCAGCGCCTGCTGCCGTTTCTCATCTATTTCATCTATTTCAGTGAGTACCCAGAAGTGACCAAGCTCTACGTCGGAAATCTCCCCTTTACTGCTACCGAAGACGGCGTGCGGACTCTGTTTGCCCCGCATGGAACTGTCGAGAAAATCTCCCTCATCTCCGATCGCGATACCGGCCGCGCACGCGGTTTCGGCTTCGTCGAGATGGCGGATGCCGATGCGTCGCGTGCGATGCAGGCGCTGAACGGAACCGATTTCGACGGTCGCGCGCTCAAGATCAATGAGGCGCATGACCGGGACCGTGCCGGCGGCGGCAATCGCGAGCCGCGGCGCTACTGACAGGCGTGAACATCAGGTGCGGTCGCCCGTGCGACCGCGCCGGATCACCCGGCGGATAGATAACATGGAGATCGCCGTCTTCGCGTGCCTCGCCGGCGGAGTTCTGTATCTCGCCAGGCGATTGAGCGCCGCGAACACCGAGAACCTTGCGCTGCGAACCCAGGTCGCCTCGCTCAAGCGTCAGCTGAGAGGTCGCGGGCCGGCGCGGGCCTGAGCGATCAGGTCAGGCGCTGCTGGCAGGCTCGTTCTTCCCGGCGCTCGCCGTGCGGCGCGCCAGGCGAACGTCCTGCTCCTGCTGTACCTGTGCGATCGTGAGCCCGGTGCGTGTGGCGACTTCGCGCAGAACGGGATGCCCCGGGTCGCTCGGCAGCCTCAGGGCGTGCGCCTTCTCCCACGCGCGGATGCGAACGTCCGGAGAATTCTCCGTCGAGCACTGCTCGGCGAGTATCAGCTGGCGTTGCTGCAGGCGTTCTTCGGCTTCATGGGCCATGCGCTCGGCGTGAGTGCGGATCAGCTCGGTGACGGGATGCGGTGTTGATGTCTTTTGGTTCATGAGGTGCGTATTCACGTATCCGCCTGCAGGCTTGCGGTCACCGTGTAGTTGAGGTGCAGTTGACAGAGCTCACTCGCGCCCAGACGGGCCGGGCGCTTGCCTGAGCACTCCAGTTCGCCCGACGCACGATGCTGCGGGTCTGCGAGGGCCGCCCTGACCGGGATGCTGAGATCGAACTGGCCGTCACAGTCGGCGTAGGGACAGGGGAACTCGAAGAAGGCACGGGCCGCCGCGTGCAGTGTGTGTGACTGCATGGCGGGGGTGGTCGGGCCGGGACCGCGGAAGCGCAGGTCCAGCCGCAACTGCTGCACGGCGGGAAAGAGCTCGCGCAACGCGCGTGCCGTCGCCCGGCTGTGCCGCAAGCGCTCGCGGCGCTCCAGGCGCCTGGCGGCCTGAGTCACTAACGCAAGCTTCATGACTCGCAGTGCCCGATCAGGTCGCGCATGTCACATGGCCAGTTCCGCGGCGCCGGGCGAGGGGGCCGGATGAACGTCGAGGGCTATCGCCAGTCCCAGACGCCCCAGCAGCAGGAGTGCCTCGTCCGACAGCTCGAGCCGGAAGGCTTCGCGCGCGTACAGGCTGACGTGCAGCTCCGCGACGCCGCCCTCGGCGTGCAGTTGTTCGAGGAAGGCGTGGGAGCGGCGCAAGTGCCCGAGGTTCTGCAGCAGTACGCTCTCCACCGACACCCGCGCGGATGAGATCTGCGGCTCGTCCATGAGGCGTCCCATCCAGTAGCTCTCGCGGTAGGCGCCCTCGAGCGCGCCGCCAGCCGGGTCGCGGCGCGGATCGCCCGCCCTCCACGTGTGCTGCGGCTCGATGCCGAGCGTCTGCGTGATCTTGAACGGATCGATGCCCGGATGCCGCAGGCGCAGCGAGACGGTGAACTCGTATTCGCTCACGCCGGCGGTTCCATGGCTATGTCTGGCGCTTGCCGTGCGGCCGGTGAGGATCCCAGAGGGACAGCGGACGATGCGGGCCCGGCGTCTTGGCCGCGAATGCCCGCAGACATTCGCAGGAACAGACGGTCACCGCGGGCTCCTGATCGTCGATGACGCCGGCGTTTGGATGCCGGCTGATGCGAAAGTGCTCGCGCGGCCGGCTGCCGTCCTCATAGCCGATGTCGCGCTCGCAGACATCGCACGTCAGAATGAGGATTTCCTCGGCCGGATGAAACGACCCCGACTTGCGCCAGGCCATCATTCCCCCATTCGCCTGAAAGCGGACGGCGCTAGTAGCGGCGCGGCCGGCCTCCGCCACCTGAGCGCTCGCGCTCCTGAGCTTCGCTGACCTTCAGCGCGCGGCCGTCGAGATCGGCGCCGTTGAGCGCCTGCATGGCGCGCGACGCATCGGCATTGGACATCTCCACGAAGCCGAAGCCGCGCGGACGGCCGGTGTCGCGATCGGTGATCAGGGAGACCTTCTCGACGGTGCCGTGCTTGGAGAACAGGGCATTCACGGCCTCCTCGGTCGCGGTAAAGGGCAGATTTCCTACGTACAGTTTGGTCACTTGAGATTACTCGCAGTAAATGAAGATCCGATAGATCGAAAAATGAGCAGGCCGGAACCTGCCACCGTGGTTCGTCGAGCTAACGAGGTGAGAGACTGGCCCGGGGAGAGCGCTGGGGTGCGTCGCGGGCGAGACAGACAAGCCGAAAGATTACGAGCCGTGTGCAGGGTACCCCTTCTTCTTCAGCCCTGCTCGCCTTTCCGCCGAAAACGCCCGGAGGTCCTGGATTGGCGTATCGTGAGGCTGCGCCACAGATGTGCGCCTTCCTGGTGGGGAGAGAATCATGAGCAAGGGTCTGGACAAGCGGCGAGAGGCGAAGAAAAAGCCTTTGAAATCACTCCAGGAGAAGCGCGCGGCGAAAAGGGAGAAGAAGTCCAACCGGGGGTTCCCGGGCCTCGGCGGACAGGGGTAACAGCGCACCTGATAGCAGACGCTGCTGCTCCCGCGTATGGGGTGCGCTGCCCGTGCAGCCACTACACGTGCGGTCCGAATGGTGTGGGTGCCTGAATGTCGGCTCTAACACCTGACTGTCAACCGGGCTCATATGCCGGGGTCGAGGGTTCGAGTCCCTCCCTTTCCACCACTCAATCAAGGGTCCGTCCGTCACCGGGCCGCCTTGCGCCTGCGACGACGATGGGTTCGCCGAGCGCTCGCCGATATTCCTCCTCCCCGATCGCATCCACCGACCGCAGCTTCGCGAGCAGCTCATCGATCAGCGAACGAAGCCCAGGCCCCGGCGTGCCGTGCGCGAATGAACTCTGGTACTTGATCGGCCCGGGGATGATCGCCACCAGGAACGCCATCTCGGCCGGCGTCAGCGCCCGGGGCTCGCGACCGAAATAGCTGCGGGCCGCGGGCCGCAGGCCATGCAGACCCGGTCCCCATTCGATGACGTTCAGGTAGATCTCGAGGATACGATCCTTGCCGAGCGCCGATTCGAGCAGGAACGTGATTGCCAGTTCCTGCAGCTTGCGTCCGAGCTGCTTGTCGCGCGACAGGAACAGGTTCTTGGCCAGCTGCTGGGTGATTGTCGACGCGCCGCGCGCGGCGCCGCCGCGCGACCAGTTGGTGAGCAGCGCCGCAGGCAGTTCGCGCAGGTCAATGCCGCGATGCCCGTAGAAGCCTGCGTCTTCGGCAAGCAGCAGAGTGCGCACGAACAGTGGCGGAACGTCGCGCAGGGCAATGAAGTCCGGGGATGCGAGCGAGACGTCGATGGCGCGGTGCGGCCCCGGGCCGTCTTCGGGGGTGAAAGTGAAATCACCGCGCAGGCGCTCGATCGCCGCCGGCATCTGGCGTGGCGGCCGGAATTCGATCTTCTGGCTCACCGAGAGCGAGGCCGGGTCCGCCGGACGTCCGCGTACCCGCAGGTCGATCGTGGCCGAGCCAAGATCACGGCGGCCGCCGGGCGCCATTCCCAGGCTCTCGGGCACCGCGAGCCCGGATGTGCCCAGCAGTTGCGCGAAGTCCAGTTGCCGCACGCCGAGTGCGAGATCGACAACCGGATCGTCGTCGAGATCGCGCAGCGCGACTGAGCCCGACAGGGCCGCACCGGCCACCGTCGCGTGGATCTCGGGGATCTCGATCGTGCCCCCGCGGCGCCAGGCACCATCGAATCGTATGGTCACGTGAGTCGGATCACCGAGCTGCGGGTCCTCGGCGGCGTTATCCGCCAGCGCTCCCAGGCGCGTGCCGCGCGCGTCCATGTCGACGTGGAAACGCAGCGCCTCGGTGCTGGCCTGAAGATCCACGCGGCCGTCCGCCATACCACCATCGAGCAGCGGGTGGGCGTCGCGCTGCACGTCGAGCAGACGACCGACGTCGAGCCCACGTGCCTCGATGGTCCACGCGCTGCCCGCTGGATTCGTCCGCTTGCGGATCGAAAGGCCCGCCTGCGGCTCCACCAGCGTGAGCTCGAGGTCCTCGCCGAGAATGCCCGCCGTGTTCCAGGCAGTAGCGGACGAGCTGACCCTCACCCCTGCCGGGCCCTCGAGAGTAGCGACGCGAACAGCGAGTCGCAGGCGGCCGGGCCACGTAGCCGCGATCATGTCGGCATGCAGGCGCACTCCATGACCGAGGTCGAGGTCGAAGCCCTCCAGTCGCACCGGCGGCCAAACACCGACGTGTACCAGCCCGATTCGGGCAACCGCGCCATGGCGCACGGCCGCGGACTCGATACGCGCACGAACCGCCTGCTCGAGCACGGGTCTCAGCAATAGCGCGGCCAGGCTTGCGAGAAGCGCCGTGGCGATCGCTCCGCGCCACCACCATGGCCCGCAGGTTCGATTAACCATCGACGCAAGGATGCCACAGCCGCCTTGCGCGCCGGCATCCCGGGAAGATCGGTGCCAGCGAGCAACTTGCTGCCGGCGCTGCGCGCGGCGCTCAGCGATGTCTGGAGTTTGTTCGCCGGGGAAAACTCCGACGCCTCAGCTCCTCTAAGTGTAGGAGTAGCCCCAGCGCTCGATCCAGGGCGCGAGCAGCGAGCGCACATCGCCGCCGAAGTGCGACTCGTAGTGTTTCCACCGGTCGACCGCGCGGGTGCTGACCGGCTCGACGACCTGGGCGTAGCTCGGCGTGGCGATGAAGCCCTTGGCGCGCGCATGCGCATGGGGGGTCAGCATCGCTTCGTCCGGGGGCAACCCGAGGAAATCGCTCAGCTTGCGCACCTCGGCAGGGAAATCCGCGGTGAGCTGCTCGTAGCGCAGCTCATAGCTCGAAGGACGCAGCAGCGGCCATTGGTCATACCAGAAGCCGAAGCAACGGGAGTAAACCCTGGCGAGCGTCGTCAGGTCGCGGCACGCGAGCGCCAGCGGAGGTGCGGCGAAGTGCTGCAGGTAACAGCTGAGCAGCACGTCGCAGGGATGCCGAATGGCGAGGATGATGGGCGCATTGGGGAACAGTCGTCGAATCACCGGCACAAAGACGAAGTTCAGGGGGACCTTATCGACCAGACGCTGCCCCGGCAGCAGCCGCACCCGTGCGCGCGCCCGCTCCCAGTAGCCGGCGCGCAGCTCATCCAGAAACTGTGCGCTCAACAAGCCGAGCTCGGTCGGGTAGTGAATATCCTGCTTGGTGACTTCGGTAACCGCCCAGAGGACCAACCCCTGTTCGTCCATGGACTGCAGGCGCGGGTGTGCATCGAGCACTTGCTCGAGCAGAGTCGTCCCCGAGCGCGGGAAGCCGACGACGAAAACCGGACTCTCCTCGATTGACGGGCCGTCGTCCCCCCAGGTGGCAATGTCCCGCGGATCGCAGCTCTCCGCCGTGAGCATCCAGTAGCGGGACTCCTCCATCGTCGTTGGACCCTGTGCGAGCTCGATGAACTCGAGCTGCGAGCGGTGCGCCTCCTCGGCGACTGCAAACGCTTCTTCGTAGCGTCCCAGTGCATCGCAGGTGCGGGCGAGCGGAAACAGAAGCTTGTGACGGTGGGCGAATTCCTTGTGGTGATCCAGCGCCAACATGAAATCTCGGTAAGCCTCCTCGTGCCTGCCGGCTCTCGTGGCCAGCATGGCAGACATCAACAGACGGTCGGGATCAGGCTCCGCACGGGGCTCATTGAGCTCGAGCCGCTCGAGCGCCGCGCGCGCCTCATCCAGGCGATGCAGCCGCTCCAGGATCGACACGCAGCAGAGCGCAGCCCGACCCGTCGGCGGAGGATTTGCCAGCAGCCTCTGGACCATCGGCTGCGCCGGATTCACCGCGGCCAGCATTCCAAGGAGTTGCACGATGAGTGCGGTGAACTCGACCGTGAGCCCTTCGAGCTCCTGCCAGCCTTGCAGGGCGTTGAAGGCCTCCTCGCGGCGGGCGGCATCGAGACAGCACTGTGCGAAGGCCCAGCGAATCCGACCATCGGTCGGGGCGAGTGCGACGCCGTCGCGCAGTGCGGCGTAGGCGGCGCGGTAGTCACACCGATCCATTTGCAGCACGCCGAGGTTGTACAGTACCCCGGCCGTTGCCGGAGCGAGGCGCAAGGCTCGCTCGAAAGCCGCCAGGGCCTGGTCGTAGCGCTTGGTCGGGCGCAGCACGGTGCCCAGGTGTTCCCAATGTCGGGCGACCATCGGCTGCTGCAGCGTCAGTGCATTGAACACTCGCACGGCATCCTCGTAGCGCGCCTGCGCGCTGAGGACCGTCCCGAGTACCTCCAGTGCTGCCGGGTGATGGTGGTGTGCCCCGAGCACCTGCAGACACTTCTCGCGGGCCGCCGTCAGCTGGTTGTGGGCGAGGTCCTCCTGCGCGAGTTGCAGGAGCAATTCGGGGTCGGACGTCGTCACCATCAGGGATCCGTTCATTGCGTCGGTGCTGGCACAAGCATAAAGCAAATTGCCTCGGCACCGCTCTTGCCATCCTGGCGCTGGCGCCGATCAGTATTCTGTCGGTGTATCCTGCCGCCCGTGAGTGAACCGGAAGTAAATTCGTGAGCGCAACTGATCGCGCTGACCGTGCAAGTCTTGCCAGCGCGGTTCGTGACCATCGCGCCGGCCGGTTGCGCGAGGCAGTCGCGGGCTACGAGGCGCTGCTGGCTCGTACCCCGGATGATGCCGACCTCCTGCAATTACTCGGCGTGGCGCTGGCTCAACTCGAACGTCCTGCGGAAGGCGTCGCGCTGCTGGCGCGATCCCTGGAGCTGCAGCCGGACCGGGTCACGGTTCTGCTG
>DASQGK010000042.1:0-6864 GCA_035632655.1 Steroidobacteraceae bacterium | reverse complement strand
CGCACGCGCTCGCGAATCGTGGTGAGGTTGTCGCGCAGCGCTCGCGGTTCGATGACGGCCCGGATGAGCCGGCTCACCGCAGCACGCCCTCGGCGTAGGAGTCGGGCGCGTAGTTGGCGAAGCGCGTGTACTGTCCCTGGAAGGTGAGCAGGAAGGTGCCGATCTCGCCGTTGCGGTGCTTGACGAGATCGATCTCGGCGACGCCTTTCTTGGCGGTGTTCTTGTCGTAGACCTCTTCGCGGTAGATGAGCAGGATGATGTCTGCATCCTGTTCGAGGCTGCCCGAATTGTGTGAAACGATGCCGTCCGCCAGCCAATTGGCAACACCTGGAACAGTCAGGTCGTAAACGTCCTCCTCACCATCCGCGGTGATCGAGACCACGCGGTCCCAGAACAAATCGGAAGTCGCCCATTGCTCCAGTTCCGGTGAGTTTAGGGCGGCCGCATAACTCGCGATCTGTTTTCGACTCGGAGAAAAAGCGAAGTGCGAGGATCCGCCGTATGCAGTTCCGCGCATCTGCGCCATCGCCCGAGGGGTGATTCCCTGAATCCGCATTTCCGCCTGAACGGCGGCAAAAGCCGCTTCCGGCAACGTATCGACGTTCGGGTTAACCTGGACGCTCTGTAAAGCATCGTTCAGCCTGTCCGCAGGCGCTCGTCTTGGGCCAAACGCCCCGACGCGATGCAGGAATGCTCTTTGAGACTCCGCACCAGTGACCCAAACCATGAAGACAGGGCGTGCATACCCGCTCTTGACGGTATGAATTCGCGCCACGATGCCCAGGCGCAGGAGCAACGCGGCGACATCATCCGCAAGTCGCCGACTGCAGGTGGAGAAGTGGACCCCGTGGCTACCGCGCTTACCCGCCTTACGCGGTGAGATCGTCCCGTCGGTAGCCCATAGGTGTCGCAGTAATAAGGCGATCTCGTCATTGGGAAGGGAAAAGACCTCGGAAGGCAGGTGCTTCTGGTGGGACCGCTGACCGAAGATTCCAAGATCTTTAAGCCACTTGCCCACGCCAAGCGGTGCCCAGCGGTTGCCATTGCCGCTGATGACCAGCTGGTGCCAGTTGCCTACGCCTTCGTAGCGGGCCACCCGGCATCCAAACATCTCAGCAGCACCCCGAACAGCGCAGCTGTTCTCTTCCGAGGCGGTTGTGTAGCGCAACGGTTGGTGCACTGGATAACTGCCGTCGCCGACCAGATGCCCAAGCAGGACCGTCCAATAGTCCGGCCAGCTCTTGGGCTGAAGGGGTTCCGGAATGCGGCGAGCGAGCGCGAGCCGGTCACCTGGCTTGAGCATGCCGACCGTCGTCCAGCCCGAGCCCTCAAGAAGTCGATGTTCCGCGGTGGCACGAATCGAACGGCCACTCGCGAGCTGCACCTTAAACACCGAACGCCGTCCGACCTTCCAGACCTTGTCCGATTTCGCACTTATCAACCGTTGCTGCGTGTCAACCGCCCATACCTCGGGCTCCGAGCCAACGAGGTCCGCAATCGGCGCCCGCCGTCCGTCAGTGAGACAGACCAGGGTGTCACCGGTCACGCACTCCCGCAGGTCCGACATCACCGGCCTCTTGTGCTCGCGTTGCTCAACTGCGCGATTCAACTGCGACAGCGCAATGACGGGGACCGACAGCTCTTTAGCAAGCGCCTTGAGTCCGCGCGAGACCTCCGCGATCTCGGTTGCGCGGTTCTCCTGTGTCCCCGGCACCTGCATGAGCTGCAGGTAGTCGACCACGACCAGATCCAGTCCGTGCTCGCGCTTGACGCGCCGGGCGCGGGCGCGCAGCTCGGTGGGGTTCAGGGCTGGAGTCTCATCGACGAATATCTTCGCTTCAGACAACTGGCTGGTGGCGCCGGTGATGCGCACCCAGTCCTCGTCCGAGATTCGGCCGCTGCGCAGGCTGCTGAGAGGCACGCCGCCGACCGATGCCAGCATGCGCGTGATGACCTGCTCGCTCGGCATCTCCATGCTGAACACCGCGACCGAGGCGCGGGTGCCGGGATGCACCGCGGCGTATTCCGCCATGTTGACCGCGAGCGTCGTCTTGCCCATCGACGGGCGCCCGGCAATGATCACGAGGTCGCCGGCCCGAAGTCCGCCGGTGATCCGGTCGAAGTCGGTGAAGCCGGTGGGGAGGCCCCGCAGCTTGTCGGGATTGGTGTGCCACTCGTCGATCTGGTCTATGACCGCGGGAAGGAGGTCGCGCACCGCACGCGCGCCTTCCCGGCCGCGGAAGGAGCCGTCGGCGATCTCGAACACGCGCTGTTCGGCCTGATCGACCAGCTCGCGTGCGCTTTGCCCGTCGTTGTTGTAGACGGCGGTGGCGATCTGGGTCCCCGCCTGGATGAGCTGGCGCAGCAGCGAGCGCTCGCGCACGATCTGCGCATAGGCACGCACATTGGCCGCGGTCGGGGTGTCGCGCGCGACCGAGCTCAGGTAAGCGAGGCCGCCCGCTTTCTCGAGCTCACCGCTGCGTTCGAGGAATCCCGAGACGGTGACGGCGTCGACCGCCTTGCCCTCCCCGGCGACGGAGGCGATGGCGCCGAAGATCAGCTGGTGATCGGGTCGGTAGAAGTCCTCGCGGCGCACCACGTCCGCGACCTGGTCCCAGGCGATGGGATCGAGCAGCAGGCCGCCCAGCACAGCCTGTTCCGCCTCCACCGAGTGGGGCGGTACCGGCGCGTCAATCAGTGCGACCGAGCCCGAATCACGCGCTTTGGCGGAACCGGCCAACGGCGGACCCGCGGATTACTCTTCGGGAACGATCGCTACCGCGAGCGGGACGTCCACGTCGGCGTGCAGATGCAGGCTGACGACGTGCTCGCCGAGCGTACGCAGCGGGCCGCTCGGCAGGCGCACTTCGCTGCGCTCGACCTTGAAGCCGGCCTTGTTGCAGGCCTCGGCGATGTCGGCGGTGCCGATCGAGCCGAAGAGCTTGCCTTCCGTGCCGGCCTTGGCGGAGATCGTGAGCTTGAAGTCCTTCATGGCCTCGGCGCGCTCGCCGGCGGATGTCAGCTGGGCACGGGCCGCGGCCTCGAGCTCCGCGCGGCGCGCCTCGAAGCGCGCGATGTTCTCGGGCGTCGCGAGAGTCGCCTTGCCCTGCGGCAGAAGGAAATTGCGCCCATAGCCCGAGCGCACCTTGACGCGATCGCCGATGTTGCCGAGGTTGGCAACCTTCTGCAGAAGAATGACTTGCATCGCAGGCGCCCTCAGTGCTGATCGGTATACGGCAGCAGCGCCAGGAAACGCGCGCGCTTGATCGCTACCGCGAGCTGCCGCTGGTAGAACGACTTGGTTCCCGTGATGCGGCTCGGAACAATCTTGCCCGTCTCGGTGACGTAGGCCTTGAGAGTGGCGAGATCCTTGTAATCGATCGACTTCACGCCTTCCGCGGTGAAGCGGCAGAACTTCTTACGGCGCGAAAAGCGACTGCCGCCGCCGCGGCTGCCGCCACCACCACTGTGTCCTCTGGACATCGCCATCTTTGAGATCCTCGAATTGGGTGCAGTCTACTGTGCTTCTACCTGAGCAGTGCGCGCGATTCAGGCGCTGTCCGCCGCGGAATTCTCGTCGTCCTCGACGCCCACCACGGAGTCTTCGCGGGCGCGGTCGCGGCGCCTGCCGCCGCCCTCGCCCTCCTCGTCCGCCGCTTTGGCCATCGGCGAGGGGTCGGTTACCGCGGCATCCATGCTCACGACCAGGTGGCGCAGCACCGCGTCACTGAAGCGGAAGGCGCCGGTCAGCTCATCGAGAACCTTCTGATCGGTCTCGATATTCATCAGCACATAGTGAGCCTTGTGCACCTTGGCGAGGGGATAGGCGAGCTGGCGCCGGCCCCAATCCTCGAGGCGGTGCACGCGGCCGCCGCCGGAAGCGATCATGCCCTTGTAGCGCTCGATCATTGCGGGCACCTGCTCGCTCTGATCGGGATGCACCAGGAATACGATTTCGTAATGCCTCATCTTTAGTCTCCCTGTGGGTTAAGCCGCCCGGACTTAAGGCTTGGAGCCGGTGCGGCAAGGAGTAAGCGCCGTGGCAGACCGTTTAAGGCACGCGCAGCGCCCCTTGGGTTAAAAGGGGCGCGAAGCATACTGAAACGCCTCCCTGACTGCAACGCCGACCTGAGCGGTCGCGCTTGGGAATCAATGACTTGGGGATCAGCCGTCGAGACGCTCCTCGACCTGCCGCCAGGCAAGCTCGGCGGTCTCGCGGGCACGCTCGCCGGCCTCGTGAGCATGCCGGCTGGCTGCCGTACCCTCGAGCGCGCGGCGCATGATGCCCTGGCGGATGCAGGCGATACGAAAGAGGTTGTAGGCCATGCAGAACTCCCACACGCGCGGCTCGATGGGAGCACGCCCGGTGCGCTCGCAGTAGGCGGCGACGTACTGCGCCTCCGACGGAATCCCGAGAGCGGCCAGATCGACTCCCTTGAGCCCCGGGATCTCCCCCGCGCCGACCCGCCAGAGCATGACGTGATAAGAGAGGTCTGCGAGCGGATGACCCAGCGTCGAGAGCTCCCAGTCGACCACTGCGAGCACGCGCGGCTCGTGCGCGGCGAAGATCATGTTGTCGATTCTGTAGTCGCCGTGCACCAGGACCGTCTCATCATCCTCGGGAATATTGGCGGGAAGCCACTCGAGCAGCCGCTCCATCGCCTCGATCGGCTGAGTCTCCGAGGCGCGGTACTGCTTGCTCCAGCGCGCAATCTGCCGGGCGAAATAGTTGCCCGGCTTACCGTAGTCGGCCAGCCCCAGGCGCGCGAAGTCGACGCCGTGGAGCGCGGCCAGCACACGGTTCATCTCGGCGTAGATCGCGGTGCGCTCCGGCGGCGTCATTCCGGGGAGCCGCGGATCCCAGAAGTTGCGTCCGCGAACGTACCCCATGACGTAGAACATCGTGCCCAGGACCCGCTCGTCGGTGCACAGGAGGAGCGGCTGCGCCACCGGCACACCATGGCCATGCAGCGCCCGGGTCACGCGAAATTCCCGATCGACCGCGTGCGCCGAGGGCAGGAGCTGTCCGGCGGGCTTGCGGCGCAGGACATAGTGCGTGCCATCGCCGCCGGTGAGGAGAAACGTGGGATTCGACTGGCCGCCGCGAAACTGCTCGACGGTCAGCGGGCCCGTGAAGCCCGCAAGGTGCGCGGCCAGGTAACGTTCCAGCGCCGCCTCATCGAAGCGCTGCCGCTCCGCAACGGGCATCGTGCCTGCGAATTCCTGCCCGTCCACGCCTGACTCAGGAGTACCGGGCGAGCTCGAGCTTGCCGATCTGGTTGCGATGCACCTCGTCGGGCCCGTCGGCAAGACGGATGGAGCGCGCATGCGCATAGGCCTGGGCGAGCTCGAAGTCCTCGCACAGACCCGCGGCACCGTGCGCCTGGATCGCCCAATCCGTGACCTGGCAGGCGGCATCCGCAGCGGCGATCTTGATCATGGCGATGTAGGCACGCGCCTGCTTGTTGCCGACGGTGTCCATGAGCCAGGCGGCCTTGTATACGAGGAGCCGCGCCTCATCGATGCGGATGCGCGACTCGGCGATCCGCTCGAGCGTCACCGATTGCTCGGCGATGGGGCGGCCGAATGCGGTACGCGCCTTGACGCGGCGGCACATCTTCTCGAGCGCCCGTTCGGCGAGGCCGATGAGGCGCATGGCGTGGTGGATGCGGCCGGGACCTAAGCGCCCCTGGGCAATCTCGAAGCCGCGGCCCTCGCCGAGGAGCAGATTGGCCACGGGGACACGCACGTCGCGGAACTCGATCTCCATGTGACCATGGGGCGCATCGTCATAGCCGAACACCGGCAGGTGGCGCAGCACCTCGATACCGGGAGTGTCGCGCGGCACGAGGATCATGGACTGCTGCTGGTGACGCGGCGCGCCGGGGTCGGTCTTGCCCATGAAGATGAAGAGTCGACAGCGCGCACGACCTGCGCCCGAGGTCCACCACTTGCGGCCGTTGATGACGTAGGAGTCGCCGGCGCGCACGATCGAGCTCTCGATGTTGGTGGCATCGCTCGAGGCGACGCGCGGCTCGGTCATGGCGAACGCCGAACGGATCCTCCCCTCCAGCAGCGGCTCGAGCCACTGGCGCTTCTGCTCCGGCGTCCCGTAGCGCTCCAATGTCTCCATGTTGCCGGTGTCGGGAGCGGCGCAATTAAAGATCTCGGCCGACCAGAGCACTCGCCCCATCGTCTCGCACAGGGGTGCGTACTCGAGATTGGAGAGACCCGCGCCATGGGTCGAGTCGGGCAGAAACAGATTCCACAGCCCCGCGGCGCGCGCCCTCTTCTGAAGCTCGGCGATGAGCGGCGGCTCTTCCCAGCGATCGCCTGTATCGAGCTCGCGCCGGTAGCGCTCCTCGTTCGGATAGATGTACTCGTCCATGAAGGCGCCGAGGCGCGCGAGGTAGTCTTTGGTCTTGGCGCTGGGTTCGAAATTCACCGTAGCACTCCTTCAGGCCTGCCAGCGGCCGCGCTGGCGCGCCACCTCGTAGAGCAGCATACCGGCGGCTACCGAGACGTTGAGGCTCTCCACCGCCCCGAGCTGCGGCAGGCGCACCAGGAAATCGCAGTTCTGCCGTGTGAGCTGTCGCAGGCCCGTGCCTTCGCCTCCAAGCACCAGCAGCACGGGTCCCTTGAGATCGACGCTGTCGGCCTGGGCTTGCGCGGCCGCATCCGCACCCACAACCCACAGCCCCGCCTCCTTGAGAAGCGTGATCGTGCGCACGAGGTTGGTCACGGCGACGACCGGCGTCGCCTCCGCAGCGCCCGCCGCCACCTTACGCACGGCCGGTGTCAGCTGTGCCGCGCGATCGCGCGGCACCATCACGGCGAGCGCTCCGCACGCGTCGGCGGTGCGCA
>DASQGK010000041.1:0-40396 GCA_035632655.1 Steroidobacteraceae bacterium | reverse complement strand
GTTCGTCGGCGAGGGTCCGCATACGCGCGAGGCTTCGCCTATCGAGCACGCGGACAGCTTCAAGGTTCCGGTGCTTCTCTTCCACGGCACGCTCGATCGCAACGTCGGCTACGCGCAATCGGAGCGCATGGCGGCGAAGCTCAAGTCAGCGGGCGTCGCCGCCGAGCTGGTCACTTTCACCGGTCTCGACCATCAGCTCGAGGACTCGGGCTCGCGAGCCGAGATGCTGCGGCGAAGCGACGCTTTCCTGCAGGCAGCGTTTCAGGGCGGGCGCGCACTGCATTGATCACAGGCGGCCCGAGAGGGCAGGAGCCGACATGAGGAGTCGATGGAAGCGGCGCCTGGGAGCGATCAGTTCACCCCTGATCGAACCGCCGACTTATCGAGCGTTGTTCATTCTGATCGTCATTGGAGTCCTGCTGATATCCGTGTTGCCGGAAGCGGCCCTCGTGCTCCCTGCTCTCGATGCCGTAGGCCTGGATATCGTCACAATCTTTGCTGCGTTCGAGCTGCGCCACTACTTCGCTTCTGCGGCCCACCTGGCGCGCATTCCCACGAGTGTCGCCGTCTACCTCCTCGTGCCAGCGTTATGGTTGTACGCGTGTATGTGGCCGCTGATCTGGCACCATATGCTCATGGGGAAAATCATCGTGTCGCCGCCTGCGCGGCTCTGATGTGCCTCGATCCGGCCATGACGGCTCGCTGCCTCACGAATAAGCCCTGCATGTAGACAGCAGCGATCGGCGAAAAGCCGTCAGAGATCAACTGAATTGCGCCGTCACAAGGCAGCCAATCGCGCGTGACTCCCCCACAGCCTGTGAAGCGAGGAAGCCCGCCGGTACGTCCGCGCTTGACGCGCCGACAATCCTGGGACGACGCTCTTTCATTGTCACCAGCAGTTACACATGGACTTCGGATTTATGGCCCTGCTTGACTACGTTTGATCCCGCTGCGCCGCGGACCTACCCAGCCCTCGAGGTTCTGCGGGCGTTCCTCAAGCTGGGGCTGAGTTCCGTCGGCGGACCGATCGCTCATCTCGGATATTTCCGGGAAGAGTTCGTCGCGCGCCGCCGCTGGCTCGACGAACAGACCTATGCGGACCTTGTGGGGTTGTGCCAGTTCCTGCCGGGGCCTGCCAGCAGTCAAGTGGGATTCACTCTCGGTTTCATGCGTGCTGGATACCGTGGGGCGCTGGCCGCGTGGACCGGCTTTACACTGCCTTCCGCCATCGCTCTCGTGCTCTTCGGCTATGGCGCTGGCGTACTCGGTGGCCCGATCGGCTCAGGCCTGCTGCATGGACTCAGGCTCGTCGCCGTCGCGATCGTCGCGCAGGCCGTCTGGGGCATGGCGCGCACGCTATGCCCCGACCGCGAGCGGACTTCCATCGCCGTCGTGGCCGCGCTGATCATCCTGTATAGCACATCTCCACTTGCCCAGATTGCGGCGATCCTCATGGGAGGTCTCCTGGGGTGGCGGTTCTGCGCGGGCGTTTTAGCACCAGCGACGGGGCACCTGGCACTCCCGGTATCGCGCCGCGCAGGGATCGCCGCGCTCACGGCGTTCTTTGTGTTGCTCGTCGGCCTTCCCGTGTTGCGCGGCCTGGGGCATTCGCCCGGCATTGCGCTATTTGAGGCGTTCTATCGCTCAGGCGCACTTGTATTCGGCGGCGGACACGTGGTGTTGCCTTTGCTGCGCGAGGCTTTTGTGTCTCCCGGCTGGGTCACCGACGACGCCTTCCTCGCAGGTTACGGCGCCGCACAAGCAGTTCCTGGCCCGCTCTTCAGCTTCGCAGCCTACCTGGGCACGGTCGTTAGTGTCTCGCCGCACCGACTGGCAGGAGCCGCATTCGGCCTGATCGGCATTTTTCTGCCCGGCATGCTAATTCTTGTGGGCACACTGCCCTTTTGGGCATCGTTCCGAAAGCGCACGGTCGCGCAGGCCGTCATGCGGGGTGTGAACGCGGCGGTCGTCGGGCTGCTCGCCGCCGCACTCTACAACCCACTCTGGACGAGTTCCGTCCGCACACCCGGGGACTTTGGGCTCGCGCTCATCGGCTTTGTACTTCTTTCTTCTTGGCGGGCTCCGCCTCTGCTCGTGGTCGTGCTGAGCGCACTCGGGGGCATCGCTCTGGCACTGGCCGGGGCATGACGAAGTTGGGTCCCCCTCCAATTCCAGCGGCGGGTTCTGATTCCGCAAAGGGGACGGTCGCGACCGGCAGCAACGGGTCGTCAGCCGCCGCTCGACACCTCGCCGTCCGCCGCAGCTATGGCTCGTAGCCGAGACTCGCTGACAGCCAGCGCTGCGCCTCTTCGAGCGTGATGCCCTTGCGCCGCGCGTAATCCTCCACCTGCTCGCGGTCGATCTTGCCGAGCGCGAAGTAACGGGCCTCGGGGTGGGACAGGTACCAGCCGCTCACCGCGGCCGTCGGATACATCGCGAAGGACTCGGTGAGCCGGATGCCCGCTGCGCGCTCGGCGTCGAGCAGCTTCCACAGCTTCGCCTTCTCGGTGTGGTCGGGACATGCGGGGTAACCGGGCGCCGGGCGGATACCGCGGTACTCCTCGCGCACCAGCTGCTCGTTGGTGAGCGTCTCGGCGGTCGCGTAACCCCACAGCTCGCGGCGCACCCGCTCGTGAAAGTGCTCGGCGGCGGCCTCCGCCAGACGGTCGGCCAGCGCTTTGAGCATGATGGCGGAATAGTCGTCGTGGGCGCGCTCGAAGCGCGCAACGTGCTCCTCGATGCCGGCGCCCGCGGTCACCGCGAAGGCCCCGAACCAGTCGCGCACGCCGCTTGCCTTCGGCGCCACGTAGTCCGCCAGGCACTCGTGCGGTTGCCCTTCGGGTTTGCCCTTCTGCTGGCGCAGGAAGCTGAGCGTGGTGAGCACTTCAGCGCGCGTCTCGTCCGCGTAGATCTCGACGTCGTCACCCACCGAGTTCGCGGGGAACAGCCCGACCACCGCGTTGGCAGTCAGCCAGCGCCCCGCGAGCAGCTCCTTCAGCATGCGGCGCGCGTCCGCGTACAGGTTGCTGGCCGCCTCGCCCACCCGCGCGTCGGTGAGAATGTCCGGGAACTTCCCGGAGAACTCCCAGGCGTTGAAGAACGGCATCCAGTCGATATAGCCGAGGAGCTCGGTGAGCGGGTAATCGGCAAAGCGGTGGACGCCGGGCAGGCGCGGCGGCGGCGGCGTGTACGCGGCCCAGTCGATCGGACGGCGGTTGGCACGCGCGCGCGCGAGCGACAGCTCCGGCACCTTCACTTTCTTGCCGGCGTGCTGCTCGCGGCGCCGCTCATGCTCGGTGCGGACCTCGGCGATGAAACGGGCGCGCGCCGCCGGCGCACTCAGCGTCTGGCACACACCGACGGAGCGCGATGCATCCTTCACATACACGACCGCGCCCGAGTACTGCGGCGCAATCTTCACCGAGGTGTGCGCCGGCGAGGTGGTGGCGCCGCCGATGAGCAGCGGGACGCTGAAGTCCAGCCGCTGCATCTCGCGCGCCACGTGCACCATCTCATCGAGCGATGGCGTGATCAGTCCGGAAAGACCGACGAAATCCACCTGCTCACGCCGCGCGGTCTCGAGAATCTTCTCGCACGGCACCATCACCCCGAGGTCGATGACCTCGAAGTTGTTACATTGCAGCACGACCCCGACGATGTTCTTGCCGATGTCGTGCACGTCCCCCTTGACGGTCGCCATGACGATGCGGCCGTTGGTGCGCTGCGCGCGCCCGTCCTTGCTCTTCTCGATGAACGGCACCAGATGGGCGACCGCGCGCTTCATCACCCGCGCGCTCTTCACCACCTGCGGCAGGAACATCTTGCCGGAGCCGAACAGGTCGCCGACCACGTTCATGCCGTCCATGAGCGGGCCTTCGATGACCGCCAGCGGCCGCTCGCTCGCGAGCCGCGCCTCCTCGGTGTCCCCGATGATGAAGTCGTCGATGCCCTTCACCAGCGCATGCTCGAGACGTTTGCCGACCGGGAGCTTGCGCCACTCCAGGTCCTCGCGGCGGCGTCCGCCGCTCTCGCCCTTGTAGCGCCCCGCGATCTCGAGCAGCCGCTCGGTGGCATCGCCGCGGCGGTTGAGCACCACGTCCTCGCAGGCCGTGCGCAGATCGGGCGACAGCTGCTCGTAAACACCCAACTGGCCGGCGTTGACGATCCCCATGTCCATGCCGGCGGCGATCGCGTGATACAGGAACACCGAGTGCATGGCTTCGCGTACCGGATCGTTGCCGCGGAATGAGAAGGAGACGTTGCTCACCCCGCCGCTCACCAGTACGTGCGGCAGCTCGGCCTTGATGCGCCGCGTGGCCTCGATGAAGGCCACGCCGTAACCGTTGTGCTCCTCGATGCCGGTGGCGATCGCGAAGATGTTGGGATCGAAGATGATGTCCTCGGCCGGAAAGCCCACGCGCTCGGTGAGCACGCGGTAGGCGCGCGCACACACCGCCACCCGCCGCTCGAGCGAGTCCGCCTGGCCCTGCTCGTCGAACGCCATGATCACCGCGGCGGCGCCGTAGCGGCGCACCTTGCGGGCGTGCTCGATGAAGACGTCCTCGCCTTCCTTCAGGCTTATCGAGTTGACGATCGCCTTGCCCTGCACGCATTTCAGTCCCGCCTCGATGACCGACCACTTGGAGGAGTCGATCATCACCGGCACGCGCGCGATGTCGGGCTCGGATGCCACCAGGTGCAGGAAGCGCGTCATCGCCGCTTCGGAGTCGAGCATGCCCTCGTCCATGTTGACGTCGATCACCTGCGCGCCGCTCGCCACCTGCTGGCGCGCGATGTCGAGTGCCGCCGGGTAATCACCCGCCTCGATGAGCTTGCGGAACTTCGCCGAGCCGGTCACGTTGGTGCGCTCGCCGACGTTGACGAACAGGCTGTCGTCGTCGATGTTGAGGGGCTCGAGGCCGCTCAGGCGGCATTTGACCGGCCGTGGGCCGACGCGCCGCGGCGCGCGTCCCGCAAGGCGCGCGTGCAGCGCGCCGATGTGCTCGGGCGTCGTGCCGCAGCAGCCGCCGAGGATGTTGACCAGCCCCGACTCGGCGTACTCGCTGAGGATGTCCGCGGTCTGCTGCGGCGTCTCGTCGTATTCGCCGAAGGCGTTGGGCAGACCCGCGTTCGGATAGGCGCACACGAACGTGTCCGCGATGCGCGCCAGCTCCTCCACGTGCGGGCGCAGCGCCGCGCCGCCGAGCGCGCAATTGAGTCCGATGAAGAGCGGCTCGGCGTGGCGCACCGAATTCCAGAAGGCCTCCGGCGTCTGGCCGGAGAGAATGCGGCCCGAGGCATCGGTGATGGTGCCGGACACCGCCAGCGGCACGCTGCTGCCGGTCTCATCGAAGAGTGTCAGCACCGCGTAGATCGCCGCCTTGGCGTTCAGGGTATCGATCACGGTCTCGATCAGCAGCAGGTCGACTCCGCCCATCACCAGGGCGCGCGCGGCCTCGAGGTAGATGGCGACCAGCTGGTCGAAGCTGACGGCGCGATGTCCGGGATCGTTGACGTCGGGCGACAGCGAGCTCATGCGGGTCGTCGGGCCGAGCGCACCGGCGACGAAGCGCGGCGTGCCGCTGCTCCGCGCGCACTCGTCGGCAGCCGCGCGTGCCAGGCGCGCGGCACGGTAGTTGAGCTCGGGCACCAACGCCTGGGTGGCGTAATCGGCCTGCGAGACCGCGTTGGAATTGAAAGTGTTGGTTTCGATGATTTCGGCGCCGGCGGCCAGATAGGCGTTGTGGATGCCGCTGACGATCTCCGGACGCGTCAGGGTGAGAATGTCGTTGTTGCCGCGCAGGTCGTGCCCGTGGCGCGCGAAGCGCTCGCCGCGGAAGCCGCGCTCGTCCAGGCGGTGCTGCTGGATCATGGTCCCCATGGCGCCATCGAGCAGCACGATGCGCTCACCGAGCGAGCGCTTCAGCCGCTCGATACGCGTGCGCCGCTCGCTTTCGTCGATCGGCTCGACGGCGAAGGGCGCGGCGGGCACCGGGCTCGCCGCGCGCAGCTCGCGGTCGGCGCGCGCCGGTGCGTGCGCGCCGCTCGGCGCAGCTGCGTGCCCGGGGTGCGCGCAGCCGCTCATGCCGGCACCCCCGGACGTCGTGCGTCGGCTCCCGGCGCCAGCGCGCGCGGCCGCAGGCCGAGAGCGTGGCAGATGGCATAGGTCAGCTCGGCGCGATTCAGCGTGTAGAAGTGGAACTCGCATACGCCGTGCCGCTTCAGCGATTCGACCTGCTCGATCGCGACACTGGCGGCGAGCAGGCGGCGCGTCTCATCGTCGGCGTCGAGACCCACGAAGCGCTCGTGCAGCCACGGCGGAACGCTGGCGCCGCAGCGCGCCGCAAAGCGCAGCACCTGCGGGAAGCGCGTGATGGGAAGGATGCCCGGCACCACCGGCACATCGATGCCGGCGTCGGCGCAGCGATCGCGGAAGCGCAGGAATGCGTCCGTGTCGTAGAAGAATTGCGTGATGGCGCGGCTCGCGCCCGCCTCGACCTTGCGCTTGAGATTGTCGAGATCGGCGGCCGGTGAGCGCGCTTCGGGATGGACTTCGGGGTAGGCCGCAACCGAGAGCTCGAAGGGTGCGACGCTCCGCAGGCCTTGCACCAGGTCCGCGGCGTACGCGAAGCCGCCCGGGTGCGGAACGTAGGGCGCGGCCCCCTGCGGCGGATCGCCGCGCAGCGCGACCAGGTGACGGATGCCTTCGTTCCAGTAACCGCGCGCAATGTCGAGCAGCTCCTCGCGCGTCGCGCCGATGCAGGTGAGATGCGGGGCGCCGGTGAGCGAGGTCTCGCGCTGAATGCGCGCGACGACCTCGTGAGTGCGCTCGCGGGTCGAGCCGTCGGCGCCGTAGGTCACGGAGACGAATCCCGGAGCCAGCGGCGCGAGACGCTCGATCGAGCGCCACAAGGTCGCCGCCATCGCGGCATCGCCCGGCGGGAAGAACTCGAACGACACGCGAACAGGCGGCACCGCGCTGCGCGCGGCGTGCGCGGGTGCGCTGGCGCTCATCCGCCGCTCCCGGTGCGCGGCGCATCGCGGCCGGCGCCGCTCGCCACGCCCGCGAGGCGCGCCGCGGCCGCCAGCACGTGCTCGCCGTCGGCCTCGATCGGACTCAGGCGCTCGCACAGGAAATGCGCCGCATCGAGAAGCCGCCGCAGCTGAGCGAGCGGATGCTCGACGATGCGCTCGCGCGAGCTCTCGAGCGAGTCGTAGCGCTGGAAAATCCACAGTCGCCCGTTGGCGGCGACCAGCGGGCCCACCCGGGCGAGGAGCTGTGCGAGCTCGGACTCTCCGCCCGCCTGATGATCGAGCAGCACCGCATCGAAGGGTCCCCCGATGCGTGCCAGCTCCGCTGCGCGCAGCTCATCTCCCGGCGCCATGGTCAGCACGCGGCAGGCGAAGCCGCGTCCTTCGGCGAAAGCGCGCGCCGCCTGGGCGGCACGCCGCGAGTGGGCGATGACGGTGCAGGAGCGCGACGCCGCTGCGACACGCGCCAGGAGCTCGAGGTGCGCGACGCCGACCACCAGCGCATGTCCGGCCGCCGCCCCGGCGCCACTCACCTCGACGAAGGCGCTCAAGGCACGGTCGAGCCGTGACTGTGAGCCGGGGAGCGCGGCCCGCGGCTCAACCGTCACCGCGTCGCGGGCTCGTCCGCGGTCCCGAAGCAGCAGCGGATCGCGCCGATCGACCTGAAGAAGGAGGCCCCGGATGAAGGAGACCGCGCTTCCATCCTCCGCCAGTCCGTAGCGCACCCACTGCCCCTCCCGCGTGCGTGCCAGGAGGCCTGCGGCGCACAGGATCTTCAGATGCCGCGACACACGCGGCTCGCTCTGCCGAAGTGCCCGGGCGAGATCGGAGACGCTGAGCGACCCATCGATGCAAAGCGCCAGAAGGCGAAGTCGGCTCGGCTCACCTGCTGCCTTGAGCCAGGCAATCATCTGGGCAGGGGTGGTCGTGTTCATTAAATAATTGTACATGTCTTTATATATTAGGCCACCGGAGCGTGCATGCGGTCCCTGGGATCGGCTCAATGCGCATCAGCTATGCGCATGACGGATGCGCATGACGGATGCGCATGACCCATGCGCATGACCAGTAGGCAGGACCCGTGCGCACGAGGAGGTGCGCACACGCAGAGGCGCGCGTAATCGACCAAATACGAATGGATGGGACTGATTATCTCTTTAACGAGACAATCAAAAGGCAAAGAGAGTCTAGTGGATCTCCCCTAGCCCACTGGTGTCCTCGCCTTGCACGAAGAGGGCATCGACATCGGCCGTCTCGAACCTGTAGGGACGCTGGCAGAACTCGCAGGTGACCGTCACCGACCCCTGCTCCTTGAGCACGCCGCGAACCTCCTCCTCCCCCAGGGTTCGCAGCAGAGTCGCGACCCGGCCCTCGCCGCAGCGGCACTCGAACCGGACGGCGGCACCCTTGAAGAGCCGCAGGTCGTAGCCCGGGAACGCCTGCTCCAACAGCTTCTCGACCGGAGTGCCGAGAAGCTCCGCGGTCTGCAGCCGCGCGATGCCGCGCTCGGCATCCACCCACGCGGCTTCGTCGGCCCCCGCCGCCTTCTCCGGCATTTTCTGCACCAGGAGACCCGCGCAGCCCTCGGCGTCCGCCACCACCCGGACCCGGGTCGGCAGCTGCTCCGAGGTGCCGAAATAGGCCTCGAGCGACTCCGACAGGGACGAGCCCTCGAGCGGCACCACACCCTGGTAGCGCGTGCCCTTCTCGTCCGCCTCGATGGTCACGGTGAGCTGCCCGCCGCTGCCCACCAGCCGCCGGAAGTGGCTCGTGTGCCGACCCTCGGCCGGCACATCCGCAAGAGCGGATTCCTCGAAGCGCGCGAGCGCCCGCAGGCGAAATTCGTGGGTGCACTGGGCCACCAGCAGCCGCACGGCACCATTGCCCTGCAGCTGGAAGGTCAGCGTCCCGCGGAACTTGAGACTCGAGGCGAGCAGCACGGCGGCGGCCACTGCTTCCCCGAGAAGCTCCTCGACCGGTTGCGGGTAGCGGGCGTGCGTACGCAGCTCGCGCCAGGCGCTCGCGAGGCGCACCCAGTGCCCGCGCACCGGCTGCCTCTCGAAGATGAAGCGCCGTACCAGATCCATGGGTCCACAATGGAGCAGGCCGCAGCGCAACTCAACGACCGCGATACGTGAGTCGCATCACGTCACTTTGCACCGTGGCCGTGGCAAGGTCGCCTCGTGCCTAAGGTACTGATTTATGAGAGTCGCCGACTCATCCTGCCGCTCGAGACGGTGGTCGATGCCGTGCTCGATTTAGATCGCGAACGCGGTGGACGGCTGTCGATGGCAACCGTCACCGACGCGCGCATCCAGGAAGGCGAGAAGGCCGCGCTGATTCTCGAAGTGCAGGCCCCGGAGGCGGTGGCGCCCGAGCGCCTCGAATACCCCTTGCCGGCGATCGCCGCGGCGGTGATCCGCTACTGCTGGAAGAACAAGGTCCCGTTGCCGCGCAACTGGACCAAGACCATCGACATCGTTCCGGAAGGCTTTGCGCTCTCGCTCCAGGGCAGCGTCGAGATCAACCGGCGCCACGGTGGTTTCGCGACTCGCGCCCAGTCGGCCGCGGAGCCGGCCTCCGGCGAGTCGCAGCCGACCCGGCTCAGCCGCTGAGTTTCCTGCGCAGCAGCTCGTTGAGCTGCGCCGGATTTGCCTTGCCGCCGGTCGCCTTCATGACCTGACCGACGAAGAAGCCGAAGAGCTTGTCCTTGCCGGCACGGTATTCGGCAAGCTGGCCGGGATTCTTCTGCATCACTTCATCGATCGCGCGCTCGATCGCGCCGCTGTCGGTGATCTGCTTCAGTCCCCGCTCGCTGATCACCGCATCGGCGTCTGCGCCTCCCGACCACATGGCTTCGAAGACCTCCTTGGCGAGCTTGCCGGAGACGGTCTGGTCGGAGATGCGCCGCAGGAGCCCGGCGAGCTGCGCCGCCGTGATGCGCGATGCCGTGATCTCGAGCGACTCCTTATTCAAGGCCCCGGAGAGCTCCCCCATCACCCAGTTGGCGGCAAGCTTCGGATCCTGCGGGGCCGCGCGCACCACCTGCTCGTAGTAATCGGCCAGCTCGCGGCTCACGGTGAGCACGCCCGCGTCGTACGCCGAGAGTCCATAGTCGCGCGCGAAGCGCGCCGCCTTCTGGTCGGGGAGCTCGGGGAGCGAGGCGCGGACCGCCTCGATGAAGGGCGCATCGAGCGCCACCGGCAGCAGGTCCGGATCGGGGAAGTAGCGGTAGTCGTTCGCCTCCTCCTTGGAGCGCATGGAGCGGGTCTCGCCCTTGTCCGGGTCGTAGAGGCGCGTCTCCTGCACCACCACTCCCCCCGACTCCAGGATGTCGATCTGCCGCTCCACCTCGTAGTTGATGGCGCGCTCGATGAAGCGGAAGGAATTGAGGTTCTTGATCTCCGCACGCGTGCCGAACTTCTCAGCCCCCGTGCGGCGCACCGAGACGTTCGCGTCGCAGCGGAACGAGCCTTCCTGCATGTTGCCGTCGCAGATCTCGAGGTAGCGCACCAGGGTGTGCATCTTCTTCATGTACGCGACCGCCTCCCTGGCCGAGCGCAGCTCGGGCTCGGAGACGATCTCGAGGAGCGGCGTCCCCGCGCGGTTGAGATCGATGCCGCTCAGTCCCGGCAAGCCCTCGTGCAGACTCTTGCCGGCATCCTCCTCGAGGTGCGCGCGCGTGATGCCGACGCGCTTCACCTGGCCCTCCTCCAGCACGATCTCGAGCGAGCCCTGCGCGACGATCGGCAGCTCGTACTGGCTGATCTGGTAGCCCTTGGGGAGGTCGGGGTAGAAGTAGTTCTTGCGCGCAAAAACCGAGCTGGCGGCGATGCGCGCGCCGACTGCGAGTCCGAACTTCACCGCCATGCGCACCGCTTCGCGGTTGAGGACCGGCAGCACGCCGGGATAGCCGAGATCGACGAGGTTCGCCTGGGTGTTGGGCGGCGCCCCGTAGGCGGTTGCGGAGCCCGAGAATATCTTCGAGCGGGTCGAGAGCTGTGCGTGGATCTCGAGCCCGATGACTGTCTCCCAGCCGCTCATGGGTGCTTCACGCATAGCCTGCGGGTATGCGCGTGTGCCAGTCGGTGACCCGCTGAAACCCGTGCGCCGCGGCCAGTACCCGCGCCTCCGAGAAGTGCGGGCCGACGATCTGCAGGCCGACGGGGAGATCGCCGACGAAGCCGCAGGGGACCGAGGCCGCCGGCAGCCCCGCAAGATTGGCGCCGATGGTGTAGATGTCGTTCAGATACATGGTGATCGGGTCGGAGGTCTTGGCGCCGAGGGCGAATGCCGCCGTCGGCGTGGTCGGCCCGATGAGCACGTCCACCTGCTGGAAGGCGCGCGTGAAGTCCGCGTTGATCAGCTGCCGCACCCGCTGTGCCTTGAGGTAATAGGCGTCGTAATAGCCGGCCGACAGCACGTAGGTGCCGGTCATGACGCGGCGCTTCACCTCGGCGCCGAAACCCTCGCCGCGCGAGCGGCAATACAGGTCCCGCAGGTCGCGCGGCTGCTCGCAGCGGTGCCCGAAGCGCACGCCGTCGTAGCGGGCGAGGTTGGAGGAGCATTCTGCCGGCGCCACGACGTAATAGACCGGCACCGACAGCGGCAGGTTCGGCAGGCTCACCTCGATCAGCCGCGCGCCGAGCGTCTCGAACACCCTGAGCGCCTCGCGGATGCGCCGCTCGTTCTCGGCATCCAGTCCCTTGTCGAAGAATTCCTTGAGCAGCCCCACCTTGAGCCCGGCGAGCGGCTGCTCCAGCAGTGCGACGTAGTCCGGGACTTCCCGCTCGACGCTGGTGGAATCGTTCGGATCGAAGCCGGCCATCTCGCGCAGCATGAGCGCCGCGTCGGCCGCGCTCGCCGTGAGCGTCCCGCCCTGGTCGAGACTCGAGGCGAAAGCGATCATGCCGTAGCGCGACACACGCCCGTAGGTGGGCTTCAGCCCGGTGATGCCGCACAGTGCGGCGGGCTGGCGGATCGAGCCGCCGGTGTCGGTGGCGGTGGCGCCGGGCACGAGCCGCGCGGCCACCGCGGCCGCCGAGCCGCCCGAGGAGCCGCCGGGCACCAGGCGCGGATTCCAGGGATTGCGCACCGGGCCGTACCAGCTCGTCTCGTTGGACGAGCCCATGGCGAACTCGTCCATATTGGTCTTGCCGAGCATGACCGCGCCGGCGCGTCTGAGTTTCGCGACCACGGTGGCGTCATAGGGGGAGACGAAGTTATCGAGCATGCGCGAGCCGCAGCTGGTGCGCACGCCGCGCGTGCAGAACAGATCCTTGTGCGCGATCGGCACGCCGGTCAGGGCACCGCCGGCGCCGCTCGCGAGTGCCCGATCGGCCGCCGCGGCATCGGCGAGCGCTTGGCTTCGCGTGATCGTGATGAAGGCGTTGAGCGCCTCCTGGCTGCGCTCCACGCGGCCGAGGCAAGCCTCGGTGAGCTCGACGCTGGAGAAACGCCTGGCGCGCAGCGCTGCCGCGAGCGCGGCCAGCCCCATGTGATGCAGTTCACTCATTCGCCGCTTACTCGATCACCTTGGGCACCAGGTAGAGGCCCGCAGCGGTCTGCGGCGCGTTCTTCTGGTACTCGGCGTGGTGGTCCTGCTCGGTGATCTCATCGGGCCGCAGCCGCTGCGAGAGGCCCGGCAGCGGGTGCGCCATGGGAACCACGCTCGCGGTATCGGCACGGTCGAGGGCGCCGACGAAGTCCAGGATGCGCGACAGGCTCTCCTGGTAGACGGGAACCTCCGCGCCGGTGAGCTCCAGGCGCGCCAGGGCGGCGATGCTCTCGATCTGCTCGCGTGTCAGGGCCATGGGAGGTAAAGGGTCGCGCGTCGGCGAGGTGCGAAAAATGAGCGCAAAATCATACATGTTGCCTTGCTGAATGTCCTGTCGGTTGCTAGATTACCGGCCACTTTTGGGGTCTTCCCCCACTTTCCGGTCGCTTCATGCTTAAACGTCTGCGCGGTTACTTTTCCAGCGATCTCTCGATCGACCTGGGCACGGCGAATACCCTTATTTACGTCCGTGACAAGGGCATTGTGCTGAACGAGCCCTCGGTCGTGGCCGTGCAGGACGAGCCCTCGCGCGGCGGCAAGGTGATCGTCGCGGTCGGCACCGAGGCGAAGAGCATGCTGGGGCGCACGCCCGGGCACATCACCGCGGTGCGGCCGATGAAGGACGGCGTGATCGCCGACTTCACCTACACCGAGAAGATGCTGCAGTTCTTCATCAACAAGGTGCACGGCGCCCGCATGATCAAGCCCTCGCCCCGGGTGCTGGTGTGCGTGCCCTTCGGCTCGACCCAGGTCGAGCGGCGTGCGATCCGCGAGTCCGCCGAAGGCGCCGGCGCGCGCAACGTCGCGATCGTGAGCGAGCCGATGGCGGCCGCGGTGGGCGCGGGACTGCCGGTGCACGAGGCGCGCGGCTCGATGGTGCTCGACGTCGGCGGCGGAACCTCCGAGGTGGCGGTGCTGTCACTGAACGGTGTGGTCTACGCCAACTCCGCGCGCATCGGCGGCGATCGCTTCGACGAGGCGATCATGAACTACGTGCGCCGCAACTACGGCATTCTCATCGGCGAGGCGACCGCGGAGCGCATCAAGATCGAGATCGGCTCGGCGTATCCCGGACAACAGGTGCGCGAGCTCTCGGTCAAGGGCCGCAATCTCTCCGAGGGCGTGCCGCGCAGCTTCACTCTCAACAGCAACGAAATCCTCGAAGCGCTGCAGGAGCCGCTGCAGGCCATCGTCAGCGCCGTCAAGCAGGCGCTCGAGCAGACACCTCCCGAGCTCGGCGCCGATGTCGCCGAGCGCGGCATCGTGCTCACCGGCGGCGGCGCGCTGCTGCGTGACATCGACAAGCTCCTCACCGAGGAGACCGGACTCCCGGTCGTGGTGGCCGACGATCCGCTCACCTGCGTGGCGCGCGGCGGCGGACGCATCCTCGAGCTGATGGATGAGCTCGGGCCCGGACACTTCGGTCTCGAGTAGCGCGAGGAGCGCACGGGCCTAAAGTGGCGGCCTTCGGGACAGCAGCCAGCAGACCGCTGCAGGGGCGGGGCGGCTCTCCCGGCTTCCGTTTCACGATCTACGCAATCCTCGCCGTGGTGGTCATGTACCTCGACCAGCGCGCGCACTACCTCGAGCGCGTGCGTTACGTGCTGCAGGGCGCGGTCTACCCGATCCAGGTCGCCGTCAACTCCCCTCCGACCGCCTGGCGCTGGCTCAGGGAAAGCTTCCAGACCCGCGAGCAGCTGCGCGCGGAGAACGCACGCCTGCGCGAGCGTCAGCGGGACCTCGAGCTCCTGGCGATGCGTTACGACGCGCTCGCGCACGAGAACGGCGAGCTGCGCGGGCTGCACGACGCACTGCCCTCGGTGGCCGACCGCTGGCTTCCCGCGGAGATCGTCAACGTACAGCTGAACAGCCTGCGCCAGCGGCTGCTCATCGATCGCGGCGCGGCCAACGGGGTCTTCAAGGGACAGGCGGTGCTCGATGACCGCGGGCTCATCGGCCAGACGACGCACGTAGGCCCCTGGAGCGCAGAGGTGATCCTGATCACCGACCCCGAGCACGCGGTGCCGGTGCGCATCGAGCGCACGGGGCTGCGCACCATCGCCGTCGGCGGCGGTGACGGCAGCTCCCTCGCCCTGCCCTATCTGCCTTCGAATGCCGATATCAGGACCGGCGACATGCTCGTCACCTCGGGCCTCGGCGGTGTATTCCCCGAGGGCTACCCGGTCGCGCGCGTCACCGAGGTGCATCGCGATGCGGTGCAGCCGCTCGCGCAGGTCCGTGCCCTGGCGCTCTCCCATATCGACAGCGACGCCGAGGTGATGCTGGTGTGGTTCCGTCCGGGGCATCCGGCGGCACCGGCCGCCGCGCTCAACGGCGCCGGCGACATGTCGCGCGGCAACCCCGCGATGCAGCCGCTCGATGTCCCTGCGCACCGGACCGCCCCGGCCGAGAGCCCGCCGGCGCATGCACCCGAGCGCGCCACAGCCGCGCGGCCCGCCGAGGCCGCAGCGCCGCCAGGTGCGGCCCCGACGCCACGCCGCCCACGCACCCCATCGCCGGCACCGCCCGTGGCGGCGCCGCCGCCGGCCGATGCTGCGCCCACGGAGGAGCCGGCCCCACCGCCCGCCGAAACGCCGCCCGCCGACGCCGCGCCGCAACCGAAGGGTGGGCCATGACGACGCTCGCCGGATTTCGCGTGCGCATGAGCTTCACCGTGCTGATCGCGCTCGTGCTCACGGTGCTGCCGCTGCCGACGTGGCTCGACGTGCTGCGGCCGGCGTTCCTGGTGCTCACGGTGCTCTACTGGTCGATCAACGCGCCGCGCGCCGCGGGCATCGGTCTCGGCTTTCTCTGCGGGCTGATGCTCGATGTCTTCCAGGGGCCGGTGCTGGGCGAGCACGCGCTGGCGCTCGCGGTGATCGCCTACATCGCGGTGCGCGAGCACCAGCGCATCCGCTCCAAGCCGGCGTTCCAGCAGTCGCTGCTGGTGTTCGCGGCACTCATTGTCTATGAGCTGGTGGTATTCGCCATCGACGGCTGGACCGGGCATCCGGTGACCAGCCCGCTGCGCTGGCTGCACACCCTGAGCGGCGCGATCCTCTGGCCGCCGATCGCCGCGCTCCTCTCCTACAGCGAGGGGCGCCTGGCGTGAACTCCGCCGTCCGCATCAAGGATCAATGGCGCGAGCAGCGCTTGTTCGACCGCCGGGCGCTGGTCACCGGCGCCCTCATGGCGCTCGCGACCGTCGGGCTCATCGTCCGCCTGATAGTGCTGCAGGTGGCGCGTCACGACTACTACCTGCAGCTCTCCCAGGGCAACCGCGTGCGCACCGAGCCGATCCCGGCGGCACGCGGGCTGATTCTCGACCGCAACGGCGAGGTGGTGGCGGCCAACCAGCCCGCTTATCAGCTGGAGCTCGTGCCCGAGGAGGTGCCGGGCGGCAAGGACAGCGACATCCGCCGCACCCTGCGGACCCTCGCCGGCTTAGGGCTGCTGCGCTCCGAGGAAATCGACGAGTTGATGCGCACCATCGACTCGAGCCGTCGCTTCGACAGCGTGCCGATCCGCCTGCGCATGTCGGACGATGACGTCGCGCGCTTCGCGGTGCGGCGCTTCGAGTTCCCGGGCATCGACATCAAGACGCGCCAGACCCGCTGGTATCCGAACGCGGGCCTCGCCGTCCATGCCCTGGGCTACGTCGGCGCGATCAGCGAGCAGGACCTGCAGCACATCGACCGCGCCGCTTACGCCGGCACCTCCCTCATCGGCAAGCTCGGCGTCGAGAGCACCTACGAGCGGCAACTGCACGGCGAGAATGGCTTCCGCGAGGTGCTGGTCAACGCCCAGGGACGCTCGGTCGAGCGCCAGGGTGCCTATCAGCCCAACCTGCGTACCAGGGCCCCGGCGTCGGGAAAGGATGTGCTGCTGTCCGTCGACCTGAAGCTGCAGCGCATCGCGGAGACCGCGCTCGCCGGACACCGCGGCTCGGTCGTGGCGCTCGACCCCAACAACGGCGACGTGCTGGCGCTGGTGAGCCTGCCCGGCTTCGATCCGAACCTCTTCGCCCGCGGCATCACGCCGGCGGAGTACGGCGCGCTCGCCAACGACATCGACCGGCCGCTGTTCAACCGTGCGCTGCGCGGCACCTACCCGTCGGGCTCGACCATCAAGCCGGTGCTCGGCCTCGCCGCGCTCACCGACCATACGATCGAAGCGGACACCAAGGTGTTCTGCAACGCGGTCTTCTACCTGCCCGGGAGCCGCCACGTATGGCGCGCCGACAAGGACGAGCCGCGCGGCTGGCTCGATCTGCCGGAGGCGATCTCGCGCTCCTCCGACGTGTACTTCTACCGGCTCGCCTCGACGCTCGGCATCGAGCGCATCGCGGCCTTCCTCGCGCCCTTCGGCTACGGACAGCCCACCGGCATCGACATCGGCGGCGAGAAGGCGGGCCTGCTGCCGACGCCGGAGTGGAAGCGCAGCGCCTTCAAGCGGCCCGAGGACAAGACCTGGTTCCCCGGAGAGACCGTCAACCTCGGGATCGGGCAGGGCTACCTGCTGGTGACGCCGCTGCAGCTCGCGCACATCACGGCGACGCTCGCGGAGCGTGGCCGCAACTTCCGCCCCCGCGTGGTCAAGGGCATGCGCGATGCGACCGGCCGGATGACGCTGTTCGCCCCGGTCGAGGGTCCCGCCATCAAGGGCATCTCCGCCGCCGATTGGAACGTGGTGATCGATGCGATGGTCGGCACCACGCATTGTGCCCGCTACTGCGGCACCGCCTGGGTCGCCTTCAAGGGCGCGGCCTATCAGGCCGCGGGCAAGACCGGAACGGCCCAGGTTTACACCGTGGCACAGAACGCCAGGTACAACGCGAGCACCGTGCCTGAGCGGCTGCGCGATCACGCCTGGTTCATCGCCTTCGCACCGGCCGAGGCACCGCGCATCGCCGTCGCGGTGCTGGTCGAGAACGCCGGCTTCGGCGCGAGCAACGCGGCCCCCGTTGCACGCAAGCTCATGGACGCCTATCTCCTGGACGCCGACGGAAAACTGAAGCCGGCACCGGCGCCTGCGCCCGCCCACGCGATCGTCGCGGCCGGACACACATGAGCTACGGGGACCTCCCCTACGGCTCGCGCACGCGGCGCACCCTCACCGGTGCCGCGCGTGTGCTGTTCGAGCTCAAGATCGACGGGCCGCTCGCCGTCGGACTGGCGCTGATCGCCGCCTACGGGCTGATCGTGCTCTACAGCGCCTCGGGCCAGAGCATCGGCACCGTGGTGCGCACCGTGATGCGCCTCATTCTCGGCACCGTGGCCATGCTGCTGCTGGCGCGCGTCAATCCCAACTTCCTGCGCCGCGCGACGCCGTGGCTGTACTGCTTCGGAGTCTTCCTGCTGCTGATCGTCGCTGCGATCGGGCACGTGCGCCTCGGGGCGCAGCGCTGGCTCAACCTCGGACTGTTCCGCTTCCAGCCCTCCGAGCTCATGAAGCTCGCGGTGCCGATGACCTGCGCCTGGTACCTGCATGAGCGCCCGCTGCCGCCGGGCCTGATCTCGCTCGGGGCCATGGCGGGGCTGATCATGCTGCCGGTGGCACTGGTGGCCCTGCAGCCGGATCTGGGCACCGCCGCGCTGATTGCCGTAGCGGGCGCGCTGGTGATCGTGCTCGCGGGGCTGCGCATGCGGGTGATGGTGGCGCTGGCGCTGCTGTTCGCCGTGTGTGCCTGGTTCGGCTGGAGCTTCATGCACGACTATCAGCGCAAGCGCGTGCTCACGCTTCTCAATCCGCAGACCGATCCGCTCGGAGCGGGCTACCACATCATCCAGTCGCAGATCGCGATCGGGTCCGGCGGCGTATTCGGCAAGGGCTGGATGAACGGCAGCCAGGCGCAGCTCGAATTCCTCCCGGAGCGCTCCACCGACTTCATCTTCGCCGTGATCGGCGAGGAGTTCGGCCTGCTCGGCCTGCTGTTGCTGCTGCTCCTTTATCTGTTCGTGGTCGGCCGCTCGATCTATCTGGCGACCCAGACCCAGGACACCTTCGCGCGGCTGCTGGCGGGAAGCCTCGCGCTCACCTTCTTCGTCTACGTGCTCATCAACGCCGGCATGGTCACCGGGCTCCTGCCGGTGGTCGGCGTGCCGCTGCCGCTGGTCAGCTACGGCGGCAGCTCGGTCGTGACGCTCCTCGCCGGCTTCGGTATTCTCATGGCGCTCTACTCGCGTCGGAAGCTCGTCGGCTCCTGAACGCGTGCGGCCGCGCACGCTCCGCTCTCGCTTGAGGCAAGCTCCTTTCCGTGAACCTTCATCGTTACCTGGCCGTCCTCGCGTGCGCCCTGACTCTGGCGCAGGCAACGGCGCAGCCCACACCGGCGCCGCAAGGCGAGCCGGCCGCCCCTGCGCATCCGGCTACCGTCACGCAGCCCGCCGCACCGCCCTCGCCGCCGGCAACGCCCGCGCCTGCCGCCGCGCCTGCGGCCGCGCCTGCGGCCGCGGCCGCTCCCGAGTTTGTCGCAGCGCCCTTCGACCTGCACCGGCCGGAGATCGCGCAGTTCGTGAACGAGGTGGTCGGCCGCGAGGAAGGCTGGAGCCGCAAAGCCGTCGTGGCGCTGCTCGCGCAGGCGCAGCCGCAGTCGAAGATTCTCGACATCATGAGCCGGCCACTGGAGCGGGTTGCTCCCTGGTGGGAGTACCGCGAGCGCTTCCTCACCCAGGAGCGCATCGATAAGGGAGTGCAGTACTGGCTCGACCATCGCCTGGCCCTCGAGCGCTTCGCCGCCGCATACCAGGTGCCGCCCGAGTACCTGGTGGCGATCATCGGCGTCGAGACCTTCTACGGACGCTCGACCTGCAGGTACCGCGTGCTGGACGCGCTCGCGACGCTGGCCTTCGATTATCCGCCGCGCGCCAGCTACTTCCGCGGCGAGCTCGAGCAGTTCCTGCTGCTCAGCAGGGAGAACAAGCTCGACCCCGTCACCACCTGCGGCTCCTATGCGGGCGCCATGGGAGTGCCGCAGTTCATGCCCTCGGTCTACCGGCGCTACGCGGTCGATGCCGATACCAACAGGAAGCGCGATCTGTGGGAGAGCCCCGACGACATCCTCGCGAGCGTCGCCAACTATCTGCACGAGTGGGGATGGACTCCGGGGGCGCCCGTGCTCGCCGAGACCACGCTCGATCCGGATCCGAGCTTTCAGATCGAGCCTCACAATCTCGAGCTCAACGCGACCGTCGCCTCGCTCGGGGCGCACGGCGTCAAGGTCGATCTCGACGTCCCCCCCGATACCCCGGCGGTGCTGATCTCGGCGGAGCAGCGCGACGGGCCGGCCTACCGCGTCGGCTTCCACAATTTCTACGTGATCACCCGCTATAACCACAGCGCGCGCTATGCCATGACGGTGTACGACCTGGCCGCGGCGATCGCGGCCCGCGTCCGCGGCGTGCAGCCGTGAGCCTCACGGCCGCGCGACCGCGGGCCTCGCGGAATCTCCCGGCCGCGATCCTTAGCTCGCTGCTGGCCGCCTGCGCCGCCCATCCGCGCCGCTTTCCCCCGCCACCGCCGCCCGCGCCCGCGCCCGCCGTTCCGGCGCCGCCCGCCGACGTCGCCGCGGTGCCCGACGCAGTGCCACGCGCCGAGCCGCGTGCGGCGCACGGCAACCCGCCCTTCTACGATGCGATGGGTCATCGTTACTTCGTGCTGCCATCGGCTTCAGGCTACGACGAGCGCGGGGTGGCCTCCTGGTACGGTCCGAACTTCCACGGCGGCAGCACCTCGAGCGGCGAGCCCTACGACATGTATGGCATGACGGCCGCCCACAAGACGCTGCCGCTGCCGACCTACGCACGCGTCACCAACCTCGCCAACGGCAGGAGCGTCGTGGTGCGGATCAACGACCGCGGGCCCTTCGTCGCCAACCGCATCATCGACCTCTCCTACACCGCAGCCGCAAAGCTCGACATGGTGCGCGACGGGACCGCGATGGTGGAGGTGCGGGCGCTCAGTCCCGGGGTGCCCGACGTGCTGGGACGCAGCGCCGAGGCGCCGCCGGCAGCGCTCTACCTGCAGACCGGCGCCTTCGCCGACCCCGGCAACGCGGAGCGCGAGCTGGCGCAGCTGCACGCGGCAGGCCTCGCGGGCGCTTTCGTGGTACCGCCGCTCGAGGGCCGCACCCGGCTCTATCGGGTGCGTATCGGACCGGTCGGCAGCGTCGCCGAGTTCGATGCGCTCTCCGCCCGGCTCGCCGCACTCGGAATGGCCGACGCCCGGCTGGTCACGGATTGAGCGTCGGCCGGGGGCGACACGCCGCGCGCGCAGAGCGCGTGGCGCGCGACATGGGCTAGACTCACCGGCTGCCGCGCCGCTCACATAACCGAGGAATCCTCCGTTGATGCGCTCCTTTGTTGCAGTCCTCGCCATCGCACTGCCGCTCGCGGCCGCCGCCGCCACCGCTCCGATCCCGTCACCTCCGGCCGTCAGCGCCCGCGCCTGGATCCTGATCGATCACAACACCGGCAAGGTGCTCGCCGAGCGCAATGCCGACGGGCGCGAGGAGCCGGCGAGCCTCACCAAGCTGATGACGGCCTACGTCGTGTTTCAGGCGCTCAGCGAGGGCCGCCTCAAGCTCACCGACCAGGCGACCATCAGCAAGCACGCCTGGAAGGCCGAGGGCTCGCGCAGCTTCGTGCAGGTCGGCACCCAGGTCCCGGTCGATATCCTCATCAAGGGCATGATCGTGCAGTCGGGCAACGATGCGACCATCGCGCTCGCGGAAAAGCTCGGCGGGACCGAAGAGGCCTTCGCGCAGGTGATGAACGAGTATGCGCGGCGGCTCGGCATGAACCACAGCCACTTCGTCAACAGCGATGGCTTGCCCGCGCCCGACCATTACTCCACTCCCCGCGACATGGCGACGCTCGCCAGCGCGCTGATCCGCCAGTTCCCGCAGTACTACGGGCTGTTCAGCCTGCGCGAGTTCATGTGGAACAACATCCGCCAGGGCAATCGCAACACGCTCCTCGGCAAGGACCCCTCGGTCGACGGTTTGAAGACCGGGCACACCGACGCCGCCGGCTATTGCCTGGTGGCCTCGGCCAACCGCGAGGGTATGCGGCTGATTTCCGTGGTGATGGGCTCACGCAACGAGCGCGGCCGCGAGGAAGCGAGCGCGGCGCTCCTCAACTATGGCTTCACTTTCTACGAGACCCTGCGCATCAAGACGGCGCGCGCCACGGTGCTCAAGCCGCGCGTCTACAAGTCGGCGGGCGAGTTCGCCGCGGTCGGCGTGCCCGACGATGTCTACGCAATCGTTCCCCGCGGACAGAGCGGGGCGCTCAGCACCACGGCGCGCCTGACGCACGAGCCGCTGCTCGCGCCGCTGGCCGCCGGCGAACGCGTGGGCGAGCTCACGGTGAGCGATGCGGCGGGCGAGGTGCTGGCGCGCGCGCCGCTGGTGGTGCTGGCGCCGGTGCCGGCCGGGGGACTCTGGACCCGCATGGTGGACACCGTCACTCTCTGGTTCCGCAAGAAGTGACGCCATGGCCGACCCGCTGCCGCTGTGCTATCTCAACGGTGCCTGCCTGCCCCTGCAGGAGGCGCGCATCTCCCCGCTCGACCGCGGCTTCCTCTACGCCGACGGCGTCTACGAGGTCATGCCGGTATACGGCGGACGCCCGTTCCGTTTCGCCGCGCACGCCGAGCGTCTCACGCGCAGCCTCGCGGCGCTGCGCATGGAGGATCCGCACGCACGTGAGGAGTGGCGCGCCATCCTCGGCACACTCATCGAGCGCAACGGCGGCGGCGACGTCTACGTCTACTGGCAGGTGACCCGCGGCGCGCAGCGCGGCCGCACGCACGCGCCGCTCCCGGACATCCCGCGCACCGTCTTCGCCTTCGTAGCGCCCCTGCCGCCCATCACGCCACAGCAGCTCGACAGCGGCCTCGCCTGCATCACCGCCACCGACACGCGCTGGGCGCGCTGCGACGTCAAGTCCGTGGCGCTGCTCGCCAACGTGCTGCTGCGACAGGAGTCGGTGGACGCGGGTGCCGGCGAGACCATCCTGCTGCGCGAGGGGGAGCTCACGGAGGCATCGGCCTCCGCGGTGCACGTGGTGCTGGGCGAGGAGCTGCTCACGCCGCCCAACTCGCGGCGCATCCTGCCGGGCACCACGCGCAGCGTGGTCGAGGAGATGGCCACGCGTGTGGCGCTGCCGTGCCGGTCGGCGCCGGTCAGCGAGGCCCAGCTGCGCGCCGCCGATGAGATCTGGATCTCCGCCGCCACGCGCGAGGTGCAGGCCGTCACCCTCCTCGACGGCCGCCCGGTCGGCAGCGGTCGCCCCGGGCCCCGCTGGCGTCGGGTCTACGAGGAGCTGCAGCGCTACAAGCAGGAGCTCGCGGGCACGCCCTGGTAGCCGCCGCGGCGCGCGCCGCGGCGATGCTGACGGACCGGGCCCCGCCTCAGGTAGCATGCCCGCCCATGTCCATAACCCTCGACCAGGTCACCAAGCATTACGGCGGCGTGCCGGTCGTCAACGACGTCTCGCTCGAGATCGGCGAGGGCGAATGCTTCGTGCTGCTCGGCCCGAGCGGCAGCGGCAAGAGCACCCTGCTGCGCGCCATCGCAGGTCTCACCGCGGTGGATCACGGGCGCATTGCGCTCCATGGACGCGACGTCACCCAGGTCGCCGCGCGCAAGCGGGGCGTCGGGCTCGTGTTCCAGAACTACGCGCTGTTCCGCCACATGACCGTGGCCGACAACATCGAGTTCGCGCTGCGCGTGCGCCACGTGCGGGCCCGCGAGCGCCGCGCGCGCCGCCAGGAGCTGCTGCGCCTGGTATCGCTGGTGGGTCTGGATGACCGGCTGCCGGCGCAGCTCTCCGGCGGGCAGCAGCAGCGGGTGGCGGTGGCGCGCGCGCTCGCCCACAAGCCCGAGGTGCTGCTGCTCGATGAGCCCTTCGGCGCGCTCGACGCCAAGATCCGCGAGGAGCTGCGGCGCACCATCCGCGAGGTGCAGCGCGAGCTCGGCATCACGACCGTGCTCGTGACCCACGACCAGGAGGAAGCGTTCTCCATGGCGGACCGCATCGGGATCATGAATCTCGGGCGGCTGCTCGAAAGCGGCGCGCCGCACGATCTGTATTCGCGCCCGGCGACGCGCTTCGTCGCCACCTTCCTCGGCGCCGCGAACCTCTTCCTGGCGCGCAGCGGCGCCGGCGGCATCCGCCTGGGCCGCGCCACCGTGGCGCCGGAGGAGCCGCCGCAGGACCGGCGCGAGCACGAGGTGGTCGCAGTAGTGCGTCCCGAGGAGGTCGCGGTGGCCGCCACCGGCGCCGACCTCGGCCGGGGTTTCTTCGCGCAGGGCGTGGTCGACGAGCTGGTGTTCAGCGGCGCGCTCGAGCGGCTGCGGGTGCGCCTCGAGAACGGCGCCGCCGGCGGGCCGGTGCTGGCGGCGGCCGACGGCGCGGAGGTTCCCTATCTCGAGGTGACGCGCACGCAGCCCGAGCAGCGCGCCTTCGAGGTGCGTGCCGGACAGAATGTGGCCATCGGTGTGCGGCGCGTGCATGTGCTGCCGACGCCGCTGTCGAGCTTCGCCGCGTGCGCGGCGAGCGCGGCGGACGCCGAGGCACTCGCGCGCCAGCCGTTGCTCACCGAGCTCGCCGCGCGCATGAAGACCCGTATCGCCGTGCGCTGCGAGCCGCAGCTCGGCATGCAGCAGGCGGGTTCCGCCGGCGATACCGCCTTCGTCGGCGCCACGGTCATCGCCGCCGAGGCGGGCGCGGCGCAGCGCGCGGCCTGGCTGCTCGCGCGTGGCGCGCGCGAGGTGCTGGTGCTGCCGCGGCAGGCGGGGGTGCCGCAGCGCGTGCTGATCCACTGCCTCGACGAGGCGGCACGCCGCGCGACGCTCGCGGTGTCGGCCAGCCTCCTGCGGCACGTGCCCGCGGAGGCGGTGTATGTGCGCTTTCAGGGCGAGGTGGTGCAGGAGCTCGCGCGCCGCCTGGCGGAGGCGCCGGCGCAGATGCTGATCGTCGGCGTCGCCGATCTCGCAGGCTTCGCCGGGCGTTTCAGCGCGCTGCTCGATGACGGCCGCTGGCCGGTGCTGATCGTGCACCGCGCGGTCTCCTGAGGGAGGGCAGTCGTCATGAGCCTGCGCAAGCCGAGCGTGCTCCCCGGATTCGGGCTGACCTTCGGCTTCACCACCTTCTTCCTCGGCGTCATCGTGCTGTTGCCGCTCGCGGCGCTCATTCTGGCGGCGGGCTCGATGCAGTGGAGCGAGTTCGTCGCGGTGATTCTGAGCCCGCGCGCGCTCGGCTCCTACCGCCTGTCCTTCGGGGCCTCGGCGCTCGCCGCCAGCATCAACGTGGTGTTCGGCTTCATCATCGCCTGGACGCTGGTGCGCTATGAGTTCCCCGGCCGCAGGCTGATCGATGCGCTCATCGACATGCCCTTCGCCCTGCCGACGGCGGTGTCGGGCATCGCCCTCACCACGGTGTTCGCGCGCCACGGGTGGATCGGCCGCTATCTCGAGCCGCTTGGCATCGAGGTGGCCTACACCTGGCTCGGCGTGACCCTGGCCCTCACCCTCATCGGCATGCCCTTCGCGGTGCGCGCGCTGCAGCCGGCGCTGCTCGAGGTGCAGCGCGAGCTCGAGGACGCGGCGGAGACGCTCGGCGCCGGGCGCCTCTATGCCTTCCGCCGCATCATTCTGCCGACGGTGCTGCCGGCGCTGCTCACCGGCTTCACCCTGTCGTTCGCACGTGCCGTGGGCGAGTACGGCTCGGTGATCTTCATCGCCGGCAATCTGCCGATGAAGACCGAGATCACCCCGCTGCTCATCGTCATCCACCTCGAGCAGTTCGACTATCGCGGCGCGGCGGCGCTCGGCGTCGTGATGCTCGCCATGTCGTTCGTGGTGCTGCTCGCCATCAACCTGCTGCAGGCGTGGAACCGGCGGCGCCACGTGCGGGCGGCGCATTGATGGCGGGCGGACTGCCACGCCTCACGGCGCCGCAGGGAGATGCGGCGCCGCGCCCCGGCCAGAACACCTGGCTGGCCGCGGCCGCGCGCTGGCTGTTCATCACGCTGTCGCTCGCGTTCCTCGCGGCGCTGCTGATCGCGCCGCTGGTCACCGTATTCGCCATGGCCTTCGCGCGCGGCTTCGAGGCCTATCTGGTGAGCTTCGCCGATCCCGACACCCAGGCGGCCATCCGCCTGACGCTCATCACCGCGGCGGTGGTGGTGCCGATCAACATCGTGTTCGGCCTATCGGCGGCCTGGGCGATCGCCAAATTCGAGTTCCGCGGCAAGAGCATGCTGATCACGCTCATCGACCTGCCGCTGGCGGTCTCGCCGGTGATCTCCGGCATGGTGTTCGTGCTGCTGTTCGGCCTGCACGGCTGGTTCGGCATGTGGCTGCAGCGGCACGACATCAGCGTTATCTTCGCGCTCCCCGGCATCATGCTCGCGACCATGTTCGTGACTTTCCCCTACGTCGCACGCGAGCTCATCCCGCTGATGCAGCAGCTCGGCAACGACGAGGAGGAAGCCGCGATCACGCTCGGCGCCGGGGGCTGGATGACCTTCTTCAAGGTGACCCTGCCGAAGATCCGCTGGGGACTGCTCTACGGGGTGATCCTGAGCAACGCGCGCGCCATGGGCGAGTTCGGCGCCGTGTCGGTGGTGTCGGGACACATCCGCGGCCTCACAACCACCATGCCGCTGCAGATCGAGATCCTCTACAACGAATACAACTTCGTGGGTGCCTTCGCCGTCGCCTCGCTCCTCACGCTGCTCGCCGGGCTCACGCTGGTGGTGAAGACCCTCGTCGAGCGCACCGGCTACCGCGGGCACTAGCTCAGGGCGAGTAGATCTGGTCGAACACCCCGCCGTCGGCGAAATGGGTGGCCTGGACGCGCGCCCAGCCGCCGAAGTCCGCGATGGTCACGAGCTTGAGACTCGGGAAGCGCTGCGCGTAGCGCGCCGCCACTTCGCTGTCGCGCGGCCGGTAAAAGTGCTTCGCGATGATCTCCTGCCCCTCCTTGCTGTAGAGGTACTCGAGGTAGGCCGTGGCGAGGGCGCGCGTGCCGTGACGCAGCGCCACCTCATCGACCACGGCCACCGGGGGCTCTGCGAGGATACTGATGCTCGGGACCACGATCTCGAGCTCGCCGCTCCCTATCTCGCGCACCGCCAGCCTCGCCTCGTTCTCCCACGCGATCAGCACGTCGCCCAGCCCGCGCTGCACGAAAGTGGTGGCCGAGCCGCGCGCACCGGTGTCGAGCACCGGGACGTTGTGGTAGAGCTTGCGCACAAACTCGCGCGCGCTGGTCTCGCTCCCGCCCGGCTGCGCGAGCGCCCAGGCCCAGGCGGCCAGATAGTTCCAGCGTGCGCCTCCGGAGGTCTTGGGGTTCGGAGTGATGACGGCGATACCCGGCTGCACCAGGTCGCCCCAGTCGTGGATGCCGCGCGGATTGCCCTTACGCACCAGGAAGACGATCGTCGAGGTATAGGGCGAGCTGTTGTCGGGGAGACGGCTCTGCCAGTCGGGCGGCAGGAGTCTGGCGTGTTGCGCGATGGCGTCGATGTCGGCGGCCAGCCCGAGCGTCACGACGTCCGCCGCCAGGCCATCGATCACCGAGCGCGCCTGCTTGCCCGAGCCGCCGTGCGACTGATCGACGCGCACGCGCTGGCCGGTCTTCTGCAGCCAATGGTGCGCGAACGCGCGGTTGAAGTCCGCGTACAGCTCGCGCGTGGCATCGTAGGAAACGTTGAGCAGCGTCACCCGGCCGGCGCCCGTGGCGGAGCCCGAGGAGCCGCCGCAGGCGGCGGCCAGTGCGCTCAGCGCGATCGCGGCGACGGCGGAGACGATCCTCACGCCATGCTAGCCGTGCGGTGACAGTCGCAGCGTACGCCTCAGGTGCGGCTCGAGCGCGGCCGCCGCGGCGGCGACCGTGCGCGGACCCCCGAGCGCGGACAGCTGCGTCATCGCGAGGCCCTGATAGCCGCAGGGATTGATGCGGGTGAACGGCTCGAGATCGAGCGCCACGTTGAGCGCCAGCCCGTGATAGCTCCCGCCGCGGCGCACCCGCACGCCGACGCTGGCGAGCTTGGCGCCGCCGACATACACGCCGGGCGCCTGGCGGCGGCACTCGGCGGCGATGCCGCAGGCCGCCGCGAGGTCGATCACCGCGCGCTCGAGCGCGGTGACGAAGTCCCGGATGGTGAGTCCCAGCCGCCTGAGATCGATGAGCGGGTAGACCACCAGCTGGCCCGGGCCGTGATAGGTCACCTGGCCGCCGCGATCGATCTGCACCACCGGGATGTCCCCCGGTGCGAGCAGATGGGCGCGGCTCGCATTGACGCCGAGGGTGAACACGCGCTGGTGCTCGAGAAACCAGATCTCATCGGGCGTCGTGCCGTCGCGCTCCGCGGTGAAGCGCTGCATGGCGCGCCAGACCGGCTCGTAGTCCACCAGCCCGAGCCGCCGCACGACCGGCGCCGGCACCGGGGCGGAGCCCGGCAGCGCTGCCGCGGCGGGCACGGCGCTCATGGCGCGGGGTCCCGGTTGTCGAGGCCGGCGTTGTTGCGCTCGAGGGCGCGCTCGGCGCGGTAGCTCGAGCGCACCAGCGGGCCCGAGACGCACTCGAGGAAGCCGAGGGCGAGGGCCTCGCTGCGATAGCGGTCGAACTCCGCCGGTGTCACGAAGCGCTCGACCGAAAGATGATGGACCGTGGGACGCAGATACTGCCCGAGCGTCACGATGTCGACCTGGGCGGCGCGCAGCTCGGCGAGCGTCTCACTGATCTCCCCATCGGTCTCACCGAGGCCGAGCATCAGGCTGCTCTTGGTGAGCACCGCGGGACGGTGCCGTTTGGCGTGCGCCAGCACGCTGAGCGTCTGCTCGTAGCCGGCCCGCGGATCGCGCACCGGGTGCGTGAGGCGCCGCACGGTCTCGATGTTCTGCGCGAACACGGCGATGCCGGAATCGACCACGGTCTCGACGTCGGCGAGCACTCCCTGAAAGTCGGGCGTCAACGCCTCGACCGCGGTCGCGGGGTTGCGCTCGCGGATGGCGCGCACGCACGCCGCATAGTGAGCGGCACCGCCGTCGGGCAGGTCGTCGCGGTCCACCGAGGTGAGCACCACGTACCTGAGCCCCATGAGCTCCACCGTGCGGGCCGCGTTCTGCGGCTCGCCGGCGTCCAGCCAGCCGTGCGGATTCCCCGTGTCCACCGAGCAGAAACGGCAGGCACGCGTGCACACCGAGCCCATCAGCATCAGCGTGGCGGTGCCGGCGTTCCAGCACTCGCCGATGTTGGGGCACTTGGCCTCCTCGCATACGGTGGCAAGCCGGTGCTCGCGCACCAGCGCTCTCACGTCGCGGAAGCCCTCTCCGGAGGGAGCACGCGCCTTGAGCCACGGGGGCAGGCGGCGGGCGCCGCGCACGGAGCTCGCCTCGGCCGGGCGCGCCTTGACGCCATCGCGTATGGCGGTAAACCCTTGAGGGGTAAGATATTTCTCTCCGCTGCGCGGAGTGGCGGAGTCGGCCGTTACGACCGGAATCCCTTTGAGGTCGGACATCCGTTCATTTTAGCGCAGCGAGTCGCGCCTCAAGCTGCGCGAGCCGCTCCGCCGTCCCGACGTCGCTCCAGGCTCCCCGGTGCAGCTCGCCCCGCACCCCCCGCGCGGCGATCGCGCGGTTCAGTACCGGCAGCAGCGGGAAGCGCTCCCCGGTGCAGCCGTGGAAGAACTCCGGCCGAAAGAGCCCCACACCCGAATAGGTGAAGCGGTCGGTCTCGCGGCTCACCACGAGGTCGCCGTCGAGGCCAAAGTCTCCGCGGGAGTTGTGCGGCGGGTTGGGCACCAGCACGAGATGAGCCAGCGCACCCTCTTCCAGCGCGAGCGCCGCGAAGTCGATGTCGGTCCAGATGTCGGCATTGACGACCAGGAACGGTCCGGGCCCGAGCAGCGGCACGGCGCGAAAGATGCCGCCTCCGGTCTCCAGCGGCACCGGCCCCTCCTCGCTCCAGGTGATCGACACGCCCCACTCGCTCCCGTCGCCGAGCGCGGCGCGCAGCCGCTCCGCGAGCCACGAGAGGTTGATGACGACCTCGCGGATGCCGGCGCGTGCCAGCGCCGTGAGGTGCCAGGCGATGAGCGGCCTCCCGGCGACCGGCACCAGCGGTTTGGGGAGTGAGTCGGTGATCGGCCGCAGCCGCTCGCCCCGGCCGGCCGCGAGCAGCATGGCCTTCATGCGCGCACCGCGGCGGCGATCGCGGCCGCCACCCGGGCGTTGGCCAGGGGCAGGGCGGGGGCGATGCGGACGGCCAGCAGCTCGCCGAGGGAGCTGAGCTCCGCATATTGCGCGCAGGTTTCGCGCACGTAGGCGAGCACGCGCGGCAGATCCGCGAGGTAACCGCTCTTGCCGTCGCGATACCACAGCCGGCAGAAGATGCCGAGCACCTTGATGTGCCGCTGCACTCCGATCAGGTCGAACCAGCGCAGGAACTCCGCCTCGCTCGCTCCCGCCGCGCCTCCCTGCGCGAGCAGCCGCGCGCGGTAGCCGCGCACCCACTCCACGACCCGCGCGCGCGGCCAGACGATGTAGCAGTCCTTGAGGAGCGACACCAGGTCATAACCCGCCGGACCGCGCAGCGCGTCCTGGAAATCGATGATGCCGGGATTGCGGGGGCGTACCAGCATGAGGTTGCGCGAATGGTAATCGCGATGCACGAATACCTGGGGCTGTGCCAGGCCCTCGCGGATGAGGAAGGCGAAGGTGTCCGCGAGAACGGCGGCCTCCGCGGCCGAAGGGCCGACCTCGAGGTGGCGGGCCAGGAACCATTCCGGCATGAGCGCGAGCTCGTCGCCGAGCGCCGCCTCGTCGTAGGGCGCGAGCTCCCGGCTGGCATCGACGCCGCGCAACTGGATCACCGCCAGTGCCTCCAGTGCGTCGCGGTACAGCGACTGCGGGTCGTCGCCGGCATTCAGCCGCTCGAGGTAGAGCGTGGTACCCAAGTCCTCGAGCAGCAGCAGTCCCTTGCCGGCATCGGTCTCGTGCACGTGCGGGACGTGGACGCCCAGGGATTCCAGCAGGCGCGACACCTTCAGGTACGGCCGGACGTCCTCCCGGGGAGGCGGAGCATCCATGACGATGTAGCTCGCGCCCTCGAGAAATACGCGGAAGTAGCGCCGAAAGCTCGCGTCGCTCGATGCCGGTTCGATCCGCTGCGGCGCCAGGCGCAGCTCGCGCGACAACCAGTCCTGGATCAGCGCCAGTCGCGCGTCGGTCTGCGGCATGTTGGGAATCATTATAATGCCGCCCTCGATGCTGCGTCCGCGCCCATCTGCCCTGATCATCCTCGCGTGCGGCGGCATCGCGGCTGCTGCGTGGGCGGAGGATCCGCCCTGTCCATCCCGGCTCGCCCTGGCGGATGCGCCGGCCGGCGCCAGCGCTCCCGGCCGCAGCGCGCCGCCGGCTGCGGCGGCGCGGCCGGGCCAGCCGGCCGGCAACATCGAGATCTCGAGCGACACTGCCGACGTCAGCGTCGCGGGCAAGGGGGCGCTCGAGGGCAACGTCGTGGTGCGCCAGGGCGATGTCGAGCTGCGCGCGAATCGGATGCAGATCGACAAGCCCAACCAGAGCGTCACGAGCGAGGGCACCATCGAGTACTCCGGTCCCCTGGTGCACGTGACCGGAGCGGGCGGCAGCTATTCGGCGGCCGACGGCGCCGAGTTCAAAGCTGCGCAGTTCGACATGAAGCAACGCGCCGCGCGCGGCGCGGCCGACAGCATGCAGCTCACGCCGCAGGGGGTGCTGCGGCTCAAGGGCGTGTTCTTCACCACCTGCCCGGCGCCCAAGCATCCGGCGTGGGACCTCAAGGCCAGCAGCATCACGCTCGATACCCGCAACGAGATCGGCACGGGGCGCAACGCCCGGGTCGATTTCTTCGACGTGCCGATCCTGTATCTGCCGTGGCTGTCCTTCCCCCTGAGCAGCGAGCGCAAGAGCGGCTTCCTCTTTCCGAGCGTCGGCAACACCTCGACCAGCGGCGCGCAGCTGGCGGTGCCCTACTACTGGAACATCGCACCGCAGGCGGACTTCACCTTCCAGCCCGTCGAGTACAGCAAGCGCGGGCCCGATCTGGGAGGCGACCTGCGTTTCCTCAGCGCCGACCAGCACGGCGAGCTGCAATGGAATTTCCTGCCCAACGATCAGGTGTTTCACGGCAGCCGCAGCCGCGTGCAGCTCGATGACGTCGTGGAGCTGCCGGCGGACGTGCGCCTGACGCTCGCGGCGCAGAACGTGAGCGACACCGGTTACTTCCAGGACTTCTCCCAGACCCCGGCCGGCACCAGCACCTCCTTCCTCGACCGCAGCGCCACCTTCTCCTATCGCGACGATCACTGGAGCATCGACGCACAGGCCCAGCAGTACCAGACGATCGACACCACTCTGCTGGTCGACGAGCGGCCGTACGCGCGCGTGCCGCGCATCGTCGTGAGCGGCGACTACACCACTCTCGGCGTTGTGCACTACGGCTTCGATTCCGAGGTCGTGGACTTTCAGCACTCGCCGCGCAGCTCTCCCGGAGTGCCGCCGCTGCCCACCGGCTGGCGCGAAGACCTCTACCCGATGGTGTCGCTCGATCTCACCGGCCCCGGGTACTTCTTCAGGCCGTCCGCCGCCTGGCGCGCCACCTTCTACCAGCTCGCGAATACGCTGCCGGGCGCCCCGAGCTCGCCGTCGCGCAATCTCCCCGTCGACAGCCTCGACACGGGTCTGGTGTTCGAGCGGCTGACCGGATCGCGCGAGCAGCGCACGCTGACGCTCGAGCCGCGGCTGCTCTACCTCTATGTGCCCTACCGCAACCAGGATTCGCTGCCGGTATTCGACACCGGGATTCCGGATCTCAACCCGGTGGAGCTGTTTCGCGCCAACCGCTACGTCGGTGCCGACCGTGTGAGCGATGCCAATCAGCTGAGCGCGGGAATCACCAGCCGGCTGCTGGACGCCCGCACCGGCAGGCAGTTCCTGGCCGCGACCTTTGGCCAGAGCTACTACTTCGACACCCCGCGGGTGACGCTGCCCGGGGAGACGCCGATCACCGGCAGGCACTCGGACATGGTGGCGCAGCTCGCGCTCACGGCCTTCGAGAACTGGAGTGCCGATGCCGGCGTGCAGTGGGACCCGCACAATCAGCGCAGCGAGCGCACGCAGTTGAACCTGCAGTACAAGCCGCGCAGCGATGCCGTGGTCAATCTCGGCTACCGCTACGAGCGCTTCCAGCAGGTGCCTGAATTCGTGCAGGGCGTGCAGCTGCCCTGCAATACGCCGACGGTCCCCGGAGCGGCCACCGGCTGCGACCCGCGGGGGTTCGACCAGGTGGACGGTTCGGCCGCCTGGCCCATCGGCCGGGCCTGGAGCCTGTTCGCACGCGAGGTCTTCGACCTGCGCAATCACGAAGAACTGGAGCGCTTCGGCGGCTTCGAGTACCGTGCGTGCTGCTGGCGGCTGCGGTTGGGCGCGCGGCGTTATGTGAGCACCTTCACCGGCTCGCGCGACACCGGATTCTGGCTGCAGCTGGAACTTGCGGGGCTTGCCGGTGTCGGATCGGCGTCGGATACCTCCCTCACCGAGGAGATCCGTGGCTACACTCCCGCGGAAGCAAATTTACAGAGAATCAGGCCCCCGTGACGGCCCCTTCCAGGATCCCTGAGGAAACCACAACGATGCGTTGGACAATGATGCGGGCAGTCGGCGGCCTCGCCGCAGGCGTGGCGGCCCTGTGCGTGTGCGGGCCGGCAGCGGCACAGACCCGCGAGCTCGATACCAAGGGCGTGATGCTCGATCGCATCGCGGCGATCGTCAACGACGGCGTGGTGCTCAACAGCGAGCTGGACACCCAGCTCGAAGCGGTCAGCGAGCGGCTGCGCGCGCAGAAGCTCGACCCGCCGCCGCAGAACGTGCTGCGGCAGCAGGTGCTCGAGCGGCTGGTGCTGCAGGAGATCCAGGTGCAGCGCGCCAATCATGACGGCCTCAAGGTCTCCGACGAGACCCTGAACGCGGCGCTGCAGGACGTCGCCAAGCGCAACAATCTCACCCTGTCGCAGCTGCCCGAGGCGCTCGCAGCCCAGGGCATCGACTACGCCGGCTACCGCGAGGATCTGCGCAAGGAGATCACGCTGCAGATGCTGCGCCAGCGCGACGTCATGGACCGCATCAGCGTCACGCCCAAGGAGATCGACCAGTACCTGGAGAAGCAGGCGAAGCGACCCGCGCAGGGGAACGAGTACAACGTGTCGCACATTCTGATCGCCGTCCCGCAGGAGGCGAGCCCGGCGCAGGTGGAGAATGCCTCGCAACGCGCCGCGGAGGTCTACCAGAAAGCCAGGAGCGGTGAGGATTTTGCCCGCCTGGCCCTCGCCTACTCCAACAGCCAGACCGCGCTCGAGGGCGGCTCGCTCGGCTGGCGCAAGGAGGCCGAGCTGCCGACCTTCCTCACCGAGGTGATCGCCAGGCTCAAGCCCGGCGAAGTCAGCGAGCCGCTGCGCACCCCCACCGGCTTTCACCTGGTGAAGCTGAATGAGGTGCGCGGCGCGGCCGAGGGCAAGGCCATCGAGAACCAGGTGCACCTGCGCCACATCCTCATGAAGACCACCGCGCTCGCGGACGATGCCACCGTGCAGCAGAAGCTCCTGGCGCTGCGCGAGCGCATCGTGCACGGCGAGGACTTCGCGGGACTGGCCCAGACCAACTCCGAGGATCCGGGCTCCGCCTCACAGGGCGGCGATCTGGGCTGGGCCGGGCCCGGCTCATTCGCGCCCGATTTCGAGCAGAAAATCTCGCAGATGAAGGACGGCGACCTGAGCGAGCCCTTCCATACGCAGTTCGGCTGGCACCTGGTGCAGATGCTCGGCCACCGCCAGTTCGACAACACGGACGAGGTCAAGCGGCGCAAGGCCCTGGAGGCGATCCGCGCCAGCAAGGCGGACGAGGAGACGGAGCTGTGGCTGCGCCGCCTGCGGGACGATGCCTACGTGGAGTTCAAGTCGTAGGCCGCTGCGCGGCTGCTCCATGATTCCCCGAATCGCCGTCACGTCGGGCGAGCCCGCGGGAGTCGGGCCGGAGCTGTGTGCGAGTCTCGCGGCGCGCACGCTCGATTGCGAACTGGTGTGCCTCGGAGATTCCTCCCTGCTCGCCGAGCGAGCCCGCCTTACCGGTGCGCAGCTCGAGCTGCGCCCTTACCTCGCGCAGGAGCGAACCGGCGCCGCGCGCAGCCTGCACGTGCCGGGCACGCTGCTCGGCGAGCACCTGCCGCTGCGCACCGCCAGTCAGCCCGGCCGGCTCGACAAGGCCAACACGCCTTACGTGCTCGGCCTCCTCGACCGCGCCATCGCCGGCGCGATCGCCGGCGAATTCGATGCCATCGTCACCGCTCCCGTGCACAAGGGCATCATCAACGACGCCGGCGTCGCCTTCCTCGGACACACCGAGTATTTCGCCCAGCGCGCGCACGTATCCCGCACGGTGATGATGTTGACGACCGGGACGCTGCGGGTCGCGCTCGCCACCACCCACGTGCCGCTCGCGGCGGTGAGCGCCGCCATCAGCGTCGGCTCGCTGTGCGAGACGGTTGCCATCCTGGCGCGCGACCTGGGCGTGCGCTGGAAGATCCGCGCGCCGCGTATCGCGGTATGCGGCCTCAACCCCCACGCCGGCGAGGGCGGCTACCTCGGCGACGAGGAGCTCAGAGTCATCGGGCCGGCGGTCGAGAAGCTCAGGGCACAGGGGCTGAATGTCAGCGGGCCGCTGCCGGCAGACACGGTATTCGTGCCGCGCATTCTCCAGTCCTTCGATGCCGTGCTCGCGATGTATCACGACCAGGGTCTGCCGGTGGTCAAGCATGCGGGGTTCGAGAGCGCGGTGAACGTCACGCTCGGACTGCCCTTCGTGCGCACCTCGGTCGACCACGGCACCGCCCTCGATCTCGCCGGCACGGGCAGGGCCGATCCGGGGAGTCTTGCGGCCGCGGTACAACTGGCCATCGATCTCAGCAGACGGTAGCGCCGGTGGCGCGCGCCGCACCCCTGCACCGGCCGCCGCGTCGCAAACGCTTCGGCCAGCATTTCCTGCACGACCCCGCAGCGATCGAGCGCATCGTCGCAGCGATCGCACCCCGTCCCGGCGACGCCCTGGTGGAGATCGGACCCGGACGCGGCGCCCTCACCCGGCGGCTGCTGGCGTACGCGGATTGCACGCTCGATGCCATCGAGATCGACCGCGACCTCGCCGCCGCCCTCGCCCCCGCTTTCGGCACCTCCGCGCGCCAGGCGCTCCATGTCGGCGATGCGCTCAGGTTCGACTACACGCAGCTGGCCGCGGCACGCGGCGGGCGCCTGCGCATCGTCGGCAATCTGCCCTACAACATTTCGACCCCGCTCCTGTTCCGGCTGCTCGCTCATGTAGCGGTCATCAGCGACCTGCATGTCATGTTGCAGCGGGAGGTGGTGGCGCGCCTCGCAGCGCTCCCCGGTGAGACGGACTACGGGCGCCTCACCGTGATGCTGGCGCCGTGGCTGAGCGCCACGCGGCTGTTCGAGCTCGGGCCCGGAGCATTCCAGCCGCCGCCCCGGGTGTGGTCGGCGGTGGTGCGCCTGACGGTGCGGCCCGCGCCGCTCTTTGCCCCGAGTCCCCATTACGCCGAGGTGGTGCAGGCGGCCTTCGCGCAGCGCCGCAAGACCCTGCGCAACGCCCTCGGGCGGCTCCTCAGCCGCGAGCAGATCAGTGCCTGCGGGGTCGATCCCGGCGCGCGGCCCGAGACGCTCGCGCCACAGCAGTTCAACACCCTGGCGGCGGCGCTCGACCGCGCGCGCCTCTCCGGCTAGGCTTCGGTAACCCGGAGGGCGCGCTGCAGGGGAGACTCACGATGGCGATTTACCGTCGCATCCTGCTGGTCCTGGATCTGACCGAGGACAGCCTGTTTCTCGGACGGCGGGCGCAGGCGCTGGCCGCCGCGCTCGGAGCCGAGATCGAGCTGCTGCATGTGGTCGAGTTCGTGCCGGTCGAGCCGATGGGCGAGGCTCTGATGCCCTCGGTGCAGATCGAGGATGAGCTGCTGCAACGTGCGCGGCAGCGCCTCACGGCGCTCGCCGCCGAGCTGGGCCTCGCCGGCGTTTCCTGCAGGGTCGAGAGCGGCAATGTCAAATCGGAGATCGTACGGATCGCGCGCGAGCGCCATGCCGATCTCATTATGTTGGGCAGCCGCGAGCGCCACGGGCTCTCGATCCTGGTGAATCTCACGGAGGACACCGTGCTGCACGCCGCGCCCTGCGACGTGCTGGCGATGCGCGTCGGCCGGTCCTGAGGACTTGCTAGAATCGACGCCATGACGCATGAGGGCCACAAGATCCGCGTCGACGTCGAGACCAGCTATCTCGACGAGCAGTCCGACCCGCGCGAGCACCGCTTCGTCTTCTCCTACACCATCACCATCCGCAACGAGGGACAGGTTCCGGCACGGCTGCTCACCCGGCACTGGGTCATCACCGATGCCAACGGCAAGGTCGAGGAAGTGCGCGGCGACGGTGTGGTGGGCGAGCAGCCCTACCTCAAGCCCGGGCAGGGGTTTCGCTACTCGAGCGGCGCGGTGCTCGAGACACCCGTGGGCGCGATGCAGGGAAGCTACCGGATGCTGGCCGACGATGGCGCGCATTTCGATGCGCCCATCCAGCCCTTCCGACTGGCCATGCCCGGCATTCTGCAGTGACCCGCTATGCGATCGGAGACGTTCAGGGCTGTCACGATGAACTGCGCGCCCTGCTGGCCGCGCTGAAATTCTCGGCCGATCGCGACCGCCTCTGGTTCGTCGGCGACCTGGTCAATCGCGGCCCGCAGTCGCTCGAGACGCTGCGCCTGGTGCGCGCGCTCGGCGACAACGCGCTCGTCGTGCTCGGCAACCACGATCTGCACCTGCTGGCCGTCATGCACGGCGCGCGAGCGAAGCGCCGGTCCGACACGCTCGATGCGGTGCTCGCCGCTCCCGATCGCGAGGCGCTCGCCGAGTGGCTGCTGACCCGGCCGCTGGCGATGAGCGAGGCGGGCGATCTGCTGGTGCATGCCGGCGTCGTGCCGCAGTGGACGGTGGCCGCAACGCTCGGGCTCGCGCGCGAGGTGGAAGCTGCGCTGCGCCGCGACCCGCGCCGGCTGCTCGAGCGCATGTACGGCAACGCACCCGATACCTGGAGCGAGAGCCTCGAGGGCATGGAGCGGCTGCGCTTCGCGATCAACGTGCTCACCCGCATGCGCGTGTGCACGGCCGACGGCCGCATCGACCTCACCCTCAAGGGCGCACCGCCCCCGCCGCCGTCGCCGCTGCGCCCGTGGTTCACGTTCGCCGGGCGCGCCACGCGCGCCAGCCGCGTCATCTTCGGCCACTGGTCGGCGCTCGGACTGGTACTCGAGCCGGGTGTGCTCGGACTCGACACCGGCTGCGTGTGGGGCGGAGCGCTCACGGCGGTCGACCTCGATGCCGCGAACGCCGCTCCGGTCGAAGTGCCGTGCGGGGGCTATCAGCGGCCGGATGACTGAAGCGGCTGCGCGCGCTGGCTCACTCGGCCGCGCTCCCCGGTCCCCAGGAGACCGTTATCTGCGGCGTATCGGGCCGATAAACTCCGGGCGTGAGCTCGAGGTCCACCGGCTGGCTGCCCGCCGCCTGGATCGGCAGCACCAGCCGCTGCGCAGCCCGCACCTCCAGCGAAGCGAAGCTGCCGGGCCGCACTCGCAAGGCAAGGCGCACCGGCCAGGAGCCCCCGGCGGCGGGTTTCAGCACCAGGCTGCCCGAGCCGCCCGCGGCGCTCAGATCGATGAGCAGCGTGTTGCGCTTCCAGTATTGCGGGAAGCTGGCGGAGGCGGCGCCGGCGATGTCGAGCTCGTGCACCGCTACCGGCGGCTGGGCTGCCTTGCGGTGCCAGGGCCAGTGCAGATGACTGCAGCCGCTCAGCGCGAGCAATGCGGACAGCAGGAGGGCGTGCGGCGCAGCGCCCCTTGCCAGCTTCGTCTTCATAACGCGTACCATACTAGATCAGGCGTGGAGGACCCATGGAATCCTTACAGGCACTCAACTTCCGCCAGTGGATCGACGCCAACCGCGCGCAACTCAAGCCCCCCGTCGGCAACAAGCGCGTCTTCCGCGACGGCGACTTCATCATCATGGTGGTGGGCGGCCCCAATGCGCGCAAGGACTACCACGTCGACCCGGGCCAGGAATTCTTCTATCAGCTCGAAGGCGACATGGTTCTGAAGACCATCCAGGACGGACGCGCGGTGGATGTGCCGATCCGCGCGGGCGAGATCCTGCTGATCCCGCCCAACATGCCGCATTCGCCGCAGCGGCCCGCCAACACCGTCGGCCTGGTCGTCGAGCGGGCCCGCCGCGCGGGCGAGCAGGACGGCTTCCAGTGGTACTGCGAGCGCTGCGGCAATCGTCTGTACGAGGAGTTCTTCGAGCTCACCGACATCGAGAAGCAGTTTCCGCCGGTTTTCGAGCGCTTCTTCTCCAGCCTCGAGCGGCGCACCTGCAGGCGCTGCGGCGCGGTGCTGGAGCGCCCGGCGTGAATGCACGCATCGCGCTCGAGGGGCGCGAGATCGGCATCGATGCGGCCCACCCGGTGAGTCTCGCCGTCGAGCTCGACTTCGCCGGTCCCCAGCCGCGGCATTTCGCGGCGCCCCGGGCGAGCGCCCGGCCCTTCGAGGCGCCCGGCTTCGCCGGCAGCGTGGAGCGCGGCGCGAGCTGCAACTGCGAGGTCCTGACTCTCATCCCTCACTGCAACGGCACCCACACCGAATGCGTCGGCCACCTGACACGCGAGCGGCTCGACGTGAGCCGCATCGCTCCATTCGGCTTCCTGCCGGCGCTGCTCGTGACCCTGACGCCGGAGCCTGCCGCGACCTGCGGCGAGGCAAGCTCACCTGCGCCGCAGGCCGGGGACCTGCTGCTCACGCGCCGCGCACTCGAGCGGGCCTGGCCGGCGACGCTGCCCTTCGCGGTGCGTGCGCTGATCGTGCGCACCCGGCCCAACGGCCCCGACAAGCGCAGCCGCGACTACTCGGGGCACAACCCCCCTTATCTGTCGCAGCAGGCAGCCGCGCTCATCGTCGAGCGCGGTGTCCGTCATCTCATCGTCGACCTGCCCTCGATCGACCGCAGCCACGACCAGGGGGTGCTCAGCGCACACCGGCTGTTCTTCGGGCTGCCGCCCGGAGCGACCGAGCTCGCGCGCGCTACGCGCGCCGACGCCACGGTCACCGAGCTCGCCTTCGTGCCCGAGGAGCTGCGCGACGGGCCGTACCTGCTCGAGCTGCAGCTGCCGGCGCTCGCCGGCGATGCGGTGCCGAGCCGTCCGCTGCTCTACCCGCTGCTGTAGGTCCGGAGCTGCCCGCATGAGCCACGCGGCCATCCTCGAGCAAGCGCGCGCCCGCGACGGCGCCGATCCGCTGCGCGGCTTCCGCGAGCGCTTCGTGCTGCCCACGGACGAGCGCGGCGCAGCGCTCAACTACCTCTGCGGTCACTCCCTCGGGCTGCAGCCGCGCGCGGCGCGCGAGCTGGTGCTCGAGGAGCTCGACGAGTGGGCGCAGCGCGCCGTCGAGGGGCACGAGCACGCCCGCCGCCCCTGGATCCCGTATCACGAGAACCTGCGCGACGGGCTGACCGGGCTCACCGGCGCCAGGCCGGCCGAAGTCGTCGCGATGAACTCGCTCACCGTGAACCTGCACCTGATGTTTGCGAGCTTCTACCGGCCGGCGGGCGCGCGGCGGCGCATCCTCATGGAGGCGGGGGCTTTCTCCTCCGACCG
>DASQGK010000040.1:0-7335 GCA_035632655.1 Steroidobacteraceae bacterium | reverse complement strand
TCGAGCTCGAGCCCGTGCAGGCGGCGTTCCGCCGCCGCGGCTGGGAGACCTGCGCCGGGAGCTCGGGCACGGTGCGGGCGATCGGCGAGGCGATCCGCGCCCTCGAGCCGACCGCGACCGCGATCACCGGCGCCGGACTCGACAAGGCCATCGAGTACTGCGTCGATGCCGGCCACACGCGTGAGCTCGCGCTCGAGCCGATTACCGAGGATCGCCGGCCGGTGTTCCCCGGCGGCCTCGCGATTCTCGCCGAGGTCTTCAAGGTCCTCGAGATCCGGGAGATGCGCATCGCCGAAGGCGCGATGCGCGAAGGTCTCCTCTACGACATGCTCGGGCGCTTTCGCCGCGAGGATGCACGCGAGCGCAGCGTGCGCGGCATGCAGCAGCGCTATCACGTCGACACCGCCCAGGCCGAGCGCGTGGAAGCCACGGTGGGGGATTTCCTCGAGCAGACGCGCGAGAGCTGGAAGCTGGAGGAGCCCCTCGCGCCCCTGGCGCTCAAATGGGCGGCACGACTGCACGAGATCGGACTCGACGTCTCGCATACCGGCTATCACCGCCACGGCGCCTATCTGCTGGAGAACGCCGACATGGCCGGTTTCCCGCGCGAGGAGCAGCGGCTGCTCGCGCGGCTGGTGGGTGCGCACCGGCGCAAGCTCGCGCTCGATGGCATCGAGGAGCTGGTGCCGCCGTGGGACCGCACCGCGGTCTATCTGATCCTGCTGCTGCGCCTTGCGGTGCTGCTGCACCGGGGACGCAGCCCCACCGCACTGCCGCCGATCCAGCTCTCGGTGACCCCGCGCACCGTCGAGATGCGCTTCCCCGCGCGCTGGCTCAGGGATCATCCGCTCACTTCGGCAGACCTGCAGCAGGAAGTGGATTACCTGCGCGCTGCCGGCTATCGGCTGCGGGTATTCTCCGGCGGCAGCTGACCCGCGGCCCGCCTCAGATGGCCACTCCGGGGCCCGCCGCGTAGGCGGCCAGCAGCTCCGCCTGGGAGCTCACCGCTTTCTCCTCCCCGCGCTGCAGCCGCTCATAGCTGCCATCGGATCTGAGCTGCCACGCCTGCACGTTGTCGCGCAGGCAGATGTCGAGATCGCGGCGGATACGCTCTTCCTGGGCCGGATGACGGATCGGGAAGGCGACCTCCACGCGGCGGAAGAAGTTGCGCTCCATCCAGTCGGCACTCGCGCAGAACATCTCGGGCTCGCCGCCGTTCTCGTAGCAGAAGACACGCGAATGCTCGAGGAAGCGCCCGACGATGGAGCGCACCGTGATGTTCTCGGAAACCCCCGGCAGCCCGGGACGCAGCGCGCACACGCCGCGTACGATGAGGTCGATCTTTACGCCCGCGCACGATGCCCGGTAGAGCGCCTCGATCGACTGCGGGTCCACCAGCGCGTTCATCTTGGCGATGATGCGCGCCGGGCGGCCGGCGCGGGCGTGATCCGTCTCGCGCGCGATCTTGGCGAGCACCATGTCGTGCATGCCGAAGGGAGACTGCGTCAGGCGCTTGAGCTTCGGCGTCTGGGTGAGGCTGGTGAGCTGCAGGAAGAGCTCGTGAACGTCCTGGCCGATCTCGTCATCGCATGTGAACAGCCCGTAGTCGGTGTACTGCCGCGCGGTGCGCGGGTGGTAGTTGCCGGTGCCGAGATGGCAATAGCGGCGGATGCCGCCCTGCTCGCGCCGCACGACCAGCAGCAGCTTGGCGTGAGTCTTGTAGCCCACCACACCGTACATGACGTGTGCGCCCGCCTCCTGCAGCCGGGTCGACAACTCGATGTTGGCCTCCTCGTCGAAGCGCGCGCGCAGCTCGACGATCACCGTCACGTCCTTGCCGGCGTTGGCGGCGGCGACCAGAGCATCGACCAGCGGCGAGTCGTGACCGGCGCGGTAGAGCGTCTGCTTGATCGCGAGCACCTGGCTGTCGGCGGCCGCCTGGCGCAGGAAGTCCATCACCGGCACGAAGCTCTGATACGGGTGATGCAGCAGCACATCCTTCTGGCGGATGACTGCGAACAGATCGGTGGCGCCCGCGAGGCGCTGCGGCAGTCCCGGCGTGAAGATCGGATACTTGAGATCCGGCCGCTGCACCAGGTCGTACACGACTGACAGGCGGTTCAGGTTCACCGGACCCGGCACGTAGTAGGTGTCGAGGCCGTTGGAAGCGAACTGCGCCTGCAGGAACTTCACCATGTCTTCGGGGCATTCGCTGGCCACTTCGAGCCGCACCGCGGCGCCGTAACGCCGATGCATGAGCTCGCCCTCGAGCGCGCGCCGCAGATCGTCGATCTCCTCCTCGTCGACGAACAGGTCGCTGTTGCGGGTGACCCGGAACTGGTAACAGCCCATTACCCTGATGCCGGCGAAGAGCTTCGGTACGAAAGTCTGGACGATGGTCGACAGCAGCACGCAGGCGCGCGATGTTCCTTCCTGCGGCAGCGGCACCACGCGCGGCAGCGAGCGCGGGGCCTGCACGATGGCGAGCTCGCTGTTGCGGTTGAAGGCGTCCTTCCCCTCGAGGCGCACCACGAAATTGAGGCTCTTGTTCTGGATGCGCGGGAAGGGGCGCGCCGGATCCAGCCCGAGCGGGGACAGCACCGGCTCCACCTCGCGCTCGAAATACTGCTCGAGCCACTGCTGGGCGCCCGGGCTCCAGTCCTTGCGCTCGAGAAGCGGCGCGCCCTCCCGGGCCAGCGCGGGCAGCAGCAGCTCATTCAGGCAGCGGTACTGCTCGGCCACCAGCCGGGTGGCACGGTCGTGAATCGCCGCGAGCTGCTCGGGGATCGACAGCGCGTCGGGGGCGAGCTGATTGCCGCCGAGCTCGGTCAGCTGTTTGAGCCCGGACACCCGGATCTCGAAGAACTCGTCCAGGTTGCTGCAGGAGATGCACAGGAACCGCAGCCGCTCGAGCAGCGGTACGGAATCGTCGAAGGCCTGGTCGAGTACGCGCTGGTTGAACTCCAGGAACGACAGTTCCCGGTTGATGTAATGCTGTGGTGCTTTCAGGTCCGGCGCGTCCATCGAACCCTGAAGGATACCAGCGGGCCGCGACCTTTCCGTTAATGACCGGGCGGATGCGCCTCAGTTCGGGGTCTTGGTCGGCGCCGCCTTCACCTCTACCAGCAGGTACTGCAGGGTCGTCTTGCCCGTGTTTTCGGCGCTGTGCGGCTCCTCGCCGTCCATCCAGGCCTGCTCGCCGACCTTCGGAGTCCACATTTCGACCTTGCCGCTGGCATAGGTGACCTTGAGGGTTCCCGCCCGGGTCACGTAGTACCAGCCGGCAGGGTGCGTATGCATCGGCTCTTTGGCACCCGGCTTGAACGTCGATTGCAGTACGCGGACATACTGGTTCTCGAGGAGCACCTTGTTCGTGCCCGGAGAGGCTTTGAGGACGTCCTGGGCCAGCGCGTCGCCCGCGAGCAGCAGCAGGCCGGCTCCGATGGAGAGGCATACGGACAGTTTCATTTGCGCATCCCCTGGTATGGGACCTGCGGTCCCGTGTTATTTGCTGTGCGTCAACCGGCCCATTCTAGCAGTTGCAGAAAGTCCGGCGGCTCGCACGCCGTCGACGGGGCGCTACAGACTCAGCGGGATACCAGCATCGGGCCCGACGACTGGTCGAGGGCAGCGAGCATCGGATCGGTCCTGGCGTGAAAGTCGGCGCTCCAGGCCGGGTTTATCGGCTCCGCGGCCGGCAGAGCCACCGTCTGCGGGTTCTTGAAGACGCCGTTGACCCGGTACTCGTAGTGCAGGTGCGGCCCCGTCGCGAGACCCGTCATGCCGACGTAGGCAATCACGGTTCCCTGCGTTACGTGGGCACCGGTGCGGGTGCCATGGGCGAAGCGCGCCAGATGGCCATACACGGTGGTGATGCTGTGACTGTGGGCGATCTCGACCACATTGCCGTAGCCGCCCATGACTCCCGCATAACGAATGACCCCGTCGCCGGCCGCGCGCACCGGAGTGCCCGTCGGCGCGGCGTAGTCGACGCCCTTGTGGGCACGGATGCGGTTGAGGATCGGATGCAGGCGCGCGGAGTTGAAGCGCGAGCTCACGCGGCTGAACTCGAGCGGCGCACGCAGAAAAGCCCGATGCATGCTGCGTCCCTCGGGCGTGTAGTAGCTGGTGCCACCGCCCGGGTCGGTGTAGCGCACCGCACGATACTCGCGTCCCTGGTTGACGAACGAAGCGGCGAGCACCGGGCCGTCTTTGAGGTAGTGGCCGTCGCGCCAGATCTCCTGGTAGGTGACGACGAACGAGTCTCCGGGCCGGACGTCGAGCACGAAGTCGATGTCCCAGCCGAAGATGTCGGCGAGCGCCACCGCGGTCAGATCGTGCGCGCCGCTGGTCTCGACCGCCTCGAACAGCGAGCTGTCGATGCGGCCGCCCACGGTGCGGGTACGGATCTCGAGCGGGTTCTCGACGACGTCGGCCCTGAGCGCATCGCCCGCCCGCACGACTTTGAGCGTCTCGGCGTCGTTCAGCCGGCGCTCGAGGCCGAAGAGCTCACCCTCGCGGTGCGTCAGGCGCAGCGACTCGCCCGGGCGCAGGCTGTCGAGATGCGTCTTCAGCCCGGGGAGCGAGCGCAGCGTTGCGAGGTCGGCGAGGCTGAGCTTGAGCCGCCTGAAGATGCGGTCGAGCGTGTCGTTGCGGCTCACGATCACGTCGATGGACGAGAGCGCCAGCCGCGCACCATCGAACCCCGGCGGTCCGGCGAGTATCGGGGCGTTCGCCGGATGAGCGGTGGCGTCGGCAGCAGGGGCGGGGCCCGGCTCCTTATAAGAGAGGGTAGCGTCCGCCGCCACGGTTCCCGCAGGCCCGGCCGTCGCGCCCGGCGCCGCCGCAGGATCAGCACCGGCCCCCGGCACGCGCGGCGCAACGAGCTCGCTGTTCCACAGCGACCAGGCGACCACGCCGCAGGCCGCCGCCTGCAGGACGAAGGCGAAAGAGGGTCTCGGGACTCGGAATCGCAGCGCCATCGACTAGACTTGTCTGATTGTTATAAGGAAATCCATGAAGGGGCGAACCGTACCCGGCCGGGACTCGGGGGTCAATGTATGTTAAGCCCGACAAGCTGAACATTGACTGTCGGACTTCACGGTACTGGCAGCGGGCAGGAGCCACGCCTCTTGCCCGCGGTCGACGCAGTGATGTCCGCGGAAATCGTCCCGACGATTTCGGCCAATCAGAGGATACAGATGAATTTCGAGCAACAGATCGCAGAGCTCGAGCGCGGTGCGCAGGAAGTGCTGACCAGGCCGGAGCTGGCGAAGAAGGTGCGGCGCGGCACGCCGCTCAGGGTGAAGGCGGGCTTCGATCCGACGGCGCCGGACCTGCACCTCGGACACACGGTGCTGCTCAACAAGATGCGCCAGTTCCAGCAGCTCGGCCACGAGGTCACGTTTCTCATCGGCGACTTCACCGGCATGATCGGCGATCCGACCGGGCGCAACACGACGCGCCCCGCCCTGACACTCGCCGAGATCCAGGAGAACGCGCGCACCTATGAGTCGCAGGTGTTCAAGATCCTCGATCGCGAGCGCACGCGGATCGATTTCAACTCGCGCTGGCTCTCGCCGCTCACCGCCGCGGACGTGGTGCGGCTCGCCGCCCACTACACCGTGGCGCGCATGCTGGAACGCGACGACTTCGCCAGGCGCTACAAGTCCGGCCAGCCGATTTCCATTCACGAGTTTCTCTACCCGCTGGCACAGGGCTACGACTCGGTTGCGATGCGCGCCGACGTCGAGCTCGGAGGCACGGACCAGAAATTCAATCTGCTGGTGGGACGCGCGCTGCAGGAAGCCTACGGCCAGGAGCCGCAGGTGGTGATTACTATGCCGCTGCTTGAAGGGACCGACGGCGAGAAGAAGATGTCGAAGTCCCTCGGTAACTACATCGGCATCACCGAAGACCCCGACAGCATGTTCGGCAAGCTGATGTCGATCTCCGACACTCTCATGTGGCGTTACTACGAGCTGTTGTCCTTCCGTCCGCTCGCCGACATTGCGACGCTGCGGCGGCAGGCGGGCGAGGGCCGCAATCCGCGCGACATCAAGCTCGAGCTTGCCGCAGAGCTGGTCGCGCGCTTTCACGACGCCGCGGCGGCGGAGCGCGCGCAGCGCGATTTTCTGTCGCGCGTGAGCGATAAGGCGGTGCCCCAGGATCTGCCGGTCAGGGTGATCGCCGTCGACGGCGCGGGCGTGCGCATCGCCAACCTCCTCAAGGAGGCGGGACTCGCACCGAGCACCTCCGAGGCCAACCGCAAGATCGAGGAGGGTGCGGTCAAGATCGACGGGGCGCGGGTGAGCGATCGGACGCTGACGCTGAAGGCGGGCGCCGAGCACACCTTTCAGGTGGGGGCCAGACGCTTTGCCAGGCTCAGGCTGGAGCGTAAGACCTAGGTCCTGCCTGGAAAGAACCCCTTTTCGGGGCCTTCGAGGGGCAGTGCGACGGCCGTCCCGGGGCGCCGTGCTTCTCGCCCCGCCAGAGGGCGCTCCCCGGGGGTGCGGACCAGGGCCTTGAATCCCCGAGCCGGGGCCTCATTTCGAGCCTCCCGGCCCGGATGCGGGCTCCTTCCGAGCCCCCCTTGTGCAGCTCCGCGGCCCCCCGCCCGGGCGGGGGAAGGTCGGCCAGGAGCCGAAGCATGACAGTGCGTTGACAAGCCCTCTTGGGGGGCTATACTGCGCGCCCCTCGCAGCCTCGGCCGGGAATGCGGCCCGGGGCGGCGAGTTCGTGTGTGATTACTTATTGGTTGGGGTAGCCGGTGGCGGACCGCCAGCCTTTTTTCCCGAAGCCCATAGCGCTCTCGGGTGCTCTTTAAAAGTTTGGCAGGTAATTTGTGTGGGGACTCGCGTCAAGGTGCCTTTGGTGCCAAGACCGAGTGACCAAAGATGTCCAGCAGTAAGTTGGAGCCATTTTTGGATTTACTCTTCGATGTTGATTCTCAAAATCTTCAAGTGAAGAGTTTGATCCTGGCTCAGATTGAACGCTGGCGGCGTGCCTAACACATGCAAGTCGAGCGGTAACAGGCGTAGCAATACGTGCTGACGAGCGGCGAACGGGTGAGTAACGCTTCGGAATCTGCCCAATGGTGGGGAATAACCAGCCGAAAGGTTGGCTAATACCGCATGAGCCCTTCGGGGGAAAGCGGGGGATCGCAAGACCTCGCGCCGATGGATGAGCCGAAGTCGGATTAGCTAGTTGGTAGGGTAACGGCCTACCAAGGCGACGATCCGTAGCTGGTCTGAGAGGACGACCAGCCACACTGGGACTGAGACACGGCCCAGACTCCTACGGGAGGCAGCAGTGGGGAATATTGGACAATGGGGG
>DASQGK010000039.1:0-2645 GCA_035632655.1 Steroidobacteraceae bacterium | reverse complement strand
TGAAAATGGTGCCCGGGAGAGGACTCGAACCTCCACGGAGTTACCCGCTAGTACCTGAAACTAGTGCGTCTACCAATTCCGCCACCCGGGCAGGTGAGGAAGGCGGCGAAATGTACGCACGGGTCCCAAGGCTGTCAATTGAAGTCGCGTAGAGGAAAGCACGGTGGCCGGGACCGCAGCGGGAAGCCTGCGCACCGAGCCCATGCCGCGAAGCCCCACGGGCGTGCGCAGGCTCCAACGACCCGGCGTGCGGGACACGCGGCAGGTGGAAAACGCGGCACCGCAAGAGCGCAGCCGCGATCGGGCGCCGGGGGCTCCCACCTCAAGTCCGGCTCGAGCGTCGAAGGGATCGTGAGCGCAAACCGCGCGGGCTATGGGTTCCTGCGCGTCGAAGGACTGAAGGACAGCGTGTTCCTTCCGCCGCCCGAGATGCGCGGCGTGATGCATGGCGATCGCCTGCGTGTGAGGCTCTCGCGCGATGCGAGCGACCGCTGGTCGGGCACCGTCGAGCAGGTACTGGAGCGCGGTGTGAGCGCATTTCTCGGCACGGTGGAGCTCGCCGGGCGCAGTGCCTGGGTGAACGCCGCGGACCGGCGGCTGCAGCTGCGCTGCGCGATCGCACCCGCCGAGCTGCACGGCGCGCGCAATGGCGATTGGGTGATTGCGCGGATCAGGCGGCACGCCGGGTCGGCATCCGTCGCCGAGGCCGCCGTCGTCAAGCGGCTCGATCCGGATCGTCCGGTCGAGCTCGCCACCGAGTCGGCGCTTGCCCGCTTCGACTTGCCGCATGAGTTTCCCGCGGCGGCGCTGCGCGAAGCGCAGGCCTTCGGCGCCCACGTCGATGCACGCGAGGCCGACTCGCGCATCGATCTGCGTGGTCTGCCGCTCGTGACTATCGACGGCGAGGATGCACGCGATTTCGACGACGCGGTCTATGCGGAGCCGCACCCCGCCGGTTTCCGGCTGATCGTGGCCATCGCCGACGTGAGCCACTACGTGAGGCCCGACACGGCGCTCGATGAGGAAGCACAGCGGCGCGCCACCTCCGTCTACTTCCCGACGCGTGTGCTGCCGATGCTGCCCACCGCGCTTTCGGATCACCTCTGTTCGCTCGCACCGAATGTCGATCGGCTGTGCTTTGCGGCCGACATGGTCGTGACCCGCAGCGGTGCGCTGCAGGGTGCGCGCTTCTATCCCGCGGTGATGCGCTCGGCCGCGCGTCTCACCTATACCCTCGCCAATCAGGCGCTCATCGAAGGACGGCCGGCCGCGCGCGCGCAGCTTGGCTCGCTGACCGAGCGGCTGCTCATCCTCGTGGACGTCTACCGCACGCTCCACAAGGCGCGCGGTCGTCGCGGCGCGCTGGATTTCGATGCGGCCGAAGCCGAGTTCGTGGTCGATGAAGCCGAGCGGGTGCGCGCCATCGAGCTGCGCGTGCGCAACGATGCGCACCGCCTGATCGAGGAGTGCATGATTCTCGCCAACGTCGCCGTGGCCGAGGCGCTCGACAAGGCTCGTGTTCCGACGCTTTACCGGGTGCACGGGACGCCCGAGGACGAGAAGCTCGATCGGCTTACGGCGACTCTCAAGGCGCTCGGAATCGACGCGCGCATCCCGAAGACGGCGACGACCCGCGACCTGCAGGCAATCGCGCGCCGCGTCGCAGACGCCTCCGAGCGCGCTTTCGTCGAGTCCCTGGTGGTGCGCGCCATGCCACAGGCCGTCTATCAGCCCACCAACATCGGGCACTTCGGCTTAGCGCTCACCCACTACGCGCACTTCACCTCACCGATCCGCCGCTACCCGGACCTCGTCGTCCACCGCACGCTCAAGAGCCTGATCGGAGCCAGGGGCGGTGCCGCGGTGCGCTACGAGGCGGGCGACCTTGGCGCGCTGGGGGAGAGCACCTCACGGCTCGAGAAGCGGGCCGACGAGGCTGACCGCTACGTCTCGACGTTCCTCAAGTGCACCTATTTAAAGGAGCGCATCGGCCAGACGTTCCGCGGGCTCATCACCACGGTGGTGGAGTTCGGCTGTTTCGTGCAGATTCTCGATGCGGCGGTCGACGGGCTGCTGCACGTCGATTCGCTGCGTGATGACACTTACGTCATGGAGGACGATGGTCATGCGTGGCGCGGCCGACGCACCGGCAGACGGTTGCGCACCGGAAGCCACATCAGGGTCGTGGTCACTGCCGTGAACCCCATCGAGGGTCTGATCGATCTGACGCTCGCGGAAGAGGGCTGACCTACGGAGACGATTTTCGGGCTGCACGCGGTGCGCGTCATGCTCGCGCGGCATCCCGAGCGCGTGGCCAGCGTGATGCTGGCCGAGCGCCGCGACGATGCCCGCGTGCGCGCCATCGAGGAGCTCGCCCGGCGCCAGCAGCGCCCGGTCGAGCGCATCGGCGCCGAGGCGCTCAGGCGTCTGGTCGGCGACGTCGTGCACCAGGGCGTGATCGCCGAGATCACCCCGCTTGCGCCCTGGGGCGAGGATGAGCTGCTCGCGGCGCTCGCCTCCGCCCCGGCGCCGCTCCTTCTGGCGCTCGATGGGGTGCAGGACCCGCACAATCTGGGCGCATGTCTTCGCACCGCCGACGCCTGCGGAGCGCTCGCCGTGATCGTGCCGCGCGATCGCGCGGCCCC
>DASQGK010000038.1:0-6569 GCA_035632655.1 Steroidobacteraceae bacterium | reverse complement strand
GGCATGCGCGACGATGCAGCGGAAGCGCGTCGTGGTCGCCTCCAGCCAGTAGGAAAGATGCCCGCCGTAGCTCGCGCCGGCGGCACACATGTGCGAGCCGTCGATGAACGGATAGCGTTTGAGAGCCTCGTCGACCGCCTGGTTGAGCTCCTCGCCGGGCCCTTTCAGAGGATCGAGCTTGATCGCCTGGGCAAATTTCTCCCCGAAGCTCGTCGAGCCGGTGTAGTCGACGGTCAGCACGACGTAGCCGGGCGCACCCAGCAGGTGATAGTTCCAGCGCAGCCCGATCTGATCGGCGTCGTGGGCAGCCGGCCCGCCGTGGATCAGGAGCAGCAGCGGGTATTTCCTCGATGCATCGAAGCCTGGCGGCCGGATCAGCATGGAGTGAATGCTGCGCCCCTTTGCGCTCGTGAAGGTGAAATGCTCGGGCGGAGCCCAGTCGATAGCGGCGGCCGCCGCGGTGTTGATCTGCGTGAGGTTGGTGTGCCGGCCGCTGGCCGGGTCGACGCGCACGATCTCCGCGGGGCTCACCGAGCTCCCGTAGCTCGCGATCAGCACCGCCCGCGGCGTCTTGCGCGCGATGGCGAGCGCGGTGTATCCGCCGACGGCAGGAGTCGCCACGGGGACTGGCGCACCGCCGGCGGCGGGCACGCGATAGAGATGCTCGCGGCCCGCCATCGGCACGATCAGGTACACGGTGCGGCTGTCGGGGGTGATCGCGAAGGCCGTCACCTCGCGGTCGAAGTCGCGCGTCACGAGCTCAAGCGCGCCCGCCGCGGGCCACCCGATTCGCTCGAGGCGCTGCAGGTGGTAGATCTCGGAATCCTGCGGCGCGTACTTGACCCACAGGGAGTGACCGTCGGGGGCGAACACCGCCTCCGCGTAGTTCCCGGCGGCAGGCGTGATGACACGCGGTTCGGCTCCTGCGTCGGCCGGCATGCGGTACAGGTGATAACCGACGTGGGCGAAGGCCGCATTCCAGCGCTCGGTGGTCGCGGTAAAGACCACCTCGGTCCCATCCGGGCTCCAGAGCGGAGACAGGGACGCCGGATCCTCGCCCTGGGCCGCGCCGTCGAAGCCCGGCGCATGCGCCAGCGCGGTCGGCGATAGAATGTCGCGGGCGCCCGAGCCCTCCTCGACCGGCTGAACCAGGATCGTCGGCTGGCGATCGTCGAGCCACTGGTTCCAGTAGCGCACGGGAAAATGCTCATAGGCCCGCACGTTGTACTTGCGCGCCTTGCGCTCCTCCGCGATCTTCCGGTTGGCTTCGTCATCGAGCGCCCCGCGGTACACCAGGGACTCGAACAGGATCGCTTTGCCATCGGGGCGCCACTGCGGATGAGCGGCGCCGGTCGAGAGGCTGGTCAGGCGGCGCGCCTCGCCACCTGCGGCGAGATCGAGAATGTAGATCTGCTCTGCCTCATCCCCCTCACGCTTGGTCGAGAAGGCGATGGCGCGGCTGTCGGGCGACCAGGCAACGCCCTTCTCGGGAGCGCGTGTGTGAGTGAGTCGCCGGGGTGGTGAGCTGCCGTCGGCCGCCGTCACCCACAGGTCACTCACCTCTTTGTCCTGCTCGTAGGCGGGCTCCAGGACCGGGAACACGACCCATCTGCCGTCGGGGCTCACGACGCCCGCGCCGACGCGCTTCATCATCCAGAGCTTCTCGTGAGTGATCGGCGTCTTCGCGGGCGGCGCCGAAAGCGCGACGGGCGATAACACCGGACCCGCCATGAAGCAGGCGATGCATGCACCGCGAACGATGCGACCGAGCTCAGCTTGAGCCATGAGTCCCCTCCCCTTCACAAGATAGTAGGATAACAGTCATGTCCAGACGGTTGCCGCGTCGCTCGTTCCTGTCGATGACGGCGCTCGCCGCGGCGTCACCACTCGTGCCCGAGGTCATCCAGGCGGCGATCGCTACAGCCGCCGCATCGGGCGGCGCGCGCGCCGCCCGGCCTTTTGATCTTCAGGCGGTGCGGCTGACCGACGGCCCGGTGCTCGAGGCGCTCGAGGTCAACCGTCGCTTTCTCATGGGGCAGGACCCCGATCGCCTGCTGCACATGTTCCGCGTGACGGCCGGACTGCCGAGCGCCGCGCAGCCGCTCGGTGGCTGGGAAGCACCCGACAACGAGCTGCGCGGACACTACACCGGACATTACCTCTCGGCGTGCGCGCTCATGGCTGCGCAGACCGGGGACCGGTTGGTGCGCGAGCGCGGTGTGCACATCGCCGGCGAGCTCGCCCGGTGTCAGGCGGCCATTGGGACTGGCTACCTGAGCGCATTCCCGGTCGATCTCTTCGACCGGTTGCGCATCGGTCAGCCGGCCTGGGCACCCTTCTATACGCTGCACAAGATCATGGCGGGCCTCCTCGATACGGCGACCCTGAGCGGCGATCCGCGCTCCCTCGACACGCTGCGGCGCCTGGCGGCTTGGGTCGAGCGCTGGGCCCAGCCGCTCGATGAGACGCAGATGGCGCGCGTGATCGAGCGCGAGTATGGCGGCATGAACGAGGTCCTCTACAACCTCGCCGCGCACACCGGGGATGCCCGCTGGAGTGCGCTGGCGCATCGCTTCGACCGCGAGCGCATCTTCGCCCCACTCGCCGCGCAGCGCGATGAGCTCGAGGGGCTGCACGTCAACACCACGGTGCCGCAGATCATTGGCGCCGCGCGCGGCTTCGAAGTGACGGGCGATGCGGGCCAGCGCGACGTCGCGGAATTCTTCTGGCACACGGTCGCCGGGCACCGCTGCTACTGCACCGGCGGCACCAGCAACGGCGAGTCGTGGAATACACCACCCGGGATACTCGCGCGGGAGCTCTCGGGCTATACGCAGGAGTCCTGCGTCACCTACAACATGCAGAAGCTGACGCGACACCTCTTCTCATGGACCGCGGATGCGCGGCTCGCCGACTACTACGAGAGGACCTTCTATAACGGCATCCTCGGCGTGCAGCACCCGGCCGACGGCGACAAGCTCTATTACCTGCCGCTGGCGAGCGGTTACTGGAAGCTCTTCGGCACGCCGCTCCACGACTTCTGGTGCTGTACCGGCAGCATGTCGGAGTCCTTCGCCAAGCTCGGCGACAGCATCTACTTTCACGACCATGACGGCGTGTACGTCAACCTGTTCGTGCCCTCGCAGCTCACTTGGGCCGGGCGCGGCCTGCGCCTCACCCTCGAGACCCGCTTCCCCGAGGAGGACACGCTGCGCCTCAGGCTCGAGCAGGCGCCCCGCGCGGCGCTCGCGCTCAAAGTTCGGGTGCCTTACTGGACGGCGGGCGGCTCTGCCTCGCTCAACGGCCGGCCGCTCGACTTCAGCGCGCGAAGCGGCGGTTATTTCACCGTGAAGCGCCGCTGGTCCGCGGGCGATGTGCTCACGGTGCGCCTGCCGATGCGGCTGCATGCGGCGCCGATGCCGGACGACCCCTCAGTCCTTGCGGTGATGTACGGACCTCTGGTGCTGGCGGCGCGACTCGGCACCAGAGGACTCACCGCGCAGAATCTGCGCGCCGGCCCCACTCCTCCGCGCAAGGTGCCCGAATACGCCGCCGAGCCGCTCCCCGCGCCGCCGATCCTCGCGAGCTCAGCCGATCCTTCGACCTGGCTCACGCCCGTCGATGGCAGCGCACTGGAATTTCGCACGCGCGGCCAGCGGCAGGATCTCGCGCTCATTCCGCTGAACCGCATCCTCGATGAGCGCTTCGCCGTATACTTCAAGGTGGTTACAACCTCCACCCCGAGCTAAAAGGGCGCGCGGATGAGCCTCAGGCAACTCCCGACCAGACGCGATCCGGGCTACGCCGGACTCACCACCGCGGTCGGAACGCTCCCCTCCTCTCATTACTTCGACCCGGTGCACTATCGGACGGAGTTGAGCCGCATCTGGTACCGCCATTGGCTCTACGCCTGCCGCTCCTCCGACCTCGCCGAGCCGCGCAGCTTCCGCACGCTCGAGGTGGGCGACCAGTCGATCTTCCTGGTGCGCGGTGAGGACCGCATCGTGCGCGCCTTCCACAACACCTGCCGGCATCGCGGCTCGGCGCTGTGCCGTGAGCGCGCGGGGCGCTTTCCGGCGACCGGGATCGTCTGCCCGTATCACGCCTGGCGCTACAGCCTGAAGGGCGAGCTCCTTCAGACCTCATCCAGGGTGCATGGCGATGGCTTCGACCTGGCCGCTTTCCCGCTCTACTCGCTTCCCGTCACCGACTGGAACGGCTTCCTCTTCACTGCGCTCGCCGCGAACCCCCCGCCCTTCAGCGCAGCCTTCGATCTGCCCCTGGGCCGCCTCGATGACTGGCGACTCGCGGACCTCGCGGTCGGCCACCGCCTCACCAAGACCATCCATTGCAACTGGAAGGTGTTCTGGGAGAACTACAACGAGTGCCTGCACTGCCCGGGCGTGCATCCGCGCCTGGCGCAGCTCGTGCCGATCTTCGGCCGTGCGCTGCTCGAGCGCCGCGACGATCCGGCCTGGCAGGACCACGCCGACGACGACGACCCGAAGTTTGGCGGGGGCCTGCGGGCGGGAGCGGAGTCCTGGACGATGAACGGCAAGCCGGCCGGCGTGCCTTTCCCCGGGGTAAGCGCCGCCGACCGCAAGCTCGCCCACATCTACATGACATCCGTCCCGTCGGTGTTCATCGTGGCGCACGTCGACTACGTGCGCGTGGTGCGGTTGCTGCCGCTCGGGCCTGAGCACACCGCGATGAGCATCGAGTTCCTGGTTCTGCCCGAGACGCTCGCCGACTCGCGCCACGACATCATGAATGCGGTCGAGTTCACCGACATCGTCATGAGCGAGGATGCGGCCATCTGCGAGGTCAATCAGCGGGGCCTGCATGCGCTGCCGCACGCGGCGGGTGTACTGATGCCCGAGGAGTACGCCATCCGCCAGTTCCAGGAGTGGGTGAAGGCCGAGCTGGCCCGGCCCTGAACTCTTGTCCGCGCGCCCGCCAGCACTGCTCCTCGCAGCTCTCGGCGTGGCCGCCCTCGCCGCCTGCTCCCACCGCGAGCCGGGCGCGCAGCCCGCGGCGGCCGAGGAGCCCGTCCTCCACATCTACAACTGGGACGATTACATCGCCCCCGGCACCGTCGCGCAGTTCGAGCGCGAGACTGGCGTCAAGGTGATCTACGACCTCTTCGACTCGAACGAGACGCTCGAGGGTAAGCTGCTGGTGGGGGATTCCGGCTACGACCTGGTGAGCACCAGCATGGCCTGGTACGCGCGCCAGATCCGCTCGGGTCTCTACGAGCCGCTCGATCGGAGCCAGCTCCCCAACTGGAAGAATCTCGATCCGACCGTGCTCGCCGTGCAGGCCCAGGCCGACCCCGGCAACCGTTATGCCGCCCCGTACCTGCACGCCATGAACGGCTTCGCCTACAACGTCGAGCTCATCAGGAAGCGCATGCCGGATGCGCCCCTCGACAGTCTCGACATGCTCTTCAAGCCGCAGGTGGTCTCGCGCTTCGCCGATTGCGGAGTGAGCTTCCTCGATTCCGCGGACGATGCGCTGCAGCTCGCGCTCGAGTACTCGGGTCTCGATCCCAACTCGCACCGCCCCGAGGATCTGAAGACCGCCGAGCAGGTGATCACCGCCGTGCGCCCCTACATCCGGGTGTTCGACTCCAACGACTACGTGAACCAGCTGGCCTCGGGCGAGCTGTGTCTCGCCATGGCGTGGTCGAGCGACTACTCCTTCGCCGCCGTACGCTCGCGCGAGGCCGGCCTCGACCTGCACCTCGCCTTCACGGTGCCGCGCGAAGGCTCGAACATCACCTACAACGCCTTCCTGATCCCGAGCGGTGCGCCGCATCCGCACGCCGCGCACCGCTTCATCAATTTTCTGCTCGATCCGCACGTCATCGCCGAGATCACCAACTACACGCACTACGGCAACGACAACCTCGCCGCGCGACCCTTCGTGCGTGCGGAGATTCTCGAAGATCCCGCGATCTACCCGCCGCCGGCGCTGCGGGCGCGGCTGTACCTGCCCGGCGAATACGACCTCCGCTACCAGCGCCTGCGCACCCGCGCCTGGACGCGGATCAAGAACGGGCTCTAGCATAGGCTCGTGAGCGAGCCATCCCGTAACGACTCTCCCGCCGCGACGCGCGCGCGCCGCGGCGAGGTGGCGCGCGCCCTGGGCGCCCTGCTCCCCGATGATTGCCTGCTGAGCCGTGAGGAGGAGCTGCGCCCCTACGAGTGCGATGCGCTCGCGGCTCATCGCCAGCAGCCGCTGCTGGTGGCGCTGCCGCGCACCGAGGCGCAGGTCTGCGCCGTGGTGCGCGCCTGCCGGCAGCTCGGCGTGCCGCTGGTGGCGCGCGGCGGCGGCACCGGCCTCTCGGGCGGCGCGATGCCGCACGCCGACGGGGTCCTCCTGTCGCTGGCGCGCTTCGATCGCATCCTCGAGCTCGATCCGCTGGCCCGCACGGCCCGCGTGCAGCCGGGCGTACGTAACCTCGCCGTCTCCGAGGCTGCCGCCCCCTTCGGCCTCTACTATGCCCCCGACCCCTCCTCGCAGCTCGCCTGCACCATCGGCGGCAACGTGGCGGAGAACTCCGGCGG
>DASQGK010000037.1:0-3778 GCA_035632655.1 Steroidobacteraceae bacterium | reverse complement strand
GTGAGATCGGCCTGGGTCGTCTGCCCGCCCTTGCTGTAGGAGCCTTCGTAGCCAGTCACCTGGACGCCGTCGAACTTCTTCTTGGTGATGATGTTGATCACACCGGCGATGGCATCCGAGCCGTAGATCGATGAGGCGCCGTCCTCCAGCACCTCGATGCGGTCGATGATCGAAATCGGAATGGTGGCGAGGTCGGCGCTACCGCTGACGCCCGAGGCAGAAGACTCGTTGACCCAGCGCAGTCCGTCGACCAGCACCAGCGTGCGCTTGGCATCGAGGTTGCGCAGGTCGACCTGCTCGGAGCCGGCGCCGATGCCGCCGCCGTCCGGCGGGTAGCCGAAGTTGCCCGAGGAGTTGAATTTGGTGTTGAGAGCGGCGCCCCCGGTGGTGAGCTGCTGCAGCAGGTCGCCGACCGTCGTGACTCCGGTTTTCTCGATGGCTTCCGAGCTGATGATCGAGAGTGGCTGAGTGCTCTGCGCGACGTTCTGCTGGATACGCGAGCCCGTCACCACGACTTCAGTCACTGCCGGCGGTTCGGCCGCGGCCGGCTGCGCCTGCTGCCCAAGAACAGGTGTCACCGCACAGCACGCGATCAGCGCCCCGTGAACGGCCCGGATGATCTGGGCGGAACGACGCCCTGAAGCTGTTGCCATTGAAATGTCTCCCCGTACTTCGAAATGCTCGTTAAGAAAAAAGACGACCGGCGACGCCTGGCGAGCGCCGGATTCAGGTGGATGCGGGACGCCTCAGTCCCCTACCCCCCTTACGTTACTTAATAAAAGCGTAGCACCGCGGGAACGACGCGGGCAATTTTTGTATCAAATACACGTCAAAACGCTTATGCGGCACGACGAAGGGTGCATAAGGACGTCGTGATTCTGCAACAGGGGAGATTTGACGAAGGGCGCGGGACGGGGCGGAAGCTTAAGCTGGTGGAGCCAGGCGGGATCGAACCGCCGACCTCTTGCATGCCATGCAAGCGCTCTCCCAGCTGAGCTATGGCCCCACGCGAAGCCGGCGCAACCTACGCACCGGGGCCAGCATTGTCAAGCAACGGCGCCGCGGAAGGAACCGCCCCCGGGGCTGCGCCTGCGCCACTAGAATTCCCGGCGAACCAGGCTTGGGCGGAACCGCCCATCAGGCAGCGCGGGCAACGTGGCGAGCGATCCATCCACCCTACTCAAGATGCTGCAGGCGGCGCGGGCCGCAGGCGCCGCCGGTCGCGCGCGCGAGGCCGAGGAGCTGCTCGCGCGCGCCGGGCAGCTCGCACCCGAGCATCCGGCCGTCCTCAACGAGCGGGGTGTGCAGCTCATGCAGCGCGGCGAGGCTGCGGGGGCGCGCGAGCTGTTCCAGCGGGCAACCGCGGCCGACCCGGGCCATCCGGCGCTCTGGTCGAACCTGGCCGGGAGCCTCCACTCTCTGGGACTGGCACGGGAGGAGATGGCGGCCATCGAGCGGGCGCTCGCGATCGAGCCGCGCCATCCCGCCGCGCTCCTGCAGAAGGCGAGCCTCATCGAACAGCAGGGCGATCCGCGCGAAGCGGCGCGCGTCTTTCGCGCGGCACTCCTCACGGTGGGCCCTGAGATCACGCCGCCGCCGGCACTGCGCGCCGCGCTCGAGCACGCACGCGAGGCGGTGCGCAACGACGACGCCGCACTCGCACGCACCATCGATGAGCGGCTCGCGCCGGTGCGGGCGCAGCATGGCTCGCGCGTCTCGCGCCGCGCCGAGGAATGCATCGAGCTGCTCACGGGAAGGCGCAGCCGTTACCTGCCGCAGCCGACGTTCATGTACTTTCCGGGAATTCCCGCGCTCGAATTCTTCGACAATGCCCAGTTCCCGTGGCTCGGCTCCATCGAGGCGGCGACGGATGCGATCCGCGCGGAGCTCGCCTCGGTCCTGGCCTCCGACCAGGCGGGGCTTACGCCCTACGTGGCATATCCCGACGGTGTGCCGCTCGATCAGTGGCGCGAGCTCAATCGCTCGCGGCGCTGGAGCGCGTACTTTCTGTGGAACCAGGGGACTGCGCAGCCGCAGCACCTCGAGCGCTGCCCGCGCACGGCGCAGGCCGTGCAGGCCGCGCCGCAGTGCGGGATCGCGCAGCACGGTCCCAACGTATTCTTCTCGATTCTCGAGCCGCACACGCGCATCCCGCCGCATACCGGCGTGACCAACGCGCGGCTCACCGTGCATCTGCCGCTCATCGTGCCGCCGGGGTGCAGATTTCGGGTCGGAGGCGAGACGCGCGAATGGATCCCGGGGCGAGCCTGGGTATTCGATGACACGATCGAGCACGAGGCCTGGAACGACTCCGACACCGAAAGAGCGATCCTCATCTTCGACATCTGGAATCCGTATCTCACCGCAGCAGAGCGCGATCTGGTGCGCGCCGCGACCGAGGCGATCGGCAGCTACTACGGCGGGCCGCCCCCCGGCCTGGTTTGAGTCAGGTTCGGCCGGCGCCGCCCGCGAGCGCCGCGTCGAGCCGGGCGAGTGAGCGCGCGCGGCCGAGGAGCGCCAGGGTCGCGTCGATGGGCGGGGAGACTGCGGTGCCCGTCACGGCGACGCGCAGCGGTTGTGCCACCTTGCCGAGTCCCACCTGCAGCTCGGCGGCAAGGCCATTGAGCGCATCGTGGATGGCCGCGGTATCCCACTGCGGGAGTGAAGCGAGCATCGCGCGGGCCTTGCCGAGAAGCGGCAGTGCGTCCGCAGTCAGATGCTTCGCGACCGCCTTCGGATCCATCGTCAGCGCGTCGCTGAAGAAGAAGCGGCTGTTCTGCGCCATCTCTTTCAGAGTCCTGGCGCGCTCACGCTGCGCCAGTATGACCCCCTCGAGCAGCTGCTGGTCATCGCTGTCGACACCGATGCGCCGCAGCTGGGCGCGCAGGTGGGGAACGAGCGCCGCGGGGGGCGAGCGCACCATGTGCTGCTGGTTGAGCCACAGGAGCTTCTCGGGGTTGAAGGCCGAGGCAGCTTTGTTCACGTCGTGGATGTCGAAGGCTGCAATCATTTCTTCGCGCGTGAACACTTCCTGATCACCGTGCGACCAGCCGAGCCGCACCAGGTAGTTGAGCAAGGCGTCCGGCAGATAGCCCTCCTCCTCGTACTGCAGCACGCTCACCGCACCGTGGCGCTTGGAGAGCTTCGCGCCGTCCGGCCCGAGGATCATCGGCACGTGCGCGTAGGCGGGCGGCGTGGCGCCGAGCGCCTGCAGCATGTTCATCTGCCGCGGCGTGTTATTGAGATGGTCGTCGCCGCGGATGACATGCGTCACCCCCATGTCCATGTCGTCGACCACGACGCAGAAGTTGTAGGTCGGAGTGCCGTCGGAACGCGCGATGATGAGGTCATCGAGCTCGGCGTTCTGGAAGGTGACGGGCCCGTGCACCAGGTCCTCGACGACGGTCGCGCCCGATTGCGGGTTGCGGAAACGCACCACCGGCTCGACGCCCGGTCGCGGCGCGGTTCGATCGCGGCAGATGCCGGTGTAGCGGGGCTTCTCCTTGCGGGCAATCTGCTGCGCGCGCAGCGACTCGAGTTCTTCCCGGGTGCAGTAGCAGTGATAGGCGCTGCCCGCTTTGAGCATCCCGGCAATGACCTCCCGATAACGGTCGAAGCGCTCGGTCTGATAGTAGGGTCCCTCGTCCGCGTCGAGTCCGAGCCACGCCATCCCTTCGAGGATGACGCGCACCGCCTCCTCCGTTGAGCGCTCGCGGTCCGTGTCCTCGACGCGCAGGATGAATTTGCCGCGCATCCGCCGGGCGTACAGCCAGCAGAA
>DASQGK010000036.1:0-3458 GCA_035632655.1 Steroidobacteraceae bacterium | reverse complement strand
CAAGCTGATGCACGACAGCGGCCGCCCTCGAGGCGGCCGCGCCGTTCTTGGACCCCGCCGTCTTCGGTATCCTTCGGGGATGCTCGGCAAGACCAGCGTCTTTCTCATCGGCCCCATGGGATCGGGCAAGACCGCGGTTGGCCGGCAGCTGGCGCGCACCCTGCGCCTGCCCTTTCACGACAGCGACGCGGAGATCGAGCGGCGCACGGGGGTCGACATCCCCTTCATCTTCGAGAAGGAGGGCGAGCCGGGCTTCCGGCAGCGGGAGCGCGAGGCGATCGACGCGCTCACCGCGCTCGACGGCATCGTGCTCGCCACCGGCGGCGGCGCGGTGCTGCTGCCCGACAACCGCCGGCACCTGGCCGAGCGTGGCTGCGTCGTCTACCTCGAGACTTCGGTGGCGCAGCAGGCCGACCGCGTGCGGCACGGCCGCAACCGACCGCTGCTGCAGCAGGGCAATATCGCCGGGCGGCTCGGCGAGTTGATGGACGTACGCTCGCCGCTCTACAGCGAGATCGCCGATATCACCGTTTTGACCGATGGCCGGCGCGTCCCTGCCGTTGCCGACGAGATACTGAAGAAGCTCGCGGGCGCGAACGCGGCGCGCTGAGCGCGAGCGCGGCGGGCGCGGCAGCGCTCACGTATACTGCCGCCGGCGCGAAATCCCGTGAAGCAGCGCGCCGCCCGCAGTGGATACCATCAAGGTCGAACTCGGCTCCCGCAGCTACCCGATACTGATCGGTGCGGGCGCACTCACGCGTACCGAGGCCCTGCGCACCCATGTGCCGGGGCGCGATCACCTCATCGTGAGCAACACCACCGTCGCGCCTCTGTACCTGCCGGGCTTCGCGGCCAGCCTCGCCTCGCAGCGCCGCCTCGAGGTCATCCTGCCGGATGGGGAGCAGCACAAGACGCTCGCCAACGCCGCGCGCCTGCTCGACGTCCTGGCCGCCAACCGCTTCGGCCGCGACTGCACCGTGATTGCGCTCGGCGGCGGCGTGGTGGGAGACCTGGCCGGCTTCGCGGCCGCCTGCTATCAGAGGGGTGTCGCCTTCGTGCAGCTGCCGACGACGCTGCTCGCGCAGGTGGACTCGGCCGTCGGCGGCAAGACCGCGGTCAATCACCCCGCCGGCAAGAACCTGATCGGCGCGTTCCACCAGCCGGTCGCGGTGATCTCCGACACGGCGACGCTCGCGAGCCTGCCGCCGCGGGAGCTGCGCGCCGGGCTCGCAGAGGTGATCAAGTACGGACTCATATGCGATGCGGCGCTGTTCGAGTGGCTCGAAGCCCACCTGGACGAGCTGCTCGCGGGCGCGGCCGAGGCTCTCGCCTACGTGGTGCGCCGCTCCTGCGAGATCAAGGCCCTGATCGTCGGACGCGACGAGCGCGAGGAGCAGGGCGACCGGGCGCTGCTCAACCTGGGGCATACCTTCGGGCATGCGCTCGAGGCGGCGACCGGCTACCGCAGATGGCTGCACGGCGAGGCGGTCGGGGCCGGGCTCATGATGGCGGCGGCGATGTCGCGCGAGTGTGGTCTCATGAGCGCGCAGGAGCTCGCGCGCGTGCACTCGCTCCTCGAGCGCGCGGGACTTCCGGCGCGCAGCACCGGCGTCGCGCCCGCAGCCGCGCTCGAGCACATGCGTTTCGACAAGAAGGTGCTCGCCGGGCGCATGCGCCTGGTACTGCTGCGGCGCATCGGCAACGCTTTCGTGACGGCAGATTATCCCGAGGACGCTCTCGGGCGCACGCTGCAGGCGTACTGCGCGTGAGGGGCGGCCCGCGATGACGGACAGTCCGGCAGCCGCCGCTCCGCTGGCGCACTTTGCGGCGCAGGATGCGCGCTCGCGCGGCCGGCGCTACCCGGAGCCCCACCCCGAGCTGCGCAGCGAATTCCAGCGCGACCGCGACCGCATCATCCACTCGAACGCCTTTCGCCGCCTGGTGTACAAGACTCAGGTCTTCGTCAACCACGAAGGCGACCTGTATCGCACACGCATCACGCACTCGATCGAGGTAGCGCAGATCGCCCGCTCGGTCGCCGTCGCCCTGCATCTGAACGAAGCGCTCACCGAGGCGATCAGTCTGGCGCACGACCTCGGACACACGCCCTTCGGCCACGCCGGCCAGGATGCGCTCAACGACTGCATGCGCGACTACGGCGGTTTCGAGCACAACCTGCAGTCGCTGCGGGTGGTGGACGAGCTCGAGGAGCGCTACGCGGAATTTCGCGGGCTGAATCTCACCTTCGAGTGCCGCGAGGGGATTCTCAAGCATTGCTCGCTGCGCCATGCGCGCGAGCTCGGGGAGCTCGGCGAGCGCTTCATCAATCGCAGCCAGCCCGGCCTCGAGGCACAGATCGCCAACCTTGCCGACGAGATCGCCTACAACAATCACGACGTCGACGATGGCATCCGGGCGCAACTGCTGACCGTGGACGCGCTGCGCGAGACGCAGATGTTCCGCCGCCAGCATGAGGCGGTGATCGCGCGCCACCCGGGCCTGAGCGAGCGCGTGCTGGTGCACGAGATCATCCGTCGCATGATCAACCACATCGTGAGCGATCTGATTCGCACCACGCAGTCGCATCTTGCGACCGCGAAGCCCGCGTCGATCGATGAGGTGCGCGCGCAACCCAGACCGCTCGCGGCGCTGAGCGATGCATGCCGCGAGGAGCATCTCGAGCTCAAGGAATTCCTGCGCGAGCATGTCTATCGTCACTACAAGGTGCTGCGCATGACGGCCAAGGCACGTCGTGTCGTGAGGGAGCTCTTCGAGGCGTTCTCCACCGACATCACGCTCATGCCGCCCGAGCATCGTGACCAGGCGCTGCGCGCCGAAGCGGCGCATCCGGGAGCGGGGCGCGCTCGCACGGTGGCGGATTACATCGCCGGAATGACCGATCGCTACGCGATTCTCGAGCACGCAAGGCTGTTCGATCCCGCCGAGCGCACCTGACCCGCCTCTGGTCCTTTTAAGGACCTAGCCCATCGCGTTCCCGGCCGCTGTGCGCCGTCTCTCAGTCGGCGCCAAAAACGCCGTTCGCTCCGCCCATGCATAACTGCATGTTTTCACTAGATTTTCCACCTTCCCTGTAGCTCTGCAGCTACCGTCGCGCAATGTAAATTGACATAAGTCACTGACATGCCTAGAGTTATGTCACAACAAAGCAACCGCAGCATGTCCAAAACGAGCCGAGAAAAAGAGGCAGTGCTGAGCGTCTTCGCTGCATTAGTGCAGCCACTCATGCGCGTCGCGTTCGACTACGGAATCTCCGCAGGGGAGATCGCCGGCGTCGTGCGTCGCGTGTACATCCAGGCGCTCGAGGCACGTCTCAAAGATCAGAAGCGGCCGACTACCGATGCGCGGCTCGCAGCGGTTGCCGGAATTACCAAGTCAGATGTGTCGGCGCTCAGGGAAGCGTCGCGGTTGGGCGCGCCGCACAGCTTGCGGGCGGCTGT
>DASQGK010000035.1:0-40034 GCA_035632655.1 Steroidobacteraceae bacterium | reverse complement strand
CCGAGTGTGGGGAGGCGCTTTACGCCGTTCGCGTTACGATAGGAGACAACGAAGGCCTTGCGGCCGCTGGGATAGATGCGCAGGCCGAGCCCGACAGGATTATCGTCCCAGAGAACGCACCGGGCATTGCCAACTCCCGTGTAGGTTGCGGAGTCGATCTCGCGCTTTGTGAGCCCGGCCATTAGGCCTCCCCCAGTGAGTCACCACTGAGTCACCAGGAAGGAGAGTACTCTTGCGTAATGCTGAGTACAAGAAATCGCCTTGTTTACAGGCGAACCAGCGACTTAGAGAAAACACTAGTACATGCGAGTAGCGGCCTAAAGTGGCTTCGAACCTGAGGGTCGGCGGTTCGAATCCGTCCGGGCGCGCAGGTTAAGCCTTCCCGTAGAGGTCCCTGACCAGATCCAGCACCATCGCTTTTACCCGCTCCGCGGTGACCTCTGCAATCGGATAGTCGGCCACGGCATTTCCTCCCTTGCCGTCCGAGGTGTTGCGCTCGAAGTGCATCCGCCGGGTCTGGCGATCCGGCCTGGCTCGAAGGTAAGGGTAGCCGCCGAGGCCGTGGCCGAGGCGCGCGTGTCTGCTCACCGGGATATCGATGCGCGTCGCGTTTTCTTCGGCAGGCACTCGCGCCGCCACACCGCGCGCGTTGAGCGCTTGCACCATGTGCTCGAACACGGGCGTAACGACATCGTTCAGACAGGCCCTGGCCGCAATATGGAAGCTCTCCTCCGCCGCGCTCCTGCCGGCGGACTCGCTGCGTGCGTGCGCGACGCGAGCCTTGTGGTGGGCGAAGATCGCGTCCAGCTCCTGCTCGATGTCCCTGGCCATGGGCTCAGATCGGCTCCTCGAGTGACTTCGCCAGCGGCGTGAACAGCTTCGGTCCGGCCGCCGTCATGTACCAGCAGTCCTCGAGGCGAATGCCGAATTCCCCGGGAATGTAGATTCCCGGCTCATCCGAGAAGCACATTCCGGCCTCGAGCGGCGTGGTGTCGTTGCGCACCAGATACGGCGCCTCGTGCACTTCCATGCCGATGCCGTGCCCGGTGCGATGTGACAGCCCCGGGAGGCCATAGTCCCTGCTCCACCCCTTGCGCTCGTAGAAATCGCGCACTGCCTTGTCGATGCCGCCGGTCGGCGCTCCGGGCTTAGCCGTCGCCAGCGCCAGCTCCTGACCCTGCTTGACCGTGTCCCACAGCTCCCGCTGCCGGGGAGAGGCCTTACCGAAGACCCAGCTGCGCGAGATGTCGGACTGATAACCGTGCACGCTGCAACCGGTGTCGACGAGGACCACCGAGCCCTCGCGCACCTGTTGCGGCTTGATCGAGCCGTGCGGGAAGGCGCTCGCCTCGTTGAGCAGCACCAGGGTGAACTCGTGCGAGCCGCCGAGGGATGAGGTGGCGGCGACCATCAGGTTGAGAATGTCAGAGCCGTGCATCCCGGCTTGCACGTGCGCGTGCGCATGGCGCAGCGCCGCGATCGTGACGTCGTTGGCGGCCTGCATGAGCGCGAGCTCGGATGCGGACTTGTGCATGCGGCAGGCCCGTACCAGCTCCTCCCCGGAGATGGCGGGATAGGCGCCGCCGGCGGCCTTCGCCACGCGCTCGACGATGAATTGCCGCGTCGTCGGCTCGATGGCGAGCGGCCCCGCGGCGTGCGACTTCAGGGCGCCGGCGATCAGCTCGAAGGGACTCTCGTCTTCCTTCCAGGGGCGCACGTCCCCGGCGACCTTCAGAGTCTCGCGAATCGAGGGTTCCTCGAAGAAGGGGGTTACCACGACCACGGCGCCCTCGGCCGGAATGAGCGCCGCCGTGGTCCTCTCGGACCGGTGCCAGCGAATGCCCGTGAAATACTCGAGCGATGCGCCCGACTCGACCAGGAACGCAGCGATCTTGCGCTGCTGCATCAGGCCCTGTGCCTTGGCGAGGCGTGCCCCGTGCTCCTGCGCGCTGATCGGCTGAACGTTCCGGGTGAGCGAGGCGAGGCCCGGCACGGGGGCCTGTGCCCTGGCCGCGGATCCCGCGGCGATCGCCGCGCCTGCGGCACTCAGCTCGAAGAAAGCGCGTCTGGATATCGCCGACATGAAAGAGCCTCCTCCCCCGGGAGTGATGCGCGCATTCTGCCCGCAAAACGCCTCCCGGCGAAGGCTTCAGTGCTGCACGGCGATCGCGTTCGGTCCGAGAGTCTGAGTGCCCGCGCCCGCAAACAGGGGGAAGGGATTCCCGCTGACGGGGGTCAGCGCGCCGCTGGACGGAGCGATCGCGAAGCCCTCGACCTGATTGTGAACGTTGTCGAGCGCGTAGAGAAGGTTGTCCGTGCCATCGAGCGCGAGCGCGACACCAAGAGCGTTGGTATAGGTCAGACCGAGCTCCGAGAGAGCCGCCGTGCTCGTATTGACCTGGAAGCAGTCGATGTCCGTCCCGTTGACGGCGTGCAGGCGCTGGCCTTCCGCATCGAGCACCGGCGACTGCACCACGAAGCTGGCCGCGAAGGGGCTGCCGGTGATAGCGGTCAGCGCCCCGCTCCCAGCGGCGATCGAGAATGCGGACAATTCGTTCGGCTGCGATTCGGTCGTGTAGAGGTGCGCGCCGGCCTGATCGATGACCAGGCCGTTCGGCGCTCCCGGGGTGGCAAAGGGACTGCCCGCCACGGTGGTCAGTGCACCACTGGTCGAGTCCATGCTGTAGACAGAGACGCTGTGACCTGCCGTATTCGCCGCGAATACGTAATGCGCCGTCATTGCGAGCGCGCTGGGACCCATCCCGGCGGCAAAGGGACTGCCAGCCACCTGGGTAAGAGCGCCGCTCGCACCAATCTTGAATACCGATACGGTGTTCGCGCTGCCGTTGGCCGTCAGCACAAACTGTCCACTGGCATCGACGGCGATCGCAACAGACGGGGCCCCGGTCGGAAACGGACTCCCGGTGACTGCCGTCAGCTTTGCGGTCGATGGGTCGATCAGGTAGCCCCGGACCTCGCCCGAGGTGGAGACCACGTAGAGGAAGCGCTTCTGAGGATCGATGACGACACCGGCCGGTGTCGGGCCATCCGCAAAGGGATCGCCGGCGATCGCCGTCGGCGTGCCGGTCGCTCTGTCGATCGTGAGGATGTCGATGCTGCCGGCCGCCGCATTCGTGACGGCCAGAAGTGTCGCGCTGGTCGGAGGTGGCGGTGGCGGTGGCGGCGGCGGGGGACTGGAGCTGCTGGCACCGCCCCCACCTCCGCAACCGCAGGCCGCGGCGCAAAGGGCCGCGCCTATGAGCCATCGCACCCCTGACAGCGCCCTGGGACGGTCCATGACATACCCCTGTCTGATTTCTCCCTGGCTGATTCTGCCCTAAAGAGTCAGCGCTGCGATGTCACATGCACATAACGCTGCGCCAGAGCCGGCAGCACCACCAGGTTCAGCAGCGTCGAAGATACCAGACCGCCGAGCACCGTCACCGCCATCGGTCCCTCGATCTCCTGGCCGGGCCGGCTCAGGCCGAGAGCGAGCGGCGCGAGACCGAGTGCCGTGACGGCGGCAGTCATTGCGATGGGGATGAGACGCTCGTTGGCGCCGCGCAGGACCAGTTCGGGGCTCCACACGGCCCCTTCCACCTCGACCAGATGCTCGTAATGCGCCAGCTGCAGGATCGCGTTGCGGGCACTCACGCCGAACACCGTGACCAGTCCCACGACGGCTCCGAGCGAGATGCCGACGCCGGTGACCGCAATGGCCAGCACGCTGCCGATCAGGCTGAACGGCAGATTGGCGAGCACCAGCCAGCTGTTGGCGCGCCAGTGGAAGGCCACGAACAGAATCACGAGAATCAGCGCCAGCGCGAGCGCCGAGTAGAGCATCAGCTCATTGCGGGTCTGCTGCTCGGCCGCGGCCGCCCCGGTGAACTCGACGTAGACACCGGCGGGCAGTGCGACCGAGGCGGCGATCGCCCGCTGCGCCTCGCGCACCACGGCCTGGAGCGCGCCACCCCTGACGTTGAAGGTGACGCTGACGCGCCGCTGCCCACCGTCGTGCTCGATGCTGTAGCGGTCGCCGGTGACTTCGATGCGGGCCACCTGCGACAGTGGCACAGGGCCCGAGAGGCTGGCGATCATCAGGTGCGCGAGCTGCCCGGGCTGGTGCCGCAGTGCCTCGGGCAGCAGCAGCCTGACATCGACGGTGCGCGTACCGCTGAAGGTTTCGCCGATTTCGGTTCCCGCGTAGCAGGTCTCGATGGTGTCGAGAACGTCCTGGACCTTGAGGCCGGTTGCCGCCAGCGCCTCGGGTATCAGCTGTATGGCGATGACCGGAGTGCCGGCCTCGCGCTTCAGCTGCAGGTCGACGATGCCCTTCACCCGCGCGAGGGCGGCGGCGATCCTGGCGCCGGTGGCATCGAGCGCGTCCAGATCGTCGCCGAATATCTTGACGGCGACCTGGGCAGTCTCGCCGCTCAGACTCTCACTTATGCGATCGCCGAGAAATGTGACCACCTCGCTCTGGATTCCGGGATAGCGTGCCAGGATGTCACGCAGAGCCTGCTGCGCCTGATCCTCATCCACGCTCGCGTCGCGCTTGAACTCCACGTGGAACTCGGTCCGGTACGGACCCCAGGTATCCTCGCCCAGCTCGGCGCGCCCCACCTGCTGCTCGATGGTACTGACGTAGGGAAGCGCGAGCACATCGGCGCTGATGCGCTTGCCGAGGCTCAGCATCTCATCGAGCGAAGTGCCGGGGATCGAGCTCGAGACCTGGAGCACGAAGTGGCCCTCGCGAAAGTCCGGCATGAAGGTGCCCCCGAGGAACGGCAGCGCTGCGACCGCGAGCAGCACCAGCACCGCGAGCGCCACCAGCGTGCGCCCGAGGTGCGCGTTCACGCGCTGCACCGTCCGCCTCTGCCAGCTCTTCAGCGTCTGCAGCCAGCGCGCCTCGGCCCGCGTCTCGTGACGGTGCAGCAACAGGGCGCACAGCGCGGGCGTCGAAGTCATGGCGACCACCAGCGAGGCGATCACCGCGCATATGAAGGCGAGCGCCAGCGGACCGACGAAGCGTCCCTGCACGCTCGAGGTGAAGAGCTCCGGCAGGAAGACCACGATCACGACTACGGTCGCGTAGATCACCGGTCCGCGCACCTCGAGCGACGCCTCGCGCACGATCTCGAGCCGCGGCCGCGGCTGCTCGCGGGTCGCGTTCTCGCGCAAGCGCCGCATGATGTTCTCGATGCCGATGATGGCATCGTCGACCAGCACGCCGAGCGCCACCGCAAAGCCGCCCATGGTCATGGTGTTGAGGGTGAGGCCCAGGCGATCCAGCACCGCGACGGCGGCGAGCAGCGACAGCGGGATGGCGCTGAAAGCAATGAGCGCGACGCGCATGTCGCGCATGAAGAGATACAGCACCGCGAGAATCAGCAGCGCCGCGAGCGTCAGCGATTCCCCCAGGTTGCCGAGGGCGCGCTCGATGAAATTGGCGGGCCGGTGGAGCGCGGGATAGAGCGTGATGCCCTGCTTCCTGAGCGCGGGCTCGAGGTCGGCAAGCGCGCGCTCGAGCGCCAGGGTCACGCTGAGCGTGTTGGCGCCGTACTGGCTGGCGAGCGACATCATCACGCCGGGCCTGCCCATCACCAGGGCATCGCCTGAGCGCAGCGCCGGCTCGACTTTCACCTCCGCTACGTCCCGCAGCAGCACCGGTATGCCGCCGCGGGCGGCGATCAGGGCTGCACCGAGCGCGGCGACGTCGGGCGCCGGCGTCGGCGACTGAATCAGAACGCGCTGTGCCGCGGTATCGATGAAGCCCGCGCCGCGCAACGGCAATGCCGCGCGGGCCGCATCCGCCACCTCGCTGAGGGTGATGCCGTAGCTGGCGAGCTTGACGGTGTCGGGAAGGATGTGGATCTGCCGGACGCTGCCGCCGAAGACGATGACGTGCGCGACGCCGGGGACGGCGAGCAGCCGCGGCTTGATCACCCAGTCCGCGACGTCGCGCAGCTCGTAGGCGTCGACCTTGTCGGAGAGCAGCCCGATCTTCAGCAGATCCATGGTGCTCGACACCAGCGGCGACAGCTTCGGGGTACCGACGCCGCCCGGGAGACTCGTGCCGAGCTGCGCGAGCCGCTCGGAGATCCCCTGGCGCGCCACATGCACGTCGACCGCGCCGTTGAAGGTGATGTTCACCACCGACAGGCCCGGGATCGACTCGGAGCGCAGCGTCGCAAGTCCCGCCGCGCCGTTGACGGCATTCTCGATGGGCCGGGTCACGAGCGCCTCGACCTGCTGCGGCGCAAAGCCCGGCGCCTCGGTCTGGATCTCCACCTGGGTGGGGACGAACTCGGGGAAGACGTCGAGCGGCGAGTGCAGCGCGCCCCAGGTGCCGAGCATCAGCGCCAGCACCGTCAGCGCCGTCACGGACCCATAGTGACGCACACACAGTGCGACCAGCGCGCGCATCATGGCTAGTCGGCCGGCGAGCTCGTAGCGGGATTCATCTCGCGCGCGAGCAGCTCGCCCGCAGACTGCGTGACGATCTGCGCACCGGGCGCAATGCCGGTCTTGACGAAGTAGCCGCGCTCCGTCGGCATGCTGATATCGATCCGGGTGCGCACGAACGAGCCCGGCTCGGTCTCGACATAGCACCAGTAGCGGCCGCCGCTGATGACCGCCGCTTCGAACGGTACGATGACGCCGTTCTCGGGGCTGCCCACCGCCGCGTACGCCAGCAGCCGCTCACCTTCGCTGACGTCGGTTCCCTTCAGCAGCGCGAAAAAGCTCCGGCCCGGGATGCTGGCGTCCGCCGGGGCACTCCATACCGACTCCGACTCGAGGCTGCCCTCGCCCGCCGGTGTTCCGAGATGTGAGAAGCGCAGCCTCGCCGGCGTCGCATTACCGAGCACGCCGAGGGGAAAAGTGACGCGCACGAGCCGCATCTCGCCACTCGCGAGCGCCGCGAGCAGCGGACTCTCGTCGCGATCCTTCCAGGGGGCATTGCGACCGTAAGCTGCCGACAGCCGCCGCTGCGCCAGCACCAGTGCCGCACGATCGACGGCCGCCTGCCGCTCGGCGGCTTCCTGTGACTCGACCGACATGGCCCCCGGGGTCCCTGCGAGACTCTGACCGCGCGCGAGCGCAGCGCGACTCTGATGCTCGACCGCCGCCGCGCTCGCGAGCTCTGCGATCGTCTGAGCGATGGCTTCGCGCGCCACGACCAGCGCGTAACCCGCTCTCTCGGGTGTGTGCTGCGCGGCGACCGCGGCCGCGGTGGCAATCCCGGCCTTGGCAGTCTCCTCGGGCTTGAGGCTCACTCCCTCGGCCTGCGGCGCCGGGGGTTCCGCGACCGCGGCGGGCGCCCCCGCCGGCGGCGCCTGCCGGCAGCTGACCAGCAGCAGCCACGCCGCAAACAGGCTCGCGGCGAGCCGCACAGCCGCGGCGACGCTACGAGGCGGCATGCGGCTCACCGGCCGATGGGGGCGATGCGGCCGGCGCCTGCCAGCCGCCGCCGAGCGCCTTGCAGAGGGCGACCAGCGTCTCGAGGCGCGCGAGGCGGTATTGGACCAGCTGGTCGCGTGCCTCGTAGAGAACTCGTTGCGCCTCGAGCAGCCCCAGCAGATCTCCGGCGCCCTGCCGGTAACGCAGGCGCGCGCCTTCGAGAGCGCGCTCGCTCGCCTGCAGGCTCCCCTGCTGGAAGCTGCGCGACGTATCGAGCTGCTGCAGCGCGCCGAGCGCATTCTCCACGTCGACCAGTGCGGCGAGGATCGCGGCGCGATAAGCCAGCAGCAGCTCGCGTTCGTGCGCGGCCGCCTCGTCGCGCTGCGCCCGCAGCCGTCCGTGGTTGAAGATCGGCTGCGAGAGATCGGCCGCCAGCGAGAGCGAGGGTCCCGTGCCGGCGATGGTGAGCACCGTCCCCGGCAGCGCCGGATTCTGCACGCCGGCGGCGGCGGTGAGCGCCAGATTCGGCAGCAGCGCGGCGCGCGCCGCGGTCAGATCGGCGCTCGCGGCGCGCAGCCTCGCTTCCGCGGCTGCCACATCGGGCCTGCGTGTCAGGAGTTGTGCCGGCAGGCCCGCGGCAACCTGCGGCTCGCGCAGCGAATCGAGGGAGGTGCCATGCACTTCGAAGTCCTCGGGAACGCGCCCGAGCAGCAAAGCGAGCGCGGCCTGCGCCTGCATCTCCTGCTGCTCGAGTCCGATCACTGCGATCTGCGCGCGCTCCAGCGCCGCCTGCTGCAGGGCCGCGTCCGTGGGATTGGCGGCGCCGGCGTGCAGACGCGCCTCGACGGCCGCGAGGATCTGTTGCGCGGCGTCGCGGTTGGAGCGTGCGATGACGGCCCGCTCGCGCAGTGCCAGCACCTGGAAATACTCGTCGGCGACCGCCCCGAGCAGCGTCAGCTCGATCGTCGCGCGCTCATCCCGCGAGGCGCCGGCCTCCAGCAGTGCCGCGTGCGCGATCGCGCGGTTGCGGCCCCAGAAATCGACCTCGTAGCTGGCCGAGAGCATGGCGAGCCAGTCGAGCTCGTGGCCGGAGCCTTGCGCGGAATGCCCGGCGAGGTAGTTGCCGCTCGCCTGCGCGCCGACGCTCGGCAGGATCGCCGCACCCGCCTGACGCGCGCGCGCATCGGCTTGCGCGACACGCTCGCCCGCCTGCGCCAGGTCGGTGTTATGGCGCGCCGCGAAATCGACCAGACCGTCGAGCTCCTCGCTCCCGAAGCCGCGGTACCAGTCCTCACCGGGCCAGGCGCCGCCTGCGGCGGCGCTCGCATGCGCAAACGCGCCGGGCAGCGCCAGCGGCGTCGGCTGGCGCTTCTCGGCCACGCAGCCGCACGCCAGGACGATGCCTGCGGCCACGCCCGCGAGCCGGGCGGCACGCATGCCCGGCCCGGCGATGGAGAAAGGTCTCACCGAGGCATGTTGCCGCATGAAGCTTTGGTTTCGCTCAAAGAGGTAAGATCCTCGCCCGATGAAGCTCCTGCTGGTCGAGGATTCGGCACGGCTGGCCGCGGCGCTGCTGACCGGTTTTCGCGGCGAGGGCTTTGCCGTCGATCATGCCGGCGACGGCCGCACCGCCCTGGCCTACCTCGGGACGCATGAGTATGACCTCCTCATCCTGGATCTCATGCTGCCGCGGCTGCCCGGACTCGAGGTGCTGCGCACGCTGCGGGCGGCGCAGGCGCCCACGCGGGTGCTGATCCTGTCCGCTCGCGATCAGATCGAGGACCGCGTCGAGGCGCTCAACCTGGGGGCCGACGACTACCTGCTGAAGCCTTTCGATTTCGCCGAGCTCAAGGCACGGGTCCTGGCGCTGCTGCGCCGCCGCTATGGCGAGATCTCGGGCAAGCTCAGCTGCGGCGACCTCGTTCTCGATACCAGCGCGCGCGTCGCCTCCGCGCGCGGCGCCCCGCTGCCGCTCACGCCCAAGGAGTACGCGCTGCTCGAGACGCTGCTGCGCCATCGGGGACGCAGCTTCACCCGCGCGGCGCTCTTCGAGCGGCTCTACGACGGGCTGAGCGATGCCTCCGATCGGGTGATCGAGGTGGTGGTGAGCACGCTGCGCACCAAGCTCGACAAGGCCGGCCTGCCGGCGCTCATACAGACCCGCCGGGGCTTCGGCTACCGTGTTCCGTGAGTGGGTGAGCCGCTCGCTGCGGCGGCGGCTGCTGTTCTCGCTGCTGCTGGGTGTTGGCCTGAGCCTGGCCGCCTTCCAGCTGGTCGTCGATCAGCTGGTCGACCGCAACATCGTCAGCAGCTTCGACGCCTCGGCGAGCGCGGTCGAGCAACGCGAGCGGCTGCTGCACGAGGTCGACGTGATCCTGCTCGCGGGCCTGGTGACGGTGCTGGCGTTGTCGGCGCTGATCACCGTCGTCTCCGTGCGCCGCGGACTGAAGCCGCTCGCAGCCGCCACCGCAGCGGCACGCGCCCTCTCCCCGGAGCATCCGGCGCACTCGCTGCCGCTCGCCGGGCTGCCGGCGGAGATCCGCCCGTTGGGCGAGCGCATCAACGAGCTCCTCGAGGGGCTCGCCGACTCGCTCGAGCGCGAGCGCCGCTTCTCGACTGATCTCGCCCACGAGCTGCGCACCCCGCTCGCGGAGATCCGCGCCCTCGCCGAGGTGGGTGCCGACGAGCGCCACGCGGCGCCGGAGCTGCGGCGTTTCCTGCAGCAGATCGGCGCGGCCGCCGTCAGCATGCAGGGAGTCATCGAGTCGCTCCTGGCGGTCGCCCGCGCCGATCGACAGGCGGTGCGCAACGCGCTCGAGCCTCTGCAGGTGGCGCCCGCCGTGCAGGCGCGCATCGAGCGGCTGCGGGCGACCGGGGCCGTCGACGCCGGGCGCATCGCCGTGCAGGTGGCCGCCGGAGCCTGGATTCAGTCGGACCCGCGCTTGTTCGATGCACTGCTGCTGAATCTTCTGACCAACGCCCTGCAGCACGGCGACCCGCGCGCGCCCATCGAGGTCGACTGGCTCGACCGCTCCGCGGGCTGCACGCTGCAGGTGCGCAATCTCGCGCCGCACCTCTCGCCCGAGGATCTGCCGCACCTGACCGAGCGCTTCTGGCGCCGCGCTGCGCGCGATCAGCCCGCAGCCTCCGCAGGTCTCGGGCTCGGCCTCTGGGTGGTTGCCGGACTGTGCCGCGTGCTGGATTTGCGCCTGAGCTTCGATCTCGATGCCGGCCAGCGCCTGAGCGTGTGCGTCAGTGGGTTTCGCAGTGTCTAGGCGCGCGCCGGACAAGCGCCGCTGCCGCTGGGCGCAGGACGCCGGACCCGAAATGCAGCGCTATCACGACCGGGAGTGGGGCCGGCCCGTGCACAACGACCGGCGCCTGTTCGAGATGCTGACACTCGAGGGCGCGCAGGCCGGCCTCTCCTGGTCCACCATCCTGCGCAAACGCGGCGCTTACGCCCGCGCCTTTGCCAACTTCGATCCGCGCCGCGTGGCGCGCTTCGATGCGCGGCGCCGCGCCGCTCTCATGCGCGATGCGGGCATCGTGCGCAACCGCCTCAAGATCCGCTCCACGGTGACCAACGCGCGGGCATTCCTCGCCATACAGCGCGAGTTCGGCTCCTTCGACCGCTATCTGTGGTCGTTCGTCGGCGGCCAGCCGCGGGTCAGGCATCGCCGCGGCCGCGGGCTCCCCGCGCGCAGCGCGCTCAGCGACCGCATCTCCGCCGAGCTGGTGCGCCGTGGGTTTCGTTTCGTCGGCACCACCATCGTCTACGCTTATCTGCAGGCGGTCGGCGTGGTCGACGATCACGCCCGCGACTGCTTTCTCGGCGGCCGGGACGCTCGGGAGTAGCCTTGGCTCCCGAGGGCCTCTTAAGATAGCTATCTCTTTCAACCCGCCTGGAAACAACACGCATGAAAGCTCTTCCGGTCCTCGCGGCCGTCGCGGCACTCACAGCCGGCGCGGCGTACGCCGACTGCCCTTACCCTGCGGCCCCCGACAAGCTGCCCGACGGCGCCTCCGCCAGCATGCAGGAGATGCTGGCCGGGCAGAAAGCCGTCGGCGAATACAACAAGGCCATCAACGACTACAACGCCTGCATCGACAAGGAGCTGGGGGATGCCATCGCCAAGGGGGGCGATAAGCTCAAGCCGGAGCAGAAGGCCGACATGCAGCGCATCGCCAACCAGAAACACAACGCCGCCATCGACCAGCTGCAGGGCGTCGCCGACCGCTTCAACGAGCAGGTCAAGATCTACAAGGCGAAGTCTTCCGACAAGAAGTGAACTCCTGAGTGCTCACGCCCGCCGAAGCCGACACGCTGATCGGCCAGCATCTGCAGTGCCTGCCGATCGAGTCGCTGCCGCTGGCGCAGTGCGCAGGCGGGGTGCTGCGCGAGAACATCTACGCCGAGCGCGACGAACCGCCCTTCGACCGCGTCATCATGGACGGCATCGCGCTCGACAGCCGGGCGGTGGCGGCGGGCCGGCGGAGCTTTCGCGTGCAGGCGACGCAGGCGGCCGGCGATCCACCGCTCACGCTCGCGGCGAGCAGCGCCTGCATCGACGTCATGACGGGCGCGGTGCTGCCGGTCGGCTGCGACAGCGTCGTGCCGGTCGAGGAGCTGACGGTGCAGGAGGGCGCGGCGGCGCTCGCGGCCGCGGCGCGGGCCGAGCCCTGGCAGAACGTGCATCGGCGCGCCAGCGACACGCGCCAGGGAACGCTGCTGGTCGCGGCAGGCACGCGGCTGCGTGCACCCGAGGTTGCCATCGCGGCCGCGGCCGGCATGCCGCGCATCCGCGTGAGCAGCCAGCCGATGCTCGCCGTCATCTCGACCGGGAATGAGCTGATCGAGCCCGGCGAGCCGGTGCTCGCCCATCAGGTGCGCCGCTCCAACGCTTACGCCATCGTGAGCGCCCTGCGCGAGCACGGCTTCCAGCGCGTCGCCGACGATCATCTGCATGACGATGCAGAGGAGCTGCGCGAGCGGCTGCGGTTTCATCTCGAGACACACGACGTGCTGGTGTTGTCGGGCGGGGTCTCGATGGGCAAGTTCGATCTCGTGCCCCAGGTGCTGGAAGAGCTCGGTGTGCACGCCATCTTTCACAGAGTGGCCCAGCGGCCGGGGAAACCCCTGTGGTTCGGCGTCGCGCCTTCGGGCGCCGCGGTATTCGCCCTGCCGGGCAACCCGGTCTCGACTCTGGTGTGCCTGCGCCGCTATGTGCTGCCGGCGCTGTTCTCGAGCCTCGGCCAGACGCCGGTCGCGGCGGAGCGCCTGGCGCTGGGGGCGGAGGTGACCATCAGCCCCCCGCTCACGCACTTTCTTCCGGTACGTCTCGAAGCGGACGACTGGGGACGCCCGTGGGCCATGCCGGCCCCCACCAACGGCTCGGGTGACTTCACCGCGCTCGCGGGTACCGACGGCTTCGTGGAGCTGCCGCCGGGGCCGAATACCTACAAGAAGGGCTTCGTCACCCGGCTGTATCGCTGGAACTGAGGCCGCGGCCGTTCGAGCGCCCCCCGTTCGGGCGATAGCCAGCGCCCTCGCCCCGCCCCCATACTTGGGCTTCCATGCCTGCGTCCGAAGTCATCGTTCCGCTCAACCTGCGGCCCGCCCCCCGGGACACGCGCGCGCGCCCGATGCGGGATCTGCGCATCTCGGTGATGGACCGGTGCAACTTCCGCTGTCCCTACTGCATGCCGGGCGAGACTTACCACGAGAAGTACCGCTTCCTCGGCTCGCACGAGCGGCTGTCCTTCGATGAGATCGTGCGTCTGGCGCGCCTGTTCGTGCAGCTCGGTGTGAACAAGCTGCGCCTCACGGGCGGCGAGCCCCTGCTGCGCGCAAACTTAAGCGAGCTGATCGGCGACCTGACGGCGATCGCGGGAGTCGAGGATGTCGCGCTCACGACCAACGGAGTCCTGCTGGCGCGCTCTGCGAGCGAGCTCAAGGCGGCGGGCCTCAAACGCATCACCGTGAGCCTCGACAGCCTCGACCCGGGCGTCTTCGCGCGCATGTCGGGCGGCTTCGGCAGCCCCGAGGAAGTGCTCGAGGGTATCGAGCATGCGCGCCGCGCCGGGCTCGAGCCCATCAAGATCAACACCGTCGTACAGCGCGGCGTCAACGATCACAGCGTCGAAGAGCTGGTGGGGCGTTTCCGGGGCAGCGGCGTGATCGTGCGCTTCATCGAGTACATGGACGTCGGCAACCGGAACCACTGGCGCTCCGAGCTCGTGGTGCCGTCCAGGGAGCTGGTGGCGCGCATCGGCGCGCGCTGGCCCCTGACTCCGCTCGGGCGCAACTATCGCGGTGAGGTGGCCGAACGCTACGCCTTCGCGGACGGCCAGGGCGAGGTCGGTTTCATCTCCTCGGTCTCGCAGCCCTTCTGCGGGGACTGCTCGCGGGTGCGCCTCTCCTCCGATGGCGTCGTCTACACCTGCCTGTTTGCCACGCAGGGCACGAGCCTGCGCGATGCCCTGCGCGGCGGAGCAAGCGATGAGGTGCTGCTCGAGCGGATCGCGGCGCTGTGGCAGGGCCGCGCGGACCGCTACAGCGAGCTGCGCAGCAGCCTGCCGCGCGGGCACGACGAGCCGCGCAAGGTCGAGATGTTCTACATCGGTGGCTGATGCCGCGTCCGCGCCTCTCGCATCTCGACGCGCGCGACCGCCCGGCCATGGTGGACGTCGGCGCCAAGGAGGTCACGCAGCGCATCGCCGTCGCCGAGGCGCTCATCCGCCTGCCCGCCAGCGTCGCGCGCGCGCTGCGCCAGAGCGGCCATCGCACCAGGAAGGGACCGGTGTTCGACACCGCGGTACTTGCCGGCGTCATGGCGGCCAAACGCACCCATGAGCTCATTCCGTTCTGCCACCCGCTGGCGCTCGAGGACTGTCAGGTCGAGATCGAGCAGCGCCGCGCGGGCGTGATCGCGGTGCGCTGCCGCGTGTCGGTGCATCACCGCACCGGAGTGGAGATGGAGGCGCTCACCGGCGCGGCCGTTGCCGCGCTCACCATCTACGACATGTGCAAGGCCCTCTCCCACGACATCGAGATCGACGCGCTACGGCTGCTGTCCAAGTCCGGGGGACGGCGCCCCTTCGAGCGCCGGCGAGGACCTCGGGCATGAATGCGCCGCTCTACGGACTGGTGCTCAGCGGCGGACGCAGCGCCCGCATGGGCCGGGACAAGGCGGCACTGCGCATCGGCGGCCGCACCCAGCTCGAGCGCGCCATGGCGCTGCTGGCCCCGCACGTCGAGCGCGCCTTCGTCTCGGTGCGCCCGGATCAGCGCGACGACCCGCTGCGCGCCGGCTTTGATCAGATCGCCGACACGCGCGCGAATCTGGGGCCCACCGCCGGGATTCTCGCCGCCCAGGAGCGCTTTCCCGATAGCGCCTGGCTGGTGCTGGCCTGCGATCTGCCGCTGCTCGATGCCACGACGCTCGCGTGCCTGCTGCATGCACGCGCGCCGGAGCGTCCCGCCACCGCGTTCCGCTCGAGCCATGACGGGCTGCCGGAGCCCCTGTGCGCGGTGTACGAGCCGGCGAGCCGCCCGCACCTCCTCGCCTATGTGGAGGCGGGACGCCAGTGCCCGCGCAGGTTCCTGATGGGCGTCGACGTCAAGCTGATCGATGAGCCCGATCCGCGGGCCCTCGACAACGCCAATACACCCGAGGAACATGCCTCGGCCATGAACGTGCTCGAGCCACCCGCCGCGACCGCGGCCGCTGCGGCGCACCGTCTCACCGTGCAGTACTACGCGGTGCTGCGCGAGCAGGCCGGACGACGCGAGGAGTCGCTGGTCACCTCGGCACGCACCGCGCGCGAGCTGTACCGCGAGCTGGCGCAGCGCTACCCCTTCTCGCTCGACCCGACGGTGCTGCGCGTCGCGATCAACGGCGAATTCGGCGACTGGGGGGCGCCGCTCAGGGAAGGCGACTCGGTGGTGTTCATCCCGCCGGTCGCGGGGGGCTGAAACGATGGGTGCGCCGTTTCGCTTCGTGCGCTCGGCTATCGACACCGCCGCGCTGCGCGCCGAGCTGCTCGACGCCGGCTGCGGCGGCTACGCCGCCTTCGAGGGCTGGGTGCGCGATCACAACGAGGGCCGCACCGTGCGCCACCTCGAGTACGAGGCCTACGAGGCGCTGGCGGTGCGTGAGGCCGGGCGCATCGCGGCTGAGGCGACTGCGCGCTTCCAGGTTGCGCACGTCGCCTGTGCGCACCGCCTCGGCGACCTCGCGGTCGGCGAGCTCGCCGTGTGGGTGGGAGTGAGCGCGGCGCACCGGCACGAGGCCTTCCTCGCCTGCCGCTACGTCATCGACGAGATCAAGCAGCGGCTGCCGATCTGGAAGAAGGAGCACTACGCCAGCGGCGATTCGGGCTGGGTGAACTGCGAGCGCTGCGCCTCGCCGCACGCGCACCACCCGGAGCCGGCCGCCCACGCCTGACGTCTCAGCCGCGGATCTGGCCGGCGCCGCGCACCACGTACTTGTAGCTGGTCAGCTGCTCGACGCCCACGGGACCGCGCGCATGGAAGCGGTCGGTGGAGATCCCGATCTCGGCCCCCATGCCGAATTCCCCGCCGTCCGCGAACTGCGTGGAGGCGTTGTGCAGCACGATCGCACTGTCGACGCGTTGCAGGAAGCGCTCGGCAGTCGCAACGTTCTCGGTCACGATCGATTCGGTGTGCGCCGAGCCGTAGCGCGCGATGTGCGCGATCGCGGCATCGACGCCATCGACCACGCGTGCGGCGATGATGGCGTCCAGGTACTCCGTGTACCAATCGTCTTCGCTCGCCGGCCGCACGCGCGCGTCCACCTGCTGCACCAGCGCATCGCCGCGCACCTCGCAGCCGGCCTCGAGCAGGTCGCGCACGATCGGCGCCAGGTGCGTACCGATGCAGCCATGGTCGACGAGCAGCGTCTCCGCGGCGCCGCAGATCCCGGTGCGGCGCATCTTGGCATTGAGCGCGATGCTGCGCGCCATACTTAAGTCCGCAGCGCGATCGATATACACGTGACAGTTGCCTTCGAGATGCCCGATCACCGGGACGCGCGCCTCCTGCTGCACCCGTGCCACGAGCGTGCGTCCGCCGCGCGGCACCAGACAATCGAGGTACTCGCTCATGCCGGCCAGCATGTAGCCGACCGCGGCGCGCTCGGTGGTCGGCACGAGCTGAATGCATGCGGCGGGGAGCCGGGCGTCCTCGAGTCCCTGGGTGAGGCACGCATGCAGCGCTGCGTTCGAGTGCCGGCTCTCGGAGCCGCCGCGCAGGATCGCCGCATTGCCTGACTTCAGACACAGGGCGCCTGCGTCGCTGGTGACGTTGGGGCGGCTCTCGTAGATGATGCCGATGACGCCGAGCGGCACCACCACGCGCTGGATCCTCAGCCCGTTCGGCCGCTCCCATTCGGCCACCACGCTGCCGATCGGGTCGGGCAGCGCCGCCACGGCGTCGATGCTCGCCGCGATGGCCTCGATGCGCTGCGCGTCGAGGCGCAGCCGCTCGACTCGCGGGGCCCGCAGGCGTGCGGCGCGCGCCGCCGCCAGGTCCCTGGCGTTTGCATCGAGAATCCCGGCGAGGCGGGCGCGCACCGCGGCGGCGGCGGCCTGCAGTGCCGCGTTCTTCTGCGCGGCGGGGGTCAGGGCCAGGATATCCGCAGCGGCAGTGGCGGCCTTGCCGAGCCCTTCCATCAGCTCGCCGACGCGCTCCGAGTCCATGGCCGGCCTCAACGCGCAGCCGCCGCGGCCGGCTCTGTTCGCTCGCGCAGCAGCACCAGGTCGTCGCGGTGAATCATCTCGTCGCGCCCGCGGAAGCCGAGCAGCGCCTCGATCTCGGAGGACTTGCGCCCCATGATCCGCGCCGCATCGGTGTCGGAGTAGGCGACGATACCGCGCGCGACCTCGGTACCGTCGCCGCTCAGCACGCTCACCGTATCGCCGCGCTCGAAGCGGCCGCGCGCCGCGGTGACGCCGGCGGGCAGCAGGCTCTTGCCGTCGAGGAGCGCGCGCAGCGCGCCGGCGTCGATGGTGATTGCTCCGGCGGGCCGCAGTGTGCCGGCGATCCATTGCTTGCGCGCAACCGCCGGCGTGGCGCTCGGCACGAACCAGGTGCAGGCGGCGCCCTCCTCGAGACGCCGCAGCGGGTGCCGCGGCGAGCCGGCGGCGATGCACATGTGACAGCCGGCGGCCACCGCGATCCTCGCCGCCAGGATCTTGGTCGCCATGCCGCCCGAGCCCAGCGTCGAGCTGCTGCTGCCGCCCATGGCCTCGATCTCCGGGGTGATGTGACGCACCTCCGGCACGATGCGCGCCTGCGCGTCCCGGTTCGGATCGGCGCTGTAGAGCCCGTCGACGTCCGACAGCAGCACCAGGCAGTCGGCGCCGGCCATCTGCGCCACGCGCGCCGCGAGCCGGTCGTTGTCGCCGTAACGGATCTCGGCCGTCGCCACCGTGTCGTTCTCATTGATGACCGGCAGCGCCCCGAGCGCGAGCAGCGCCTCGAGCGTCGCGCGGGCGTTGAGGTAACGCCGCCGACGCTCGCTGTCCTCGAGCGTCAACAGCACCTGCGCTACGGTGACGCCGTGCTCCTCGAGCAGCTCCTTGTAGGCAGCGGCCAGACGGATCTGGCCGACGGCGGCCGCGGCCTGGCTCTCCTCCAGCCGCAGTGTTCCCTGGCGCAGACCGAGACGGCGGCGCCCCAGCGCGATCGCGCCTGAGGACACGAGGATCACCTGCTGGCCGCGCTTGCGCAGCCGCAGCAGGTCATCGATCAGGGTGGCGAGCCACGCGCGGTTGACGCGGCCGCTGTCCCCATCGACCAGCAGCGCGGAGCCGACCTTGACGACGAGCCGCCGGGCCCGCGCCAGGGGCGTCGCGTGGATCGCGGGCTGGAGCGTCATGGTGCGAAAACTATACGCATTCCCAACCTGCGTTGCCCAAGTACGGCCGCACCCCCTAAACTCACTGCAAGGCCAGGCACAGCACAACAGGGTGGATCGGCGCGGTGAGCAGAGATTACGAACCGGTTCCCGGTCAGTGGTACGAAAACCTCGAGGAAGAAGAGCAGTTTCGTGTACTGACGATGGATGAGGACTCGGAGCTGATCGAGATCGAATATCTCGACGGCGACATCGAGGAGCTCGATCTCGAGGCGTGGCGTGAGATGGACCTCGAGCGCATCGAGGAGCCCGAGGGCTGGTCCGACGACGACGAGGAGTCGGAAGACGAAGAGGAATGGGACGAGGAAGAGGACGAGGACGAAGACGACGACGACTGGGATGAGGACGACGAAGACGGCGACGAAGAGCAGGACGAGTATTGACCGCCCCCGGCGTCGATAGCTGGTACCACGAGAAGGAGTCCGCCTGGCTGTACCGGCGGGTGGCGGCCGCGGAACCCGATCCGCGCAAGCGCCGCCTGTTCGAGCAGCTGGCATCGGCCGCCGAAGAGCAGGCCGGCCGCTGGGAGCGGGTCGCGGCGCGCGGCAGCGAGCACCCTCCCGCACGGCGCAGCTTCGCGCCCGCCCTGCGCGCCCGCATTGTGGCGCAGCTGCTGCACCGCTTCGAGCCGCGCTCGCTCCGCCCGGTGCTCGCCGCCATGAAGCTCCGCGGCCTGTCCGTGTACAGCGCCCCCGCCGGCGCAATCGCCGGCCATGCCATGCCCACCTCGCTCGCCGAAGTCGGGGCGCGTCACCGCAGCAGCCTCGGCGGGAGCCTGCGCGCCGCGGTCTTCGGCGTGAACGATGGCCTGATGTCCAACATGAGCCTGGTGCTCGCCGTGGCGGGCGCCGGTGCCGGCAGCGGCTACGTGTTGACGGCGGGCGGTGCCGGCCTGCTCGCCGGCGCGCTGTCGATGGCGGCGGGCGAGTATGTGTCGGTGCGCTCGCAGCGCGAGATGTACGAGTACCAGATGGCGCTCGAGCGCGAGGAGCTCAGGGAATACCCCGAGGAGGAAGCCGAGGAACTGGCGCTCATCTACCAGGCGCGGGGTGTCGAGCTCGAGCAGGCGCGCGCGGTCAGCCGCTCGCTGCTGTCACGCCCCGAGCAGGCCCTCGACGTGCTGGCGCGCGAGGAGCTCGGCCTCAATCCCGACGACCTCGGTTCGCCGTGGCGCGCCGCCACCGCATCCTTCGTGACCTTCGCCGCGGGCGCAGCGCTCCCCCTGGCGCCTTTTCTCGCGCACCTCGGCGGACCTGAGGCCATCGTCACGGCGGGGGTGATCACCGCCGTGGCGCTCTTCGGCGTGGGCCTCGGGCTGTCGCTGTTCACCGGTCGCGATGCGCTGCGCAGCGCGCTGCGCATGGTGTTGATCGGCGGCGGTGCGGGAACTTTGAGCTTTCTGGTCGGTCGTGCGCTCGGGGTGGCGATCGGCTGAGACTCGCGGCCGCCGCGCCGCTCTTGAATCTCCGTCCACCGCCCCAAGGCTGGCGGCTCAGGAGGGGTCGGGTTAGAGTGCCTGCCCCGTTGACCGTGTGACACCCATGATCAAGCGCATCCTGCTGTTCGTCATCACCAATATCGCCGTTCTCCTCGTGCTGTCGGTGGTCGCACAGCTGCTCGGGATCAACGACTATCTCGCCGCTCGTGGCCAGAGCCTGGAAGGCTTACTGGTATGGGCGTCGCTGTTCGGCTTCGGCGGCGCGTTCGTCTCGCTGGCTATGTCGAAGATGCAGGCCAAGATGTTCATGGGCGTGCAGGTGATCGCCGCGCAGTCGGCCGACCCGACCGCGCAGTGGCTGCTGTCGGTGGTGGAGCACCACGCGCGCAACGTCGGCGTGCGCATGCCGGAGGTCGGCATTTTCGACTCTCCCGAGCCCAACGCCTTCGCCACCGGCATGAGCCGCAACTCCTCGCTGGTGGCGGTGAGCACCGGGCTGATGCAGCGCATGAGCCGCCCGGAGATCGAGGCGGTACTCGGTCACGAGATGACGCACGTCGCCAACGGCGACATGGTGACGCTCACCCTCATTCAGGGCATCGTGAACACCTTCGTGCTGTTCCTGGCGCGGCTGGTCGGCAACATCGTCGACCGCGCGGTGTTCCGCTCCGACGATGGCCGTGGCATCGCCTCCTACCTCACCTTCTACGCGCTGCAGATCGCCTTCGGCCTGCTCGCCACACCGATCGTCATGTGGTTCTCGCGCTGGCGCGAGTTCCGCGCCGACCGCGGCGGGGCACAGCTCGCCGGCACGCCGAACATGATCGAAGCCCTCGAGGAGCTCAAGCGCGTGCATGAGCCGCTGCCGAGCCGGCAGCTGGCGGCGTTCGGCATCGCGGGCGACGAGGGCTTCGGCCTCAAGCGGCTCTTCATGAGCCACCCGCCGCTCGACGAGCGCATTGCGGCGCTGCGCGCGCTCGGCACGCACTGACCGGAGCCAAGTGCGCGCGTGGACCTGCTGGGGACCCTGCGCGGAATTCTCGGCGACGGCGGCCTGCTGAGCGGCGCGGACTGCGCGCCCTATCTCACCGATCACCGTCGGCTCTACCAGGGGCGCGCCCTGGCGGTGGCGCTGCCGCGCAGCGTGGCGCAGGTGTCGCAGATCCTCGCCGCCTGCCATGCCGCCCGCGTCGGCGTCGTACCGCAGGGCGGCAACACCAGCTACTGCGGCGGCGCCACGCCCGATGAATCCGGGCGGCAGCTGCTGCTCTCGCTGCGACGTCTCAACCGCATACGCGGCGTCGATCCGGGAAATTACTCGCTCACCGCGGAAGCCGGCTGCACGCTGGCCGAGGTGCAGCGTGCGGCGCTCGAGGCCGGGCGCTACTTCCCGCTGAGCGTCGGGTCGGAGGGCAGCTGTCAGATCGGCGGCAATCTCTCGACCAACGCCGGCGGAGTCAACGTGCTGCGCTACGGGATGATGCGCGATCTGGTGCTGGGCCTCGAGGTGGTGCTGCCCGACGGCACCGTGTTGCCGCTGCTGAGCGCGCTGCGCAAGGACAACACCGGTTACGACACGCGCGCATTCTTCCTCGGCGCCGAGGGCACCCTCGGCGTGATCACTGCCGCCAGCCTCAAGCTCTTTCCACAGATTCGCAGCACCGCCACCGCCTTCGCTGCGGTGGCCGACGTCGCCAGCGCCGTGGCGCTGCTCGGCCGCCTGCGCGAAGCGAGCGGCGATCGCGTGAGCTCCTTCGAGCTGCTGCCGCGCATCGCGCTCGAGCTCACCGCCGCGCACATCCCCGGAGTGAGCGATCCGCTGGGGGGCGCGCATCCCTGGTACGTGCTGTGCGAGCTCAGCTCCTCGAGCCCGGCCGAGCCGCTCGAGGAGCGTCTGACCGAGGCACTGGGCGCCGCGCTGGAAGCCGGCCTGGTGCGTGATGCGGTCGTGACGCGCAGCGAGCGCGAGCGGGCGGCGCTCTGGAAAATGCGCGAGACGGTCCCGGAGGCTCAGACCCGTGAGGGCGCGAGCCTCAAGCACGATATCTCGGTGCCGATCAGCGCACTGCCGGAGTTCGTCGAGCGCGGCGCCGCCTGGGTGAGCGAGCACCTGCCGGATGCGCGGCTGGTCGCCTACGGGCACGTGGGCGACGGCAACCTGCACTTCAACCTGAGTCAGGCGCGCGGCGCCGACGGCGCCGCGCTCGCGGCGCGCACCGCAGAGGTGCGGCGTGCTCTGCACGATCTGGCGGTCGGGCTCGGCGGCAGCTTCAGCGCCGAGCACGGCATCGGTCGCTCCAAAGTGGGAGAGCTCGAGCGCTACGCGCCGCCCGCCGAGCTCGCGGTGATGCGGGCGGTGAAGCGGGCGCTCGATCCGCACGGCATCATGAATCCGGGTAAGGTATTGCGCAGCGAATGAGACAGGTACGCACGGCGCAGCGCGCGTGGTGGGTGGCGGTCGCGGCCGCGGCGCTTGCCGCGTGCAGTCAGGGCGGCAAGCCCGCAGGGCCCGCCCCCCCGCCCGCCGCGGGAGCGGCGGCGGCGGCCGCCGAGGGCCCGCGGATTGCGACGACCGCCGACCTGGTGCATCTCGAGTACCAGGTGTACGGCCAGGGCGAGCCCGCGGTGCTGCTGGTACATGGCTGGTGCGGCAACGCCGCTTACTGGCACGCGCAGATCGATGCGCTCAAATCCTACTACACAGTGGTTGCGCTCGATCTCGCCGGACATGGCGCCTCGGGCGCCAACCGCACCGACTGGTCGATCGCCAACTATGCCGGCGACGTCGCCCTCATCGCGCGGCAGATCCCGAACGCGCGCCTGATCCTGGTCGGGCATTCGATGGGCGCGACGGTGGCGCTCGCGGCCGTGCCGCGCATCGGCGCGCGCGTCATCGGCGTGGTTGCGGTGGACGCGCTGCGCTCCGTGGGCCTGCCGCCGGCTACACCGCGGGAGATTGCGGCCCGGATCGCGCCATTTCGCACCGACTTCGTCGGCGCGACGCGCGCGCTGGTGAGCGACCGGCTGTTCGAGCGCGGCGCCGACCCGCTGCTGGTGCAGAAGGTGGCCTACGACATGTCGTTGCGCGCACCCGCGGTGGCGATCCCGACGCTCGAGAAGCTGCTGGCGCTCGACCTGACGACGATCACCGCCGCGGTGCACGTGCCGGTGTACGCGATCAACTCCGATCTGGCTCCGACGGACGCGCCGCGCATCCGCCGATCGCTGCCGGATTTCACGCTCGACGTGCTGCCGCACACCGGGCATTTCCTCATGCTGGAGGCGCCGCAGCGTTTCAATCCGCTGCTGCTCAAGGACCTCGCGGCACTCGCCGCACGCGCGGCGCGCTGAGCCGCACGGCCGACGCGCCCGGCCTCCTCAGCGGGGGCGCATGAGCCCTTCCTGAGCTGCGCTCGCGACCAGCCGCCCGTCGCGCGCGAAGATGCTCGCGCGGGCGAAGCCGCGCGCGCCCGAGGCGCTCGGGCTCTCCATGGCACACAGCAGCCAGTCATCGACCCGCAGCGGCCGATGAAACCACATGGCGTGATCGATCGTGGCCATGATGAGCGAGGCTTTGAGGAACGATGTGCCGTGCGGGAGAGTTGCCGTGTCGAGCAGGAAGAAATCCGACACGTAGGCGAGCAGCCGCCGGTGCAGCATCTCGCCGTCCCCGAGCGGCCCCACCGCGCGCACCCAGATCTGCCGCAACGGCGGCGCCGGACGCGGATTCACGTAATCGACCGGCTGCACCAGGCGGAACTCGAAGGGCCGCTCCTGCGAGAAGAAGCGCCGCACCTTCTCGGGCAGCTTCTCGAGCAGCGCCGCCGGCGGGGCCGGATCCGCCAGGCTCTCGGGCGGGGGCACCCGCGGCATGTCGAGCTGGTGGTCGTAGCCGCTCTCGGCGACCTGAAACGAGGCCGTCATGTTGAAGATCTGCGCGCCGTGCTGGATCGCCACCACGCGGCGATTGCTGAAGCTGTGGCCGTCGAGGCTGCGGTCGACCTGGTAGACGATGGGCGCATTGCAGTCGCCGCGCCGCAGAAAATAGGCATGCAATGAGTGCACCACGCGCGCCTCGACCGTGGCGGCGGCGGCGGTGAGCGCCTGCCCCAGCACCTGGCCGCCGAACACCTGGGGCGCGCCGATGTCGCGGCTCTCGCCGCGGAAGAGATTTTCTTCCAGCGGCTCGAGCTCGAGCAGCTGCAGGAGATCGGCGAGACGGTGGTCCATGACGCGCTAGTCCGGCACCCCGAGGCGCTGATGCATCACCGGGCTGGTGGTGGTGTATTGCAGGAACTGTTTCTTCTGCGGATAGAGGTGATGCTGGATCGCGAACGCGGCCAGCGCCGCCTCGTGGAAACCGGACAGGATGAGCTTCTTCTTGCCGGGATAGGTGTTGATATCGCCGACCGCGAACACGCCCGGCACGCTGGTCTGAAATTTCTCCGCATCGACCCGCAGCGCCTTTTTCTCCAGCTCCAGTCCCCACTCCGCGATCGGGCCGAGCTTCGGATGGAGGCCGAAGAACACCAGCAGCTGCTCGGCCTCGAGCGCCGTGACGCTGCCGTCGCCCGCGCGGATGTTGACTCCATGCAGGCTGCCGTTTTCGACTCTGAGCGAGTGCGGCAGCGCCTCGAAGAGCCGCATGCGGCCGGCGGCGACCAGCTCGCGCATGCGGGCGACGGATGCGGGCGCGGCGCGGAACTCCGGCCGGCGATGCACGAGGTCGAGGCTGCGCGCCTTGTGGACCAGCTCGAGCGTCCAGTCGAGCGCTGAGTCGCCGCCGCCGAAGACCACCAGGCGCTTGCCGGCGAGCGCTGCCGCATTGCGCACGCGGTAGTGAAGCGCCGTGCCCTCGAAGGCCTCGGCACCCTCGATGCCGATGCGGCGCGGCTGGAAGGAACCGAGCCCGGCGGCGATCACCACCGCGCCGGCATCGAAGCGCGTACCGGCCGCGGTTGCGATCTGGAAGCGTCCCGCCGCGGTGCGCGCGAATGCCACCACTTCCTGTCCGAGGTGCAGCTGCGCCTTGAAGGGTTTGATCTGCTGCAGCAGACGATCGACCAGCTCCTGCGCGCCGCACACCGGTAGCGCGGGAATGTCGTAGATCGGCTTGTCGGGGTAGAGCTCGGCGCACTGGCCGCCGGGGTGCTGCAGCGAATCCACCACGTGCGCGCCGATGCCGAGCAGCCCCAGCTCGAACACCTGGAACAGGCCGCAGGGACCTGCGCCAATGATGAGCACCTCAGTGCTGATCGCCTGCGCGGGAGCGGCGTTGGATGAGGTCTCACTCAAGATGCGCACATTCTAGAGGGTCTTTCCTGCCCCCGCATCGACTCGCGGTATAGTACGCAGCGGTGAGCCGCCGGCCGCATTCATGATCAAACTGAACGTCAACGGTAAAGACCTGTCGGTCGACGTCGCAGCCGACATGCCGCTCTTGTGGGTGCTGCGCGATACGCTCGGACTCACCGGCACCAAGTACGGCTGCGGCAAGGCACTGTGCGGCGCCTGCACCGTGCACCTCGGGGGCGAGCCCGTGCGCTCCTGCGTGACACCGGTGAGCGCGGTCGGCGCCCGCAAGGTCACGACGATCGAGGGCCTGTCGCCCGACCGCAGCCACCCGGTGCAGCGCGCCTGGATCGAGCTCGACGTTCCGCAGTGCGGCTACTGCCAGTCCGGGCAGATCATGTCGGCGGCGGCCTTGCTGGCACGCAATCCGCAACCCTCCGACGCCGACATCGACCAGTTCATGTCCGGCAACATCTGCCGTTGCGGCACCTATCAGCGCATTCGCGCGGCGATCCACCGGGCGGCGCTGCTCGGCTCGGGTCGCTGACCAAACCCGAAGAGGAACCGCCTGTGACTTCCAACGCAGAGCTTCATGCCCGCCGCCAGCAGGCCATCCCGCGCGGCGTCACCAACTCCCTCGCCGTCTACGCCGAGCGCGCCTCCAACGCCGAGCTCTGGGATGTCGAGGGCCGCCGTTACATCGACTTCGCCAGCGGCATCTCGGTGCTCAACACCGGCCACCTGCACCCCAGGGTGAAGGCGGCGATCGCGCAGCAGCTCGAGAAGCTCACCCACACCTGCTTTCAGGTGACGCCCAACGAGAGTTACGTCGCGCTCGCCGAAGCGCTCAACGCGCTTGCCCCCATGGGAGGAGCGAAGAAGACCATCTTTCTCACCACGGGCGCGGAGGCCGTCGAGAACGCCATCAAGATCGCGCGCTTCCACACCCGGCGCTCGGCGGTGATCGCCTTCTCCGGCGGCTTCCACGGGCGGACGCTCGCCTGCATCAGCCTCACCGGCAAGGTTCAGCCCTACAAAGCCGGCTTCGGGCCGATGCTGCCCGAGATCTATCACGTGCCCTTCCCGATGCCCTACCACGGCGTCACGGTCGAGGACACGCTCGCCGCGCTCGAGCAGCTCTTCAAGGCGGACGTGGATCCGGCGCGCGTCGCCGCCATCATCATCGAGCCGGTGCTCGGCGAGGGCGGCTTCTATCCCGCGCCGCCCGAGCTCCTCAGGCGGCTGCGAAGCCTGTGCGACGCGCACGGCATCGTCTTCATCGCCGATGAGATCCAGAGTGGCTTCGGGCGCACCGGACGCATGTTCGCGATCGAGCACTCGGGCGTCGAGCCGGATCTGATCACGATCGCCAAGAGCGTCGCGGGCGGCTTGCCACTCTCGGCCGTGACGGGCAAGGCGGAGATCATGGACGCACCCGGTCCCGGTGGCCTCGGCGGCACCTTCGCCGGCTCACCGCTCGCCTGTGCCGCCGGCCTCGCGGTGCTCGAGGTGCTGCGTGATGAGCAGCTGCTGGCGCGCGCCGCCGAAATCGGACGCTTCCTGAGCTCGCGCCTCAAGGGCCTGGGTGTGCGCTTCCCGTGCATCGGCGAGGTACGGCACGCAGGCGCGATGGTCGCGCTCGAGCTGGTCAGAAATGCGCGCGCCGACCTCCCCGACGCGGAGCTCACCAAGGCGCTGGTGCAGGCGGCCGGGCGCCGCGGACTCATCATTCTGTCCTGCGGCGTCTATGCCAACGTGATCCGTTTCCTCGCGCCGCTCACCATCTCCGATGCGCTGCTGAAGGAAGGGTGCCACCTGTTCGAGCAGGCGCTGGCGGAAGTGGCCGGCGGCGCCGTGCCGGCGCGTGCCACCGGCTGAGGCTCAAGCTCTGCCGGCGTTGGCGTCGGTCGGTGTGTGGAAGTATTCGCTCTCGGAGGCGAGTTGCTCGATCAGCCGCTTGAGCTCCGCCATGCGACCCTCGGCGGTGCTGATCGGCAGGCAGTCCTGACAGCGCGGATCGCCGCAGGGCTGGCGCGAGTAAAGCCAGTACTGCAGGGCGCCCGCCAACAGTCCGTCAGCGATATCCCATAGATCCGCATCCTTGTCCTTGTCGGCGATGCGGTTGCCGAGATCCACGGCCTTGGAGAAGGCCGCATCGAAGGTATCGGCGAGTTCTGTCATGCGTCGCGGTCGCCCCTCATCGTACGAGCTAGTATAGGACAAAGAAGCATCTACCCATCAACGGCTTATGTCGCATGCCGCCACCTGCCCCTGAAACCGCCACTTCGGCCGCACCCGGCGCCGCGTCCCGTGGGGCACGCTCCCGGCCGCGCTGGCTGCGCCTGCCGCGCTTCGGCGTAGGCGCCCGGCTCGCGCTAGGTCTGGCGGCGGTCGCCGCCGTGCTGGTGGCCGCTGAGATGCTGGCAACCCACACCGCAGGCGAGGCGCTGCAGGCGGTGCGCAACATGCAGAACCAGGACGAGCCGCTCGAGAGCCGCGCCAGCGCGGTGCTGGAACGCCTCGTCGACTACGACCGCGCCGTAGGCGCCTACATTCAGGCGCGCAATGTCACCGGGTTCGCGACGATCTCGGCCGCCGCCACGGAGCTCGAAGAGGCGCTCGGCAGCTACTTCGACAGCACGCCTCCCCCGCCCGTGAGCCTGGCCGCGCGCGCACTGCGCGAGGAGCTGCGGCAGCACATCGAGGCCGCGCGCAGCTTCGCGATGCGCGCCGCGCAACGTGCTCAGTGGGTCGAGGAGCGCCGCGCCGACCTCGAGGACGTCTACGAACGCATCGTGAGCGCGGGCGGGTCGGGGCTGGCGATCAACGGCACACAGGTGGTGGCACGGCGCTCGCTCGCGGAGCTGCAGGCGGCGATCGATGCGCTCCGCGGCAACGACGATCCGAGCCTGCTGGGCAGACGCGAGCGCGACTTCGACGCATTGCTCAACGCCCACATGGCGGAACTGCAGAGCTCTCCCGGCCGCGCCTGGCTGACACTCGTCCGCCAGGACTTCGACGAGGCGGCGCAGCTGCGCGAGCGCATCGCGCGCTACGACGCGGCGAGCGACAGCGAGCGTCACCGGCTGCTCGAGGAGAGCGCCAGCCTGACGGCGGGCGTGCAGGACCTGCTGCAGAAGCCGGCCCGTCAGGGCCTGCTCGCGGCCTCGCAGCATGCCGCCACTGCGACCGCGCTCGCCGAGCGCACCCTCATCATCACCGGCGCGGCGGTGCTCGCGCTGCTGCTGGTGGTGTCGGTGCTGCTCACGCTGAGCATCAGCCTGCCGGTGCGGCGGCTCACGGCCGCGACGCGGCAGCTGGCCGGCGGCGACCGCAGCGCGCGTGCCCCGCGGGGCGGCTCGGCCGAGATCGCCGAGCTCGCGGATGCATTCAACAGCATGGCCGACCGGGTAGCGCGCGCCGAGGGCGAGCTGCGCGCCCACCAGGCCGAGCTCGAGCGGCACGTCGACGAGCGCACGCGCCAGCTCCATCATCTCGCGCACCACGATCCTCTCACCCAGCTGCCCAACCGCCGGCAGTTGTCGGCGCGGCTCGGCGCCGCGCTGTCGCGCGCCGGCACGCGCCAGCGACTGGCGCTGCTTTTCATCGACGTCGACAACTTCAAGTCGATCAACGACACCCTCGGACATACCTTCGGCGACCGCGTGCTGCAGCACATCGCCGACCGCCTGCACGCCGCTACCGGCGGCATGGGACTGCTGGCGCGGCTCGGGGGCGATGAATTCACGGTGCTGCTCGAGGATGTCCAGTCGAGCGAAGAGGTCAGCGCCTGTGCCGCGCGCATCGTCAGCACGCTGCAGCAGCCGCTGACCGTCGACGGCCGGCTCCTCACCACCAGCGCCAGTGTCGGCGCGAGCCTCTATCCCGAGCACGCCGCCGATGCCGAGGGTCTGTTGCGCGCGGCCGACGTCGCGCTGTTCCACGCCAAGGAGCGCGGCCGCAACCGCGTGGCGCTCTACAGTCCCGAGCTCTACGACGCAGCGGCGCAGCGCTTCCGTCTCGAGCAGGCGTTGCGGCGCGCGGTCGAGGGCGGCGAGCTCACGCTCCTGTTCCAGCCGATCGTGGCGCTGCAGCGCTTCGAGACCACCGGACTCGAAGCGCTGTTGCGCTGGCGGCGGCCCGACGGACGCATCGCCACCGCCGCCGAGTTCATCCCCGTCGCGGAAAAGTCCGGGATCATCCACGAGCTCACCGGCTGGGTGCTGCGCAGCGCCGCCGCCACGGCCGCGGGCTGGCGCGCCCAGGGCTGGGAGCGCGCCAGCGTTGCCGTCAACGTCTCGCCCCCGCAGTTCTTCGAGAGCGATTTCGTCGAGCAGGTCGCGCGCACGCTCGCGGCCACCGGGCTCCCGCCGAGCGCGCTCGAGCTCGAGATCACCGAAACCGTGGTGCAGACGGGCAGCGCCACCGTCGAATCGCTCCACCAGCTGCGTGCGCTCGGCGTGTCGATCGCGCTCGATGACTTCGGCATGGGCTACTCCTCCCTCACCTCGCTCGAGCAGCTGCCGATCACGCGCGTGAAGCTCGACCGCCAGCTGGTGGCCGGGGTGGACACCAATCCACGCTCTGCCGCCATCGTGCGTTCCATCGTGGCGCTCTGCCACGGCCTGGGCCTGCAGGTGGTGGCCGAGGGAGTCGAGCGCAGCGCGCAGCTCGAGTTCCTGGCGCAGTGCGGACCGGTCAGCGTGCAGGGATACCTGCTCGCCCAGCCGGTCGAGGCCCTCGCCGCCGCCACCGAATCGCAGGCCGCGGCCGAGCGAGCCCGGCGCACGCTGGCGGCGGCCGCCGGGCTCGGCCATCGCGACTCGGGCGAGCACCTGGTGTTCGTGGGCAGCTCCGGACGCCGCCGCCTGCCCTGACCGGGTTAGACTCCCGTAGATGTTTCTGACCGCACAGGACATCTACCACTTCCGCGAAGGCACATACCTGCGCGCCTACGAGCGTTTGGGCGCGCATCCCGTGCCGCCGGCCGAGGGTGCATCTGCGGCGACGAGCTTCGCAGTCTGGGCACCCAATGCATCCGCGGTCTCGGTAGTCGGAGACTTCAACGCATGGGAGCGCGGGCGGCACCCGCTCAGCCCGCGCGCCGACTCCTCCGGCATCTGGGAGGCAACGGTGGCGGGCGTCGGTCGCGGCGCGCTCTACAAGTACCACGTGGTGGCGAGCGACGGTCGCAGCGGCACCGACAAGGCCGACCCTTATGCGTTCCGCTCGGAGGTCCCGCCGCGCACCGCCTCAGTAGTCTGGGACCTCGCCTACCCGTGGGGCGATGCTGCGTGGATGGAGGGCCGCCGCACCCCCAATGCGCTCGGCGCGCCCTGGTCGATCTACGAGGTACACCTCGGCTCCTGGCGGCGGGTGCCCGAGGAGGGCAACCGTCACTTGAGCTACCGCGAGCTCGCGCACGCCCTCGCCGACTACGTCACCGAGCTCGGCTTCACGCACATCGAGCTGCTGCCGGTGATGGAGCATCCCTTCTACGGCTCCTGGGGATATCAGGTCACCGGTTTCTTTGCGCCGAGCGCGCGCTACGGCACGCCCCAGGACTTCATGTACTTCGTCGATTATCTGCACCAGCGCGGCATCGGTGTGGTGCTCGACTGGGTCCCCTCGCACTTCCCCACCGATGAGCATGGGCTCGCGCGCTTCGACGGCACGCACCTGTACGAGCACGCCGACCCGCGCCAGGGCTTTCACCCCGAGTGGCACAGCTCGATCTTCAACTACGGCCGCGCCGAGGTGCGCAATCTCCTCGGCAGCAGCGCGCTCTTCTGGCTCGAGCACTACCACATCGACGCGCTGCGCGTGGACGCGGTGGCCTCGATGCTCTACCTCGACTATGCGCGGCGTGCCGGGGAGTGGATTCCCAACCGCTTCGGCGGACACGAGAATCTCGAGGCGGTCGAGTTCCTGCGGCAGCTGAACCTCGCGGTCTACCGCGACCATCCCGACACGCAGACGATCGCCGAGGAGTCGACCGCCTGGCCCGCTGTGTCGCGCCCGACGTACCTCGGGGGGCTCGGCTTCGGCCTGAAGTGGAACATGGGCTGGATGCACGACACGCTCGATTACCTCAAGCAGGACCCGGTGCACCGCAAGTACCATCACAGCCGTCTCACCTTCAGCCTCTGGTACGCCTTCACCGAGAACTTCGTGCTGCCGCTGTCGCACGATGAAGTGGTGCACGGCAAGGGCTCGCTCCTCGGCAGGATGCCGGGCGATGAGTGGCAGCAGTTCGCGAGCCTGCGTCTGCTCTTCGGCTACATGTGGACCCATCCAGGAAAGAAGCTGCTGTTCATGGGCGGAGAGTTCGGCCAGCGGCGCGAGTGGCAGCACGAGGAGAGCCTCGAGTGGCACGTGCTGCGCTACCCGCTGCATGCGGGCGTGCAGCGCTGGGTGCGCGATCTCAACCGGCTGTATCGCGAGACACCGGCGCTGCACGAGCTCGACTTCAGCGACGCCGGCTTCAGCTGGATCGACTGCGATCAGGCCGATATCAGTGTGATCTCGTTCCTGCGCCGCGACCGCTCCGGCGGCGTTGCGCTGGTGGTGTGCAACTTCACGCCCGTTCCCCGCGAGCGCTACAGCCTCGGCGTGCCGCACGGCGGCCGCTGGCGCGAGCGGCTCAACAGCGACGCCGCCGACTATGGCGGCAGCGGCCAGGGCAATCTCGGTGCCCTCCAGGCTTCGCAGACTCCTTCCCACGGCCACGCCTTCTCGCTCCACCTGCGGCTGCCGCCGCTCGCGGTGGTGGTGCTGACGCCCGGCTGAGGGTAACGGCGGGTCGGAACGCCGCCGAGTGCGCGCCAGCGTCAACGGCCCGCGGATGGGCGCGTTGGGCCGGAGAGTCGCATGCCTCGCTCCGCACTCAAGCTGGCACTCACGGCCGCGGCGCTTTCCCTCACCGGAGCCTGCGCGAGCGTACCGTCGCAGCCGACGCCGCCGCGCGCGCCGGGGCAGGGCGAGCCGTCGCTCGCTCAGCAGGCGCGCGGGGCTCAGCCGGCGCGCGCGCGCTATCTGCCCTATGCCGGCGCCCCGATCGATCATTTCAACTGGATGGGCTACATCGAGGGGTGGGAAGCCCTGAGCGACAGCGAGCTGGTTGTCTTCGTCGGCGCGAGCGGCGCCTACATGCTCACGGTCTGGTCGCCCTGCGGCACCCGCGGGCTCCCCTGGGTGAACCACATCGAGCTCACGCGCTCGATCGCCGGCTCGGTGTACGCGCGCTTCGACTCGGTACGTGTGGACCGCATGAGCTGTCCGATCGCCGAGATCCGCCCCATCGATCTCAGGCGCATGCGGGCCGCGGCGCGCGCCGCAAGCGCGGCCCCGGCCGCGGAGACTCCGCCGCCACCACCCAAATGATCGCCGGGCCGGTGAGGTGATCGTTCAGCGGTAGCCGCGCGCCTGCAACGTGAAGAGGTGCGCGTAGCGGCCGTTCAGCCGCATGAGCTCCTCGTGCGTGCCGCGTTCGACGATATGCCCGCGGTTGAGCACCGCGATCTGATCCGCCATGCGCACGGTGGAGAAGCGATGCGAGATGAGGATGGTGATGCGATCGTGCGCCAGCTGGCGGAAATGCTCGAAAACCTCCGCCTCCGCCTGCGCGTCCATGGCCGCGGTCGGCTCATCCAGCACCAGGATGTCGGCGCCCGTGCGCATGAAGGCGCGCGACAGCGCGATTTTCTGCCACTGCCCGCCCGAGAGCTCGCGCCCGTCGCGGAACCACTTGCCGAGCTGGGTGCGATAACCGGCCGGCAGCGCCTCGATGAACTCGCTCGCCTGCCCCTTGCCCGCGGCGCTGCGCCAGCGGTCCTCGTCCTCGAAGTAGCGCTCGTCGCCCGCGCCGACGTTCTCCCCGACCAGCATCTGGTAGCGAACGAAGTCCTGGAAGATGACCCCGATACGCGCGCGCAGCGTCGCCTCGTCCCACTCGGCGAGGTCGCGGCCGTCGAGGACGATGCGCCCGGCGGTGGGCACATAGAGGCGGGTCAGAAGCTTGATGAGCGTGGTCTTGCCGGAGCCATTCTCGCCCACCAGCGCCAGGCTCGCGCCGGGCTTGAGGTGCAGCGTCACGTGCTCGAGCGCCGCCTCCTCCGCCCCCGGGTAGCTGAAACTCACGTCCTCGAAGCGAATGCCGTCCGCGGGTTGCGGGCCGCGCAGCGCCGCGCCGCCCGGCGCAGCCACCGGCGTCTCGAGATATTCGTACAACGTCGAGAGATAGAGGTTGTCCTCGTACATGCCCCCGACCGCCGAGAGCATGGCCGACACCGCCGACTGCCCCTGACGGAAGAGCGCCAGATACATGGTCATCTGGCCGAGCGTGATGAGCCGGCGCACCGTGCTTACGGCGATCCAGGCATAGGCTGCGTAGAGAGCCGCGGTGGCGATGAGACCGAGAGCGAAGCCCCAGGCGTCGCGGCGCACGGTGAGCGCGCGGTCCTCGCCATACAGGCGGCGGAAGATCGCGCGGTAGCGCTCGAGCAGGCGCGCCCCTAAGCCGAAGAGCTTGACCTCCTTGGCGTGATCCTCGCGCGCGATCACGGTCTCGAGGTATATCTGCATGCGCGACTCGGGCGAGCGCCAGCGGAAGAGGCGAAAGGCATCGCCGGAGAATTTGACCTCGGCAACGAAAGCAGGGAATCCCGCGAGCAGCAGCACCGCCACCGCCCACGGCGAGAAGTGCGCGAGCAGCACCGCATAGCTCGCCAGCGAGATGCCGTTCTGTGTGAGCCCGAAGGTGCGGGTGACGAGGCTCAGGGGGCGCGTGGAGGCCTCACGACGCGCGCGCGTCAGCTTGTCGTAGAACTCCGAGTCCTCGAAGTGCGCCAGCTCCAGGGTGAGCGCTTTCTCGAGGATCATCACGTTGACGCGCTGACCCAGCTGCGCGCGCAGCAGCGACTGGCACAGAGACAGTCCGCGCTGTGCCGCCGCGATCGCGGCCACCAGCGCCCCCTCGAGCACTACCAGCGCCACGACGTGCGCGGCGCTGGCGCCGCTGCGCATCGCCGCAACCACCGCATCGACGATCAGCGAGCCGACGTAAGCCACCGAGGCGGGCAGCACGCCGGCGAGCAGCGTGAGGAGCCCCAGCGCCACGGTGAGCGTGCGGTCGGTGCTCCAGACGAGCTCGAGCGCCCGACGGCTGTAGCGGAAGACGCCGAAGAAGCTGCGCAGTGTCAGCGCCTCGACGGCTGGCGGCGCAGGCTGCTGGCTGCGGCGCGCCGGATGAGCCGCGCTCGCCACGGTAAGCCTCCTCATGCAGTGCAGATCGATGCGATGTGGGGGCGATTATCGGCTATTCCAGAGCGCCTCCGGCACGCTCACCGCAGGCCCTCCACCCAGCCTTCGCATAGCGCCACCGCCTCGCGCGGACGGAGCCTGCCGGGCTCGAGACACCACTCGAGCCACAGCCCGTCGATGAGCGCGGTCAGGCCGATGGCGGCGAGACGCAGGTCGACACGCCGGGTGCGGCGCGCGCGCGTCCCGACCGCGCCACCCAGCAGGTCCGCGAGCATCTCGTGCACCAGCCGCACGTAGTCGGCGTAAGTGTCGCGCTGCACCCGCTGGATTGGCCGGGAGTGGCGGTACATGCCCCAGAACACCACCCACACCGCCAGCACGTCGGCATCCAGATTCGGCGGCGAGAAGGAAGCGGCGAGGAAGGCACGCAGCCGCGCCGCGGGTGTCTTCTCCGCGCGCGCCACCGCCTCCTTCAGCCCCTCCACCAGCTCGCGGTTGAAGTGCCGGTAGGCGGCGGCGACGAGTTCGTCCTTGTTGGGAAAGTGATGGTTGATAAGCCCCACCGAGACACCGGCCTGGGCGGAGATGGTGCGGATCGAGAGTCCATCGTGGCCGTAGCGCTTCAGGCACTCGATGGTGGCGGCAATCAGCGCCGCGCGCCGCTGCGCCGGGAGCTGCCGCTCGAAGCGTCTCCGGGCGCCCTCCCCGCCCTGCGGGCCGGGCGGCGTACGTGCCGGCCCGCTGCTCGCCGCGCCGCGTGCGCGCGGCAGCTTCAAGCGACCCTGCGCAGGCGGCCGCGGCGGAAATCGCCGAGGATCTCGCGCGCCGCGTTGTGGCCCGGAGCTCCCGTGACACCGCTGCCCGGGTGGGTGCCGGCGCTGCACAGGTAGAGTCCGGAGAGCGGACCGCGGTAGTTGCCGTAGCCGAGCAGCGGACGCGCCGAGAACAGCTGATCGAGGCTCATGACGCCGTGCGAGATGTCGCCCCCCACCAGCCCGAAGGTTCGCTCCAGGTCGAGCGGGCTCAGGACCTGGCGTCCGAGCACCGCCGCCCTGAAGTTCGGCGCATAGGCATTGACGGTGTCGATCATCAGATCCGCGACCTCCTCGCGATGCGCATCCCAGGAGGCGCCGTCCGGCAGCTCCGGCGCCACGTGCTGACAGAAGAGACTCGCGACGTGTTGTCCCTGGGGCGCGAGACTGTCGTCGAGCGTCGAAGGGAGCACGACCTCGATGATCGGCCGCTGCGACCAGCCGTGCAGGCGCGCATCGAAGTACGCCTGCTCCATGTAGCGCAGCGTCGGAGCGAGAATGATGCCGGCGGTGTGATGGTCGGCGAGCGCCCTGCCGGGAAGGCAGGTGAAATCGGGCAGCTCCGCGAGCGCGACGTTCATGCGGAAGGTGCCCGAACCGCAGCGGTACTGACTGATGCGCTCGCGGAACTCCGCCGGCAGCGCACGCGGCTCGAACAGCTTGAGATAGAGGAGCTTGGGGTTGAGGTTGGAGACCACGGCCGCGGCGCGCACGACCTCGCCCGACTCGGTGACCGCCCCGACCGCGCGGCCGTCCTCGACCAGCACCTGCCGCACCGGCGTCGACACCCGGATGACCGCGCCGCGCGCCGTGGCGCTGCGGGCCATCGCCTCGGAGATCGCGCCCATGCCGCCGATGGCGTGCCCCCAGGCGCCGGGCTTGCCGTTCACCTCGCCGAAGACGTGGTGCAGCAGCACATAGGCCGAGCCGCCCGAGTAGGGGCTCGCGAAGTTACCCACGATGCCGTCGAAGCCGAACACGGCCTTGATCGGATCGCTCTCGAACCAGCGATCGAGATAATCGCCGGCCGACATGGAAAAAAGCGCCAGCAGCTCGCGCCGCAGCTCCATGTCGAGCTTGCGCAGCCGCCCGCCGACCCTGGCGGCGCGCAGCATCTCCGGCAGCGCCCCGCGCCAGCTCCCGGCGACGGCATTCGGCGGTGTGACCAGCACCAGGTCGCGCAGCACCTGGGCGATGGCGTCGAGACGTGCGCCGTACTCGGGGATGCGCGCCGCATCGCGCGCCGAGAAGCGCGCCACGCTCGCGGCCGTGCGCCCCTCACCGGTGAGCAGGTAGCGCCCGTCGGCGGTGGGGAGGAAGTTGGCGCAGCGCCGCTCGACGATGCGCAAGCCGTAGCGCGCCAGCTCCAGATCGCGGATCACCTTGGGATTGAGGAGCGAGACGGTGTAAGCGGCCACCGAGTTGCGAAAACCCGGGTGGAACTCCTCGGTGACGGCAGCGCCGCCCACCACCGCACGCCGCTCGAGCACGGTCACGCTGAGCCCCGCCGAGGCGAGGTAGGCGGCGCAGGTGAGGCCGTTGTGACCGCCGCCGATGATCAACGCATCGCTGGATGCCGGGGACGCCATGGCGCCGCGCAGCATAGCGCACCTGCCGCGCCGCCGCGCCACGCCGTTGTTGAACGACCGTACAATAGCGGCGGCGGGCTGCGCGCGCCGCCGGTACGGTTATGATAGCGGGCGCGGCGCGCAGGCCGCGCCGTCCGCGGGACGCTGCATGGATATCGCGCACCTGGTTCAGTCGTCGGTGGCTCCGGTCTTCCTGCTGTCGGGGGTCGCCGCCACGCTCGGAGTGCTCACCAATCGCCTCGCGCGCGTGGTGGATCGGGCGCGCACTCTCGAGCAGAGACTCGCCGACCATCCCGGCGACAAGGGTCCGCTGCACGGGGAGCTCGGGGTGCTGGCGCGGCGCGCCGGCTATATCTACAAGGCCATATCGATGGCGGCGATCGCGGCGCTGCTCGTCGCGCTGGTGGTGGTCGCGCTGTTCGCGGATGCCTTTCTCGGCCTGAAACTCGATCTCACGATCGCCCTGCTGTTCGTCGGCGGCATGGTGTGCCTGGCCGCCGCTTTCATCGCCTTCTTCATCGAGGTACGCATCGCCGTGGCAACTCTGCGGATCGGCCTGCCTCGCAAGGCTAAATAGCCCTTAATTTTCAGTAAGTTATGATGATACCGACGCCCCTTTGGGCGTTCTGCTACCCTGCGCACCCTTTTTTTGATGCCGCCTCACGGAAGGCCCCGCGGCCGCCCCATGAACCGCCCCATCCGCAACATCGCCATCATCGCGCACGTCGATCATGGCAAGACGACGCTGGTCGACTGCCTGTTGAAGCAGTCCGGCACCTTCGCGGCACACGAGCGCATGGGCGAGCGCATCATGGACTCGAACGATATCGAGCGTGAGCGCGGCATCACGATCCTCGCGAAGAACTGCGCCATCGAGTACGGCGGCACGCGCATCAACATCGTCGACACCCCCGGACACGCGGACTTCGGCGGCGAGGTCGAGCGGGTGCTGTCCATGGTGGACGGCGTACTGCTGCTCGTCGATGCCGTCGAGGGGCCGATGCCCCAGACGCGCTTCGTGACGCGCAAGGCGCTCGCCCAGGGCCTCAAGGCCATCGTCGTGGTCAACAAGATCGACCGCCCGGGAAGCCGGCCCGCATGGGTGATCGATCAGACCTTCGATCTGTTCGACAAGCTCGGCGCGAGCGATGCGCAGCTCGACTTCCCGGTGATCTACGCCTCGGCGCTGCAGGGCTGGGCGAGCACCGACTACACCGAGCGGCGCCCCGACATGGCGGCGCTGTTCGAGGCGATCCTCGCGCACGTGCCGCCGCCCGCGGCCGAGGCGGATCTGCCGCTGCAGCTGCAGATCTCGACCCTCGACTACAACTCCTACGTGGGTCGCATCGGCATCGGCCGTATCCGCCGCGGCGTGGTGCGCGCGGGTGAGACCGTCGCGCTGCGCTACGGCAACGAGGAGCGCGGCACGGCGAAGATCGGCCAGGTACTGCACTTCACCGGCCTCGAGCGGCTGCCGGTCGAGGAAGCCGGCGCGGGTGACATCGTGGCCATCACCGGCGTCGAGGCGGTGAACATCGGGGTCACGGTGTGCGACGCGGAGCACCCGGAAGCGTTGCCGCCGATCTTCGTGGACGAGCCGACGCTGCAGATGAATTTCCAGGTCAACACCTCGCCGCTCGCCGGACGCGAAGGCAAGTTCGTGACCAGCCGGCAGATTCGCGAGCGGCTCTACCGCGAGCTGCAGTCGAACGTGGCGCTGCGCGTCGAAGACACCGAAGAGCCGGACGTGCTGCGCGTCTCCGGCCGCGGCGAGCTGCACCTCACGATCCTGATCGAGAACATGCGCCGCGAGGGCTATGAGCTGGCCGTGTCGCGGCCGCAGGTGCTGACCCGGATCGTGGACGGCGAGGTGCACGAGCCCTTCGAGGCCCTCACCGTCGACATCGAGGAGGAGCACCAGGGGGCCGTGATGGAGGCCCTCGGCGGCCGGCGCGCCGAGCTCGCCGACATGAGTATCGGCGGCAACGGCCGTGTGCGTCTCGAGTACCGCGTGCCGGCACGCGGGCTGATCGGCTTCCAGGGCGAGTTTCTCACCCTGACGCGGGGCACCGGGCTCATGAGCCATATCTTCGACGGCTTCGCGACCGTGAAAGGCGAGATCCCGGACCGGCACAACGGCGTGCTGGTGAGCAACGAGAACGGCGAGGCCGTGGCGTACGCTCTCTTCAACCTGCAGGAGCGTGGGCGCCTGTTCGTGGCCCCCGGCGAGAAGCTCTACGAGGGCATGATCATCGGCATCCACAGCCGCGATAACGACCTGGTCGTGAACCCGATCAAGACCAAGAAGCTCACCAACATCCGCGCCGCCGGCAAGGACGATGCCATCCTGCTGACGCCTCCCATCCAGCTCACCCTCGAGTACGCAGTCGAGTTCATCGCCGAGGACGAGCTGGTCGAGGTGACGCCCGCCTCCATTCGCATCCGCAAGCGTTTCCTCAAGGAGCAGGACCGCAAACGCGCCGCGCGCGCCGAGGCGGCGCTCTCGGCCTGAGCTTGCAGCGCGCTACACCTCGCGCGCGTGCGTGATGCCGATGAAGGTCAGGAACTCGGCGCGGGTGCGCGCATCGCTCCTGAAGGCGCCGATCATGCGGCTGGTGACCATCGAGACCGCGCGCTTGTGCACTCCGCGGGTGGTCATGCACTCGTGGGCCGCATCCACCACCACCCCGACGCCGCGGGGTTTCAGCACGTCGGCGATGCAGTCGGCGATCTGCGCCGTCAGCTTCTCCTGCACCTGCAGCCGTCGTGCATAGCCATCGACCACACGGGCCAGCTTGCTGATGCCGACCACCTTGTTGGCCGGCAGGTAGCCGATGTGCACGCGCCCGAGCATGGGCGCGATGTGGTGCTCACAGTGAGATTCGAAGGAGATATCGCGCAGCACCACCATCTCATCGTAGCCCCCGACCTCCTCGAAGGTGCGGCGCAGGTATGCGGCGGGGTCGATCTGGTACCCGGAGAACCAGTCGCGGTAGGCATCCACGACGCGCTGCGGGGTATCGCGCAGTCCTTCGCGGGCGGGGTTGTCGCCCGCCCAGCGCATCAGCGTGCGCACCGCCTCCTCCGCCGCGCGCCGCGATACTTTCGCTCGCTCCCTCCCCATGCCTGTCTCCGCGATGACGCCGGCCGGGCGTCGCGAGCGGCAGTTTAGCCTAGGGTGCGAAGTGCAGCAGGGTCAGGGTGAGTGTCAGGCTGCAGGCACCCACCAGGGATGCCACCGCGAGCCCGGCGACGAGCGGCCGCCAGCCGATGCGCCACATGTCGTTGAATGCGACCGACA
>DASQGK010000034.1:0-87419 GCA_035632655.1 Steroidobacteraceae bacterium | reverse complement strand
CCGAGCTCGGCCTGGTCCCGGAGGTCCTGGCGCCGCGGCGCGAGCTCGAGCTCCTTGCCGATGGGCGGCGCGATGGGGCGGTGCTGCGCGGCTGGCGCCGCGAGGTGCTCGGCGAGCGGCTGCTGACGGCGTTGTAGACCGGCGCCAGGCGCAGCCGGCAAAAGCCCGTGCGGCAGCCTTGCTACGGAGTGCTCGGCTGGCAGAGGTGATCGCAACTGCTGCGTATCAGGCCCCGCCTTTTGCCGGCGGTCTACGAAGTAATGTCTGCTGCAATCGCTTCCTGCGATTGCAGCCAATTTACCTATGGCGACGGGGAAGACGGGACTTGCGGCTGCGTCCGGGGGCGGGCGTGCGCTTCTTGCGTGCGGTGCGCAGCGGCGCCTTCCTGGCGCTCGCCGGACGCCGCGCCGCGGCCCGTACGGCGGGCCGCCGGTGCCCGCCGGTCCGCTTCTTGCGCGCCGCGGGTGCCTTGCGCGCGCGCACCGCAACGGCTCGCTGCCGCGCGGGCAGTGCCGCGCCGAGCCGCTGCGTCACCGCATCGAGCTCGCCCTGCGCGTCGATGCTGCGCAGGATGCCGCGCGCACGGTAGAAATCGATCAGTGGCCGCGTCTGCTCCTCGTAGACCCGCAGCCGCTCGCTCACCGTGGCTTCGTTATCGTCGGGACGCTGGAACAGGCGGTGCGGCGCGCCCGTCCTCGGACAGACTGCGGCGGCGCCGGTCGGAGGCGGCGCGGTGAGGAGGTTGAAGACGCGCCCGCAGTCCGCGCAGCTGCGCCGCCCGGAGATGCGGCGCACGAGCTCCGCGGACGCCACCTCGAGCTGCACCACTGCATCGAGCGGCTGTCCGAGCTCGGCGAGCAGCGCATCGAGCGAGCGCGCCTGGGAGAGGTTGCGGGGGAAGCCATCGAGAATGAAGCCGCCGCGCGCATCCGCCTCGCCGAGGCGCTCGCGGATCAGGCCGAGGACCAGGGCGTCGTCGACCAGACGGCCCGCATCCATGGCCGCCTTGGCGGCCCGCCCGAGCTCGCTCCCGCGCGCCACCGCGGCGCGCAGCAGGTCCCCGGTGGAGATCTGCGGGATGCCGCCTCGCTCGGCGAGACGCTGCGCCTGCGTGCCCTTACCCGACCCCGGAGCCCCCAACAGGATGATGCGCATGTTCTTTTGTTTCTTTACACGCTGCCTGCGCAGCAGAGAGGCTGGCCACGTTACCGACCGCTCTCAGCCAGGTCAAACGCGGCGCCACGGCACGCGTCCGCCTGCGTTATTCTTGGGCGCGACACCCACTCGGCCGATGCCAACACCATGAAAAAGCTTCCTCGCAGCAACGCCTTCTACGCGCAATCCGGCGGCGTCTCTGCCGTCATCAACGCCTCGGCGTGCGGCGTCATCGAAGCGGCCATGCGCTCGAAGCACATCGACAAGCTGTACGCCGGGCGCGACGGAATCGTCGGCGCGCTCACCGAGGATCTCATCGACGTCGGCCGCGAGAGTGCGGCGACCATCCGCGCGCTCAGGCACACCCCGGCGGGCGCCTTCGGCTCGGCGCGCTTCAAGCTCAAGGGCATCGAGCAGAACCGCGCCGAGTACCAGCGGCTGATCGACGTGTTCCGTGCCCATAACATCCGCTACTTCTTCTACAACGGCGGCAACGACTCGATGGACACCGCCCTCAAGGTGTCGCAGATCGGCGCCTCCCTCGGCTACGCCATCACCTGCGTCGGCGTACCGAAGACCGTCGACAACGACCTGCCGCACACCGACTGCTGCCCGGGCTTCGGCTCGGTGGCCAAGTACGTCGCGGTGTCGACGCGCGAGGCGGCGCTCGATGTCGCCTCGATGGCGAGAACATCGACCAAGGTGTTCGTGTTCGAGGTCATGGGGCGTCATGCCGGATGGATCGCAGCCGCGAGCGGCCTGGGCGGCCGCGGTCTCGCGGAGCCCCCGCATGTCATCCTCTTCCCGGAAGCGCCGTTCGACGGCCGCGCCTTCCTCGATCGCGTCAAGCAATGTGTCACCGACTACGGCTACTGCGTCATCGTGGTGTCGGAGGGAGCGGCGTATGCGGACGGCAAGTTCCTCGCGGACGCGGGCACCCGCGATGCCTTCGGCCATACGCAACTCGGCGGCGTCGCCCCGGTAGTCGCAAACATGGTGCGCGAAGCGCACGGCTACAAGTATCACTGGGCGGTGGCCGACTACCTGCAGCGCTCGGCACGCCACATCGCCTCGCAGGTGGATGTGGATCAGGCCTATGCGGTCGGCAAGGCGGCGGTCGAGCTTGCCGTCAAGGGCGTGAATGCGGTGATGCCTGCGATCGTGCGCAAGTCCTCGCGGCCCTACCGGTGGACGATCGGCTACGTGCCGCTTGCCGAGGTCGCCAACAAGGAGAAGAAACTCCCCCCCGAGTATCTGCGGCCCGACGGCTTCGGCATCAGCGAGGCATGCCGCCGCTACCTGGAGCCTTTGATTGCGGGCGAGGCGTACCCCCCCTACAGGAACGGCCTGCCCCAGTACGCGCGCATCCGCGGCGTGCCGGTGCGCCGCAAGCTCCAGGACGACTTCAAAGTGTAGCTTGCTGCGCTGCCGCAGGCGCCCGTCGGGAGGCCGTCGGCGGAGGCCGCCGTGATATAGTTCGCGGCCTTTTTTGGGGGGAGATTTTCCAATGGAAGCCAGCATGTGGCTGTGGGTCGCGATTGCCGCCGGCGTGCTCGCCGTGCTCTACGGCGTGTTCTCCATGGCAGCCATTCTGAAGCTGCCGGCAGGCAATGCCCGCATGCAGGAGATCGCCGCCGCCATCCAGGCGGGTGCCAAGGCCTACCTCAACCGCCAGTACAGCACCATCCTCATCGTCGGCCTGGTGCTGTTCGTCGTCATCGGGTTCTCGCGGCTCGGCTGGCCGACCGCCGGCGGCTTTGCGGTGGGGGCGATCCTGTCGGGGCTGACCGGCTACATCGGCATGAACATCTCGGTGCGCGCCAATGTGCGCACCGCCCAGGCGGCCACCAGCGGCCTCAACGCCGCGCTCACCGTTGCGTTCCGAGGCGGCGCCATCACCGGCATGCTGGTCGTGGGACTCGCCCTCATCGGCGTCGCCGGCTACTACGTCGTGCTGCGCCAGCTCTTCGGCCTCAACTCCGAAGGCGCGCTGCACGCCCTGGTCGGGCTCGCTTTCGGCGGCTCGCTCATCTCCATCTTCGCGCGCCTCGGCGGCGGCATCTTCACCAAGGGTGCCGACGTAGGCGCCGATCTCGTCGGCAAGGTCGAAGCCGGCATTCCCGAGGACGACCCGCGCAATCCGGCGGTCATCGCCGACAACGTCGGCGACAACGTCGGCGACTGTGCCGGCATGGCGGCGGACCTGTTCGAGACCTATGCGGTCACCCTCGTCGCCACCATGCTGCTCGGGGGCCTGCTGTCGGCGAAGGGCAGCCCGGATGCGGCATTCGCCGCGGTGATCTACCCGCTGGCGCTCGGTGCCGCCTCGATCGTCTCCTCCATCATCGGCACCTTCTTCGTCTCGACGCGCGAGGGCGGCAAGATCATGAACGCCCTCTACAAGGGCGTGATCGTCTCGGGTGTGGTGTCGGCCGTCGCCTTCTACTACATCACCCGCCAGATCATGCCGGGATCGGCGAGCTCGCTCTTCGGCTGCACGCTCATCGGCCTGGGTCTCACCGCGGCCATGATCATGATCACCGAGTACTACACGGCGACCGAGTACAGCCCGGTGCGCAAGGTGTCGGCTGCGTCCCAGACCGGTCACGCCACCAACATCATCGCCGGCCTCGGCGTCTCGATGAAGGCGACGGCGCTGCCGGTGATCGCGGTGTGCCTGGCCATCTGGGGCTCCTACACCCTCAACGGGCTGTACGGAATCGCGATCGCCGCGACCGCCATGCTGTCGATGACCGGCATGATCGTGGCGCTCGATGCCTACGGCCCGATCACCGACAACGCCGGCGGCATCGCCGAGATGGCGCACCTGCCGAAAGAGGTGCGCAACATCACCGATCCGCTGGACGCGGTCGGCAACACCACCAAGGCGGTGACCAAGGGCTACGCGATCGGCTCGGCGGGGCTCGCGGCGCTCGTGCTGTTCGCCGACTACACCAGCAACCTCGAGGCGGCGGGCAAGGCTGCGACCTTCACGCTCTCGGATCCGGCGGTGATCATCGGGCTCTTCATCGGAGGCCTCGTGCCGTATCTCTTCGGCGCCATGGCCATGGAGGCGGTCGGCCGCGCCGCCGGCTCGGTGGTGAACGAGGTTCGGCGCCAGTTCAGGGAAATCAAGGGCATCATGACCGGCGAGGCCAAGCCCGATTATTCACGCGCGGTGGATCTGCTCACGCGCGCGGCCATCCGCGAGATGATCGTGCCCTCGCTCCTGCCGATCCTGGTGCCGATCGTGCTGGTGCTGGTGATGAACAGCCTGATGGGCTCGGGCGCCGGAGTGCGCGCCCTCGGGGGCCTGCTGATCGGCACCATCGTCACGGGACTGTTCGTCGCGATCTCCATGACCACGGGCGGCGGCGCCTGGGACAACGCCAAGAAGTACATCGAGGAAGGCAATTTCGGCGGCAAGGGGTCGGACGCCCACAAGGCGGCCGTCACCGGTGATACCGTGGGTGATCCGTACAAGGACACCGCGGGACCTGCCATCAACCCGCTGATCAAGATCATCAATATCGTGGCACTGCTGATGGTGCCGCTTCTCTGATAGGCGCAAATCGCAGGAAGCGATTTGCGCGGACATCACTGCGTCGACCGCGGGCAAGAGGCGTGACTCTTGCCCGCTGCGCCCGCTGCCAGGCATCACGAGCGATTTCAGCGGACATTACTGCGTCGACCGCGGGCACGGTGGCATTCGCCTCGTGGGCGGTGCCACAATCGGTCATGGCCTCCGATGAGAAATTTCCGGTCCAGAAGAGTGCGGACGAGTGGCGCCGTGACCTCAAGCCCGACGCCTACCGGGTGCTGCGCGAGCGTGGCACCGAGCGCGCAGGCTCCAGCCCCCTGAACGGGGAGCATCGTCCGGGCACTTTCCGCTGCGCCGGCTGCGGCGAGCCGCTGTTCTCCTCCGACACCAAGTTCGAGAGCGGCTCTGGCTGGCCGAGCTTTTACCAGCCCATGCCCGGGGCGGTCGCCACCCACGAGGACAGCAGCCACTTCATGCGGCGCACGGAGGTCCATTGTGCGAAGTGCGGCGGCCATCTCGGCCACGTCTTCCCGGACGGCCCGAAGCCCACGGGCGAGCGCTATTGCATGAACGGGGTGGCGCTCAAGTTCGAGCCCGAGGGGTGATTGATGGGAAAAAATCGCCTGGCGGCGATTTTTTCGGACATCAGCTTCGTTACCGGCCGCGAGAGGCGCGACTCTCGCGGCCTGTGCTTTACGCCGCCACCGCCAGCTGCAGCGGCTGCGGCCGCCCGATCGCATAACCCTGCAGGTAGTCGACGCCCATGCGGCGTGCCGCCTCGACCGCGGCGTTGTCCTCGACCTGCTCGGCGATCACCTTGAAGTTCAGCGTGCGCGCCAGCTTGATCATCGCGGTGACCATCGCCTGGTTGACGGTGTCGCGCGACAGATTGCGGATGAACGAGCCGTCGATCTTGAGGTAGTCGAGCGCGAGATTCTTGAGATTGGAGAATGAGCCTACGCCCGAGCCGAAGTCGTCGAGGGAGAACTGACACCCCATGCCGTGCAGCACGCCGACGAAGCGCCGTGCCTGCTCGAGGTTCGCCACTACCGCGCTCTCGGTGATCTCGAAGCACACCTGCGCGGGCGACACGCCGGTGCTGTCCAGGCATTCGACCACGAACTCGAGGAACTGCGCATCGCCGAGCGTCTGTCCGGAAATGTTGATGGCCACGCTGCGATCGGGCTGCACCACGAACGCACCGCGTCCGAGCGCCGCCAGCGTGGTCTGCACCACCCAGCGGTCGACCAGCCCCATCAGGCGGTAGCGCTCCGCGGCGCGCATGAACTCGGACGGCGGCAGCTCGCGGCCGGCCTCGTCCTGCATGCGCACCAGCACCTCCATCGCAGGGCCCCCGTCGGTGCCGTGCGTCGGCACGATGATCTGGTGATAGAGCTGGAAGCGATTCTCCTTGAGCGCGGCCTGCAGCCGCTGCAGCCACTGGATTTCGCCCGTGTGGCGCGCCAGTGCCTCGTCGCGCGCCGAGTACACGACGACCCGCCCGCTGCCCTGTTTCTTGGCGACGTAGCAGGCGGTATCGGCCGCAGCCAGCAGCTCTTCCAGCGTGCCGCTCTCGCGCGAGATCTCCACCAGGCCGACCGACACGCCGACATTGAAGATGCGGTCCTTCCAGACGAAGCGGTAATCGCCCACCGAGCGGCAGACGTCATCGGCGATCTGCCGCGCCTTGTCGAGCGGGCAGCCGATCAGCAGCATGCCGAACTCGTCGCCGCCGAGACGCGCCACGGTGTCGCTGTCGCGCACCGCATCGCGCAACAGCTTGGCCGCCTCGCGCAACATGCTGTCGCCCGCCAGGTGGCCGCTGGTGTCGTTCACCAGCTTGAAGTGGTCGAGGTCGAGGTAGCACAGCACGTGCTGCCCATCGCCGCGGTGGCCACTGTCGATCGCCTCTTCGAGGCGCCGCTCGAACTCGCGGCGGTTGACGAGTCCGGTGAGCGCATCGTGCGTCGCCTGGTAGGACATCTGTCGCGCCAGCCCGCGCAGCTCCGTCACATCGTGCAGCAGCAGCACCGACCCGACCACCTCGTTGCCGTCGTTGCGGATCGGCGAGGCCGACAGCTCGATCGAGCGCTCGTTGCCGTTGCTGCGTGAGAGAAGCAGGGCGCGACGGCCGAGGTTCACGGGCGCGCCCGTGGTGAGCGCCTGGTGCACCGGGTCCGACAGCAGCCGCCGGTCCCCCTCGTCGACCAGGCTCACGATCTCCTCCAGCAGCTTCCCGGAGGCGCCCGCCGCCTCGCACCCGGTGAGCCGCTCGGCCGCGGGATTCATGAAATTGATCCGGCCGCGCTCGTCGGTGGCGATGATCGCCTCGGCGAGCGCGGCGAGCGCCAGCTGCTGCGCCGAGGGCGCCGCCTCAGGCGCCAGACGCAATGCCGGAGTGGTCTGCGTCGGGATGATCTCGACCCCGGTGATGAGCAGCGCGTTGCCTTTGTCGTAGTCGACGAGGGTGGATGAGATCTCCAGGCGGCTCATCTGGCCCTGGACCCCCACCATGTCGATCTCATAACGCTCCGCGGCCGACTCGCCCGCGAGACGGCGGCGGATATTCTCGTGCACCAGCTCCGCGTACTCGGGAGGCACGAGGTCGCCGAGGCGCCGCCCGACGAGCTCCACCCGGTCGACGCCGACGAAGCTGGCGAACTGGCGGTTCGCGTAGAGAATGACTTCCTGGTGCACCAGCACGGCCTCGTGGATGCGCTCGCCGAGATCGGCGAACAGCCGCGGCGCGTGCGGAAAGTCGTGCTCGCCCGTAGCGGTGCGGGTCAGCAGGTGATTGACTGCCGTGACCAGCGCCGCGACCTCGGGCTTGTCGCTCTCGACCGCCAGCCGCGCGGGCAAACGGCCGCCGATGGCCAGCCGCTGCAGCTGCTGCGACAGCTTCTCGATACTCTTCAGGTCGCGACGCTGCAGCCCATAGAGCACCAGGAAGAGAGCTGCGATGAGCGCGAACAGGAGGCACAACAGCCCGACTATCGACATTTAGAGTACTTCTCAAGCCCTTCCGCTTGGATTTGCATGCCCCCCGGCACTCTGATTTGACTTCTCGTGCCTTGAGGGCGTAGGCGCACTGAAGCATAGCGCGCCGCGCCCTCGGCCCGTCGGGATTTCACCATATCTCGTCGCATTGGAGCTTGGCAGAGCGCTGGAAAACCCTTAATTTCTGCGGCCCCTCATGCAGTGTTAAGTGAAGTCCCGGAGTCGCGATGTCCATGCAGTCCAGCCAGGCCCGCGAACAGATGATCGAGCAGCAGGTACGCGCCTGGGAGGTTCTGGACGCGCGCGTGCTGGGGATGCTCCGTCAGGTGCCCCGCGAGCGCTTCGTGCCCCCCGGACAGCGCTTCCTGGCCTATGCCGATGCCGAGGTGCCCTTGCCCCTGCACCAGCACATGCTGCGCCCGAGCGTGGTGGGGCGGCTGTTGCAGGCGCTCGAGCCCGCGCCGGGCATGCGGGTGCTGGAAGTGGGCACCGGGTCGGGGTTCGTGGCCGCCTGCCTGCGCGCCTCCGGCGCGCGGGTGCGCTCGCTCGAGCTGTTCGCGGAGCTCGCGGAGCTGGCGGTGAGCAATCTGAGCGACTTCGGCATGAGCGACGTAGAGGTCGTGAACGCCGATGGGCTCACGGCCGAAAGCGGCGAGCGCTATCACGCCATTGCCGTGACGGGCTCTCTCCCGGTGTACGATCCGCGCTTCGAGCGGCAGCTCGAGATCGGCGGGCGGTTGTTCGTGGTGACCGGCCAGGCGCCCGTGATGGAGGCGCGCCTCGTTCACCGCGTCAGCGAGACCGCCTGGTCCACGGACAGCCTGTTCGAGACGGTGATCGACCCGCTGGTGAATGCCCCCCAGCCGCCGCTGTTCCAATTCTGAAAGCCGTGCACAGCTCATCGCAGCCGTGCCGCTCCCCTGAAGGACGAGGGATCTCATGAAGCGCGCCGCAATTCTCCTTCTCGCCCTGCTGCCCGTCGTCGGCGCGGCGCAGACCAAGGACCTGCTGGGGGTGTTCGAGGATGCCCTGCAGAACGATCCGGTGATCCGCCAGGCTGACGCCAACCGGCGCGCGGCGCGCGAATCGAAGCCGCAGGCGCTCGCCGCGCTGCTGCCGCAGCTGAACGGTACGGCCACCGTCACCCGCGACCACAACACCGGCACTCAGCCCTTCTTCACCACCAGCTCGACGGGCGCGCCTCTGGTGGTGCCACTGCCTGCGGGCGTCGATACCACCACCAAGACCTGGGGCCTCAATCTCAGGGAGAACATCTTCTCCTGGTCCAACTGGATGGCGCTCAAGGGGGCCAGCGCCCAGGTCGCCCAGGCGGAGGCGACTTATCAGGCGGCGGAGCAGCAGTTGATCCTGCGAGTCGGCCAGGCCTACTTCAACGTGCTCACCGCCGTCGACACGCTCGAGGCGGACCAGGCGGCGCTCGAAGCCATTGCCCGCCAGCAGGACCAGGCGGAAAAGCGCTTCGAAGTCGGGCTCATCGCCATCACCGACGTGGAGGACGCCCGCGCGGCGCGCGACACCGCCGCCGCGACCGTGGTGGCCGACAAGCGCGCGCTCGCCACCTCCGAGGATCAGCTGCAGGAGATCACCGGACAGAAGTACGACCGTCTGGCGAAGCCCGGCGACGACATGCCGCTGCTCAACCCCGAGCCCGCCCAGGAGAGCCGCTGGGTCGATATGTCGCTCGAGCAGAATCCAACGCTGATCTCGAGCCGCCTGGCGGCGGACATCGCCCGCGACAACGTGCGCGTCGCCTTCGGCGGCCACCTGCCGACGCTCGATCTGGTCGCCGGGCGGTCCTTCCAGGACCAGAAGCTGTCGGAGAGTTTTGCCGGCGAGCCCTTTGCCTACGACACTTATTTCAACGACCGCCAGATCGGCCTGCAGCTCACGGTGCCGCTCTTCTCCGGGGGCCTCAATCAGTCAAAAGTGCGCCAGGCCCAGTACCTGTGGATCGCGGCGAAGGAAGGCGTGGTGCAGAGCTCGCGCGCGACCGAGCGGCAGGCGCGCGATGCTTACCTCGGAGTCATCAGCGGCATCTCCCACGTGCACGCGTTGCGCCAGGCGCTCGAGTCCAACCAGACCGCGCTCAAGGCGACTGAGGCCGGCTACGAGGTGGGGACGCGCACCTCGGTCGACCTGGTCACGGCACGGCGCAACCTGGTGCAGGCGCAGACCAATTATGCCGTGGCGCGCTACGACTACATCGTGAGCGTGCTGACGCTGCGCCTCGCTGCCGGTACGCTCGACCGCCCGGAGCTCAAGGCGGTCAACGGCTGGCTGACAGCGAGCGCGCCCACCTCTCCGGCGGTCGCGACACCCGAGACACTGGCACCGGCGATTCCGCCGGCACAGCCGGCGCCCCCGCCACCCCCGAAGCAGTAGTTCTGGCTGAGTAGCCGGCAAAAACCCGTGCGCTAACCTCCCTACGGAGTACTTGGCTGGCAGAGCTGATCGCAGCTACTGCGTATCAGGCCCCGCTTTTTGCCGGCGGCCGACGGAGTGATGTCCGGCGAAATCGCTTCCTGCGATTTTGTCCAATCAAAGCAGAGGTTCGATGAGCTCGAGCAGCCGCCCGAGCGCGCCGCGACTGCCCTCGACCGACGCGCGTCCCAGGGCCCCGATCCGCTCACGCTCCGCCCCATCCGCGAGCAAGCCGCTCACGGCTGCGCCGAGCTCCCCGGCGTTGTGCACCACCGTGGCCGCACCGCGCGCGATGAGCAGCTGCGCCACATCCGGTGCGTTGAAGTTGTGGGGCCCCGTGAGGACCGGCAGGCCGAGCGCCGCGGGTTCCAGCAGATTGTGGCCTCCGACGGGACTGAGACTGCCCCCCACGAACGCGAGGTCGGCGGCCGCATAAAAGTCGAGCAGCTCGCCGAGCGTATCGAGCAGCAGCACGGGGACATCGTCCCCGGGGTCCGGGACCCCGCCGTCCGAGCGGCGGATGAAGCGCACGCCCGCCTGGGTGAGCTGCTGCGCGACTTCCGCGCAGCGCGCCGGGTGTCGTGGCGCGATGACGACCAGCGCGCCGGGGTGCGTGGCGAGCACCCGGCGCTGCGCCTCGAGCACCGCCGCCTCCTCACCCTCGCGGGTGCTCCCCGCGACCCACACGGGCCGTCCGCGACCCATGGCCGAGCGCAGCTGTCGCCCGCGCTCTGCCAGACCTTCCGGCAACTCGAAATCGAACTTGAGGTTCCCGGTAACGTGGGTGTTGTCGGCCGAAGCGCCGAGCGCGCGAAAGCGCGCCGCATCGCCTTCACCCTGGGCGGCGACCAGTGCCGCGCCCGACACGGCGTCCCTGAAGAGCGCCCCCAGGTGACGATAGCGGCCGAGCGAGCGCTCCGAGATGCGCGCGCTCGCGAGCACCAGCGGCACCCGCCGTCGCCGGCATTCGCGGTAGAGATTCGGCCACAGCTCGGTCTCGAAGATCACCGCGAGCTGCGGTTCGACGCGTCTGAGGAAGCGGCGCACCGCGCCCGGCAGGTCGTAAGGCACGTAGCGCACGCTGGCGAGGTCACCGACGAGCGCGCGGGCGCGGGCGGCGCCTGTCGGGGTGAACGTGGTGACGGTCAGCGGCAGCTGGGGATGGCGCCGCCTGAGCGCGCCGACGAGAGGCGCACACGCCTGCACCTCCCCGACCGACACGGCGTGCAGCCAGATCCCGTGCGGTGCGGGACGTGCGCCGAAACCGAAGCGTTCGCTGAAGTTGTGCCAGTAGCTGCGATCGCGGATCCCGCGCCACAGGAACACGGCGGAGATGATCGGGGCGGTGAGATAGACGGCGAGGAGATAGAGAATGCGCAAGGCGCGGTCTCTGTTCGCTCAGGCCGGCGGCGGCTCGGCCGGGGCGGAGGACTGGCGGTAGCCGTCGAGCAGGCCGTGCCAGTCGGCTTCTCCGAAACGCTCCGGCGGCAACCCCCAGGTGATCTTCTCGAGCGAGCGACGCAGCCGCACCAGGTTGGCGTCGCGCCACAGGCCCCCGCCACGCAGCTGGCAGCGGTCGAAGTCGATGAGATAGACCTGGTCCTCGGCGAGCAGGACGTTGTGCGCATTGAGGTCGGCGTGGCACACCCCGAGGTCGTGAAAGCGGCGAATGCAGCGGCCGATACCGATCCAGGTGACGATCGAAAGCGCTCCGGTCCGCAGGCACTCGGCCAGCGAGCCGACCGTGGCGAGCCGCTCGGTGATGATGTCGCCCGTGTAGGCGAGTCCGCGCCGGCGATAGCGGGCGGCGACCGGCGCCGGCACCGGCAGGCCCGCACGGTGCAGGCTGTAGGTCATCTGCCACTCGGCGAAGGGGCGCGTACCCTCCTCGCCCAGCCACGTATAGTGATCGGTCGAGAGGCGCGCCATGAAGCCGCCGCGGCGGTAATGACGCAATACGTAGCGCCTGCCGTCCGCGGCGAGAAAGTAGCTGGCACCCCGGCCGCCCGCGGTGCCTTCGAGCTCGCCCCGGGCCTGCCAGTACTGCGGGGTGAACCACTCGGCGCTCAAATTGCTCACCCGGGAGGCGTCATATAGCATGGCGCCGCCCGCGAGGGCGCCGCGTTTCACCTCGGGGCCGAGCGCCCAGCGCCCATTCACAGGTCTGACTCCCTCATGCTGCCTCTCGCCGAACCGCCGCGCAGTCTCTGCATTCTGAGGCTCTCGGCGATCGGCGATACCTGCCACGTCGTGCCGATCGTACGCACGCTGCAGCAGGCGTGGCCGGCGACGCAGCTCACCTGGATCGTCGGGCGGACCGAAGCGCGCCTCATGAAACTCATCGAAGGCGTCGAGTTTATCACCGTGGACAAGGGTGCAGGTCTCGCCGCGCGGCGCGCGCTGCGCGCGCAGCTCGGGGCACGCCGCTTCGACGTGCTGCTGCACATGCAGCTGGCGCTGCGTGCGAGCCTCATCGCCCAGGCGGTCCCGGCGGACGTCAGGCTCGGCTTCGACCGCGCACGGGCCCGGGAGCTGCAGTGGCTGTTCACCAATGCGCGCATCGCAGCCAACGTGCGCGAGCACGTGCTCGACAGCTTCTTCGGCTTTCTCGCCGCTCTCGGCATCCGCGAGCGGCTGCTGCGCTGGGACGTACCGCTGCCGGCGGCGGCGCGCGCCTACGCCGCACGGCTGATTCCCGACGCGCAGCCCACGCTCGTCATCAGCCCCTGCTCGCGCCATCCGCTGCGCACCTGGCAGCCCGAGCGCTACGCAGCGCTGGCGACGCATGCCGCGGTCCGCCACCGCATGCGGGTCATTCTCGCCGGCGGGCCGGGCGAGACCGAGCGCCGTGTGGGGGCGGCCATCGTCAGGGCCGCGGGCACGCCGCTCGTCAACCAGATCGGACAGGACACGCTGCCGGAGCTGCTCGCGCTGCTCGCACGCGCCACCGTGCTCGTGAGCCCCGACTCGGGTCCCGCGCACATGGCCACCATGGTCGGCACGCCGGTGATCGGTCTCTACGCCGCTACCAACCCGGCGCGCAGCGGTCCTTACCTCTCGGGCCGCTGGTGCGTGGACGCCTATGCGCGCGCAGCCCGTGCCTTCCGCGGCTGCGCACCCGAGGAGCTCCCCTGGGGACACAAGATCGAGGAGCCGGGCGTCATGGACCTCATCCAGGTCGAGGAGGCCACCGCGCGCATCGATGAGTTGCTAGGATCGCGCCCATGAACGACATCCTGGTACCCGTCTCGCCGGGCGAGCTGCTCGACAAGATCACCATCCTGCGCATCAAGGCTGCGCGGATCGTCGATGCCGCCAAGCTCGCCAACGTGCATCACGAGCTCGGCCTGCTGGAGGCGACCTGGCGCGATTCGGGCTGCGCGGCGGTCGGACTCTCCCAGGAGGAGCACGCGCTGCAGCGAGTGAACGAGCAGCTCTGGGACATCGAGGATCGCATCCGCGACAAGGAAGCGAAGCAGACTTTCGACCGCGAGTTCATCGAGCTCGCCCGCGCGGTCTACATCGCCAACGACGAGCGCGCCGCCATCAAGAAGCGCATCAACACTCAGCTCGGCTCGCGCCTCGTCGAGGAAAAATCCTACAAGCAATATCGTTGAGCGGTGTCGCGCGGCCGGGAGTCGCGCACACCCAGTCGTCAGGGAGATTCATCGTGAACAAGCACAACGTCCCGGTCGTCGCCGCATTCGGCTGCCTCGCGCTCGCGGCGGGCCACGCGGCGCTCGCCCAGCACCAGCCCGCGGGGCTGTACGCCGACCTCTCCTGGCGCCTGGTCGGCCCGATGCGCGGCGGGCGCACCCGCGCGGTGGCGGGTGTCCCTTCGCGACCGAACGTCTTCTTCATCGGCGCAGTCGACGGCGGCGTGTGGCAGACGCGCGATGCGGGACGTACCTGGAAGCCGGTCTTCGACCAGCAGCAGACGCAGTCGGTCGGCGCGATCGCCGTCGCGCCCTCGGACCCGAACGTCATCTACGTCGCGAGCGGTGAGGGGCTGCGCCGGCCGGACCTCTCGGTGGGCAACGGCATCTATCGCTCGAACGACGGCGGCCTCACCTGGTCGCACCGCGGCCTCACCGACGGCCAGCAGATCCCCGACCTCGCGATCGACCCGAAGGACCCCAACCGCCTGTTCGCCGCCGTTCTCGGTCACCCCTATGGTCCCAACGAGGAGCGCGGCATCTATCGCTCGCGCGATGGCGGCGCGAGCTGGGAGCGGGTCCTCTATAAGGATGCCGACACCGGCGGCTCCGCGGTCGCGATCGACCCGACGCACCCGGAGATCGTGTACGCGGCGATGTGGCAGTCGCGTCTCGGCCCCTGGGAGGACAAGAACGAGTTCGAAGGCACCCACGGCGGACTCTACAAGTCGGTCGACGGCGGTACGACCTGGAAGCGCCTGAACTCGGGGCTCCCCGACAATCTCACGCAGATCAACTTCGCGATCGCCGCCAGCTCACCGCAGCGTTTATACGCCATCGCGGGCACGACCGAGCCGGGCGACTACTCCTCCTCCGCGGGGCTCGGCTTCTACCGCTCCGACGATGCGGGCGAGCACTGGGCGCGCATCACCACCGATCCGCGGCCATCGCTGCGCATCGGTGGCGGCGATCTGCCCATCGTGCGCGTCGATCCCGCCAACCCCGACGTGCTCTACGCCACCGGACTCGTCACCACCCGGTCCACCGACGGCGGCAAGACCTGGATCTCGCTGCGCGGCGCACCGGGGGGCGATGACTACCAGAACCTGTGGATCAATCCCAACGACGGCCGCGTGATTGCGCTGGTGAGCGATCAGGGAGCGGTCATCACCGTGAACGGCGGGGAGACCTGGAGCAGCTGGCTGAATCAGCCGACCGCGCAGCTCTACCACGTGAGCGCCACACCCACCTTCCCCTATCGCGTCTGCTCCGGGCAGCAGGAAAGCGGCTCGGTCTGCATCGCCAGCCGCGGCAACGACGGCGAGATCACCGATCGCGAGTGGCACCCCGTGGGCGCCATCGAGTACGGCTACGTCGCTCCCGACCCTCTCGATCCGGACATCATCTACGGTGCCGGCCGGACCGAGGTCTCCAAATTTCATGTCTCCACCGGGCAGGTGCAGAACGTGACGCCGGTGCCCGTGCGCGACGGCGACGTGCGCGCGGATCGCACTCAGCCCATTCTGTTCTCGCCGCTCGACCCGCACGTTCTCTACTACGCAGCCAACCGGCTGTACCGCACCACGGATGGGGGCACCAACTGGTCCGCGGTCAGCCCGGACCTCGCGCGCGAAGCGGGCGCCCTGCCTGCGAGCGTCGCCACCCAGCATCCCAAGGGTGCGGAGAAACAGCGCGGCGTCATCTACGCGCTCGGCCTGTCGCCGAAGAGCGCCGACACACTGTGGGCCGGGACCGATGACGGCCTGGTGTGGATCACCCGGGATGGCGGGAACCACTGGAGCAACGTCACCCCGCCCGAGCTCATCCCCTGGAGCAAGGTGACGCAGATCGAGCCCTCACACTTCGACGCCGACACCGCCTACGTGTCGGTGAGCCGCCTGCGGATCGACGACCTGCACCCCTGGCTCTACCGCACCCGCGACGGCGGCAAGACCTGGAGCGCGATCGCCGCCGGACTCCCGGCGAATGCGCCGGTCAACGCCGTACGCGAGGATCCTGTGCGCCGGGGACTGCTGTTCGCGGCAACCGAGAGCTCCGTGTGGGTCTCCTACGACGATGGCGAGCACTGGGACTCGCTGCAGCTGAACCTGCCGCACACCTCGATGCGCGACCTCCTGATTCACGACGACGACCTGATTGTCGCGACTCACGGCCGCTCCTTCTGGATCCTCGACGACATCTCGCGGCTGCGACAACTTCCGGAGCTTGCCGCACGCGACGCGGCGCTGCTGCGTCCCGCGGCTGCCTACCGCGTGTACCGCAGCACCTGGACCGACACGCCGATCCCGCCGGACGAGCCGCTCGCTGCCAATCCGCCGGCCGGAGCCGTCATCGAGTTCTACCTCCCGCACGACGCCCGTCACCCCGTGACACTCGAGATTCGCGACCGCGGCGGAAATCTGGTGCGCCGCTATCGCAGCGACGATGCCCCGCAGCCCGCCGCGGATGAGCTGGCGCGCGAGCTGATTCCGTCCTACTGGCTCAAGTCCCCGCAGGTGCTGCCCGCGACCGCGGGGCTGCATCGCTGGCTGTGGGACCTGCGCTACCCGGCGCCGTACTCGACCACCCATGGTTACCCGATCTCGGCGGTACCGCACGCCACCCCGCGCGAGCCCCAGGGTCCCCTGGCGCTGCCGGGCGACTATGTGGTGCGCCTCACGGTGGACGGCCGCCAGCTCGAGCAGTCATTGACGCTGAAGCCGGACCCGAGGGTCGCGGTTTCCGACGGCGCCCTGGGTGCGCAGCTGCAGCTCGCCACCGAGCTCGCCGGGCTGCTCACGGAGAGCTCGCAGGCGCTCGCCGCCGCCCGCTCGGAGCAAGCACAACTCAAGGCTCTCAAAGCGGCAGGCGCTGCGGCACAGGCGGTGGGTGACTTCCAGGGACGCCTGCAGGGGCTGCTCGAAGAAAAGCCCGAGGAGCCGAAGGCCACGGCCCGCCCGGAGCTGCTGCCGGACGTACAGGGCCACATTTCGGCTCTGTACGCCGAGCTGCTGCGCGGGGACGCAGCCCCCACCCCGGCGCAGGTCAATGCGACGGCGGCACTCAAGCACACTCTGACCGGGCTCCTCGGCGGCTGGCAGCAGCTGCAGGCCGGCCTTCCCGACCTCAACCGACGGCTGAAGTCCGCCGGTCTCGCGGCCGTGCGGGCGGACCTCGCACCCCCGCGGGATGCCAACCTGGCCGATGAAGAGTGAGAGGCGCGCGACGAGCGTGACTAGTGTCGTGCGAAGCGCGCATGCATCATAGCGCCCCCTGATCCGCAGACCGGAGTCCGCGCATGCGCTTTCTTTGCCTCGTGCTGCTCGCGGCAGCCACCCCCGCCTTCGCCTATACCGCAGACGAGCTGGCTGCCAGGAACGTCGCCGCGAAGGGGGGAGCCGAGCAGCTGGCCGCCATTCACTCGCTGCGCCTCTCCGGCAAGCTGCTCGTCAACGGCGACAGCCTGCAGCTTCGCGTGGTGACCCTGATCGCGCGCCCGGGCCAGATCCGCGAGGAAGCCGAGCTGCAGGGTCTCACCGTGGTGCGGGCCTACGACGGCAAGCAGGGCTGGAAGATCAACCCGTTCCAGGGCCGCAAGGACCCGGAGAAGCTGTCGGCGGACGATGCCAAGAGTCTGGGCGAGGATGCGGCCGATTTCGCCGGTGCACTGGTCGACTACAAGACCAAGGGCTACACCCTCGATTACCTCGGCACGGAGGATGTCGACGGCACCGACGCATACAAGCTGCGCGTCACCCGCCCGAACGGCGACGTCAGCTTCGTCTATCTCGACCCCGACTACTTCCTCGAGATCCGCACCATCGACCGGCGCATCGAGCACGGGGTGCCGAAGGAAACGGTCACCGACTACGGCGATTACGAGAAGGTCGCCGGCGTGTACCTGCCCTTCGAGCAGGTGTCGGCGCCGCAAGGCTCGACCGATCGCCAGAAGGTCGAGTACGACAAGGCCGAAGTCAACACGACACCCGATCCGTCGCTGTTCCGCCTGCCCGTCGCGACCAAGTAATCTCTGGGGAGAACAATCATGCGATTTCCATTCCTGGCGGTGGCCGGCGCGCTCCTCGTGGCGGTCAGTGTTCCCGATGCCGCGTGGGCCGCTGAGGCGGTCGCGGACTCGGGCGTCATATCGGGCCTCGGCGCCCGCAACACCGGCTCTGCGGCCATGAGCGGGCGCATCGCGGCGCTCGCCGGCTATGACGACGCCTCCGGCAAGCTGACGCTGTTCGTCGGTGCGGCAAGCGGCGGAGTGTGGAAGTCGACCGACGGCGGCACGATCTTCAAGCCGGTGTTCGACAAGCAGGCCGTGCAGTCGATCGGCGCCATCGCCATCGACCCCTCGCATCACGAGACCATGTGGGTCGGGACCGGCGAGTCCTGGACGCGCAACAGCGTCTCGATCGGCGATGGCATCTACAAGTCGACCGACGCCGGCGAGACCTGGACCAACATGGGACTCAGGGACTCCGAGCGCATCTCGAAGATCGTCGTCGATCCGCGCTCCTCCGATACCGTCTACGCCTGCGTACCGGGAAAGCTCTGGAGCGATTCCGCCGACCGCGGTCTCTATAAGACGACCGACGGCGGCAAGAGCTGGCAGCTGGTCCTCAGGGGCGGCAACCCCTCGACCGGCTGCGCGAGCGTGGCGATGCAGCCCGGCAGCCCCGACGTGCTGCTCGCCAGCCTCTGGGACTTCCGCCGCAAGGGATGGACGTTCCGCTCCGGCGGTGAGGGCCCGAAGGCGCCCTCCGGCAGCGGCCTGTACCGCAGCTCCGACGGCGGCAGGAGCTGGACCGAGCTCACGCAAGCGGCCAACAAGGGCCTGCCGGCCAAGCCTTACGGCCGCATCGCCCTCGCCTACGCGCCGAGCGAGCCTCAGACGGTCTATGCCTTCGTCGAGTCGACCGATTCCGGACTCTTCATCTCGCACGACGGCGGCGCGAGCTGGGAGCGCGGCGACAAGAGCACGTGGATGGTCTGGCGACCGTTCTATTTCGCCAACCTGATCGTCGATCCGAAGAATCCCCGGCGCCTGTTCAAGACCGATGGCGCCCTGATCATGAGCGAGGACGGCGGGCACAGCTTCACCACCGTCGGCGGCTTCAACGGTGCGCACGGCGACGTGCACGATGTATTCGTCGATCCCGCCAATTCGCAGCATGTGTTCAACGGCGACGACGGCGGGCTGTGGATGTCCTATGACGGCGGCAACAAGTGGTGGAAGGCGGACAATCTGCCGATCTCGCAGTTCTACCACGTGAGCCTCGACGGCGCGGATCCGTACCACACCTACGGCGGCCTGCAGGACAACGGCTCCTGGGTAGGCGACTCGGCCTACCCGGGCGGCATCACCAGCGCGCGCTGGGAAGCGATGTTCGGAGGCGACGGCTTCTGGATGTTCCCCGACCCGGCCGCTCCCGGCTATCTCTATGCCGAATCCCAGGGCGGCAGCATCGGACGCGTCAACATGCACACGCACGAGACGCGCGACATCCAGCCGAAGCTCGGCGCCGGGGACCTGAAGCTCTACAAGAAGCTGCGCTTCAACTGGAACACCCCGATCGCGCTCTCCCCGCACGACCCGGCGACGCTTTACATCGGTGCGCAGTTCCTGTTCCGCTCGCGCGACCACGGCCAGAGCTGGCAGCGCATCTCGCCGGATCTGTCCACCAACGATCCCAACATGCAGAAGCAGGAGCAGTCGGGCGGCGTCACGGTGGATAACTCGGCGGCCGAGATGCACACCACGATCTACTCGATCAGCGAGTCGCCGCTCGATTCCGCCACTATCTGGGTGGGGACCGACGATGGCAACCTGCAGCTCACCCGCGACGACGGCGCGCACTGGAGCAACGTCGTCGGCAACGTGCGCGGCCTCCCCAGGGGTGAGTGGACCAGCTGGGTGCAGGCGAGCGCCTTCGACGCCGGCACCGCCTATGCCGCTTTCGATCGGCACACCTTCGGTGACATGGCCCCCTACGTCTACGTGACGCGCGACTACGGCAAGACCTGGTCGCCGCTCGTGACACCGCAGGACGCCAGGGGCGTGCGCGGCTACGCCCACGTCATCAGGGAGGACACGGTCGATAAGTCTCTGCTGTTCCTCGGCACCGAGTTCGGCTTGTGGATCTCGGTGGACGGCGGCGTCCACTGGGGCCAGTTCAAGGGCGGCGACTTCCCGGCGGTCGCGGTGCGCGACGTCGCGGTACAGCCGCGCGACAACGATCTGGTGCTCGCCACACATGGCCGCGGCATCTGGATCATCGACGACATCACGCCACTGCGGCACCTGACGCCGGAGCTGCTCGCCCAGGATACCGCCTTCGTCGCCTCGCGGCCGGTACAGCAGCGCATCGAAGCGCAGGGCGGCGGACCGACCGGCGCCGCCGCCTTCATCGGCGACAACCCCGAGACCGGGGCCGTGATCACCTACTACCAGCGCACCCGCCACCTCTTCGGGAAACTCAAGATCGAAGTGCTGGATGCCGGCGGGCACGTGGTGGCCGAGCTGCCCCCGAGCAGCCGCCGCGGGCTCGCGCGCGTCCTCTGGACGATGCATCTGCCGCCGCCGCACGTGCCTCCGGCGGTGCAGGTCGCGTTCAACAGTACCCAGGGCCCGCGCCTGGTACCAGGCACCTACACCATCCGCATGACGGACAACGGCAAGACCTACGAGACGAAGATCACGGTGGGACTCGACCGCCGTGTCAGCTGGACGGTGGCCGACCGCCAGGCGCAGTTCGATGCCGCCATGAAGGTCTACACGCTTTTCAACGACGAGACGGAGCTCTTCGGCCGCATCGCGGCCCTGCGGACACAGGTGGCGGCTGCGAGCAAGGGTCTGCCCGGGAACGATGCGCTCGGCAAGCGCCTGGCAGGCTTCGACCAGCAGCTCGACAGGATCCGCAAGCAGATCGTCGCCACCACCGAAGGCGGCGCGATCACCGGCGAGGAGCGGCTGCGCGAGCACACCGACCAGCTCTATGGTGCGATCAATTCCTGGGACGGTCCCCCTTCGGCCTACCAGCTCGCCAACATCGCCGGCCTGCGCAGCCAGCTCGATGAGGTGAGCGGCGAGTTCGCCCGGGCCACGGACAGGGAGCTGCCGGCGATCAACTCGGCGCTCAAGGCCAAAGGCGCGCCGCCGCTGGCGTTACCGGTGCCGACCGCGTCCGCGGACGATGACGAGCCGTCTGGAAGCGGACGCTCGCCGGGTGGCCGGGTCGATGCGGATCAGGCCGCTGCGCTCGGTGTCCCCGCGGACCTGAGGCTGTGGCACTGACGGGGCGCCGGGCGCCCCGCTTTCACTGCGGCACGTAGATCGCGAGGCCGGTCACGTCCTTGCTGTAGAGGCCAAAGGATCCGCCGACGCCGGCACCGACCGCGCTGTTGCCGCCGTAGCTCGCGCTGCCGCCGCCGGCACCGATCGAGGCTGACTGGCGGTCCTGCATGCTCTGCAGCAGCACCCCGTTGGCGCCGAGCCTGGCGGCCTCGCGCCTGAGGCGCTCGATCGCCTTGTCCATGTTCTGCTGGCTGGTGATCGCCAGCGACCCGCCGCTGGTGGCGCTGAGCGCGGCGATCTGCTCGAACTGCGGCGGCGGCGCCGTGTAGATGCGTACGCTCGCAGGATCGATCGGCGAGCGCGGCGTGCCGGTGAGCACGTGCGAGGAGGTGGAGCAGCCCGCCAGGGCGGTCATCACGGTCAGGGCGGCGAGTCGTTTCATTCTCATCACGGCGAGATCCTCCACGCGCACCAGGGCTGCTCACCTGCGCAGCGTGAACTCCGCACTGCAGTAGGGGCACTTCGCCCAGCCGCTCTCCCGGACGGGCAAGTAGACGCGCGGATGCGAGTTCCACAGGTACATCTGCGGCATCGGGCAGGACAGCGGCAGGTCCTCCTGCGTCACTTCGTACTGGTTCTGCGCGTTGGGCTGAATCAGCGGCCGGGTGGTGGCGATCATGGAGAACTCTTTCGCGGCTCGAGACGCTTGAGCCTGGCTGCCGATTATACGCGCGCCGCCGGCGGCACGGCGCTCATGGTGGCCTCCCAGATGCGGCTCACCGCTGCACGCTCGGCGCGGAACTCGTCCGCCGGGGTGAACGCCGGCTCCCCGGCGAGCGAGCGATGGTGCGCAGCCACGCGATAGGCACGGTAGGCGCTCGTCAGTATGTCGACCTCGCTTTGCGCGATCAGCGCGGCGGAAGCCACCGATTCGAGCTGACGGATGGTGTCGGCGAACATCACGACTTCCGGGTAACGCGCCGCCCACTCGAGCGCCCAGTACTGCGCCAGGAACTCGATGTCGGCCATGCCGCCGCGGTCCTGCTTGATGTCGAAGCGTCCGCCGGCGGGGCGCGCACGCTCGCGCCGCTGCCGTTCGCGCATGTCGCGCACCTCGGCGCGCAGGGTGTCGCGGCGCACGTGCTGACAGAGCACCTCGAGCCGCACGCGCTCGAACTCGGCGCGCAGCCTCGCGCAGCCTGCGACGCTGCGGGCGTGCAGCAGCGCCTGGTGCTCGAAGGTCCAAGCCTCGCGCCGCTGGTACTCGGCAAAAGCCCCGATATTGGTGACCAGCATCCCGCCCTTGCCACTGGGGCGCAGCCGCACGTCGACTTCGTAGAGCCGTCCGGCCGGGGAATGCATGGTGAGCAGGTGCACGATGCGCTGCGCGAGCCGCACGAAGAACAGCTGGTTGTCGATCGGGCGCGCACTTTCAGTCTCCTGGCGCTCGCCCTGCGAATCGTGCAGGAACACCAGGTCGAGATCCGAGGAATAGCCGAGCTCCATGCCACCGAGCTTGCCGTAGCCGACCGCACAGATGCTCACGGGGCGGCGCGCGCCGCCCTCGCCGCAGCTCGGGACGCCGAACTGCGCGGTGATCTGCCGCCAGCCGAACTCGAGCGCGCACCCGACGATGAGCTCGGCCACGTCGGTGAGGCGGTCGCTCACCTGCATCACCGGCAGCGCTCCCGTGAGATCGGCGACCGCGATGCGGAAGAACGCCGCACTCTGAAAATGGCACAGAGCCTCCACCTGCCGCTCGGGATCCTCCTCGTTGAGCTGCTCGAGACGCTCGCCGAGCTCGGCGGCCAGCGAAGCGCGGGTCGGCAGCTGCGACAGCAGGCGCGCGTCGATCAGCTCATCGAGCAGCAGCGGATGTGCGGCGATCTGCTGGGCGAGGAAGTCCCCGTGGCCGAGCAGCTCGACCAGACGCGCACGGGCGGCGGCGTTCTCGCGCAGCAGGGAGAAGTAGGCCGAGCGCTTGCCGGTCGCCTCGATGATGGTGAGAACCCGCCGCAGCACCGCGAGCGGTGCGCGGCTCCTCGCGACGTCGGCCAGCAGTACCGGCAGCAGTGCCTGCAGGCGTCTCCTGCCGGCCTCGTCGAGCTTGCGCACCAGGCTCGAGGCGCGCAGCTCGAGCAGCAGGCGGGTCGCCTCCGCGCTGTCGGTGAAGCCGGCACGGCTGAGCGATTCGGCGAGCGCCGCGCTCTCCGCCGCGCTGTCCCAGAATCTGCCGAGGTCGATCCTGATCGTCGCATCGTCGCCGGCAGCGCCCCCGAGGATCACCGCGTGGAAGTGCTGCAGGACGCGGCGGCGATGGCCCTCGAGCGCGGCGCGCAGTGCGGGCCAGTCGCGGGCCCCCATGGCAAGCGCAATGCGCTCCCTTGCGAGTGGGGGCGTCGGCAGCGCGTGAGTCTGCTCGTCGCCGAGCATCTGCAGGCGGTTCTCGAGCCGGCGCAGGAACACATAGGCCGCATCGAGCTCCGCCACCGCCTCGCCCGGCAGCACGCCCGTGGCAGCGAGTCGCGCGAGCGCCGTGCGCAGCGACTGGGTCTGCAGCGCCCGGTCGCGGCCGCCGCGCGTGAGCTGCAGCGCCTGCACGATGAACTCGACCTCGCGGATGCCGCCGGGCCCGAGCTTCACATCGTCGGCGAGCTCGCGCCGCTCGACCTCCCGTCCGATGAGCGCCTTCATCTCCCGCAGGCTCTCGAACACACCGTAGTCGAGGTAGCGGCGGTACACGAAGGGCCGCACCGCCGCAGCCTCGATCTCGGCGTAGCGTTCGGGGGCGGTGATGGCGCGCGCCTTGATGTAGGCGTAGCGCTCCCAGTCGCGGCCATGTCGCGGCAGGTAGTCCTCGAAGGCGGCGAAGCTTGCCACCACCGGCCCCGAGTCACCGAAGGGCCGCAGCCGCAGGTCCACCCGCAGCACGAAACCCTCCGCCGTGGGCGCCTCGAGCAGGCGCACCATCGCCTGGGTGAGGCGCGTGAAGAACTCCTCGTTGGAGATGCCTCGCGGCCCGTCGGTCTCGCCGTGCTCGGGGAACAGGAGCACCAGGTCGACGTCGGAGGAGAAATTGAGCTCGCCGCCACCGAGCTTGCCCATGCCGAGCACCACCAGGGGCTGCGGCTCCCCCGCCCCCGAGCGCGGCTCCCCGTAGCGCGCCGTCAGGGCGTGCCGTGCATAGGCCAGTACCGTGCGGATGGCAGTGTCGGCGAACGTCGTGAGATCGGCGAGGGTCTCCTCGAGATCCGCCCAGCCGGCAAGGTCGCGCCAGGCGATGCGCGCGAACTCGTGGCGCCGCCAGCGGCGCAGTGCCCTCTGTGCCTCGTACTCGGGGATGGACTCCGGGAGAAGCGGGGCGCGCCGGGCGAGCTCGGCGGCAGGCAATCTTCGGCTGAGGTCGCCGCTCTCCAGCAGGGTGGTAAAGAGCCTCGGATCGCGGCTCAGCGAATCGGCGAGGAAATCGCTGGCCGCGAATACCCGCGCGACCGAGGAGCGGAGCTCCGGGGCCGCGGTGTCGAGCGCTGCCTGCGCCTGCGGGTCGGCGGCGAGCCCCTCGAGGGCGCGCCCCAGCAGACTCTCGAGCTCGAAGCTTCGGCTGCGCCCGCCCGCGAGCTCGTCAATTCCAGACATTGCCCCCGAGATCGTGCACCGCCGCCGTGTCGAGCTGGCGGCTCAAGCCCCGGAATCTCGAGGAAGCGGTGTAGATCTGCGCCCCTTCCGAGGCGTCGATCGACCCGGCATCCCCCTCGATGAGACTGTTGTCGATGTGAACGTTCGCAGCGCGTGCCGAGACCCCGAACCCGGTGGCGTGAATGCGGCTGTTGGTAATGTGGATCTCGCAGCCATTCTCGGCGCTCAGGCCGTTGCCGTCGAACTGGAGATTCTGATTGTCGATGTGCAGGAGCCGGGCCCCCTGGCACACAATGGGTTCGTGGCGCAGCTCGACGTTGGCGCTCGCGGCCGGCTCGCGCGCGGGAGCCGCTGCGGCGGTGGGAGCCGACGCCGCCTCGATGGTGTAGCCCGGACCCTTCTCCAGCACCTGCCCGGGAGCCGGATGGGCCGGATTCGCCCTGGACGCGAACAGCTGCGGCGCAGGCGCCTGCGCTGCCTCGGGCGCGGCTACTTCGCCCGGCGATGCGGTCCCGCCCGATGTCGACGCGGAGGAGTCGCCGCCGCTGACGGGCGTCGCAGCCGGCTCAGGTGCCGCCGCCGCCGACATCGCCCCGACCGGGGCGGCGCGCGCAGCGCTGCCCGCGGGACCTGCGACGATCTGATCGACCCGCAGCACACTGAGACTGCCCGTGTCCTTGACGCGGACCGTGAAAGTGCGGGCCTGCGGGTCGGCGCCGACGATCTCGAGAGCCGTGTTGCGCTCGAGCGCCGCACGCGCCCAGCCCATCTCGTCCTGTCCCTGCTTCGTGCAGGCGCTGAGGGCGAGGCAAGACGCCGCGATGAGCGCCAATCCCTTCGTCATGGGAGTCTCCTCGAAGAGGGCGGGTCGTCCGCAGACGATAAACCAAAAAAACAGGCCCCACGAGGGGGCCTGTAAATGTTGCGCGGAATAGGGGGTCTTGTTCCGCGTCTTTGGGGGCGTCACCTCAGCTGTGAGCTGAGGCGACAGCCCCTAACCGTTATGTCAAGCCTAGCGGCTGGTTGTTACGGAATCGATACCTCTTTAGAGAGGCCCGGACTACGTTACATGTCCATTCCGCCCATGCCGCCCGGCGGGCCCGCATGGCTGTGCTCCTCATCCTTCGGAGCCTCGGCCACCATGACCTCGGTCGTGAGCAGGAGCCCGGCCACCGATGCCGCGTTCTGCAGCGCAAGACGCGTCACCTTGGTCGGATCCAGGATCCCGGCCTCGAGCAGGTCGCCGAACTCGCCCTTGGCCGCGTTGTAGCCGTAGGCGCCGGACTTCGCTTTCACCTGATTGAGGATCACGGCGGCGTCCTCGCCGGCGTTCTCGACGATCTGGCGCAGCGGCTCCTCGATCGAGCGCGACAGGATGCGCACGCCGACCGTCTGGTCCTCGTTCGCGCCCTCGAGCTTCTCGATGGCCTTCTGCGCGCGGATCAGGGCGACGCCACCGCCCGGCACCACGCCCTCTTCGACCGCCGCACGGGTGGCGTGCAGCGCGTCCTCGACGCGGGCCTTCTTCTCCTTCATCTCGATCTCGGTGGCAGCGCCGACCTTGATCACGGCGACACCGCCGGAGAGCTTCGCAACGCGCTCCTGCAGCTTCTCCTTGTCGTAGTCGGAGGTGGCCTCCTCGATCTGCTGGCGAATCGACTCGATGCGCGCCTTGATGTCGGCGGGCTTGCCGGCACCGTCGATGATCGTGGTGTTTTCCTTCTCCACGATGATCTTCTTGGCATCGCCCAGGTCGTTCATCGTCGCCTTCTCGAGCGACAGGCCGACCTCGTCGGAAATCACCGTGCCGCCGGTGAGCGTGGCGATGTCCTGCAGCATGGCCTTGCGGCGGTCGCCGAAGCCCGGCGCCTTGACGCCGGCCACCTTGAGGATGCCGCGGATGTTGTTGACGACCAGGGTCGCCAGCGCCTCACCCTCGATGTCCTCGGCGACGACCAGCAGCGGCCGACCGGACTTCGCCACGCCCTCGAGCAGGGGCAGGAGCTCGCGGATGTTGGAGATCTTCTTGTCGACCAGGAGGATCGCCGGCTTTTCGAGCTCGGCAGTCTGATTCTGCTGGTTGTTGATGAAGTACGGCGAGAGGTAGCCGCGGTCGAACTGCATGCCCTCGACCACTTCGAGCTCGTTGGTGAGGCCCGAGCCCTCTTCCACCGTGATGACGCCCTCCTTGCCGACCTTCTCCATCGCCTCGGCGATGGTCTTGCCGATCGACTCGTCGGCGTTCGCCGAAATCGTGCCGACCTGGGCGATGGCCTTGGAATCCTTGCAGGGCTTGGAGAGTCTCTTCAGCTCCTCGACGGCGGTAACGACCGCCCGGTCGATGCCGCGCTTGAGGTCCATCGGGTTGCGGCCCGAGGAGACGGCCTTGAGGCCCTCGCGCATGATCGCCTGGGCGAGCACGGTCGCGGTGGTGGTGCCGTCGCCGGCCTCATCGGAGGTGTTGGAAGCGACTTCCTTCACCATCTGCGCGCCCATGTTCTCGAACTTGTCCTTGAGCTCGATCTCCTTCGCGACCGAGACACCGTCCTTGGTGACGGTGGGGGCGCCGAAGCTCTTCTCGAGCACGGCATTGCGGCCCTTGGGGCCGAGTGTCGCCTTGACGGCGTTGGCGAGGACGTTGACGCCCCTGAACATGCGGGCGCGCGCGTCGTCGCTGAAACGAACTTCTTTAGCTGCCATTGTCGTGATCCTCGCTTACTTGCTTTCAATCACGGCCATGACGTCTTCTTCGCGCATGACCACGAGCTCTTCACCGTCGACCTTCACCTCGTTCCCGCTGTACTTGCCGAACAGGATCTTGTCGCCGACCTTCACATCGAGCGGCCTTACCTTGCCGTCTTCGAGAATCTTGCCCTTGCCGACCGCCACGATCTTTCCCTGCATCGGCTTCTCAGCCGCGGTATCGGGAATGACGATGCCGCCGGGAGAGGTACGCTCCTCTTCCAGGCGTTTCACGATGACGCGGTCATGAAGAGGACGAATCTTCATGGGTGTTCGCTCCTTAAATTCTTGATGATTGGATGGTTTATCCACGGCGGGGCACTTGTTAGCACTCTCCCCGTGAGGCTGCTAATGATAGGGAGCGACTCGACGAATTCAAGTCGGGGGGAGACTTTTTTGCCATCATCGGGTCTTAAGCAGGGTCTGTAAGGGTGGAGACAGTTCCTGCCCGGCTCCCTGGCGTTGCGCTATAAAAGCGCCGAGACATGACCCCCGCAATTAGACATATTCTTGGTCCCTTCCTGGCTCTGACGGTGCTGGCGGCTGCGGCGTATGCGCAGCAGGCGGCCCCGCAGCCGGCTGCCACCCCTCCGGCGGCCCCCGCGCCTGCCGCCGGCAAGGGGCTGAGCGCGCTGCTCGGCCCAGCCCTCAAGAGCGGCGGCGATGAATTTCTGCAGCCCGACCAGGCGTTCCGTTTCGATGCCACCGCAGCCGGCAGCGACCGGGCGCAGCTCACCTGGGAGATCGCCGACGGCTACTACCTCTACCGGGCGCGGATCAAGGTAGTGACGACCAGCGCGGCCGCCCAGCTCGGGTCACCGGAATTTCCCCCGGGACAGATCAAGAACGACGAGTACTTCGGTCGCCAGGAGATCTATCACCACGAGTTGCGTGTCGCGGTTCCGGTAGCGCGCGCCATAGGCGGCGCCTTCACCCTGCCGCTGCAGGTGACCTACCAGGGATGCGCCGAGGCGGGGTTGTGCTATCCGCCGATCACCAAGGCCGTGAGCGTCGAGCTCTCCGGCGGCACCGGGGCGGGCGGCATCACCGGGACCCCGCGGCCCATGAACGCGCCCTCCGAGGAATCGCGCTTCGCGCAGCTCGTCGGGGGCAATTTCCTCCTCATGATCGGCGGCTTCTATCTTGCCGGCCTGCTGCTCGCCTTCACGCCGTGCGTGCTGCCCATGGTGCCGATCCTGTCCGGGATCATCGCGGGAGGCGGCGCGAGCGTGACTGCGGGGCGGGCTTTCGTGCTGTCGGCGACCTATGTGCTCGGCATGGCGCTGACCTACACCGCCGCCGGCATCGTCGGAGCGGCGATGGGACACCAGGTGCAGGCACTGTTCCAGCAGTGGTGGGTGATCGCATTGTTTGCGGCGATCTTCGTGGCGATGGCACTGTCGATGTTCGGTCTCTACACCGTGCAGATGCCGGCCGCGATCCAGACGCGCATCGCGGGCATCAGCAATCGCCAGTCCGCGGGCACCCTCGGCGGGGTCGCCGTGATGGGCGCCCTTTCGGCCCTCATCGTGACCACCTGCGTAGGTCCGGCACTCGTAGCGGCGCTGCTGGTGATCGGCCAATCCGGCCAGATCGTGCGCGGTGGCGTGGCGCTCTTCGCCATGAGCATCGGCATGGGTACGCCGCTGCTCATCGTCGGGGCCTCGGCCGGAAAGCTGCTGCCGAAGGCCGGGCCGTGGATGGATTTCGTAAAGAGGATCTTCGGCGCCCTGATGCTCGGCGTTGCGGCGTGGATGCTCTCGCGCATCGTGCCGGACCGCATCGCGCTGCTTCTGTGGGCGCTCCCGGTGTTCGTGCTGGCATGGCTCCTGTGGTTCGATCTCAAAGCGCGCCCGCGCACGGCGTGGGCGCTGCGCGGCGCGGCACTGGTAATCGGCCTTTACGGCGCGGTGCTTGCCGCAGGGTCGGCGCTCGGCGGCACCGATCCGCTGGCCCCGATTCCCCTGGCCGCAAAGCCGAGCGAGCTGCCCTTCCGCACGATCGGTTCCGTCGCCGATCTCGACCGTGCAGTCGCGCAGGCGAGCGCCCGCGGGCGCGGGGTGCTCGTGGATTTCTCCGCCGACTGGTGCACGTCCTGTAAGGAGATGGAGCGCTACACCTTTCCCGATCCGGCCGTGAAGAGCGCCCTCGCCAACGTCATGCTGCTGCGTGCGGACGTGACACACGGCACCGCGGACGATGAGGCGCTGCTCAGGCGCTTCGGAATCATCGGGCCGCCGACCATCGCCTTCTACGGTACCGACGGACGAGAGCGACGCGAGTTTCGGGTAGTCGGATATCTCAAGGCCGATGCTTTCGCGGCCCGGGCCCGCGATGCGCTAGCCGCTCCCCCGTGAGCCGCCGCCGGGGCTCGCCAGCCGCCGCGCTCACCCTGGCCGGCGTCGTGGTGGTCTCCGCAGCCATGGGGTTTCTCTTCCACCGCCTGACATCCCGGCATGAGGCGGGCCTCAGGCCGGTAGCTGCCGTGACGGCCCCGGCTGGGGGAGACATTCCCTCCACCCCACCGCCTGCGCCAGTTCCGCAGAAGCTCCCCGACATTTCCTTGCCCGACACCCATGGCAAGCCGCATCGCCTCTCGGAGTGGGCAGGCAGGCCGCTGATCGTCAATTTCTGGGCGACCTGGTGCGAACCATGTCGCCGGGAAATGCCCTTGCTCAAGGGCCTGCGAGACAAAAAATCCAAAAACGGCCTCGAAATTGTCGGTATCGCCGTCGATCATCACGATTCTGTAGAGAAATACGCTGAGGACATGGGCATTGACTACCCTATCCTGGTGGGTGAGCAGGGTGGACTCGAGGCGGCAGCTGCTTTCGGAGCGGAACCGGTTCTGCCCTTCACCGTCTTCGCGGACTCTCAGGGCGACATCGTCAGCCTGAAATTCGGGGAGTTGCATCCCGACGAGGCCACCTTCATCCTCGCTCGCCTCTCCGATGTGGATGCAGGCCGTCTCAGCCTGAACGCCGCGCGGAGCGAGATCACGGGGGAGATCCGGCGCCTGGCACTGGCCCGGGCAGGTGCTCCCGCGGCGGCGGCACACTGAGCTTTTTAGCGAGATCCCCGCAGATCGCGCAAGAACTATCCCAAATGCCGGCGAATTAGAGTACATTCGCCGCGCTTGTGTGACTGAGGCCCATAAGAAGACCTATCGGTATGGCCCGAGTGCTGTTGTTGAACGGCCCGAACCTCAACCTTCTCGGCGGCCGCGAGCCGGCGATCTATGGGGCCGACACCCTCGAGGCGATCGAGAAGCGGTCCGCCGCCGTCGCGCGCGACGCAGGGCACGAGCTCACCGCCTTCCAGAGCAATGCGGAGCATGAGCTCATCGGCCGCATCCAGGCCGCCCCAAGCGACGGCGTCGCCTTTCTGATCTTCAACCCCGGGGGCTTCACCCACACGAGCGTCGCGCTGCGCGATGCGCTGCTTTCGGTGCGCCTGCCATTCATCGAGATCCATCTGTCCAACCCGCAGTCGCGCGAGCCCTTTCGCCGCCATTCATATTTCTCCGACATCGCGGTCGGTGTCATCGCCGGCTTCGGTGCCTACGGCTACGAGCTGGCGGTGCGTGCCGCCGCACAGCACCTTGCGCGCGGTGCCTGAGCAGCGCGGCCCGTCAGACCCTCTTCGGACCCAACAGTATGGACATTCGAAAAATCAAAAAGCTGATCGAGCTGCTGGAGGAGTCCGGCATCGCCGAGATCGAGATAAAGGAAGGCGAGGAGGCGGTGCGCATCAGCCGTGCGGGGGCCGCCGCCGCCGCACCCGTCGCCCACGCGATGCCGGCGCCCGCGCCCGCGCGGGGCCCGGAGCCCCCGGCCGCGGGCGAGGCCGCGGCCAAGCCCAAACCCAACGAGCACGTGATCACGGCGCCCATGGTCGGCACCTTCTATGCCGCGCCGTCTCCGGGCGCCAAGGCCTTCGTCGAGATCGGCGATGAGATCAAGGTCGGGCAGGTCCTGTGCGTCATCGAGGCGATGAAGATGATGAACCAGATCGAAGCCGACAAGGCCGGCCGGCTCACCTCGATCATGGCGAGAAACGGCGATCCGGTCGAGTTCGGCCAGCCGCTGTTCGTCATCGAATAGGCGAACATGATCGAGAAGCTGGTCATCGCCAATCGTGGCGAGATTGCCTTGCGGATCCTGCGAGCGTGCCGCGAGCTCGGCATCAAGACCGTGGCGGTGCACTCCACCGCCGACTACAGCCTGAAGCACGTGCTGCTCGCCGATGAGTCGGTGTGCATCGGTCCGCCCCCCTCGACCGGCAGCTATCTCAACATGCCGGCGATCATCAGCGCCGCGGAGGTGACCGACTCGGTCGCCATTCATCCGGGCTATGGCTTTCTCTCCGAGAACGCCGACTTCGCCGAGCGCGTCGAGAACTCGGGCTTCGTGTTCGTGGGACCCAAGGCCGAGACCATTCGGACCATGGGCGACAAGGTCTCGGCCATCAAGGTCATGAAGTCGCACGGTGTGCCGTGCGTGCCGGGTTCCGACGGTCCGCTCGGCGACGATGCCGACGACAACCTGCGCATCGCGCGTGACATCGGTTACCCCATCATCATCAAGGCCTCCGGCGGCGGCGGCGGCCGCGGCATGCGCGTCGTGCATACCGAGGCCTCGCTCCTCAATGCCATCGGCATCACGCGGGCAGAGGCGCGCGCCGCCTTCGGCAACGACCAGGTCTACATGGAGAAATTCCTCGAGCGCCCGCGCCACATCGAGTTCCAGGTGCTGGGGGATGCGCACGGCAACGTGATCCACCTCGGCGAGCGCGACTGCTCGATGCAGCGGCGGCACCAGAAGGTGATCGAAGAGGCGCCGGCGCCGGGGATCAGCCTGCGGCAACGCAAGACGATGGGGGACCGCTGCGTCGAGGCCTGCCGCGCCGTCGGCTATCGCAGCGCCGGTACGCTCGAGTTTCTCTACGAGGACGGCGAGTTCTTCTTCATCGAGATGAACACCCGCATCCAGGTCGAGCATCCGGTCACCGAGCTCATCACCGGTATCGATCTGGTCAAGGCGCAGCTGCTGATCGCCAGCGGCGAGCGGCTGCCCTACGCCCAGAGCGACGTGCAGATCCGCGGCCACGCCATGGAGTGCCGCATCAACGCCGAGGACCCCAAGACCTTCGTGCCCTCCCCGGGCCCCATCCGCCTCTGGCACGCGCCAGGCGGCCCGGGAATCCGCGTGGACAGCCATGTCTACTCGGGCTACAACGTGCCGCCCTTCTACGACTCGCTCATCGCCAAGGTGATTGCGCACGGCGACAGCCGCGAAACCGCCATCGCGCGCATGAAAAATGCGCTGGCGGAGATGGTCATCGAGGGCATCAAGACCAACGTCGCGCTGCACCAGGAAATCTGCAATCACGCAGCCTTCCAGAAGGGCGGCACCGACATTCACTACCTGGAGCGGCGACTGGGATTGCGGTAACTCTCTCCTTCGACCTCGGTGCTCTCGACGCCGATATCGCCGAGAGCGCCTGCTTCGCCTGTGGCGCGGCGGCGGTGACCTTCGCCGACGCGCACGACGATCCGGTGCTCGAGCCGCTGCCCGGCGAGGTGCGGCTGTGGCCGGCGACCCGGCTCACCGCGCTGTTCCTCGAAAGCGGCGAGCCGCGGGCGCGCGCCGCGGCCCTGGCCGCGATGCTCGCGATCCCCGCCGAACGCATCCATGCCGAGCTGCTCGCCGAGCGGGTCTGGGAGCGCGAGTGGCTGCGGGACTTTCATGCCATGCGCTTCGGCGCGCGGCTGTGGGTATGTCCGCGGCATGAGCAGGTGGCCGACGCGCGCGCGGTGGTGGTGCGGCTCGACCCTGGGCTCGCCTTCGGCACCGGGACGCATCCGAGCACCGCGCTGTGCCTCGAGTGGCTCGATGCAAACCTCACTCCCGGAGCGCGCGTCATCGACTATGGCTGCGGCTCGGGGGTGCTGGCCCTGGCAAGCGCCAAGCTCGGCGCCGCCGAGGTCCATTGCTTCGACATCGACGCGCAGGCGCTGCTCGCCACGCGCGAGAATGCGCTCGCCAACGGAGTCGGCGCGCTAGTCCGCGTCCACGAGCGGCACGAGGAGCTGCCCGGAGGCGTGGATGTGCTGCTCGCGAACATTCTCTCCGGCCCACTGTGCACGCTGGCCGCCGCCTTCGCCGCTCTCCTGCGGCCGGCAGGCCATGCCGTGCTCGCCGGTCTCATGCGCCACGAGGTGGCCGACGTGACAGCCGCTTACCGTGCATGCTTTGATGTGCGGGGGAGCGGCGAGCGCGGCGACTGGGCCTGCCTGCAAGCGCGCCGCCGCTGAAGCCGAATCGAGACCGGTACGCTGCGATGTTCACAGTCTGCCCCAAGTGCGCTCTGACGCTGGTCGTGACCGCGGCCGATCTGCGCGTCGCGCAGGGCTACGTGCGCTGCGGCCGCTGCTCGAGCGTCTTCAATGCCCTCGCCCAGCTGTCCGACGACCGCCAGGCCGCGGCGGCGGCGAGCGCGGTTGAGCAACGAGAGCCGCCAGCCGGGCCTGCGCAGGAAGAGCCGCCACCTGCCGAGGGAGCGGTTTCGGAGGAGGCGCTGGAATTCGACCCCGACACGACGGATGCCGCCTCGGTATTCGTAGCGGCCTCGCCGACGCCCGAATGGACCGCCGCCACCGGATCCTTTAAAGCGCTCGTCGCCGCCAATCAGGAAGCGGTCGCGCCGGAGCCGAAGCCCGCCGCTACCGGGCAACCCGGACGGATCGAGGTGGAGCTGGACGCGGCGATGCTTTCCGACGTGGTGCAAACGCCGCACGCCCCGGCCCGCGCCGCGCCGCCCCCGGCGCAGTCCCCGCCCCCGGCTCAGTCCCCGTCCCCGGTGCAGTCGCCGCGGCGCGCACCCAGGCACCCCGACGGGGCCGCCACCCAGGCGCCAGGCACCCGCACGGCACCGGCCCCGCAGCCGCCACCGGAGGAAACGCCCGCGGAGTCCGCGGCGCAGGCCCCGGTAAGCGTGGACCCGCCCCGGCAATCGCCCGTGCCCGGCTCGCTGAAATGGGCGGCCGGCGCGCTGCTCCTCGCGATCGTGCTGCTCGTGCAGCTGATCGACCACCGCCGCGACACTCTCGCCACCGACCCGCGCTTCAGGACCACGCTCACGCAGCTCTACAGCGCACTGGGTGTGCGCCTCGTACCGCGCTGGGATCTGCATGCCTATGACGTGCGCCAGCTCGGTGCCACGGTCGAGCCGGGCAGCGTCGGGGCGATCACGGTGCGAGCCAGCATCCGCAACGCAGCCACCAGACCTCAGCCGCTGCCGCTGCTGCGCGTGACGCTCCAGGACCGCTTCGGCAACCGCCTCGCCTCGCGCGAGGTGGGACCGCGCGACTACCTGCCGGCCAACAGTCCCGCTCCCGCCATGCTGTCGGCGGACCAGCGCATCGATGCGGAGCTCGCCTTCGTCGATCCGGGCGCAAGCGCCGTGGGATTCGAACTGGATGCCTGCCTTCCGGCCGGCGGCGGCGGCGTCGCCTGCGCCAACGACATGGGCGCCGTCAAATAAATGCGCATCGGCCCTTATGTCCTGCCCTCGCCCGTGGTGCTCGCGCCGATGGCCGGCGTGACCGACCGGCCGTTCCGCATCCTGTGCCGGCGGCTCGGTGCGGGACTTGCGGCCTCGGAGATGCTGAGCGCGGACACGCGGCTGTGGAGCACGGCCAAGTCCCGCTATCGCATGAATCACGAGGGCGAACCCGAGCCGCGCGTGGTGCAGCTCGCCGGTGCGGATCCGCGCGCACTCGCCGAGGCCGCACGGCTCAACGTTGCGCTCGGCGCGCAGATCATCGACCTGAACATGGGCTGTCCCGCAAAAAAAGTCTGCGGGAGGCTCTGTGGCTCGGCGCTGCTCACCGACGAGCCGCTGGTGGCGCGGATTCTGGAGGCTGTGGTGCGCGCCGTGAGCGTGCCGGTGACGCTCAAAATCCGCACCGGCTGGGATCGCGAGCACCGCAACGGAGTGGAAATTGCCGCGATCGCGGAGCGCTGCGGCATCGCAGCGCTGGCCGTGCACGGACGCACGCGCGCGGATTTCTACGGCGGGGAAGCCGAGTACGCCACGATCCGCGACATCAAGAGGCGCGTGCGCATTCCCGTTTTTGCCAACGGCGACATAGCGGACGGGAAAAAAGCGCGCGAGGTGCTTGATTTCACCGGCGCAGACGGAGTAATGATCGGCCGCGCGAGTCACGGGGCGCCATGGATCTTTCGCGCTGTCAACCGCGAGCTGCACGGCGGATTTGAGACGCGGACTCTTCTGCGCAGCGAAGCGCGTGATATCATCGTCGCGCATCTTGACGCGGTGTACTCGTTCTACGGCGAGGAAACCGGAGTCCGGATCGCGCGCAAACATCTCGGCTGGTATTGCGGAGCGCTGCTGAAGGAGCCGGCGGCGATCCGGCAGGAGCTGATGGGGGCTGCGGATACCGTCGCACAGTTCGCGCAGACGCTTAAAACTTTCGATGCTTGGGTGGGCGAGGCCGCTGCCGCGGCCTGAGAACGGTTTTCCCCGGGGGTCTCGCATGACGGCAAGAAAGAAGACTCGGTCGCGTGAAGCCGCCGCCGCCAGAGTGAATGGACGCGATCTGCCGCTGCGTAACCACGCCGAGCGGGCGCTGAGCGAATACTTCACCAGCTTGAACGGGCACAGGCCTGCACATCTGTACGATCTGGTGCTGCGCGAAGTCGAGGAGCCGCTGTTCCGGGTGGTGCTCGACTACGCCGAGGGCAATCAGAGCCGCGCCGCGGGGATCCTGGGCATCAATCGCGGTACTCTGCGCAAGAAGCTGAAGCAGTTCGGACTTGCAGGCTCCTGAAGCCGTTGATTTTCTCCGGCGCCGACTGAGCGCCGATTGAGGGGCTCACAGCCCATGTCCCCGCCGACCGTGCGCCGCGCCCTGCTGTCCGTCTCGGACAAGACCGGGCTCGTCGATCTGGCACGCGCCCTCGGCGAGCGGGGCGTCGAGATCCTCTCGACCGGGGGCACGGCGCAGCTGCTCGCCGCCGACGGTGTCAGGGTGCGCGAGGTGGCGGCCGTCACGGGTTTCCCCGAGATCATGGACGGCCGGGTGAAAACGCTGCACCCGAAGATTCACGGCGGACTGCTCGGCCGCCGGGGTGTCGACGACGCCGTCATGGCGCAGCACGGCATCGCGCCCATCGACCTGCTGGTGGTGAACCTCTACCCCTTCGCGCAGACGGTGGCGCGCCCAGGCTGCAGCTACGCCGAGGCCGTCGAGAACATCGACATCGGCGGTCCGGCGATGGTCCGGGCGGCGGCAAAGAATCACGCCTCGGTGCTCGTCGTCGTCGATCCGGCCGACTACGCGCTGGTCTTGAAGGAACTCGACACGCACCAGGGTGGAAGCGACGCGGCCACGCGCGCGCGTCTCGCAGCCAAGGCTTTCGCCCATACTGCGCGCTACGACGCGATGGTAGCGGCTTACCTTACGGCGCGCGCGGCGCCGGCTTCGTTCCCCGCTGCGCTGCCGCTGGCCTTCGACAAGATCCAGGATCTGCGCTACGGCGAGAACCCGCACCAGCGCGCCGCCTTCTATCGCGATCCGGCCGCCAGCGGCGCGGGTATCGGCCGTGCCACGGTGATACAGGGTAAGGACCTGTCGTTCAACAATATCGCCGACGCCGATACTGCCATCGAGTGCGTGCGGCAGTTCCAGGGCGCGGCCTGCGTCATCGTCAAGCACGCCAATCCCTGCGGAGTGGCGCTTGCGGCCACACCGCTCGAGGCGTACGAGCTCGCCTATCGAACCGATCCCACTTCGGCATACGGGGGCATCATCGCCTTCAACCGCCCGCTCGATGCGGCGACGGCCGGCGCCATCATCGCGCGCCAGTTCGTCGAGGTGCTGGCAGCCCCCGCGGTGCACCCCGACGCCGCGCGGGTGCTCTCGACCAAGCCGAACGTGCGGGTGCTGGCGCTCGGCGATCTCACCGCCGGCAGTGTCGAGGCGCTCGAGCTGCGCAGCGTCACCGGGGGGCTTCTGGTGCAGACACGCGACCTCGAGGATCTGCGTGCCGAGGACCTGAGCGTTCCGACCCGCCGCAAGCCAAGCGCCGCGGAGTTCGCCGATCTGCGCTTCGCCTGGACCGTGTGCCGCTTCGTCAAGTCGAACGCAATCGTGCTGGCGCGCGACGGCGCCACCCTGGGGGTCGGCGCCGGGCAGATGAGCCGCGTGTACTCCACCCGGCTCGCCGCCATGAAGGCCGCGGACGAGAAGCTCCCCGTAGCCGGGGCCGTCATGGCCTCCGATGCCTTCTTCCCGTTCCGCGACAACCTGGATGTCGCCGCGGGTTTCGGCGTGCGCGCAGTGATCCAGCCCGGTGGCAGCGTCCGCGACGCCGAGATCATCGCCGCTGCGGACGAGCACGGCATGGCGATGGTGTTCACGGGCATGCGGCACTTCCGGCATTAGGCGCGCTTGCGATGAAGATACTGATCGTCGGGGGCGGCGGGCGTGAGCATGCGCTCGCCTGGAAATGCGCCTCCTCGCCACAGGTCACGGAGGTGCTGGTGGCTCCCGGCAATGCCGGCACCGCGACCGAAGAGCGGGTCCGGAACGTGGCGGTCGCCGCGGAGGATATCGCGGGCCTGGTGCGCCTGGCCGCGGCGGAGCGAGTCGATCTCACCATCGTCGGGCCCGAGGCGCCGCTGGTTGCGGGAATCGTGGACACCTTCGCCGTGGCGGGACTCGCGTGCTTCGGCCCGACACGGGCGGCCGCGCAACTGGAGGGCTCCAAGGCTTTCACCAAGGAATTCCTCGGCCGTCACGGGATACCCACCGCGAGATCGACGACCTTCACCCGTGAGAGCTTCGATGAGCGCTGGCTGCGCGGGCAGCGCACGCCGCTGGTGGTCAAGGCCAGCGGACTCGCGGCCGGCAAAGGGGTGGTGATCGCCGCCTCCGTCGCGGAGGCACTCGAGGCGGCGCATGGCATGTTCGCGGGCCGCTTCGGCCGGGCTGGCCAGGAAGTAGTCGTCGAGGAGTACCTGAGCGGTGAGGAGGCGAGCTTCATCGTGATGGCAGACGGCGCACACGTGCTGCCGCTCGCGACCTCGCAGGATCATAAACGGCTGCAGGATGGCGACCGCGGACCCAACACCGGCGGAATGGGCGCCTACTCTCCTGCGCCGGTCGTCACCGCGGAGATGCATGAGCGCATCATGCGTGAAGTGATCGAGCCGACCATGCGCGGACTCCTGGCCGACGGCATTTCCTATACGGGCTTTCTCTATGCGGGCCTCATGATTGCCCCCGATGGCACACCCAATGTGCTCGAGTTCAACTGTCGGCTCGGAGACCCCGAGACCCAGCCGATGATGATGCGCCTCGAGTCGGACCTGGTGGCGCTGTGCCAGGCGGCGCTCGCCGGGCGACTCGACCGCCAGCAGCCACAGTGGGACCGGCGCGCCGCACTCGGCGTCGTCATGGCGGCGGCCGGCTATCCGGAGAACGTGCGCAAGGGAGACTCCATCGAAGGCCTGGAGCGCGCCGCCCGGCTGCCGGGCAAGATATTCCACGCCGGCACGCGCCTGCAGTCCGGACGGGTGCTCACCGACGGCGGCCGGGTGCTGTGCGCGGTGGGTCGCGGCGCGACCGTGGCCGAGGCGCAACGCGAGGCCTACGCACTCGCCGGCGCAGTGCGCTGGAAAGGGGCTCAGTACCGCAGCGACATCGGCTTCCGCGCCGTGCAGCGCGAGGCTCCCGGCGCGTGAGCCGCGCGCGCTTCGACCATCCCGCACCGCACGTGATCGAGCTCGAGGTGCGCGATGAGGACATCGACGCCTATGCGCACGTCAATAACGCGGTCTATCTCACCTGGCTGGATCGCGCGGCGTGGTCGCACTCGGCAACGCTCGGCGTGACGATCGAGCAGTGCGTAGCGTTGCGCCGCGGGATGGCGGCCCTGCGCACCGAAATCGACTTCGAGCGTGCGGCGCTGCGCGGGGAGCGGGTGCAGGTCGCCACATGGATCGCCGCGAGCGACCGCCGGCTGCGCGTCAGCCGCCGTTTCCAGGTGCTGCGCCCCGCGGACGGAGCGACTCTGGCGCGGGCGCGCACCGACTACGTGTGCATCAATCTCGACTCGGGGCGCGCCGCGCGGATGCCGCAAGAGTTCACGCGCGCGTATGTCGTGACCGCCGGGAGCTGACGCGGCAGAAACCAGACTTTGAGGCTCAGATCGAGGACCTCTGCGTGTGAACGTCCAGCCGGCGACAGTGAAGCCATCACTTCACTATCCCGTCGCGGACCCATCCGCACACCCCTCGCGGGCGTGCACACCGACTCCGGCTAAAAGCTGACCCTGAAGAAGGCCTCCGGTCCGCGGAAGCTCATCGAGATGACGCCGGGAATGCTGCCGCTGTCGCCCGACAGCGAGATGCGCATGCTGGTGAAGCCGGCTCCGAGCGCGAAATTGGGAGTCCAGCGGTACTGCAGGTTGGCGTGCAGGTCGGTGAAAGAGCCGTTGAAGCCGCTGACCGCGGCTTTCATGTAGTTGCCGTGCGCGTTGACGGAGAAGCGCTGCGAAACAGCCCACACGAGATCGAGCGGCAGCGTCGGGACAGGCTCTGCGGCCGACTTGTCGGTTTGCTGTCCGGTGGCCGGAACCGCGCCCTGCGCCTCGGCGTCCATGAAGTAAACGCCAAGACCGGTACCTACCTCGAAGGTGTCGTTGCGGAACAGCGAGTAGGTGTAGGTCATGCCGAAGCTGCGCCAGTTGATCGAGGTCTGCACCGTCTCGGTAACGAGAAAGGTCTGGTCGCCGAAGACAATGGTGTTGTTGAGCGTCTTCGTGGCGGAGCGATCCGCCTCGAAATACTCCACGCGCAGCTTGTGGCGCTCGCGCAGGCGGAACATGAATTCGATGCGTCCCTTGTGCATGCGCGACGCGAGTCCGAGGTCGCGCTCGGCGTTCACGGGCGTTCCGAGGGTGCCGGGAGGCACTCCCGTCGTCGGGTCGATGCGCACAGCGGTGTGCACCACCGGGGAGTAGAACGCGCCGAGGATGTAGAAATGGTCGTAGATCGGACTCGTCTTCTCGGGCGGGCGCGGCGGCAGCGGGGCGCCCGAGAGCTTGTCGACCTCGGCATACGTGAGCCCCGACTGAGTCGCGAGAACCGCGGCGGCGACCGCCAGCCAGATGCGCATGCGAGCCTGCACTCCCTCCCGCATGGCCGCGGGGTTCGACGCATCTTACTGACGGGTGACGTGGCAGTGCCAGCGTCGCCGGACACCGACGTGACGCCGTGCACACACGTTCCCGGCGGGAGCCGACACGGTCGCTGTCAACGTGCGCTGCCTGCCGGACATCGGCCACGCCTCTCGCGTGGCCGGCCTCCACCTACCGCTTCATCGCCTCGAAGAATTCCCCGTTCGACTTGGTGTCCTTCATCTTGTCGAGCAGGAATTCGATCGCCGCCAGCTCGTCCATCGGGTGCAGGAGCTTGCGCAGGATCCACATCTTGGCGAGCTCGCCCTGATCGGTGATCAGCTCTTCCTTGCGCGTGCCGGAGCGGTTGATGTTGACCGCGGGGAATACCCGCTTCTCGGAGATGCGCCGGTCGAGGTGGATCTCGCTGTTGCCCGTGCCCTTGAACTCCTCGTAGATGACGTCGTCCATCTTGGAGCCCGTGTCGATGAGCGCGGTAGCGAGGATGGTCAGGCTCCCGCCCTCCTCGATGTTGCGCGCGGCGCCGAAGAAGCGCTTGGGGCGCTGCAGTGCGTTGGCATCGACGCCGCCGGTCAGCACCTTGCCGGATGAGGGCACCACGGTGTTGTAGGCGCGCGCCAGACGCGTGATGGAGTCGAGCAGGATCACCACGTCCTTCTTGTGCTCGACCAGGCGCTTGGCCTTCTCGATCACCATCTCGGCCACCTGCACGTGGCGGGCGGCGGGCTCGTCGAAGGTGCTCGAGACCACCTCGCCCTTCACCGTGCGCTGCATCTCGGTGACCTCTTCCGGCCGCTCGTCGATGAGCAGCACGATGAGGTAGACCTCGGGATGGTTGGAGGTGATGGCGGTGGCGATATTCTGCAGCAGCATCGTCTTGCCGGCCTTGGGCGGAGAGACGATGAGACCGCGCTGTCCCTTGCCGATCGGCGCCACCAGGTCGATGGTGCGCGCGGTCAGGTCCTCGGTGGAGCCGTTGCCGCGCTCGAGTTTCAGACGCTTGGTCGGGTGGAACGGCGTCAGGTTCTCGAACAGCACCTTGTTGCGCGAGCTCTCGGGGGAGTCGAAATTGATCTCGCCCACCTTGAGCAGCGCGAAATAGCGCTCGCCATCCTTGGGCGGACGAATGAGTCCCGAGATCGTGTCGCCGGTGCGCAGGTTGAAGCGGCGGATCTGGCTCGGGCTCACGTAGATGTCGTCGGGACCGGCCAGATACGAGCCGTCGGCCGATCGCAGGAAGCCGAAGCCGTCCTGCAGGATCTCGAGCACGCCGTCGCCGTAGATGTTCTCGCCGTTACGCGCGTGCGCCTTGAGGATCGAGAAGATGATGTCCTGTTTGCGCGAGCGCGCCAGGCTCTCGAGACCCATGGTCTCGGCCATCTTCACCAGCTCGTGGATGGGCTTCGCCTTCAGCTCCGTCAGGTTCATGGAGCTGCGCGACTGCACCAGCTCTGCCGGGCTGATGATCTCCGAGTCGTCGGGCTCGAACGGCTCGGGGTCGTGCATCATCTCGTCGGGGCGACCGCCGTTGTTACCCATGCGGTTGCCGTCGCGATTGCCGTGGCGCGGGCCCTTGTTGGGCCGGTTGCGGCCCTGATTACCGAGGTAGCCTCTCATTGGCGTTCTTTGCGTGTTTCGACCGAATCCAGGTTGCTGTCGAGAAATGCCGCCAGCTGCGATTTGGAGACGGCGCCGACCTTCTGGGCCTCGACCGTGCCGTTCTTGAAGAGAATCAGCGTGGGTATGCCGCGGATGCCGAACTTCGGCGGCGTCTGCGGGTTCTCATCGATGTTCAGCTTGGCGATCTTGATGCGATCCTGATACTCGCTGGCGATCTCATCGAGGATCGGAGCGATCATCTTGCAGGGTCCGCACCACTCGGCCCAGAAGTCGAGGAGCACCGGCTTCTCGGACTTGAGAACATCCTGGGCAAATGTGGCGTCGGTCGTGTGCACGATGTGCGGGCTACTCACGCGGTTCAACCTCCGTTGATGCAGAGTGTGGGAGCTCTATTGGAAAAGCGGAAAATTCGAGCGGGTCGGCACCGGGGCTGAAAAGCGCTGCCAGTTGCACCCGTCAAACGGTTACACTAACTCGTCGGTTGAGTATCTGAGACCCCTAGGGGAAGAGGATTACCGAACTGGTGGGTTGCGGACCGGCTCGGTCCGCTGACTGAGGCCCTTTGTAGCGCTTCCGGGCTGTTTTTTCAAGTCCCGGAGGGCTTTTCGCATAACACTGCGACCGTTAACTGATGACCGATCCACATTCCGCCTCCGTGGCCTTCGCCTCCCTTGGGCTGCGCGAGGAAGTCATGGCTGGCATACGTCAGGCAGGCTTCTCGCAGTGCACGCCTATCCAGGCGCACACGCTGCCGATCGCGCTCGCCGGCCATGATGTCGCCGGGCAGGCGCAGACCGGCACCGGCAAGACTGCCGCGTTCCTCATCGCCCTGTATCAGGCGCTGCTCACGCGTCCCGCGCCGCACGGACGCAATGCCACCTCGGTGCGCGCGCTGATCGTGGCGCCGACACGCGAGCTCGCCGTGCAGATCCACCGCGATGCCACGGCGCTCGGCGCGCACACCGGCCTCAGACACTCGGTGGTGTTCGGTGGCATCGACTACGAGAAGCAGCGCCAGGAGCTGAGCGAGGGCTGCGACGTGCTCATCGGCACGCCCGGGCGGCTGATCGACTACTTCAAGCAGCATGTCTATGACCTGCGCCACGCGCAGGTGCTGGTGCTCGATGAAGCCGACCGCATGTTCGACCTGGGCTTCATTGCCGACATCCGCTACCTCATGCGCCGGCTGCCGCCGCCGCTGCGCCGCCAGTCGATGCTGTTCTCCGCCACGCTCTCCTACCGTGTGCTCGAGCTCGCCTACGAGCACATGAACAATCCCGAGCTGGTGCGCATCGAGCCCGACAAGCGCACCGTGGATGCGGTGCGCCAGGTCATCTATTACCCGGCGATGGAGGAGAAGGTGCCGCTGCTGATCGGGCTGCTGCGCCAGAGCGAGGCTCACCGCACGCTGGTGTTCGTCAACACCAAGCGCATGGCGGAGCGGCTGGAGAGCGTGCTGCGGGCCAACGGCTTCCACGCTCAGGCGCTGTCGGGCGACGTGCCGCAGGCGAAGCGGCTGCGCTTCCTGCGCGACTTCCACGAGGGACGCCTCGCGGTGCTCATCGCGACCGACGTCGCCTCGCGCGGCCTGCACATCCCGGACGTGAGCCACGTATTCAACTTCGATCTGCCGCAGGATCCGGCCGACTACGTGCATCGTATCGGGCGCACCGCGCGCGCCGGCGCCGAGGGTGATGCCATCAGCTTCGCGTGCGAGGAGTACGCCGTATCGCTGCCGGAGATCGAGGACTACCTCGGCCACAAGATCCCGGCGGCGGGGCTCGCGCCGGAGCTGCTGGCGGTGGAGGTGGTGCCGGGGGCTCCCCCGCCGCGCTCGCACCGGCCACAACACGGCGGTCCGCGTCGCGGCGGCGGCGGCAATCGGCGGGGCCACGGCGAGCGCTCCGGTCGTCAGGGTCACAGACGCTAAGCGCCTGAAAATGCATTCCTTTCCCGGCAACATGCTGAAAGGCTTCCGGTCCGTGACACAAAGGCGCAAGCTCGGATAAGCTCGATCGTCTGGGGGCCGCCGCCAGCAGCTCCAGCCGGTCCAGCCCGTCGCTTGCTTTAGATCTCGCATGGCGGAAATCGAAGACAACGTCGACCGCGAGCTGTTTCGCAACGTAGAGAAGCTGCGGCAGTTGCGTATCGAGCATCGCGACCTCGACGAGGTCATCTCGCGCCTGTCCCTGGATCTGCACGTCAATGAGCTGCAGCTCAAGCGCCTCAAGAAGCGCAAGTTGATGCTCAAGGATCAGATCGCGCGGCTGGAGAGTCAGCTGATCCCGGATCTCAATGCCTGATGAATAGCGCCACAAGCGCCATCAAGGGCGTCTTCCTCAGCCTCGCCTCGCCCCAGCTGCTGTGGCAGCTGCCGGTCATACTCATCGCTCTCGGCGTCGCCTGGGTGGTCGAGCGCACGGCGCAGGCACCCGCTGCGGGCGCATCGGGGCGGACGGCCCGGATGGACCGCGTGGTCGGGATCCTGGTGATGCTGGCCCCGCTGCTCGCGGGTCTGATCATTCTGCTCCTCGGACACGGCATTCTCGCGGCCGCCGGCCACGAGGTCTCGCTGGTCGACATGGCCGTGCAGCTCGCCGCGGCGGTCGTGGCGCTGCGGCTCGGCGTGCACGCACTGGGTCGGCTCCTCGGACCCGAGTCCTGGGTCGGCAGCCGCGAGCGCTCCATCACGGTGGTATGCGCGCTGGTCGTCGCGGTAGCGCTGCTCGGGTGGCTGGATGCCATCGAGACAACGCTGAACCGCGTCAACCTGGTGCCGGGCCGCTCTCAGTTCAGCCTCTGGGCCCTGCTCAAGGGCCTGGTGGTCGTGACGGCCTTCGTGGTGGTGGCGAGCCTCATCGCGCGCGTCATCGAGCGCCACCTCATGCGCCTCGAGCAACTCGCGGTCTCGACCCGCGTCGGGATCTCGAAGTTCACCTATTTCCTGCTGGTCGGGCTCGGGATTCTGCTCGGGATCAATACCACCGGCGTCGACGTGACGACGCTCAACGTGCTCACCGGCGCCATCGGCCTGGGGCTGGGCTTCGGCCTGCAATCGGTCGCGAGCAATTTCCTCAGCGGCTTCGTGCTGCTGATGGACAAGTCCATCAAGCCCGGCGATGTCATCAGCTTCACCGCCCATACCGGCGGCGACACCAGCACCAGTAACTTCGGCTGGGTGCAGGAGCTGCGCGGCCGTTACGTCGTGGTGCGCGATCGCGACGGCGTCGACACCCTGGTCCCCAACCAGAACCTGATCAACAGCCCCTTCATCAACTGGAGCTATTCGGATCAGCGGGTGCGCATCAGGCTGCCGGTGACCGTGAGCTACGACGACGACCCGGAAGTCGCCCTGCAGCTGCTGCTCGAGGCCGCGGCGAACCACCCGCGCATCCTGCACGATCCCCCGCCGGTATCGCGCCTCATCAGCTTCGAGGACAACGGCATGCGGCTCGAGATCCGCTTCTGGATCGCCGACCCCGTGAACGGGGTCAACAACGTGCGCTCGGACGTCAACCGCGCGATCTGGCGGATCTTCCGCGCGCACGGGGTCACCATCCCCTACCCGCAGCGCGACGTACGCATGCGCGAGCCGCGCGTCGCCGCCAGCAGCTCGCTCGCGCCGCCCGCGCCCGGCCGCGACCAGGCGGCGGACTGACGAGGCGGCCTCGCGGACGTGCCGCTGCGGATCAACGCCGAGCTGGAGATTCCGGACAACGAGCTGACGTTGTCTTTCATGCGCTCCTCGGGGCCCGGCGGGCAGAACGTCAACAAGGTGGCGAGCGCGGTGCAGCTGCGCTACGACCTCCAGGGCAGCGCCGCGCTGAGCGAGCCGGTCAAGATGCGGCTGCGCAGCCTGAGCGGGCGCAGGCTGACGGCGGATGGTGCTCTGCTGATCGTCGCAAGAACCCATCGAAGCCAGGAGCAGAATCGACGTGATGCCGAGGAGCGGCTGGCCGAGCTGGTACGGCGCGCGCTGATCCAGCCCAAGACCCGCAAAGCGACGGCGCCGACCCGCGGGGCGCGCGAGCGCCGCCTCGAGAGCAAGGTCCGGGTGAAACGCACCAAGCGGCTGCGCACGCGCCCGCGCTGGGACGAGTGACCGGGATCAGCCGCTTGCTGTACGCGGCCGGATCAGCCACGCCGCCAGCGCCGGCAGCAGGATGATCGCGGCCAGCATGTTCACCAGGAACATGAAGGTCAGCATGATGCCGATGTCGGCCTGGAACTTGAGCGGCGAGAACACCCAGGTGGCGACCCCGATGGCGAGCGTGATGCCGGTGAAGATGATGCTGGCCCCCGTGACGCGCAGCGTGCGCACGTAGGCTTCGCGCACGCCGAGCCCCGCGTGCAGAAACTCCTGCATGCGGCTGAAGAAATAGATGCCGTAGTCGACGCCGATGCCGGCGCCGAGGGCCACCATCGGCAGCGTCGATACCTTCAGGCCGATCCCAACGAGAGCCATCACGGCGTACACCAGCACCGAGACCAGCGCGAGCGGCACCACCACCAGCAGCGTACCGACCACCGAGCGGAAAGTGAGCAGGCACATCACGATCACCGCGCTGAACACGCCGGCGAGGATGAGCAGCTCCCGGGCCTTGACGGTCTCGTTGGTGGCCGCCATCACCCCCACGTTCCCGGCCGCGAGCCGCAGCACCGCTCCCGCGAGCGGATTGGCCGCACGCCATTCTTTCACCGCCGCCACCGCACGCGAGATGGTCGCGGCGCGGTGATCGGCGAGAAACATCATCACGGGGAGGACGTCGCAGTTCTCGTTGAGAAGCCCGGTGCTGGTCTCTATGTAGCGCGTCGACTGGGTAAGCTGGGTCTGCTCGCGCGGGATGCTGCGCCACTTGAGGCTCCCCTGGTTCCATCCCGCGATCGCCACCTTGGCGATGAAGGGGAGCGTGATGACTTCCTGCACGCCCGGCACGTTGCGCATGTGCCAGCCGAAGCGATCGACCGCAGTCATCAGGTCGTGCCGGACGCATACCGGTTCCTGCGACTCGACGATGGCGGTGAGCACGTCGACGCCGATCGAGAACTTGGCCGTGATCACGTCATTGTCCCGGTTGTAGCGTGAGTCCGGCCGCAGCTCCGGCACCCCCGTCTGGGTGTCGCCGATCGGGGTTTCGCGGCCTTTCCACCAGCCCGCAACGGCGAGGAGTGCCGCGAGCGCGATGATCGTGAGCGCTGGCCCGGGCGCGGTGATCGCCCCCATGCGGTTCCAGAGCGCCGCCAGCTCGCTCTGGCGCCGCTCCACGCGCTCGCGAAAGCCGGGGTCGAAGCGCACGTAAGACACCACTACCGGCAGCAGCACCAGATCGGTGAGGATCACGATCGCGACGCCGATGCTCGCCGTGACGGCCATTTCGCGGATCACCTGTACGGGAATCAGCAGGATGGTCACGAAGCCGACCAGGTCCGCGAGCAGCGCGATGACGGCCGGCATCAGCAGCTGACGGAAGACGCGCCGGGCCGCCTCGAGGCTGCCGAGACCTGCGGAAGCGGCGTCGGCGACTGCGCTGATCTTCTGCACGCCGTGGCTCACCCCAATCGCGAAGATGAGGAAGGGCACCAGCAGGCCGATCGGGTCGATGCCGTAGCGCAGCACCACGAGCGACCCGAGCTGCCACACGACGGCCACCGCAGAGCACAGCACCGGCACGAACGCGATGCGCCAGGACTGGCAATAGACCCGCACCGCCAGCAGCGTCAGGACCAGCGTGATACCCGCGAACAGCACGACCGAGCTCGCGCCCGCGGCGATGTCGCCCATGACCTTGGCGAAGCCGATCATGTGCACGTCGATCCCGCCCGCGGGGGCGCCGGCCCCGGCCGGGTGCTCGATCTGCTGCCGGACATTGAGCTCGAGGGCCTTCGCCACCGCGATCGGATCGACCGGGCGTCCCTGGGCGTCCCGATCGAGGACGATCGCGCTCACCAGCGCTCCCGAGAAGTCGTTGGCGACCAGCCGTCCGATGATGCCGGCCTTGCGGATGTTGTCGCGCACCCGCGCGAAGTTCTCGGGCGTGGGCGTGAAATCCGCAGGCATCACGTCGCCCGCCTCGATGCCGTCCTCGACCACCTCGAGGTAGCGCACGTTGGGCGTGAAGATCGACTGCACCCGCGTGCGGTCGATGCCGTCGGTGACGATGACCTCGTCGGTCGCCTTGCGCAGCGCCGCGAAGAACCCGGGCGTGAACATGTTGCCATCGCGGGCGATCAGCGCCACCAGCACGCGGTTCGCACCCTGGAACTCGGCCACCTTCGGGTCGAGATAGGTGCGCATGTACTCGTGCTGCAACGGCAGCGTCTTGAGGAACGAGGTGTCGATGCGCAGGCCGCGCAACGCCGTCACGCCCAGAGCGAGCGTGCCGAGAGCGAACAGCGCCAGGATCAGGGCACGGTGACCGAAAATGAGCCGCTCGAGCCGGCCGCCGAAGCCCGGCAACGGCTGGTCGCTGCCCGCCTGGGCCCCCATCAGCGCGCCTCCGGCGTGCCCGCCGGCACGCCGCCGAGCACGATCCGCCGGACGCCGTCCTCACCGGCGATCGCAAGCGCGTCCCTGCCGACGGCGAGCGCCGCCGACAGGCCGCTGCGGTCGGCCTGCTGCTGGAGACTGAAGGATCGGCCGCCGTCGCGACTCACCAGCACCACTCCGGACAGGCCCACGACGGCGAATGCTCCGCCGGGGAGAGCTGCCGCGCCATCGAGCAAGGCGACCGTGCCGGTCGCGAGCCGCCGCCAGCTCGCGCCGGCGTCCTCCGAACGGTAGAGGTTGCCGCGCAACCCGCTCACCAGCAGTGCATCACCCCCGAGCGGCAGCACATCGAAGAACGAGCCCCCGTAGGGCGAGGCGAGCTCCTGCCAGCGGGCGCCGCGGTCGTCGCTGCGGTACAGGTGCCCCGCCTCACCGGCGATGTAGAGACGCTCCGCGGAGGCAGCCACGATGCGATTGAGGTGATAGCCGCCGCCTGAGTTCTCGATAGCGGAGGAATCGCCCGCAGCGTCTGCGCGCTGCCTGGAATGCGGCGCCGGCACGGGCGTGAAGCGGCGCTGCTGCCAGCTCGCACCGCCGTCGGAGCTCGTGAGATAGGTGCTGTACGCGCCCACCGCGATCGAGCTGCCCTGCGCACCGCACCAGACATCGAGCAGCGGCCGCTGGGCTTCGGGCGCGTAGTGGACGAGCTTCCAGCTCTCCCCGGCATCGTCGGTCGCCAGAACGACCTCATCGTGACCGACGGCGAGCCCGTTGCGGCTGTCGAAGAAGCACACGCCGGTGAGCAGTGCCTGTACCGGGACGCTTGCCGCCTGCGTCCAGCTCGCGCCACGATCGTCGGAGAGCACGATCACGCCGCGGTCACCGACCGCTACCAGCCGCTCGCCGGCCGCGGCGAGCGCGATCAGGAGAGTACGGGGGGCGAGGCGCGCCTGCTCGGCGCTCCGGGGTGGCTGCGGCGCCGGCGGCTGGGCCTGACCGGCCCAGGCAGCCGCCGCGAGCGCGGCCGCGAGCGCAACGCGGCAGCTGCGGGACGCGCCCGAATTCACAGTGTCCTACCGGATGCCGCGGCGCTCCAGCGTACTCGGCTGATAGTCGGCGGGCGTGCGCTTGATGCTGAAATCGTAGGAATGCGGCTCCTCGCTCTGCAGGCCGAGGGCGAGGTAGCGGCCGTTCGAGAGGTCCATGACCAGCTCGAGAGATGTCCAGAGCGTAGGCAGATTGTAGTAGTTCATCGCGTGCCCTTCCTGCACGCGATAGAGCTGTCCGCGCACGTCGTAGCAGTCGACCGCGAGGATCTGCCACGAATCCTCATCCACGTACAGCGTTCGCCGGCTGTAGATGTGGCTCATGCCGGGCTTGAGGGTCGCATCGACCACCCACACGCGGTGCAGCTCGTAGCGCGCGTAGTCCTGGTTGATGTGATTCTTGGTCAGCAGCTCGCTGTACTTGAGCTTGCCGTCCTGCAGGCGGTAGGAGTTATAGGGAACGTATATTTCCTTCTTGCCGACGAGCTTCCAGTTGTAGCGCTGCGGGCTGCCGTTGTAGACGTCGAACTGGTCGTCGGTGCGCAGGTTGTCGGCATTGGTGCCCGGGTTGTCGAAGGCGACGTTAGGGGCGCGCAGCACGCGGCGCTGGCCCGGGTTGTAGATCCAGGCGCGTCGGACGTCCTTCGCCTGATTGAGCGTCTCCTGTACCAGGAGCACCTCGCCGGCAAGCCGCGCGGGCGCGGTCGTCTCCTGCGTGAAGTACACGAGAATGTTGTTCATGGCCGCTTCGGTCATGCCCGGCTCGTAGTAGGGGAAGAAGAACTCCTCCCTGAATTTCACCAGCGTGAACCCGCCGCTCGCGGTCATCGGCACCTGCCCGATCTGCAGCCCGGCGGCGACGCCCCGGTAGCGCGTCAGGTGATTCCAGTAGACCTCGAGTCCCGACTGCGGAATCGGGAACGGCGTGCCGCCGATCGCGCCGGTGAAGCCATTGCCATCGGGCACCAGCTTCGCCGTGGTCGCGTTGCGCTTGGTGACTTCGTAGATGCTCTCGGGCGCCGCGCCGCTGCGATGCGTCGGGTAGACGATCATCTTGTAGTCGGAGTAGGTCCTGAAGAGCGCCTTGTGCCCCTCGGTGAGCCTTGCGGCGTACTGGCTCAGATTCGCGCTCGTAATGGTAAACAGCGGCTTGTCGCTCGCATACGGATCGGGGTAGTGATCCGGTGACTTGTAGTTCGGAAAGCCTGCATCGGCCGGCGATTTGAGGCCGCCCGTCCAGGCCGGGATCGAGCCGTCGGCGTTGCCCGCCTTCTCTCCCCCGAGCGGCGTCAGGTCCTGCCCGAGGCGCGCCGCTTCCTGCGGGCTCACCGCACCGAGAGCGGACTGCGCGAACAGTATGGCCGCGGCCAATCCCACTACCATTTTCATTGCAGCACCCTTCACTTGCTCACACAGGCCCGTCGGGCTGCGCGGCGCTCAGAACGAAAGCTTGATGCTGGCGGCGATGAAGTCTCGATCGCTCAGCGTGTTGTACTGGCCGGCGCCGCCGTAGTGGGTGTAGGAGACATCCAGCTCAAGTCTCTGGCGCACGCCCGCCGTGATTCCCACTGTGCTCGCATAGCGGCCGGAAAGGAAAGCGCCGCCGGGACCGGGCGATACCCCGCTCACGTCCTGGCTCCAGGTCAGGTGCGGCGTCAGGCTCCAGTCGCCCATCGCGTTGTCGTACTGGAGATGGCCGGCGACCACGTAGCCCCAGGCGAAGTCGGTGGCGAACGCGGAGCCCGGAATGAGGCACTGGAAGCCCGAAACCACGCACTGGCCGTTGACCGCCGGGAACGCCGGGTAACCGCCCAGGTTCGGGTTGCCGCTCAGAGTACCCGGACCGCCGAAGCGCAGGCCGAATCCCTCCGGACCGCCGCTGTACTTGTTCGGCAGCGACACGTAATCGGCGCCGGCCTCGACAGTCACCACGGCCTGGGAAGCCTTGAGAACGTTGGCCCAGATCTGGGTAGCGGCGACGTCGAAGTGCCAGGTGTCCTTCAGCTGGTAGCCCTGTACGGTCTGCCCGAGGCCATACAGGCCGAACTGGTTGCAGCCCGTGATGGGGGTCGCGGACGCCGGCACACATTTCCCCGGCCCCGTGGTCGGCTCGCCGAGGAGCTTGGCGATGCCCGTCTCGAAGGGGCTGAGAGAGGCATAGATGAGCTCGGGAAGGTCGAGCTGCAACGGCACGTTGTGCCGGAAGGCGACTTCGCCCTGGAGAGATGTGCCGGTCGCCTGGAGCTCGGTATTGAAGGAAACCCCGAGCATCTGGATGTTGCGCGGAAACTGCTCGAAGTAGCCTTCCGTCTGCGCGTATTCGTTGGCCGCCAGGCTGCTCGCCTGATTGGTGACATTGCCTCCGGCGCGCAATGTGTTGACGCCGATGGTGGCGTACTGCGCGGCGCTCGCCGCACTCAGGTTTCCGCCCTGGGAGGCAGCGGCCGCCTGCCCGGTCTGAGTGCCGGCGGCAATGGCGACCGGGATCGAGCCGGTTGCCGCGAGCACCTGCGCGGCAGCGCCCACGGCCTCGGCCGCGCCAAAGGCGTTACCGAATCCCGCCTGTGTGCCGCTCTGTATGGATATCAGCGGCAGCCGGCTCGTGTAGTTGAGGAAATAAAAGCCGAGCTGCGTGCCCTGGCCGAGGTTCGGCAGATACCACTTGAGGTTGATGCCGGCCTGGCCGGACTGCGAAGGACGCTCGTCGGGCGTGCGCGGGATCGCCTGGAAGTTGCCGATGACCGGGCCGCCGAGCGAGGTGAAATTCACGCCCTGGTCGGATACGGCGCCGAAGCCGAGCACTATCTTGTTGCCGCCGGCGCCGGCTATGTCATTGGTGCTGAAATAAGCGCCGTCCGGCTCGATGATGTCGGCGTGCCAGTCGAAGAGGTAGATGAGCTGGGCGCTGAAGTTCCTGGCGAGCTGCAGGTTGAGAACCACCGACTCATCGGGCAACAGCGCCTGTTTGAGCTCGGCCCCCGGCACCTGCAGCGCCGTCACGTCGAAGTAGTCGACCTGGTTGAGGCCGCCCGGGATATAGAGGCTCTCACCCCAGTCCACCACCTGCCGCCCGAGCCGCAGCTCGGAGGGCATGGCGCCGAGGTCGAAACGCACGTAGCCGAACGCGTCGAGCAGGCGCGTATAGCTGCCGATGATGTCCTTGGCATTGTGCGACAGGGGCGTGCGATCGGTGCTGCTGCCCATGACGTAAAAGTCGTACAGGCCCGCGCCGCGCACGAACAGTCCCGCGACATCCTTGTATTTGAGAGAGAGCTCGGTGGTGCCGGTGAGTGCGGAGGTGAAGGTGCCCTTACCGTAGTTGAGATCGCCGTCGTCGATATTGGGGCCGTAGCCGCAGCCGCCATCGGCGATGGCGATCAGGGCGCAGGAGTGCCCCGAGGTGCGAAAGCCGTGACCGTAGCCTATCGTCGTATCCCAGGAGCCGGTCCAGTCGCCGGATCCGAAGCTGGCGGCCTGCGCCTGAGAGCCGCAGCCGAGCGTCAGACAGATCGCCGCCGGGGCGATCAGCAGCCCGAGACGCCCCAAGTGAACGTTCCTCATGTCTCCCCCTGCTCCCCTTGCGCCCGTTAACGGTGGGCGGCCTGAGCGCTCTGGCCGCACCGCCTGCGTCCGCAGCGGAAGTTACTTTATTGCGACGATCGGCACCCGCTTGTGACGCCTGTGCGGTGCGGTTCTTGTTTGGTCCGCAACACAAGACCTTGCCCGCTGGAGTCTACGACTCGGCCACGCGGGGCGGCAAGCCGCTAGCATAGGAAGCTCACCATGGCTCGGAACGGACTTCCCGATGGAAAGCTTCGGCGGTAAGACGCTGTTGATCACCGGAGCCTCGACCGGCATCGGCCGGGCGCTGGCGCTGCGCCTGGCGCGCGCCGGGGCGCAACTTGCCCTCACGGCGCGCGATGCCGGGCGGCTCGAGGCGGCCGCGCGCGAGTGCGCCGCGGGGGGCGCCGCCGTGCTCGCCGTTCCGGGCGACGTGACACGACCCGAGGACTGCCGCTCGAGCGTCGCACGGACGCTGGAACGCTTCGGCAAGCTCGATGCGCTGGTGAACAACGCCGGTCTCACCATGTGGTCGCGCTTCGATGCGATCACCGACCTCACGGTGCTCGAGCGCGCGCTCACGGCGAACTATCTGGGAGCCGCGTGGACCACGGCCGCTGCTTTGCCGCATCTCAAGGCGAGCCGCGGACTCATCGTCGCGGTGGCGAGCGTCGCCGGCCTGACCGGCGTGCCGGAGCGCACCGGCTATGCGGCGGCCAAGCACGCCATGGTCGGCTTCTTCGAATCGCTGCGTATCGAGCTCGCGGGCAGCGGGGTCGACGTCACCATCGTGGCGCCGGACTTCGTCAAGAGCGAGCTGCACAGGGCGGCGCTCGGTCCCGACGGCCGGCCCCTCGGGGTGAGCCCGATGGACGAGCCACGCATCATGACGAGCGAGGAATGCGCGCGCCTCATCGAGCGCGCCATGGCGCGGCGCCAGCGGCTGCTGATCACCTCGCGCCGCGGGCGTCTCGCCCGCTGGGCGCGTCTGCTGACGCCGGCGCTGGTGGATGCGATGGCGGCGCGCGCCATCCGCCTGCGACGCTAGTATGACTGGCTCGGGATCGGCACGTCCCTGTGCCGCCCCTCGCGCGTCGAGCAAAAAGCGTGGTTTTTGCTCGCCGCTCGCCGCCTGCGGCGGCGGGCACATCCATGTGCCTTAGCGGCGGCCGTCATTCGAAGGCGATCGCCGGCAGGTCGAGCGCGATGAGGAAGTACTCGAACAGGTGCTGGATCACCCGGATCTGGTTGTGCAGCCGATGATCGCTCTCGAGCAGATGCAGCGCCGCGCGGTGCGTCTGCGCGAAGCGCACGCTGTGCTCGTAGGGCACCACTTCGTCGCGCCAGCCGTGCACCACTGCGGCCGGGCAATCGAGCCCGCCGACGCGCAGCTCCGGCAAACCCTCGAGATAGAGCGCCGGTGCCATCAGGAACACGCCGCGGGCGTGCAGGAGCGAGGCGGAAGCCACCGCCACATAACCGCCCATGCTGGAGCCGACCAGCACCAGATCCCCGGCGAGCTCCTTGCAGAAGTCGACCAGCTTGGCAACGCGCGCCCTTGGGGCGTCGATGCCGCGGTAGTCGACCGAGTGCGCCTCGTAGCCTTCGCTGCGGGCGACTTCGGCGAGCGCGGTGATCTTGCGGCCCCATGGGCCGCTTTCCTGACCGTGGGAGAACACGACGTGACGGGTCACGGATACCTCCACGGAGTCCCGGCGGTGGGCGAATAATGCCGGCAATGGAAACCGTAAATCCAGCGAATAGCAGTCCCGGCTGGCAGTTCTGGATCGACCGCGGCGGTACTTTCACCGACGTCGTCGGCCTCGCCCCTGACGGCGTGCTGCACATCCGCAAGGTGCTGTCGGTGCCCGTGAGCAGCGCGGCGGATGCCGATCCGGGCCTGGCCGCGGCACGCGAGATTCAGGCCGCGGTGGCCCCGCAGGCGCGCGTCGCGGAGGTCAAGGTCGGCACCACGGTCGCGACCAACGCCCTGCTCACCCGCACCGGCGAGCCGGTCGTACTGGTGACGACGGCCGGCTTCGCCGATGCGCTGCGGGTCGGCTACCAGAATCGCCCCGACATATTCGCGCGCAACATCGTGCTGCCCTCGCTCCTCTACGCCAGTGTAATCGAGGCGCGCGAGCGCATCGATGCCGACGGCAAGGTGCTGACGCCCCTCGATGAGGGGCACCTGCGCGGCGAGCTCGCGCGCGCGCGCGGCGCCGGGCGACGTGCGCTCGCCATCGTGTTCATGCACGGCTGGCGTCATGCGCAGCACGAACGCGCCGCCGCGGCGCTGGCCCGTGAGCTCGGGTTCGATGAGGTCTCGGTGTCGCACGAGCTGTCGCCCCTGGTGCGCTACGTGACGCGCGGGGATACGACGGTGCTCAACGCCTATCTGGCGCTGCCGCTGCGCGCGTACCTCGCGGCCTTGAGCCGGCAGCTGCGTGCGCTCGATGGCGGCGCGCGCCTCGCTCTGATGCAGAGCAACGGCGGGCTGGCGGACGCGACGGCCTTCCATGCCATGTCGAGCGTACTCTCGGGCCCGGCGGGCGGACTGATCGGCATGCGCTGGGTGGGCGAGCGCACCGGCTACCCGCGTCTCATCGGCTTCGACATGGGCGGCACCTCGACGGACGTGTCGCTGATCGACGGGGAGCTGCCGCAGCGCTTCGAGCACCTGATCGCCGGAGTGCGGCTTACGCAGCCGATGCTCGATGTGCACTCGATCGCCGCCGGCGGCGGCTCGATCCTCAGCTTCCGGGACGGCCGCTTCGCTGTGGGGCCCGCCTCGGCGGGCGCCGATCCGGGGCCGGCGTGCTACGGGCGCGGCGGACCGCTCACTCTCACGGACGCACAGGTCCTGCTCGGTCATCTGCGCGCGGACACGTTGCCGGCAGTATTCGGACGCGAAGGCCGCTCACGCATCGACGGCGAGTCGGTCACGGCCTCATTCGCGGCGCTCGCGGAGCGGGTGAGCGCTTCGGTTGCGCACGGCTGCAGCGCCGAGCTGGTTGCGGAGTCGTTCCTCGAGGTGGGCGTCGAGGCCATGGCAAACGCCATCCGCCAGGTATCGGCGCGCCAGGGGCTCGATGCGGGGGATTTCACCCTGTTCTGCTTCGGCGGCGCGGCCGGGCAGCATGCCTGTCGCGTCGCGCGCGCCGCTGGTATGAGGCGCGTGCTGGTGCACCCGCTGGCGAGCGTGCTGTCGGCCTTCGGCATCGGTGTGGCCGACCGCCTGGCCGTGCGCCGCGCGAGCCTGCGGGCGCCACTGGACGATGCCGGCCTCGCCGCAGCGCGCGCGGCACTCGGGCGTCTCGAGGCTCAGGCGCGCGCCGAGCTCAGCGCGCTGGCCGCAGATCCGCAGCGCGTGCGCGTCGCGCTGCTGCTGGAGGTGCGCGCCGGCGACAGCGACGTGACGCTCTCGCTGCCCTGCGGCTCCCTGGCGCAGCTGCGCAGCGGCTTCCACGCCGAGCATCTGCGCCGCTTCGGCTTCGCCGCCCACAGCCTCGACATCGTGATCGAAGCGTTGCGGGCCGAGGCGCGCCTCGGCTCGCTCGATCCGCAGCGCCTCACGGTGCCCGCTCCCGCGACACCGGCCTCGCTCCCGCGCACGGTGCGCGCCTGGTTCGGAGGGTGGCGCGAGGTGCCGCTCGTGTCCATGAGCACGCTGCGCGGGACCCTGTCAGGCCCCGCGCTGATCGTCGAGCCGCACAGCACCGTGGTCCTCGAGGACGGCTGGCACGCACGCGCGCTCCCGGGCGGAGAGCTGCTGCTCGAGGCCGAAGCGGCGGCGGCGACCGATGCGGCCACCGCCGCCAGACCCCGGACCGCCGACCCGGCCCGCATCGAGATCTCCAACAACCTCTTCATGCACATCGCCGAGCAGATGGGCGAGGTGCTGAAGTCGACGGCCCAGTCGGTGAACATCCGCGAGCGGCTGGATTATTCCTGCGCTCTGTTCGACGCACGCGGAGGTCTGGTCGCCAACGCGCCGCACATGCCGGTGCATCTCGGCTCGATGGGAGCTGCCGTGCGCGCGGTGATCGAGGCACGGGCGGGCCAGCTCGCACCCGGCGATGCCTGGCTCCTCAACAGCCCCTACCACGGCGGTACGCACCTCCCGGACCTGACCGTGGTCACGCCGGTGTTCATCGGGGACGCTCCCCGGGCGGACTTCTTCGTCGCCTCGCGCGCCCATCACGCCGACATCGGCGGCGTGACGCCCGGCTCCATGCCGCCCTTCAGCCGCTCCATAGAAGAGGAAGGAGCGCTGTTCGAGTGCTTCCCGCTGGTGAGCGCCTCGCAGCTCAACGAGGGCGCGCTGCGCGCGGCCCTGGCGCGCGGACCGTGGCCGGCGCGCCGCCCCGCGCAGAACCTGGCGGATCTGCGCGCCCAGCTCGCCGCCAACGCGCGCGGCATCGCCGAGCTCGGCCGCGCCGTCGGGCGTTACGGATTGCCGAGCCTGCGCGAGCGCATGCGCGAGGTGCAGGACAATGCGGCGCTGTCGGTGCGCAACGCCATCTCCGCGCAGCTGAGCGGACAATTCCGCTACGAGCTGGACGACGGCGCGGCCATCGTGGTGCGCATCGACATCGACCGTGGCGCGCGCAGCGCGCGCGTGGATTTCACCGGCACCTCCGCCCAGGGCGCCCACAACTTCAATGCACCGCGCGCGGTGTGCCTGGCGGCGGTGCTCTACGTGTTCCGCACGCTGATCGAGCGGCCTATTCCGCTCAACGAAGGTTGCCTCGAGCCGCTCGAGATCATCATCCCGCCCGGCTCGATGCTCGATCCACGACCGCCGGCGGCCGTGGCCGCCGGCAACGTCGAGACCTCGCAGTGCATCGTGGATGCCCTCTACGGCGCGCTCGGAATCCTCGCCGCCTCGCAGGGGACCATGAACAACCTGACCTTCGGGGATGAGCGGTTGCAGTACTACGAGACGATCGCCGGCGGCGCGGGCGCAGGGCCGGATTTCGATGGCTGCGACGCGGTACACACCCACATGACCAACTCGCGCCTCACCGACCCGGAGATTCTCGAGGGACAGTTCCCGGTGCTGGTGCGCGAGTTCGCCATACGGCGCGGCTCAGGCGGCCGCGGCCGCCGCCACGGCGGCGACGGCGTGGTGCGCCGCATCGAGTTCCGCGCTCCCTTCTCCGGGGCACTGCTGGCCAATCACCGCCGCATCGCCCCCTTCGGGCTGGCCGGGGGTCAGCCGGGCGCGCGCGGCGAAGGCCACATCCGTCGCGCCGGAGGCACGATCGAGACCCTCGGCGCCACCGCCCGCTTCGACGTTGCGCCCGGCGACGAGCTCACGATCCTCACCCCGGGTGGCGGCGGCTACGGTGCACCCACTTAACGGAGATCACGCGCGGGGGAATGCGCGGAGCCGTAGCGGAGGATGGATCGGGAACTGTGTTTTCCGGGGCGTCGAAAAACAGGGATGTTTTTCGCGCAGCCTCCAGGGACGGATTTACGGCGGCCCGGAAAACACAGTTCCCGAGCCAGCCTCCACCGTCCTGCTAGCCCCGCAGTCCCCCGCGCAGGATCGACGTCTCGATCTCCCACTCGACGCGCTTTTGCGCCGTCGCCGAGCGGTTCACCGATACCGGGCGCACGCGGCTCTTGCCCGGACGGTGGGTGACCAGCCAGGTATCGAATTCGCCGGCGCGGGTGGTCGCGAAGCCGAACAGCAGGTTGAACTTCCCCTCAGCGACCGACTGCGCGCCATTGACCCGCTCGTCGCAGATGACGAAATAGCTGTTCTCGACGGTAGCCCCGGCAAACGCGCCCCGCTCCGCGAGTGTGTGCAGGAACTCCTCTGCCTCGTTGCGTGCGCGCTCCCATGCAGGTGAGGCGTTCGGCTCGAGCAGCACCCAACGGGTGCCTTTCTCGATGCTGGCGGCGATGTAGAGAGCCAGGCGCCGTGCGGCAAGGTAGCGCCACTCGGACGCCCCGCTCGCTCCGGCGGCGAGTGTCCGCGGGCTCACGCCGACCGGCGCCGTACCGCGCACGGCCAGGAGCGTGTTGACGCCAGTCTGGGCCAGGCGCACGCGCTCGGACTCGCTCACCGCCACCGCCGGACGCAGGCCCGGACGCAGCGCCGCCTCGTCGGGCTCGGCCGCGGCCCACAGCGGCCGGCTCTCGTCGTTGCGCGCGATGAGCCCGGCCGCTGCGCCGCACGAGCCGAAGATCTCGATGCGTCCGCGCAGCCGGTCGAAAGCCTGCACGCGCGGGTAATACATCACCGCGCAGTCGCTGCGGAACGGCCAGACCCGCAGCGCCGCCAGCGCCACCGAGGCGCTGGTCCAGGAGGATGGCGGATCGACGAGCAGCAGCGCACAACGCTCCCGGCAGATGCGCGCCGCGACCAGCAGCGTCGACAGCCCCACATCCTGCTCACGACCGAGCGGCGGGATGCACAGCAGATCGAAACGGAAGGCGCCCTCGAGAGCGAACAAGCCCGTCCGTGTCGTGCCTGAGCCGATGATGTCGTAGTCGGTGAGCGGCGCACCGTCGTCGCCGTCGGGATTGGAGTTGGTGTAGCCGACGGCAACACCGCCCGGTCCACCCGCCGAGCGCTCCGGGCGCTGTGCCGGCACCGCGCCCTGCACGCGCACCAGGCTCGATTGCAGCAGCACGTTCGTCACCCAGCGGCCGGACCCCGCCGCGACCGACACGCGCCGATAGATTTCCTGGTCCTCGACCAGCTCGGACCCCGCCGTGCGTACGCGCTGCACCACCAGGTTGAAGCGATCGGTCTCGGCGGCACTCAAGCCGTCGTAGTCGACCGAGGCGCGCAGGTATTCCCGTGAGCCGGGGTTTACGGCGACCAGCGTGAAGACCTCCGCGCCCGCGGTCAGCGTCAGGGTCGGGGGACGCGCGCCGTTGACGACGCGGACGATGCGCGCCTCGCGTCCGCCGTTCTCGAAGAACTGCTCAACGGCGTACGAGAGCGGCGCCGGCTGCCACAGGCCGCCGAAGTGGTGCTGGAACTCCGAGAAGCTGCGCACCGTGAGCGGATGCGCGACCGGGCCCTTGAGGGTACGGCCTACGAAGGCGGTGACACCGGTCGCCACGCCCTCGATCGCGTGCAGGTCACGGTCTTGCGGGGCGAGTTGTGCGCCGGAGGCGCGGCTGCTGGCCACTCAAAGCCTCTTCTAGTTCTTCACACGGACTCTAACACAGCGGGTTGCCGCTGTTGGCGTCCGTTATGGCGCGGTGCGACTTAACTCAGCTCTGCGCAGCGCCTCTTCTGCGCGCGCGCGCTCGAGCGCCTCGCGCTTGGCGGCAATCTCGGCGAGCATCAGCTGGAGCCACTGCGATAACGCTGGGGCAGGCGACTCCAACCCCGCCGACGCCGGGGCGAAGTCCTGCTCCCGCGGCGCCCGCGCCGTCACTCACTGTCCTTGGATGCCGGCACCGGCGTCTTGCCTGCGGCGCCATCGCTCGCCGTCGCAGCTGCGGCACCCGGGGTCGGCGTGGCATCGGCGCCCGGCTCGATCTCCGAGAGAATCTGCTTGAAGGAGGCCTCGTCCATCGGCAGATCGCTTGCACCGTCCCAGGTGGAGCCCGGCGGCAACACATTCTGGACTCGCGGCGCGCTGGCGAGCACCTGCGCGAGGCTGGCGTCAGCCGCGGACACCGGCACCGGGATGCCCCGCGGGCTGTGCGTGAGGGTGGCCACCAGGCTCCAGTCGATGTGCTCGCCGCGGCTCTTGAGCTGCTGCTGCATTGCGGGCGGGAGCGACTTGTCGAGAAGCTTGCGCTGCGCCTTGCTCCAGTCGCGCGCATCGTCCTCCAGCACGTCGTAGGGCTGCAGGTACAGCTGGCCCTTGCTCCAGCCGAAGGGGAATGGCTGGTTCACCACCCGCACCTGGGTTCCGATCGGCACCATGTTGAAGAACTGCTCGATGTCCTCCGGATACAGCCGGATGCAGCCGTGGCTCGAGCGCAGGCCGACCCCCGCGGGCTTGTTGGTTCCATGGATCAGGTAACTCGGCCACTGCAGATAGAACGCGTACTTGCCGAGCGGATTGTCCGGTCCCGGGCCGATGACCGGCTCGAGCTCCTCGCCGTTGTCGTGGTGCTCCTTGCGAACCGACACCGGCACGCGCCAGGTGGGGTCCTTCTGGCGCCGCACGATCTTGGTGACGCCTTCGGGCGTGCGCCAGCCGACCTTACCGATGCCGATCGGATGCGTAATGACCACCGTGGGCTCGCCCTTCTTCACCGGCGGGAAGTAGTAGACGCGCATCGCGGCGATGTTGATCACGATGCCGGTGTAGGGCGCGTTCGGCAGTACGAACTGCGTCGGTACGACGATCTCGCGACCCTCCCCCGGGAGCCAGGGATCGACCTCGGGGTTGGCCCGCAGGATTTCCTCATAACCTACGTTGAATCGCCGCGCGATGTCGGTGAGCGTGTCGTCCTTGCCGGCCTTCACCATCTGCACGACGCCGACTACGTTCTGCCCGGGCTCGAGCTCGAAGCGCTCGTTGGCGGTCGGCAGCGGCAGCTGCGGGGCGGCGGGGGCCGGTGGAGGCGTGGCGGGCTGACCACCGCGATGCAGCGGCCCGAACAGCGAGCAGCCGGCGATGAGGCAGGTGCTTAGCAGCGCGGCGGGTGCCGCGCGCACGGGGAAGTTTCGCATCATCTGATTGAATTATGACCCATGTAGGAGTTCCCCGATCGTCGGCCGCCGGCTACAGGAGCACCGGCTGATCGGGAAGCTGAGCCTCGGCGGCGCCCTTCCCGGGGAAATGCCGGCCGAGGATTGCCGCCACACCAAGAATTCCGACGACCGAGCCTTCGCGAAAGTGCCCCGCCCGGTAGTGATGCTCCATCTGCCGACATACGGCTGCCCACTCGGCGGCCGGCACGTGCACGGCGATGCCGCGGTCGGCGACGATCTCGACGATGCGATCGGCCATCAGCACGTAGATCAGCACGCCGTTGTTATGGGCCGTATCCCATACTCCGAGCTGGCCGAACAGCTGCAACGCGCGGGCGCGGGGCGGCAGGTCGTGCCACAGCTCCGGCAGATCGAACGCCGTCTCGACCACGAAACGGATCTCACCGGCGTGGCGAGCCTCGCATTCCCTGATGGCCTGCTCGATGGCGGCACGCACCGGCGCCGGAAAGTGCCGGCGCGTCAGGTAGCGCGTGCTGGCGAGGTGGCGGAACAGGCGGGTGAGGTTCATGACTTACCAGCTGCCCCCGGCGCCACCGCCGCCGAACCCGCCGCCGCCCCCGCTGAAGCCGCCGCCGCCGAAGCCACCCCCGAGTCCTCCTCCCAGTCCGCCGCCGAAGCCGCCCCACCCGCCCGAGCGCGGCAGGCTCGACCAGCCGCTGCCGCGGGCGAGCCCCCCGAGCAGCGTCAGGAGGAAGCCGCCGATTGCCGCCAGCACGGCCAGCGCGATCGCATAGCCGGCCACGAGGGTAAGGAGTCCCGCTCCGGCGCCGGTGAGGAGCGACCCCACCGTGCGCCCGAAAATGCCGCGCAGCACCACCGATCCCGCGAGAACCGCGAACAGGATGAAAGGCAGAGCCCCGCCGCTGCCGCGCCCATGGCGACTGCCCTGCCATTGCTCCTCCGGCGCCGGCAAAGCCTCACCCTGGATGAGCCTGATCATCTGGTCGAGCGCAGCGTCGATTCCGGCGTAGTAGTTGCCTTGGCGGAAGGCCGGGCGCAGCGTTTCGGAAATAATGCGATTGCACATGGCATCGGTCAGGACGCCTTCCAGACCGTAGCCGACCTGAATCCAGAGCTTACGATCGTTCTTCGCAACGACGAGCAGCGCGCCGTCGTCCACCCGCTTGCCGCCGACCTCCTTGCGTCCGAGTTTCCAGGTGTCCGCCACGCGGAAAGAATACTGAAAGATGTCCTCGGAGCCGGTGGCAGGGACGATGAGCACGGCGAGCTGCGAACCCTTGGCGGCCTCGAACGCTGCCAGCTTCTGCTCCAGTGAGTTCTGCTGGCCTGCGGTAAGGGTGCCCGTGAGATCGGTGACGCGGGCCGCGAGCTTCGGGACCGGCTGCAAATCCTGCGCCGCGGCGAGGACGGCAAGGCCGAGGAGCAGCGCAGGCGCGAAGCGCGCTGCCCAGCGCCGGCCGGCGAGCGCGCGGCGGCTCATCGGCTCACTGTTTGGCGGGAGGGGCCGCCGCCGGCGCGCCGGGAGCAGGCGGCGTGCTGGTATCGAAGGTGACCTTCGGCGCCGTCGAGATCTCCTGCTCGTTGGCGACCGTGAAGTTCGGCTTCACGGGGAAACCGAACATTTTGGCGGTGAGATTCACCGGGAACGAGCGCACCGTGACGTTGTAGTCCTGCACCGCCTGGATGTAGCGGTTGCGCGCGACGGTGATGCGGTTCTCGGTGCCTTCGAGCTGTGCCTGCAGGTCGGCGAATCTCTGGTCGGACTTCAGCTGCGGGTAGTTCTCGGTGAGGGCCATGAGGTGGCTGAGCGCCTGAGTGAGCTGACCCTGCGCGGCCTGATACTTCTGGAAGAGCTCGGGGTTATTCAGCACCTCGGGCGTCACCTGGATGGAATTCGCGCGGGCCCGCGCCTCGGTCACCCCGATGAGGACGCGCTGCTCCTGGGCCGCGTAGCCCTTCACGACCTCGACGAGATTCGGAATGAGATCCGCGCGGCGCTGATACTGGTTGACGACTTCGGACCAGGCAGCCTTGACGTTCTCGTCCTGCTGCTGGAGCCTGTTGTAGCCGCAGCCGGAAATCATGAGCACCGCTGCCCCGAACAGCGCCACCATCCACGCACGCATCGGATTCTCCTCGCCCCATTGGGGGGCGGGATTGTCACATGGGGGGCGAGCCGCGTCGATTCAAGGCCGGCTCAGCGCCGCACGGCCCCGGCAGCCAGTACACCCGGCACCTTCGTGAGCTGGCTCTCCATTCCCAGCGTGGCTCGCTGCGTCCACTCCGGCGTGGAATGCGCCTCGACCGTGATCGTCATGCGCGCGGCCCCCTTCTCACTGGAGAACTCCACGCGGATCTGATTCTCATAGGGCTGCATGCCGGGCACGAAATCGATGACGTGGACGAGTTCCAGACGGCGCAGCGGATCGATCGCGCCGAATCTGGCCCGGGTAGTGTGCGACAGGGGCATGTTGGCCTTCTTCATGAACTCGATCTGCTCCGGGCCGCTCGCGATCATGTCGTACACCAGCTCGCCGCCGGGTCGCAGATCCAGCTTGTGCACGGCGACCCGAAATCCCTGCGGTCCCCACCACGACTCGAATCCTTCCCTGGTGGTCCAGAGCGACCACAGGTCCCGGACCTGTGCGTTCTCGTAGCGGCGCTCGAAGCGCACGCTCGCCTGTGGGGCGGAGGTGGTCGTCATGAGTCTTTCCTCTTGCGATTGGACCTGACACGCGCACGCCCGGCACGCGCACGCCCGGCACGCGTGCGCCACGCACGCGTGGCCTCCAGAGCCGCGGCAAAGCTCTCGAGCCGCCTCTCCCACAGCGCGCGAAACCCTGAAAGCCAGTCGTCCATCTCCCGAAAGGGCTCGGGACGCAGCGAGTACAGCCGCAGCTGCCCCTGCGGGCGAACCCTGACGAATCCGGCGTCCAGCAGGATGCGCAGGTGCCGGGACACTCCGGACTGATGGATGTCGAGTGCCGCGACGATGTCGTTGACCGGCTGCTCACCGCGCAGCAGGGCTTCGACGACCCGCCGGCGGCTGGGGTCTGCCAGAGCTTCGAAGCCATTCATATGTGCCATTGTATATATGCATGTTCATGCATACAAGGACCGAAAAAAGACCCCAGGTTTTTGAGACCTGGGGTCTGGAAGGGCGGACCTTCGATGAAGGGAAGGAAGTCCGCCAGGGGATACGTCAGTGCAATCGAGCCCAGTGCAGGATACGGATCTCGTCCGTCTCCAGATCGAAACTCTGTGCCAGGAGCGAGCGCAACTCACGGTTGGCGCGTCCCTGGGTCAGCGGCTGCCGCAGCTCCACCACACCACTCCACTCGCTCCCCGAGGCGCTGCGCGCCTTGGAGGTGCCGGTTACGAAGTGCGTGTAGTACTTAGTAGCCACGCTCAAAAGGGTAGTAGCGGGAAGGCTTCCTCGTCCGTGAGTTATTCCACAGAACGCCTGAATTCTGTAAAACGGACCGCGATATAAGTCACAGGAACCTGCGCAATGGCGCGCACACCCCCGCCGCGGACCGCGCCGGGCTCTAAGTACATCACCCCACAGGGGGCGCGCCGTCTGCGTGCGGAGCTCGATGAGTTGTGGCGCAACGAGCGGCCGCGCGTGACGGCCGCGGTCGCCGCCGCAGCCGCTCAGGGCGATCGGTCGGAGAATGCCGAATACACCTACGGTAAGCGCCGCCTGCGCGAGATCGACCGGCGGGTACGGCACCTGCGTCGGCGTCTCGAGGGGATGGTGGTGGTCGATCAGCCGCCGAGCGACCCCTCACGGGTGTTCTTCGGCGCCTGGGTGCTGCTCGAGTCGGAGGACGGCGCGCGCGTGCGCTACCGGATCGTGGGACCGGACGAGTTCGACATGGCGCCCGGCTATATCAGCATGGACTCGCCCCTGGGACGGGCGCTGCTCACCAGGCGTCTCGACGAAGAGATCGCGGTGGCGGCGCCCGGCGGCGAGCGCGCCTACGTGATCGTGTCGATCAGTTACTGATGGGGCAAAAGTCGCCTGCGGCGCTTTTGCCGGACATCAGCTTCGTTACCGGCGGCAAAAGGCGCGACTTTGCCGCCTGCTCCTCAGGGACTCGCCCCATTACCAAAGGACACGGACGTTCTTGAACTGCCAGGGATCGTTCTTGTCGACGTCTTCGGGGAAGAGCTTCTCGCGCTCGTGCAGCGGAGTCCAATCCGTGTACTCGCCGGACACGGGCCCGAGGTAGGGCATGCAGATCTCGAGATTGCGCCGATAGTCCATCTCATCGGGCTCCACCAGTCCCAGATTCGGGTTCTCCATCGCCCAGATGACGCCGGACAGCACCGCCACGGTGACCTGCAGGCTCGTGGCATTGTTATGGGGCACGAGCTTGCGTGCTTCGGCCACCGAGAGCTGCGAGCCGTACCAGTAGGCGTTGCGGCGATGGCCCGCGAGCAGCACCCCGAGCTCATCTATCCCTGAGGTGATCTCGTCCATGAGGATGCGCTGGCGCTCCTGCTGCACGTAGTTGCGCCCCGCGAGCTCGTGAATCGACATCACGGCGGCATCGCAGGGGTGGTAGGCGTAGTGCACCGTGGGGCGATACGCCACCTGCGCGCCTTCGCGGACGGTGTAGTAATCCGCGATCGAGATCGACTCCCCGTGGGTGATGCAGAAGCCGTGAAACGACCCGGCGCGCGGCGTCCAGGTGCGCACCCGGGTGCCGGCGCCCGGCTGCATGAGGTAGATCGCCGCCAGGCAGCCGAAGTCGTGTCGCTTGCCGTCGCGCGGGAAATTTCGCTCGTGCGTCCCCCAACCCATCTCACTCGGCTGCGAGCCCTCGCTCACGAAGCCGTCGATCGACCAGGTATTGACGAACTCCCCGGGCTGCTTCGGCGTGCCCGACACCTGGGAGTCGCGCTCGGCGATATGCACCACCTTGACACCGAGGCGCCGGGCCAGCGTGCCCCACTCGGCGCGCGTCGTCGGCGTGGCGGCATCGAGCTTGAGATCCTGGGCGATATTGAGCATCGCCTGCTTCACGAAGTGCGACACCAGGCCCGGGTTGGCGCCATGGGTCAACACCGCCGTGGGCGCGCGCTCGTTGCCTGCGCGCAGCGCCAGCGCCTCTTCACGCAGCGCGTAGTTGGTGCGGCGCGCGACCGGCACGGTCGGGTCCGTGTAGCCTCCCGGCCAGGGCTCGATGCACGTGTCGATGTACATCGCGCCCTTCTCCCAGCAGAGCTTGACGAGCGCGACGCTCGAGACCTCGACCGAGACGTTGATGAGAAAATCGCCGCGTCCGAGCAGCGGATTGAGCACGCGGCGGAAGTTCTCGCGCGTCAGCCGCTCCTTGATGAAGCGGATCCCGTACCTGGCAGCCTCTTCGCTCCCCTTGTCGTCCGCGGTCACGATGGTGAGTCGCTCGGGCGCAATGCCGATATGCCGCAGGATCAGCGGCAGTACTCCCTGGCCGATGCTGCCGAAGCCGATGAAAAGTATGCGTCCCGGAAACTCGACGTAGATCTTGTGCTCGTTGCTCATGATGCCTGCGGTTGTTGACGGTGAACGGCCGCGCGGCCACGGCACACACGCAGCGTATCAATCGGACCTGCGCGGCTCAAATGCGCGGCGCCGCACGCCGCAGGTTGCCTCATCTCCAGTGCGGCGGATAGGTGCGTTCGTATCCCGGCAGCGCCGCCATGCGCGTCATCCAGCGGCCGAGCGCAGGATAGTTGACTTCCACCGGCATGAAGCGCGAAGAGAGCGAGCGCGCCTCGGGCCGCTCGAGCGCGCGCTTCAGCAGCGCGATGCCGGGAAAAATCACCATGTCGACGGCCGAACAGCTGTCGCCGACCACCCAATCGCCCTTCGACAGCCGCCCTTCGATGGTGCGCGCCTCGCTCGCGGCCGCGTGCATCGCGCCGGTGATCTCATCGCCCGCCAGATCCGCATTGCCGGAGAAGACGCCGCGGCAGATGGTATTGAGATGCGGCTCGATGTAGGCCTGGTACTCGCAGATGACCCGCATGATGACGCCGGCTTCCTCGGGCGTGCGGCCGAAGATCGCCGGCTGCGGGTACTTGAGGTCGAGGTAGTAGAGGATCGCCAGCGACTCGAAGCACACGTAGTCGCCGTCCTTCAGCACCGGCAGGCGCCCGCGCGGATTCAGGGCGAGCATCTGCGGCGACTTGTGCTCCTGCTTGGAGAACTGCAGCACGTGGCCCGTGTAGGGGAGCCGCTTGTACTCCAGGGCCAGCAGCACCCGCCACGAGTAGGGGCTACCGCTGCCCCAATAGACGTCGATTGCCATCGGTGCTCCGGGCGCAGATGCTGCCGGGATTGTAACGACATGAGGAGATGAGCGCATGGCAGGGACACTGGTCACAGCGGCGGAGCTTGCCGCGCATCTGAGTGATCCCGCGTGGCTCGCCATCGACTGCCGCTTCGAGCTTTCCCGCCCCGACTGGGGCGAGCGGCTGTTCGCCTCCGGACACATTCCGGGCGCTCTCTACGCGCACCTCGACCGCGATCTCGCAGCTCCCCACACCGCAGCGAGCGGCCGCCACCCGCTGCCGGCGGTCGCAACGCTCGCGCAGACCTTCGGCCGCTTCGGTATCGACGCCGCGGTGCAGGTGGTCGCCTACGATCAGGGGCCGGGCGCCTTTGCTGCGCGCCTCTGGTGGCTGCTGCGCTGGCTCGGACACCAGCGGGTCGCGGTGCTCGATGGCGGCTTCGCCGCCTGGACCGAGGCGGGCCTGCCGGTGAGCGCGCAGCAGACCGAACGGGCGCCGCGCGCCTTCCGCGCGCAGCCCGCCCACCAGGGCGTGGTCACGACCGCCACGCTGAGTGCGGCGCTCACCGCCGGGGGACTCGCCCGCGGGGAGCCGCTGCTGGTCGATGCACGCGCCGCCGACCGCTTCGCCGGTCAGAACGAGACGATCGACCCGGTGGCCGGCCACGTCCCCGGCGCGCACAACCATCCGTACGTGCGCAATCTGGATGAGCACGGGCGTTTCCTGCCCGCCGCTGAGCTCAGGCGCCGCTGGCTCGAGACGCTGCGCGGACGGCCGCCGGAAGCGCTCGTGGCGATGTGCGGCTCGGGCGTGACCGCCTGCCACAATCTGCTGGCGCTCGAGGTTGCGGGGCTTGCCGGCGCGCGGCTTTACGCCGGCTCGTGGAGCGAGTGGATCCGTGATCCGCTGCGCGCGGTGGCGCGCGGACCCGATACTCTGTGACGCAGCACTCTTAACCGTCGCGCAATTTTGATATAACGCGCCCCGTGGCCGCCGATCCCAAGATCGCCATCAACGGCAATCGCAAGTTCAACCCCGCACAGCCCTGGCGGATCGAGGACTCGCTCGATCTCTATAACGTCACCGCCTGGGGTAAGGGCTACTTCTCCGTCAACGATGCCGGCCACGTCGTCGTGCGTCCCGACACCACCGAGGAGCGCGAAATCGACCTGCTCGAGGTGGTCGAAGGGCTGCAGGCCCGCGACCTGAGTACACCGGTGGTGGTGCGCTTCTCCGACATCCTCGCGCACCGCCTGAAGCGGCTGCACGATGCTTTCGCCTCCGCCATCACCGAGAACGAGTACCGCAACCGCTACGCCGCCGTGTTCCCCATCAAGGTGAACCAGCAGCGGCTGGTCGTGGAGGAGGTCTACCGCTACGGTCGAGACTACGGTTTCGGGCTCGAGGTCGGCTCCAAGCCCGAGCTGCTCGCCGTGATGGCCATGACCGAGAATGCCCCGGAGCGGCTCATCGTCTGCAACGGCTTCAAGGACGACAGCTACATCGAGGCGGTTACTCTCGCCACCAAGCTCGGCCGCACGATCATTCCCGTGGTGGAGAATTTCGAGGAGCTCGGGCTCATTCTCAAGCACGCCGCTGCCTACCAGGTGCGCCCGCGCATAGGCGTCCGGGTCAAGCTCAACAGCGAGGGCGCCGGGCGCTGGAGCACCTCCACCGGCGACAAGTCGAAGTTCGGGCTGTTCATCACCGAGATCCTCGAGCTCTTCAACGTGCTCAAGTCGCACGATATGCTCGACTGCCTGCAGCTGGTGCACTGCCATCCCGGCAGCCAGCTGCAGGACATCCGCCGCATCAAGGACGCCATCAACGAGCTGGCGCACGTGTACGCCGAGCTCAAGCTCATGGGCGCGGGCCTTCAGTACATCGACGTCGGCGGCGGACTCGGCGTCGACTACGACGGCAGCGGCACCAACTTCGCCTCCTCGATGAACTACACGCTGCAGGAGTACGCGAGCGACGTCGTCTACCGCATCGCGAGCGTCTGCAACGCCCGCGACATCCCCCACCCGATGATCGTGAGCGAGTCGGGGCGGGCCACGGCCGCCTATCACAGCGTGCTGATCTTCGATGCGCTCGGCTCATCCGCGCTCGACAAATTCCGCGTCACCGGCTACGAGGCCGAGGACTACTCCGGCGATGAGGAGCTGCCGCAGCCGGTTCAGGACCTGTTCGAGGCCTACCGGGCGGTGAGCGAGCGGCGTCTGGTCGAGTGTTATCACGACGCTCTCACCGCGCGCGAGCAGGTGCTGCAGATGTTCAACCTCGGGCTCCTGTCGCTGGAGTTCCGCGGCCTGGCCGAACGGCTCTACTGGGCGACCTGCGCCAAGATCCGCGATGCCTGTCGCAAGCTCGAGCGGCTGCCCGAGGAGCTGGAGGATCTCGAGTCGATCCTCTCCGACACCTATTTCTGCAACTTCTCGGTGTTTCAGTCGCTGCCCGACAGCTGGGCCATCGACCAGCTGTTCCCGATCCTGCCGATCCACCGGCTGGACGAGCGCCCGACGCGCACCGCGGTGCTCGCCGACATCACCTGCGACTCGGACGGCAAGATCGATCACTTCGTCTCGCCGCGCGACGTCAAGCGCACTCTCGAGCTGCACGAGCTGCGCAGCGGCGAGAAGTACTACCTGGCCGCGTTCCTGGTGGGCGCCTACCAGGAGACGCTCGGCGACCTGCACAACCTGTTCGGCGATACCCACGTGGTGCACGTGCGGCTGCACGACGAAGGCGGCTGGTGGATCGAGGAGATCGTCAAGGGTGACACCGCCAACAAGGTGCTCGAGTACATGGAGTACGACGTGGCCGAGCTCTACCCGGCGCTCGCCCGGGACTGCGAGCGCGCCATCCGCGACGGGCGCATGACCATTGCCGAGAGCCAGGCCCTCAAGCGCTTCTACGAGAGCGAGCTCGACGGCTACGCCTATCTCGAGAGCTGACTGTTGTCCGATTGGCCGAAATTGCCTGCGGCAATTTCGGCAGACACTACTTCGTCGGCCGCCGGCAAAAAGCGCGGTTTTTGCCGGCTGCTCATGCCGGCGTACGCAGAAGCGCTAGCAGCGCCAGCACCAGGCACGAGGCCGCCGCCAGGCGATGCAGGAGCTGCATGGGGAGCCGGTCGGCCATCGCCCGGCCGAGCAGCACCGCCGGCACGTCGGCGATCAGCATGCCGAGCGTGGTGCCGGCCACCACCGGCACGAGCGCCTGATATTTCGCCGCCAGCGCCACAGTCACGATCTGAGTCTTGTCGCCCATCTCGACGAGGAAGAACGTGAATACGGTAGTCAGGTAAGCGCCGAAGCGTGGCGGGCGCTCTCTGGCGGCGGGATCCCGGTCGGGAATCAACATCCACACCGCAGTGGCGACGAACGAGGCCGCCAGCACCCAGCGCAGCACGCCCGGGGCGATGACCGTCGCCAGCAGTTTTCCAACCGCGCCGGCAGCCAGATGGTTGGCGAGTACCGCGGTGGCGATGCCGCCGATCACCGGCAGCGGCGTGCGAAAGCGCGCCGCGAGCACCAGTGCGAGCAGCTGCGTCTTGTCGCCAAGCTCCGCCAGCGCGATCACGCCCGCCGAGACGATCAACGCCTCCATCAAGTCCCCTCGTTTGCGTCCCGCAAGGGCCGGGAGTAGCATGACATGCGGCGTTCGTATCCGTCGTGGATGAGTGCGCTTTGTCAGATTGTGTCGATCACATCTCCCGCCCGTGCCACTCATCAGCGCGCGAACGCAGGTGCAGGCCGCCGGCCCAAGCGCTGCGCATTGACTGAACTGTCCGATCGTGTGCCTTGAAGCCTTGACCTGTTTGACTGTCCACGCGGTACATGCGACCGACGCCGCGCGGTTGCCGCTGTCCGCTTTTCAGAGAGAGACTCACCTGTGACGACGATTTACGTAGGCAATCTGCCGTTCAACGCCACCGAGCAGGACGTGAAGACGCTGTTCGAACGCCACGGCAAAGTGGATTCCGTAAAGCTGATCAACGATCGGGAGACCGGCAAGCCGCGCGGCTTCGGTTTCGTCGAGATGCAGCAGAGCGAGGCGCAGGCCGCGATCCAGGCGCTCAATGGCTTCCAGATGAATGGCCGCCCGCTGCGTGTGAACGAGGCGCAGGAGCGCCCGCAGCGTCCGCGTCAGGGCGGCGGGCCGTTCCGTCGCTGACGGACCGCGCCGGCCCCCCAGTGAAGAGACCCCGCGCGCCGCGGGGTTTTTTCATTTGCCGCGGGAGGGGCGCGCGCCGCGCGCTGCTAATACCATGACCCCGGGAAACAAGTGGGCTCTGCTCGGCGCGCTTGCGCTGGTCATCGGCGCCTGTGCCACCTACAGCACCCGCCAGAGCACTTCGCAGGCGCTCGATCGCGTCCTCGCCGGCGATCAGCGCTCCGAGGCGGACCGGGCCCGCGATCGTTACCGCCATCCCAAGGCAACGCTGCTGTTCTTCGGCATCCGGCCCGAGATGAGCGTGCTCGAGGTGTGGCCGGAGCCCGGGTGGTACACGGAGGTGCTGGCGCCGCTGCTCGCCGACAAGGGCAAGTACTACGCCGCCGTGATCGCGCCCGACCCGAAGAGCGAGTACATCACGCACCGCCTGGAAGGCTTCCACCGCAAGCTCGCCTCCCGCCCCGAGATGTACGGACACGTCAACGTCGTCACCCTGCCCCTCGACGGCTCGGACGTGGTGCCACCCGGCACTCTCGACATGGTGCTCACCTTCCGCAACATCCATAACTGGATGGCACGCGATCAGGCCGCTCAGGCCTTCACGACCATGTTCCGGGCGCTCAAGCCCGGGGGCGTACTCGGGGTGACGGAGCATCGGGGCAACCCCGCGGTGCCCCAGGACCCCAGGGCCAAGAGCGGCTACGTCAACGAGGACTACGCGATCAAGCTGATCGAGAGCGTGGGCTTTCGGCTGGTGGCGAGCTCGCAGGTCAACGCCAATCCCCTCGACACCAAGGACTACGCGCAGGGGGTATGGACACTGCCGCCCACCTATCGCCTCGGCGACAAGGATCGCGACAAGTACGCGGCCATCGGCGAGAGCGATCGCATGACGCTCAAGTTCGTGAAGCCGGCTAAATAGCTCCGACTCTCACCACATATCGCGCAGGCGCGCCCCGACGTCGACGGTGACCTGGCTGCCGGTCTGCTGCAGGCTGTCGCCGCTGCCGAGCGACGAGCCCTGGAAGGTGGTGGCGTCGAGCGTCTTCAGCACCTTCTCGGTGAGGAAGCGGCTGCGGCCGCCATAGACGTGGGCATCGCCCTGACGCGACTGCTGGGTCAGATAGAACTTGAGCGGCACGACCAGCAGCAGGTCGTTCTGCGCGCGCGTCATGGCGACGTACAGGAGCCGGCGCTCTTCCTCGATGAGTTCGGGCTTGCCGGTGGCGAACTCCGAAGGAAAGCTGCCGTCGACCACGTTGAGCAGGTACACCGTGTCCCACTCCATCCCCTTGGCCGAGTGGACCGTGGAGAGCACCAGGTAGTCCTCCTCCAGCACCGGCTGTCCGGCGAGGTCGCTCGTGGCATTGGGGGGATCGAGCGTGAGCTCGGTGACGAAGCGCTCGCGCGACGGGTACTGGCTCGAGAGGTGCTCGAGCTGGTCGAGATCCCCGAGTCGGGTATGAAAGTGCTCGTACAAGCGCTCGAAGTGCCTCTGATACCACTCGCGCGCCTGGTGCACCTGCCCGACCCACTGCTGCTGCGGATCCGCGAGCTGCATCATCAGGTCGATGAGGCGTTTCCAGTCCATCTCGTGGGTCTGGGGCGGCTTGAAGCCGCGCAGCGACTCGAATGAGTAGCCGCCGGCCTCCAGGTGCTCGATCGCGGCGGCGGCGTTGACCGGGCCCATCCCCGGCAGCAGCTGCAGCGTGCGGAAAGCGGCCAGCGTGTTGCGCGGGTTGTCGGCCCAGCGCAGCACCGCGAGCAGATCCTTGACGTGCGCCGCCTCGAGAAACTTGAGGCCGCCGTACTTCACGAACGGGATCTTGCGTTTGGCAAGCTCCACCTCGAGGACATCGCTGTGGCTCGCGCTCCTGAAGAGCACGGCCTGGCGCTTCAGGGGCACGTTCGACTCGCGCCGCCGCAGCACCTCGGTGCAGACGTACTCGGCCTGGGTCGTCAGATCCTCGACGGTTACCGCACGCGGCCGCGTGCCCGGTCCACGGATCGACAGCAGGTACTTGCGCTGCGCCCGGGGAGCCTCGCCCATTACCGCATTGGCGACGTCGAGCACCTGCTGGGTCGAGCGGTAGTTCTGCGCCAGCGCCACCACCTCGGCGCGTGGATTGAAGCGCTCGGCGAAGCCGAGGATGTTCTCCACCGCAGCGGCCCGGAATGAGTAGATCGCCTGCGCATCGTCGCCCACCACGGTCAGTCCGGCGCCGCCGGGCTTCATGGCATGAACGATCTCGGCCTGCAGCCGGTTGGTGTCCTGGTACTCGTCCACCAGCACGTGGTCGAAGTGCGCGCCGATATGCTGGGCGAGCCGCGGCTCGGACATCATGCCGTGCCAGTAGAGCAGCAGGTCGTCGTAGTCCAGCAGGTGCGCGTGCTGCTTCTGCTCGACGTAGCCGCGGTAGAGCGCAGTGAGCTCCGCCTCCCACTGCGCGCACCATGGGAAGTGCTGCTCGAGGGTCTCCTGCAGCGCGCTGCGGGTGTTGACCCGCTGCGAGTAGATCTGCAGACAGGTGTCCTTGCGCGGGAAACGCTGGTCGCGGGCTGCGAGCCCGAGCTCGGCCCGCAGGCTGTCCATGAGATCGGCGGCATCGCCGCGATCGATCACGCTGAAGTTGGGATCGAGCTGCAGGTGCGCCGCGTAGTGGCGCAGCAGCCGGTTGCCGATCGAGTGGAAGGTGCCGGCCCAGCTGAGGCGCTGCGAGATCGTGCCGCTCACGCCTCCCATCGACTCATTCAGCGCCCGCTTGGTGATCTCATGGGCGCGGCGGCGCATCTCGTGGGCGGCGCGGCGCGTGAAGGTCAGCATCAGGATGCGCGCCGGGTCCACCCCGTGGATCACCAGATGCGCCACCCGGTGCGCCAGGGTGTCGGTCTTGCCGGTGCCGGCGCCGGCGAGGATCAGCAGCGGTCCGGCGGCAAAGCCGCGCTCCGCGATCGGCGCGCCGTACGTAACCGCCTTGCGCTGGGCGGCGTTGAGCTTCTCGAGATGCGCGCTGGTCGCCATGGGCGCGCCGACTATACCCGCCGCCGAGCGGCGCTGGCGACCAGCGTAGGATGCGAGCCATGAAACCCGAGAGTCAGACCCTGCACTTCACCGGCCGCGTCATCGGCGTCACCACCGACGAGGTGCTGCTGCCGAACGGTCATCGGGCAACACTCGAGGTCGTGCACCACCCGGGCGGCGCCGCCGCGGTGGCGGTGGACGCCGGGCGGCGCGTGTGTCTGCTGCGGCAGTACCGCTACGTCGCCGACGGCTGGCTGTGGGAGCTGCCGGCGGGGAAGCTCGAGCCGCGCGAGCTGCCGCTGGCGACGGCGCAGCGCGAGCTGGCCGAAGAGGCGGGCCTCCGCGCGCGCGACTGGCGCGCCCTCGGCACCTGCTTCTCCTCGCCCGGCGTCTTCACCGAGGTGCTGCATCTGTTCCTCGCCACCGGAATCGCTGCGGCGGCTGCGGCGCACGAGCGCGCCGAAGTGATAGAGGTTCACTGGCTACCCTTTGAAACGGCGTGCGGATGGGCCCTCGACGGCACCATCACCGACAGCAAGACCGTGATCGGACTGCTGCGTGCGCGCTTTGCCATAAGCACCACAGGTGTCGCCGTTTGATCCGTGACGCCGATCACGGAACGACCGCCATGCGCACGGTTAGGCTCACAAAGCGTGAAGCATTTCGCGCGGCAGGCGTCATAATCTGTGAAGTCGCAATCCGTGAACGGGTCAAACAGGAACAAGCCGCTCGAGCAGAATCCCGGGGCCACAGCTAACCGCCGTCGGGTCGGAACGATCGTGCACGATGACCGCGGCAACGCCTCCGTCGAGTGGCACGACGCGCCGGTCGGCGAGCAGCGCCCGGTGCTCGAAGTCCTCGGCGACCCGCAGCTCACGCTGCAGAACGACGAGAGCTACGATCCCTATTCCCGGCACACCGCCTCGCTCCCCAAGCCCAACCCCGGGAACACCACGCGCACCGATCTGCGCAAGCTCTCGGAGTGGATCAAGATGAGGCGCGAGCTGGAAGCGCGCAAGCTCCGCGGCGACGGCGACGGCGACGGCGACGGCGACGGCGAATAAGGCCGGCTGCAGCAGCCCGGCGGTTGTCGCCGCCGCCACCCCCACCTCTCAGGAAGTGCGCTCGATGTGCGCGCGCTTGCACCCCGTGCTCAGCCGATAGAAACGGCGCAGCTCCGCGAGCACCTCGCGCTCGCCGGGCGCGGCGCGCGTCAGACGCTCCTCGAGCCGGCGGCAGAAGCGCGCGGCATAGCGGTGCGCCTCGCTGTACAGGCGCCGCCGCTCGTGCGCGAGCCGCGGATCGATGCGGGTGCGCTCGAACAGCACGCGGCGCAGCTCCGCCGGAAAGTGCCGCGGATACTGCCGCCGCATGAGGTAATAGCTCGCGACGTACTTGTCGACCTCGGCCTGCATCTCCAGCTCGAGGAGCGAGACCGGCTTGTCGTGCCCGGCGTTCCAGGCGAGGTAGAGAAAATGGCTCACGCCCTCGAGCGCGGTCCACCAGTCGCCGACATTGCCGGCGTTGAGCTCGACCAGCGGGTCGGCGCACTCGAGGCGCTCGAGCAGCGCCGGATCGAGGTACAGCGACAGACGCACCTCGGCACCGTCGGCGCTCTCGGCGACGATCAGCTCCTCGTCGGCGACGCCGGCGTGCGCGGCCGCCGGCAGCGCCCGCCGATCGGTGACCAGGAAGTCGTAGACGTCGTAGGCGACGCTGACATCGTAGATGCCGCCGATCAGCGTCTGCAGCCGGGACAGCAGCATGCCGGGCGTCTCAGTGCACCGCGGCGGCTCCGCCGCCGGCACGCGTCGGCCTGACGCCGAGCCGCCCGAGAATCGAATAGCAGCGGGCGCTCCCGGTTTTCAGCCACAGCTCATAGAGGCGCAGGATGTCCTGGTCGCTGTGACGGTAGGAAGACTCGCTGATGTCGTTGAGCGCATCGACCATGGGCTGGAATTTGTCCGCCAGCTCGGCGAACACCGCGCCCAGCACCCGTCCGCGGCCGCGCGCGCAGGCTTGCGCCAGGGCGCCGTAGGCGCGGCCGCCCATGGCGATGTGATAGTCGACGTCGATGAGACGCGTGGCAAAGCCGCGCGCGAAGAACCCGGCGATGAAGAGCGACACGTCGCCGAGTCGCTGCAGCGCGCGGTTGCGCTCTGCCGGCGTCGGCGCTTCGAGCGCCTCGCACAGCATCACCACCAGGGGCTTGACCCGCATGCTCCCCGGTGCGCCCTCGAACAGCGCCTCGGAGCGCGCGAACAGGGTGAGGAGATTCACCACGTAGTGCTCGGTGTGGTCCTCGACCGCGAGATGCTGCCGCGTGAGCGCCCCGTGCAGGCTGTCGCGGAAGAACTCCTGCAGGTTCGCGACCGGCACGACCCGCTCGGCATCGTCGTTCATGCTCCGTCACCTCCTGTCGTCTGTAACGGCCATGAAGAGGTTCTCTCCAAGCCGCACTCCGATACCGTGACAGATTGCGCTGAACTGCCACTGAACATCCGCAGGCGGCGCCGACGGCGGCTGGCAGCGCACGCCGCAGAGTGCTGACGGCGCAGCCCTGCGTTAACTGGTTCACATGCCGGCGGCAGGCGCGCTAGCCGCAGTGCCGCCCGGGCATGGGCCGGGTGGCTCACGCTCCCAGAAGCGCGGCCAGCTCGCCGCAGTCCGCGACGGAAAGATCCGCGGGGCTGAGCTCAGCAGGCCAGACCGTGCCGCGCCGGTTCATCCAGGCACTGCGGCAGCCGGCCGCGCGCGCCGCGTGCACGTCGAGCCACGGATCGTCGCCCACGTAGAGGATCGCGCGCGGCGCCACGCCGAGCTCCTGCGCCAGGCGCTCGAAGCAGCGCCGGTCGGGCTTGCCGGCGCCGATCTGGCGCGCGTTGAGCGAGACGGCGAAGGCGCTGTCGAGACCGATGCGGCCGAGGTCGGCGTTGCCGTTGCTGAGGGACGCGAGGCGGAAGCCGCGGCTGAGCCGCGCGAGTGCCGGGCGCACGTCCGGCAGGATCTCGACCTCGCAGCGCGCCGCGAGAAACACCTCGAAGGCGCGCGCCGCGATATCCTCCCGGTAGCCGCACTCGCGCGCGTGACGCTCGAGGGCAGTCAGGCGCAGGTAGGTGACGTCGTGCGCGCGGTGCGGTTGCTCGCGCGCCAGCTGCTCGCGCGCCGTACGCATATCGGCAAGCGACAGCTGCCGTGGAATGCGCGGACAGTGCTCGTGCAGCCACTCGAGCAGGCGCGCCTCGGCGCGGGCCAGCACCGGCTCGACATCCCAGAGTGTATTATCGAGATCAAAAGCGACGGCACGCACGTCGTTGAGCACGGACCGGAGGTTACCACCTAAATGGCGGCGCGCTTCACGCTCGTGATCGGCAACAAGAACTACTCGTCGTGGTCGCTGCGCGCGTGGCTCGCGCTGAAGCACCTCGGCGTCGAGTTCGACGAGCTGCTCATTCCCCTCGATACACCGGGCGCGCGCGCCGAGCTCGAGCGCCACGGGCCGGCCGGCCGCGTACCGGTGCTGCACGCCGGCGATCTCACCGTGTGGGATTCGCTCGCCATCTGCGAATTCGCCGCCGAGCTCACCGGCAAGGGCTGGCCGCAGACGCGCGCCGCGCGCGCCGTGGCGCGCTCGGTGTGCGCCGAGATGCACTCCGGCTTCGCGACCCTGCGGTCGCTGTGGCCGATGAACGCCCGGGCCCGCAACCGCCGCACGGTCGTGACTCCCGCCCTCGCGGCCGACATCGACCGGATCGATGAGATCTGGAACGACTGCCGTCATCGCTTCGGCAGCGGCGGCCCGTGGCTGTTCGGCGCCGAATACACGATCGCGGACGCCATGTACGCGCCGGTGGTGCTGCGCTTCAATACCTACGGCGCGCAGATCTCCGACACCGCGCGCTGGTATCTCGCCACGGTGCTCGAGGACCCGGTGCTGCAGGAATGCCTGCAGGCCGCGCGCGCCGAGCCCTGGACCGTAGCCGCCGACGAGGTTGGCTGAAAGACAGCGCATGCGTCCGCACTCCTGCCCCGTCCGACTGCTGGTCGGCGCGCTCGCCGCGCTCGGCCTCAGCAGCGCCTGGAGTGCACAGCTCGCGCCGTTCACGCCGGAGGACCTGGTGGTACTGAAGCGCGTGAGCGATCCGCAGGTTGCGCCCGACGGTCGCCACGTCGTCTACGTGCAGCGCGAAACGGACCTCGAGGCCAACAAGGGCCGCACCAGCCTGTGGCTGCTCGATCTCGCGCACCCGCTCGCGCCGCGGCGGCTCACGGACGGCAAGGCCAGCGACTCGAGCCCGCGCTGGGCGCCCGACTCAGCTGCGCTTTATTTCCTCTCCGACCGCAGCGGCAGCTCGCAGGTCTGGCGGCTGACGCCGGCATCGGGGGAGACGCGTCGCATCAGCGACTACCCCGTCGACGTCGGCTCGTTCAGGGTAAGCCCGCGCGGGACGGTGCTGGCCCTGTCGATGGAGGTGTTCACCGACTGCCCCGACCTCGCCTGCACCCGCACGCGCCTCGATGCGCGCGCCAGAACCAGGGCGAGCGGCCGGCTCTACGACCGCCTGTTCGTGCGCCACTGGGACAGCTGGAGCGCAGGCATGCGCTCGCACCTCTTCAGCGCGCGGCTCGGCGCCGACGGCAGCGCCGGTGTGCCGGTCGATGTATCCCGTGGGCTGGATGCGGACATTCCCCGCAAGCCCTTTGGCGGCGATGAGGACTACGCCTTCAGTCCCGACGGCGCGGCGCTGGTCTTCTCCGCACGCATCGCGGGGCATACCGAGCCGTGGTCGACCAACTTCGACCTCTATCAGGTGCCGACCGACGGCTCAGCGGCGCCGGTCGATCTCACCGCGACCAATCCCGCCGATGATGCGCAGCCGCTATTCCTGCCGGGTGGCGCGCTTGCCTGGCTGGCCCAGGACCGGCCCGGCTTCGAGTCCGACCGCTACCACGTGATGTTGCGCGATGCGCGCACCGGGGCGGTACGCTCGCTGACTTCCTCCTGGGATCGCTCGGTGGACCGCCTCGGGGCAGCCCGCGACGGCCGGCACCTGCTCGCGACCGTCGACGACCTCGGCCAGCGTGCGCTCTATTCGATCGACGTCAAAACGGGGACGCCGCAGAAGCTCGTCGGTAGCGGCGAGGTGGGCGATTACTCGGCGGGCCGCGACGCTCTGGTATTCACCCTGGCGAGCCTCGCCGCACCCGCCGACCTCTATTCCGTTCCCGTGCGTGGCGGCGCAGCGACGCGGCTCACCGACGTGAACCACGAGCTGATGGCGGCGCGGCGCATGACCGAATTCGAGCAGTTCAGCTTCAAGGGCTGGAACGATGAGACGGTTTACGGCTACGTGATGAAGCCCTACGGCTTCGAGCCCGGCAAGCGCTTTCCGGTAGCGTTCGTCGTGCACGGCGGCCCGCAGGGAAGCATGGCCAACGAGTGGCACTATCGCTGGAACATGCCGGTGTTTGCCGGGCACGGCCTGGCGGTAGTGAGCGTGGATTTTCACGGTTCGACCGGCTACGGGCAGGCATTCACCGACTCGATCAGCGGCGACTGGGGCGGCAAGCCTCTGGTCGACCTGCAAAAGGGGCTGGCGGCCGCGCTCGAGCGCTATCCCTGGCTCGACGGCGAGCGCGTGTGCGCACTCGGCGCCTCCTACGGCGGGTTCATGATGAACTGGATCGAGGGCAACTGGCCCGAGCGCTTCCGCTGCATCGTCAGTCACGACGGCATTCTCGACCAGCGGATGATGTACTACGCGACCGAGGAGCTGTGGTTTCCGGAGTGGGAGATGGGCGGTCCGCAGTACCTGAATCCGGACGGCTACGAGCGCTTCAATCCGCTCAACTACGTCTCAAAATGGCGCACGCCGATGCTCGTCATCCATGGCGGGCTCGACTACCGCATCCCCCTGTCGCAGGGACTCGGCGTCTTCACGGCGCTGCAGCGCCGCGGCATCGAGAGCCGGCTGCTCGTCTTCCCGAATGAGAACCACTGGGTGCTCAAGCCCGCCGACAGCCTGCAGTGGCATCACGCCGTCTTTGACTGGCTGGACGCGCACCTGAAGAACTGAGCGCGGCGGCTAACGCCCCTTGCGGAACTTGTAATCCCCGATGTTGAGCACACCGACACCGAGCTCGACCTGCGGTGGCGCCGCGACGCCGCCAGGGTCGGGGCAGATCCTGGGATCGTGCCGCGCCACCCAGCCGCCGTCATTCGCCTTCCACAGGAGCTGACAGCCCTCGGCCTGGACATCCTCCAGCTGCACGCCGGTGAACAGCTCCTTCGATCCATCCCGCCAGCGTACCGGCTCCACGAACTCGTAGAGCGTCTCGACGATGCCGCGCTTCTCATCGAGCTGGAAGCTGTACATCTTCTGGCTCAGCACCCGCCGCGGATCGTCGGCGGCGGTCTCCTGCGCGTAGTAGACGTAGTGACCGAGGCGCGGCGTGAACACATGGGTGATCACCAGCAGGATGGCGACGTGCGCCGGATGGACGCCGTTGCGCGCATCGGACTCGGCCTGCGCCTGATCGTCGTAGTGGCCGGGGAGGAGCGTGAGCAGCCGGGTCAGGTCGGCTTCGGTGACCTTGGGCTCCTTACCGGCACATCCCGGCAGACCCGCAAGGCAGGCGGCTGCCGCCGCGAGCACTGCGCCGCACAGCGGCCGCCGGACCTCAGCCATACGTCGCCCGCCACTGCGCGCGGTATTTCAGTCCCAGATCCATGAGCCGCTCGAGCAGCTCGCCGTAGGAGGTACCGGCGGCGCGAGCCGACTCGGCGAAGTCCTCGGCGGCTTCGAGATTGGGGTTGGCATTGGCTTCGAGCACGTACACCTGGCCCTGCGCGTTCACTCGAAAATCCATGCGAGCATAGCCGGAGAGCCCCAGCGCCCGATAGATGCGCCGCGACAGCCGGTCGAGCGTGGTCAGCACGGCCGGCGGCAGATCGGTTGCCGCATGCGTGGTGATGCCGTACTTAGTCTGGTAGCGCTTGTCCCATTTCACCTTGCGCGTGGCGATGCTGGCGAGCGAGTCCGGCATGGAGCCGAACACCATCTCCCACACCGGCAGGCGGGTGAGGCGGTCGTTGCCCATCACGCCCACGTACAGCTCGCGCCCCTCGATGTACTCCTCGACCAGGGCGTCCGACTTGATCTGCTCGTGGACGAATTCGATACGCTCCTTGAGGTGCGTCGCATCGGCGACTACCGAGGCCTGCGCGATGCCGAGCGAGGCATCTTCGACCGTGGACTTCACGAACAGCGGGAAGCGCAGCTTGCGCGGCACGTGGATACGTGCGCCGCGGCGAAACACGGCGAACTGCGGCGTGGCGATGCGATGGAAGGCGAGCAGCTGCTTGGCGAGGGTCTTATCCCGCGAGAGCAGCAGCCCGCGCGGGTTGCAGCCGGTGTAGGGCTGGCGCATGAGCTCGAGGAAGGCCACGACGTGCTGATCGTAGGTGACGATGCCGTCGAATTCCTCGAGCAGATTGAAGACGATATCCGGCTCCCACTCGGCGATGGCACTGCGCAGCTCCGTCAGGCTGTCGAGCACGCCGATGCAGCGCACGTTGTGACCGAGCTGGCGCAGTGTCGTGGTGACGTCGTACTCCGTGCGCCACTCCTCGATCTCCTTGTCGCTGTGGCCTTCGAGGGTTTCCGGCGGCACCAGGCTCGCGTGCACGACCACGAGCGCGCGCAGTCGCCTCATAAGGGCAGGTGTGGTGTCTCGCCCTGGGAATAAAGTCCCGTGAGCCGCTCGAGCATCCAGCGCGAGTAGCGCAGCGCATCGCGGCGATTGCCGCGCAGGTAGAGCCGGAGGTGTTCGCTGCGCTCGATCAGCATCGCTAAAATCTGCGCCACGCTGTAACGCTCGACGGCGAGCGCGCGCGCCACGACCGCGGTGAGCCGCCGTGCTTCCGCGCGCAGCAGCGTCGCCGCACGCGGCCGGTTGCGGCGGCCGCGCTCGCGGCTGAAGGCGCGCTGCAGCAGCTCATCTGCGAGCCCACGGCGGATCAGGCGATTGTGCTTGAGCTTGCGGCGGTAATGCTGCGCGAGCGTGCGGGTGTTGAGATCGAGCGGCTCGACGCGGGTGCGATTGCGCACCGGCGGACGGCGGTCACGCACGCCGGCGATGAGCTCATCCACCGCCTTCAGCTTGTGCAGCGCCGGCCAGTCCGCGTAGCTCTTGCGCCAGCCGGACTTCGGCGTGAGCCATACCGCGAAAGTCTCGGCGAAATCCTCGGTGGGGTGAGCCTGGGCGTACCATTCGCCGAGATGGTGCACGTAGCGGCGGCTGCCGGCGCGCGCGCGGTAGCGCGCCGGGTAGGGGAGCGAGGCGTGGCCGAAAGTCTCGCGCCACAGCCCCCGGCGGCGCAGCCGATAGGCGTTGTCGAGCGCATGCCCGGCCTCGTGACGCAGGATCCGCATCATCTGCTGCGAATTGCCGCCTTCGGCCTCCTGCATGATGCGCCGCTCCAGGCGCTCGAGCCGCGGGTGCGCGAGATAGAACGGCACCGCGAACCCCGGCACTCCATCGGGGCAGAACCACTCCTCGGAGAGCCATACGTGCGGCCGCAATGTAAGTCCCCGCCTCCCGAGGTCGGCATACAGCCGGCGCAACTGAGCGGCGAGCGGCGAGCGCTTGATCGAGAGCCCGAGGTCACAGAAGCGGAGCTTGAGCAGCTCTTCGTCGGACAGTCGCGCCCACTGCAGGCGGCCCCGGCGCGCCCCGCCGTGCCGGCCCCGTGCGGGGCGCACCGCGGATGAGCGACGGCGGATGGCGCGGGTCTGCGACATTGCGCGAACGTGGGAAGCGAAATTGTTGTGAGCGGAAGGCCGAGGCGCGCAGCTTAGCCGAAGCGCATCCGGGCTGTCTGCCGGAATCGGCGCCCGGCAAAAGCGCCGTAGGCGGCTTTTGACCGATAAATCAGAGCTCGAGAAGGGCGTGAGTCAGGAGGCGGTCGGCGGTGGCTTCGAGCAACTCCCGTTTCATCAGGCTGTTGCGCCACAAAGTAGGGATGGCGCTTGCAGAGTAGTGGGCCCCGGCCAGCGCCCCGCAGACCGCCGCGATGACATCGGAGTTGCCGCCGAGATTGGCCGCCGCCAGCACCGCATCGCGGAAGGTAGTGGTGCGGGAGAAGGCCTCGAGGGCACTCCTCAGCGCCTGCGGTGCGCTGCCGGCGTCCGCGGAGGCTGCCGCAGCCGCCGGCATTTCCCCGGAGGCGGGCGCGGCCGCGCCGAGAATGGCGTTGCGCGGCTGCCCGGCAAGCGCCGCATGCAGGGCGCGCGCGAGGGTGCGGCAGGCAGTCAGGGCCGCGGGCGCCTGGCAGGTCGTGCGCCCGGCTTCTGCCGCCTGTTGCTCGGCAACAGAGGCATCGGCAAAGAAGTACATGACCACCGGCGCCACCCGTGACAGGACTTCGGGGTCGACGACATCCGGATCGTGCGATCCAGCGAACACCTGCCGGCGCCATTGGGCCCTCGCGAGTGCACGGGCGGTGCCGGTCGTGATGCCGAGGCATTGTCCGGTGGCCGAGAGATACCCCTCCTTCTGCCAGCGGATATAGCGCGCCACCTGGTCACGGGGGTCGAAGCCGCCGGACTCGAGGAGACTTTCGGCGAGCAGCAGGGCCATCGCCGTATCGTCGCTCCACGCCCCGCGCGGCAGATCGAAGGGCCCGCCGCCGATCAGATCGCCGATGGGGGTAAAACGCCCGGGACGGCGAAACTGCGTGGCCGCCGCGAGTGCATCTCCGACGGCCAGCCCGAGGAGTGAGCCGAGAAAGCGCCCCCGCAAGCCGCGCGCCGCCGCCAGCGTGGCCGGTTCGAGCAGCGGGTCACTCTCCGCCTGTGTTGTGGCGACCCACTCCGACACAAAGGCCGCCTGTGCCTCTGTTTCGGGAACCATCGGCCACTGCGTCGCGCGCCCGCTCCGCTGCCACAGGCGGTTGAGCTCGGCAAGCGCAGCTTCGGGCTTCAGGCCCTGCTCGACCAGGAGGCAGCCGGCCACCATGTTGGTCCGGCCAATGCCGGCCCGGCAGTGCAGATACACCCGGTGCGGTCCGCGCAGCCCCTCCTGCAGGGCGCGCAGGATCTGCAGCATGTGCTCGCGCCGCTCCGGGACACCATGATCGGTGACCGGGAAACGCAGGTAACGTGCGCCCGGCGGAAGCTCGGCCTCGTAGGGAGGCCGCTCGCCGGGCTGGGTGAGATCGATGAAGCAGCCGATGCCTGCCTGCGCGAGCCGGGTGAGACGCTCGCGCGTCACCGCCGCGCTCGAGCCGCCGGGATACTCACCGGCAAGGAGCTTCCCCTCGATCACCCAGTAGCAGTTGGCGAGCGGCAGCTCTTCCAAGGCGGTTAGCCGAGTGCGGGGGGCGAAGCGAGCCGCGCCTCGAGGCCGTGCTCCTCGCGCTCACTCATGGGCGCCACCCGCCCGAGCTCGAGACCCGCGAAATCGAAGCGCCGCGGATCGGCCAGGTGCTCGAGCTCGACGTGGCGCAGCGCCCGGAAAATCGTCTCGGTGCGGCCGGGGAATTCGCGCTCCCACTCCGCGAGCATGTTCTTGACGGCGACACGCTGCAGGTTCTCCTGCGAGCCGCACAGCGTGCAGGGAATGAGCGGAAAGGCGCGGCCGCGCGCGTAGCGCACGATGTCGCGTTCGGCGACGTAGGCGAGCGGCCGGATGACGATATGACGCCCGTCGTCCGACTTGAGCTTGGGCGCCATCGCTTTCAGCCGCCCACCGAAGAACAGGTTGAGGAACAGCGTCTCGACGATGTCGTCGCGATGGTGGCCGAGGGCGATCTTGGTGATGCCCTGCTCCGCGGCAAAGCGATACAAAGCCCCGCGCCGCAGCCGCGAGCACAGCCCGCAGAGCGTGCGTCCTTGCGGAATCACCCGCTTGACGACGCCGTAGGTGTCCTGCTCGATGATGTGGTAAGGGATGCCGATGCTCTCGAGGTAGCGCGGCAGGACCTCCGCCGGGAAGCCGGGCTGCTTTTGATCGAGGTTGACAGCGAGGAGCTCGAAGCGCACCGGCGCGCTGCGCTGGAGCGACATCAGCATGTCGAGCAGCGTGTAGGAGTCCTTGCCGCCGGAGAGGCACACCATGATGCGATCGCCGGCCGTGATCATGCGGAAGTCGGCTATCGCCTTGCCTACCGCGCCGCGCAGGCGCGCGGCCAGGCGCTCGAGGGTGCGGGAGGGCTTCGCGTCGGCGGGGGTCACGTCGGCTTGAGTCTGCGGGGTCGTGCGCCAGGGGCGCCGCGCGGCCGCGCGGCCGCTTCAGGCGGCAGCGACCGTCGTGGCGCTTTCCAGGTACTTTGCCTCGACGTAGCGGATGAAGGAAGTGGCCGAGAGCGGCTTGCCCGTGGCGCTCTTCAGGAGCTCCTGCACCGGCACCTTGGCGCCGAGGCCATGCACCTGCGTGCGCAGCCAGCCGAAGAGTCCGGTGAACTCGCCGCGCGTCAGCTGCTCATCGAGCGTGCTCACTTCCGCCCGCAGGCTCTCGTAGAGTTGCGCGGCGATCACGGCCCCGAGCGCGTACGAGGGGAAGTAGCCGAAGGAGCCCACGGCCCAGTGAATGTCCTGCAGGCACCCCTCCAGGTCGTTCGCCGGGCGGATGCCGAGACGGCTCTCCATGCCGGCGTTCCACGCCTCGGCCAGATCGCGCACGGCGAGCTCGCCGGAGAGCAGCTGCTTCTCGAGCTCGTAGCGCAGCATGATGTGCAGCGGATAGGTGAGCTCGTCCGCATCGACGCGGATGACGCCCCGCTGCACGCGCGTCAGATGGGTATAGAGATTCTCCGGATCCCACTCCGGCCCGCTCACACCGAAGTGCCGGGTCAGC
>DASQGK010000033.1:0-13666 GCA_035632655.1 Steroidobacteraceae bacterium | reverse complement strand
TCGCGCCGACATCGACCAGATGGCGGACATGCTGCGCGAGGCGATAACCGAGTTCTGAGGTCGTGACGGACCTTCCGCCGCACGCGCGCGTCGTCATCATCGGCGGCGGCATCGTCGGCTGCAGCGTCGCCTATCACCTCGCCAGACGCGGCGTGAGCGATGTGCTGCTGCTCGAGCGGCGGCAGCTCACCTGCGGCACGACCTGGCACGCGGCAGGGCTGGTCGGTCAGCTGCGCGCCACACATAACATGACGCGCCTCGCGCAGTACACGACCACCCTCTACCAGGGGCTTGAGCGCGAGACCGGGCAGGCAACGGGCTTCCGACAGGTGGGCTCGATCGCGGTGGCGGCGAGCGCTGCGCGCTTCGAGGAGCTCAAACGCGGCGCCTCGATGGCACGCTGCTTCGGCCTGGAAGTGCAGATCCTCTCGCCGGGCGAGGCCCGGGAGCGCTGGCCGCTGCTCTCGCTCGAGGGACTGGTGGGCGCTGTGTATCTGCCGAAGGACGGCCGCTGCAATCCCGTCGACACGACGCAGGCGCTGGCGCGCGGCGCCCGGCAGCAGGGCGTGCGCATCGTCGAGCACCTCAGAGTGACGGGCATCCGCAGCGCCCGGGGTCGGGTGACCGGCGTCATCACCGAGGCGGGCGAGGTGCGCGGCGACGCCGTGGTCAACTGCGCCGGCATGTGGGCGCGCGAGGTCGGCGCCTGGGCCGGAGTCAATGTACCGCTGCATGCCGCCGAGCACTTCTACATTGTGACCGAGCCGATTGCGGATCTGCCCGCAGATCTGCCCGTGTTGCGCGACGCCGATGCCTGCTCCTACTTCAAGGAGGACACCGGCAAGCTCCTGGTCGGCTGGTTCGAGCCGGTCGCGAAGCCCTGGGGCGAGGGCGGTATTCCCGAGAGCTGCGCCTTCCAGCAGCTGCCCCCCGACCTGGCGCACATCGAGCCGCTGTTTGCCGGTGCCATACGCCGTGTTCCGGTGCTCGAGTCGACCGGCGTACAGGTGTTCTTCAACGGCCCCGAGAGCTTCACCCCCGACGATCGTTACCTCCTCGGCGAGGCGCCGGAGATGCGCGGCTTCTTCGTGGCCGCGGGATTCAACTCCATCGGCATCCAGTCGGCGGGTGGGGCCGGCAAAGTGCTCGCCGACTGGATCGTCGACGGCCATCCGCCGTTCGATCTCTGGGATGTCGACATCCGGCGCTGCGCGCCCTTTCAGCGTAACCAGCGTTACCTGCGCGACCGCACGGTCGAGACGCTGGGACTGCTCTATGCCATGCACTGGCCCTTCCGCCAGGCGCAAAGCGCGCGCGGCGTGCGCCGCTCGATCCTGCACGAGCGCCTGGCGGCCGCCGGCGCCTGTTTCGGCGAGGTCGCAGGCTATGAGCGCGCCAACTGGTTCGCCGCCGCGGGCAGCACCGCGCGCTATGAGTATTCCTACGGCCGGCAGAACTGGTTCGCGCAGTCGGCCGCGGAACACCGCGCGGTGCGCGAAGCCGTCGGGCTCTTCGATCAGTCCTCGTTCGCCAAGTTCCGGCTCGTGGGGGCGGACGCGGCGCGGGTGCTCGGGCGGATCTGCGCCAACGAGGTCGACGTCCCCGTCGGGAGAATCGTCTATACGCAGTGGCTCAACGAGCGTGGCGGCATCGAGGCGGATCTCACGGTAACGCGCGAGGCCGAGGACTCGTACCTGATCGTCAGCTCCTGCGCCACGCAGACGCGGGATTTCGCCTGGCTCTGCCGCAGCATCCCGTCCACCGCGCGCGCGGTCGCCGTGGACGTGTCCTCGGCCTACGCGGTGCTCGGACTCATGGGCCCGAGGAGCCGCGAGCTTCTCGCCACCCTGACGGACGCCGACCTCTCCAGCGCAGCCTTTCCCTTCGGGACCTCGTGCGTGATCGATCTCGGCTACGCGCGCGTGCGCGCGAGCCGCATCACTTACGTTGGCGAGCTCGGCTACGAGCTCTACGTCCCGGGCGAATTCGCGCCGGCGCTGTTCGACGTGCTGGTCGGGGCGGGTGCACCCTTCGGGCTGCGCCTGGCCGGTTACCATGCCATGAACAGCCTGCGCATGGAGAAGGCCTACCGTCACTGGGGCCACGACATCTCCGATGAGGACACCCCGCTCGAGGCAGGGCTCGGCTTCGCCATCGCGTGGGACAAGGCCGGAGGATTCGTCGGGCGCGATGCGCTGCTCGAGAAACGCGCGGCGGGGGTGAGGCGCCGGCTGGTGGCGCTCGCCCTGGAGCGCGATGAGCCGCTGCTCTATCACAACGAGCCGATCTGGCGGGAGGGCCGCCTGGTCGGCAAGACCAGCTCGGGCATGTTCGGTCACACTCTCGGCCGTCCGCTGGCACTGGGTTACCTCTCCAACGAGGGCGAGGTCGTGACGCCGGAGTGGATCGCGGCCGGACGTTACGAGCTCGAGGTCGCCACGGAGCGCATTCCGGCGCGCGCGTCGCTGCGATCCTTCTATGATCCCGCGAGCGAGCGGGTGAAGTGCTGAAGAGCCGCGCCCGCGTCTTGGTGATCGGCGGCGGGGCGGTCGGCTGCAGCGCGCTCTACCACCTCACCAGACTCGGCTGGACCGACGTAATGCTCCTCGAGCGCGATGAGCTGACCAGCGGCTCGACCTGGCATGCAGCGGGCAACTGTCCCAACTTCTCCACCTCCTGGCCGCTGCTGCGCCTGCAGAAGTACTCGACCGACCTCTACGCGCGGCTGCGCGAGGAGAGCGGATCCGATCTCACTTACCATCGCACCGGCAGCATCCGCCTCGCGCACAGCGCCGACCGCGAGGACGAGTTTCGCCATGTCGTCAGCCAGGCACAGGCCCTTGGCTGCGGCTTCGAGCTGCTGTCGCCGGCGCAGTTGCGCTCGCGCCATCCATTTCTCGAAGTGGCGGGAATCCGCGCAGGACTCTGGGACCCGGACGATGGCGACATCGACCCGGCGCAGCTGACGGAGGCCCTGGCACAGGGGGCCCGCGCGCGGGGCGCAACCATCCGCCGCCACGCCCGGGTGAGCGCGATCGCTGCGACAGCCGACGGCGGCTGGCGTCTGCAGACGCCGCTCGGTGCGGTCGAGAGCGAATACGTGATCAACGCGGCCGGCTACCGCGGAGGGGAGATTGCCGCGATGATCGGCGAATACCTCCCGATCGAGACGCTGTCGCACCAGTACCTGGTCACCGCGGATATTCCGGCGCTCGTCGCCCGCGGCAGCGAGCGGCTGCCGCTGCTGCGTGACCCGGACGTCAGCTACTACCTGCGCCAGGAGCGGCACGGGCTGCTCCTCGGACCCTACGAGTCGCAGCCGGTCGCGCCCTGGCCCGATGGACCGCCGGCGGAGTTCGCGAGCCAGCTGTTCGCGGACGATCTCGGCCGGCTCGAGGACTACATCGCCGCCGCCTGTGCGCGCGTGCCGATCCTCGGCAGCGTCGGCGTGAAGCGCGTCGTCAACGGCCCGATCCCCTACGCACCCGACGGCAATCCTCTGTTGGGACCAGCGGCCGGGGCGCGCAATTTCTTCCACTGCTGCGCCTTCACGTTCGGAATCGTCCAGGCGGGGGGCGCCGGACGGGCGATCGCCGAGTGGGTGGTGAACGGCGAGCCGGACTGGGACGCCTGGCCGCTCGATTGCCGTCGTTACGGTCGCTACGCCACCCGCAGCTTTGCACTGGGCAAGGCGGTCGAAACCTATGCCAACGAGTACGGCATCGCTTACCCCCAGGAGGAGCGCCGGGCGGGCCGGCCGGCCCTGGCCTCTCCTTTATATGAGCCGCTGCGCGCGGCGGGGGCCGTCTACGGTGCGCGCGCAGGCTGGGAGCGCGCGCTCTACTACGCCAGGCCCGACGACGCTCCGGGACCCGAGTGCTCGTTTCGCAGGCCGCAATGGCATCAGGCCGTCCGGCGCGAGTGCGCCGCGGTTGCCGGCGGAGTTGCGCTCATGGACCTGCCGGGCTTCGCGCGCTTCGAGCTCGCCGGCCGGGGCGCCGCAGACTGGCTCGACCACCTGATCGCGGGGCCGGTGCCGTCGCCCGGTCGCCTCGCGCTCAGCTACGGCTGCTCGCCGCGCGGGGGCATCGTGATGGAGGCGACGGTCTCGCACCTGCCCGATGGGCGCTTCTGGCTTCTCTCGGCAGCTTCCGCCGAGCGTCATGACGGAGACTGGCTGCGCGCGCACCTGTCGCAACGCTACGGCCCGGTCGGGTTGCAGGCTCTCACCGCCGACTACGGCACGCTGGTCGTCGTCGGGCCGCGCTCGCGCGAGCTCCTGTCGCGCGTGACGGATGCGGACCTGTCGACTGCCGCCTTTCCGTGGCTCACCGTGAAACCGCTGCGGGTGGCCGGCATCTCCCTGGTCGCCATGCGGGTGAACTATGTTGGCGAGCTCGGCTGGGAGCTGCACCTCCCCAACGAGGCGCTGGCGGCGGCGCACGAGCGGCTGCTCGAGGCCGGAGGGGACCTCGGCGTCACGCACTTCGGACTCTACGCCATGGAGAGTCTGCGTCTCGAGAAATGCTATCGCAGCTGGAAGGTCGACCTGACAACCGAATACAGTCCGCTCACGGCATCCCTCGAGCGCTGCGTGCGGCTCGGGAAGAGTGCGGACTTCGTCGGCCGCGAGGCACTGCTGCGCGAAGCGCAACAAGGCTCGGGCGAGCGCTTCGTGCCACTGCTGGTCGACGCCCGCGACGCGGATGCCGCGGCGGTGTCCAGCGTGTATTGCAGCGGCGAGCGGGTCGGGCTCGTCACTTCCGGCGGATTCGGTTACCGGCTGAGACGCAGCCTTGCGCTCGGCTACGTGCGCAGTGACCTCGCCGTGCCGGGCGCGCGGCTCGAAGTGGAGATCCTCGGGGAGCGCCGTGCCGCGGTAGTCGCCCGTGAGCCGCTCTACGACCCGCAGAACCTGCGGCTGCGGGCCTGAGTCCCGGTCATGATGCCATGAGCGCGCCGGTTGTCGCTCTCGCACTCTTCGCTGCGGTGCTGCACGCCACCTGGAACGCGGCGCTGCGCAGCGGCGCCGACCGTCTGCAGTTCGTCACGGTGATGAGCTTCGCCACCACGCTGGCAGCTTTGCCCTTTGCGCTGCTGCTGCCGCTACCGGCCGCCGCGAGCTGGCCTTACCTCCTCGTATCGGCACTGCTGCAGGTCGTCTACATCATCCTGCTCGCGCGGGCTTATCGCTACGGCGAGCTGGGACAGGTCTATCCGATCGTGCGCGGCAGCGTGCCGCTGCTCGTGACCGTGGGTGGCTTCTTCCTCGCCGGGCAGCGGCTTCCCGGTCTGGCGCTCGTCGGCGTCGGCCTGATCTCCTTCGGCATCATCAGTCTGGCGCTGCAGACCGGGCGCACGGGACGCAGGACCGTGGCGTTCGCTTTCGTCACCGCCGTCTTCGTCGCGAGCTATGTGGTCGCGGATGCGCTCGGAGTGCGGCGCGCCGGCAATCCGCAGTCCTACACGGCGGGGATCTGGCTCGCCTATGGCGCGCTCATGCCCGCAGCGTACTGGCTGCTGCGGCGCCGCTTCACGTTCGATCTGAAAGGGCGCGACAGCATCAAGGCATTCGCCGGAGGGATGCTCTCCTTCGGCAGCTACGGGGCCATCAACCTCGCATTGGCCCTCGGTAATGTCGGGGCAATCAGCGCCCTGCGTGAGACCAGTATCGTGTTCGCGGCCCTGATCGGCCGGGCGTTCCTCGGCGAGGCACTGACGCCACGACGCCTGCTCGTCTGCCTTGCCGTGACCTGCGGTGCGGTGTGCATCGGCGTGGCGCGCTGAATTGGTTAGAATCGAAGCGCGCCGCAGAACCACCTGGAGAGACAAGCATGGCGAAGAGTGTAAAGGGCAAGCGCGCCGGCAGGCATGCGCGCAAGAGCCCGCGCGTCACCAGCAGCGGGCGGGCGGCCAAGCGCGGCGGCAGCGAGCGGGATCTGCTCGCGCGGCTCAAGGCCGGCGCGGTGATCTGCGCCGAAGGTTATGTGTTCGAGCTCGAGCGGCGTGGTTACCTGCAGGCGGGTGCCTTCGTGCCCGAGGTGCTGTTCGAGCACCCGGAGGTGGTCGAGCAGCTGCACATGGATTTCGTGCACGCGGGGTCCGACGTCACCGAGGCGCTGACTTATTACGTGCACCGCGAGAAGCTGCGCATGATAGGGCGCGAGAAGGATCTGGCGCCGATGAATCGCGCCGCGCTCAGGATCGCCAGAACGGTCGCGCGCCGTACCGGGACGCTGTTCGCGGGCGACCTGTGCAATACCAACATCTACGACCCCGCGGACCCGAAATCGATCAAGGAAGCCGAGCGCATCTTCGAGGAGCAGGTGGGCTGGGCCGCGGAGGCCGGAGTGGACTATTTCGTCGCCGAGACGTTCTCCTGGGTGGAGGAGGCCTTGCTGGCGCTCAAGGCGATCCGGCGGGCGGCAAAGTCACCGACGGTCGTGACCCTGGCGATGCACCGTGAGCCGATCACCCGCGACGGGCTCACTCCCGCCGAAGCCTGCCGCCGCCTCGAGCAGGCCGGGGCGGACGTAGTGGGCCTCAACTGCCATCGGGGCCCTGCCACCATGATGCCGATGATCCGCGAGATCCGGCAGGCGGTTAAGTGCCACGTCGCGGCGCTGCCGGTGCCCTACCGCACCACGCCGGCGCAGCCCTCGTTCATGTCGCTCACCGACCCGTGCTGCGACAATCAGCGGGCTTTCCCCGTCGGACTCGATCCTTTCCTGGCGACGCGCGCGGAGATCTTCAACTTCGGGCGCGAGGCCTTCGCCATGGATGTGCGCTATCTGGGAGTGTGCTGTGGCGCGGGGCCACATCACATCCGCGCGCTCGCCGAGAGCCTCGGACGCCATCCGCCGGCCAGCCGCTACAGCGCCGACATGTCCCGGCACACGATCTTCGGCACCAACAAGCGGGTCCGCGCCATTCAGACGAGCTATCAGGACAAGGCCTGACGGGGCGGATCCCCACGACCGCAGCGGGATGAAGTATTCGGCCCTGTCGCTGTTGCGCGGCGCGCTGACCTCGCACCGCCAGTGGCCGCCGGCGTGGGCGTCGCCGGAGCCGAAGGCCTCCTACGATGTGGTCGTGGTGGGGGGCGGCGGGCACGGGCTCGCCGCCGCGTATTACCTCGCGAAGAATCACGGCATCAGCAGGGTCGCAGTCCTCGAGCGCGGCTGGCTGGGCGGGGGCAACACCGGCCGCAACACCACGGTGGTGCGCTCCAACTACCTCTACCCCGAGAGCGCGCGGCTCTATGACTTCTCCCTGAGGCTGTACGAGGGACTCTCGCGCGAGCTCAACTTCAACATCATGCTGAGCCAGCGCGGCCATGTGATGCTGGCGCACAGCCGCCACGACCTCGAGTCGATCGCCCGCTGGGCCGATACGCTCCACATGCACGGCATCGATGCCGAAGTGCTGTCGCGTGAGCAGGTGGGGGCGCGCGTCCCGGCGCTGGATCTGTCGCCCGCGGCACGCTACCCGGTGCTCGGCGCCCTGCGGCAGCCGCGCGCCGGCGTGGCGCGCCATGACGCGGTCGCCTGGGGTTACGCGCGCGCCGCATCCCGCCTCGGTGTCGACATCATTCAGAACTGTGAGGTCACGGGCTTCATCACCGGCGCGGGCGGTGCCGTCACCGGAGTCGAGACCCGTCTCGGTCCGATACGGGCCGCGCGGGTGGGCATCGCCGCCGCGGGTCACAGCTCGGTGCTCGCCGGGCTTGCCGGCGTGCGGCTGCCGGTGACGAGCTACGCACTGCAGGCCGCGGTCACCGAGCCGGTGAAGCCGCGGCTCGATATCGTGGTCATCTCCCCGAGCACCGGCGTCTACGTCAGCCAGTCCGACAAGGGAGAGATGGTGATCGGCGGGGGACTCGACCTGTTCCCTTCCTATGCGCAGCGCGGCAGCTTTGCGGTGCTGCAGGGCGTGATCGCGGGGACGCTCGAGTTGTTCCCGTCGTTCAGCCGCCTGCGCCTGATGCGGCAGTGGGCCGGCATCGTCGACGTGGTGCACGACTCGAGCCCGATCATCGGCGCGACTCCGGTGCCCGAGCTCTATATCAACTGCGGCTGGGGCACCGGAGGATTCAAGGCGATCCCGGCCGGCGGCTGGACCTTCGCTCACGTGCTGGCGACCGGCCGCAATCACGAGCTGGCCGAGCCGTTCCAGCTCGGGCGTTTCACCAGCGGCCGCTTCATCGACGAAGCTGCGGCGGCCGGCATCGCCCACTGACGCGTCATGATGCTGATCAGCTGTCCCTGGTGTGGTCCGCGCGATGAGGCGGAATTCGTCTGCGGCGGCACCACGCATATCGCGCGCCCGGCGCTCACGGCGAGCGATGCCGAGTGGGGCGAGTACCTGTTCTTTCGCGACAACCCGCGGGGAGTGCATCGCGAGCGCTGGCGTCATAGTTTCGGCTGCGGCCAGTGGTTCAACGTGGCGCGACACACCGTGACGCACGAGGTGCTGGCGGTGTACCGCATGGGAGAGGCGCCGCCATGAGCGGCTATCGCCTGCCGGCTCCCGCCGGAATGTGGGTGGAGCGCGCCCGCTCCGTGCGCTTCGCATTCAACGGCCGTCCTCTCGCCGGATTGCGCGGCGACACACTGGCAGCGGCCCTCATCGCCAATGGCGTGACACTCGTCGGCCGCAGCTTCCGGCTCCATCGCCCGCGCGGGATCTGGTCATGCGGCCTCGAGGAGCCGAGCAGCCTGGTCGACGTCGGCCATGGCGCCCGCCATACAGCCAACGTTCGGGCGACGCTCCTGCCGCTCTACGAAGGCTTGAGCGCGCGCAGCGTCAACTGCTGGCCGGGTGTCGGATTCGACGTGGGCGCGCTCGCCGGCGTCTTTGCGCCTTTGCTGCCGGCCGGCTTCTACTACAAGACCTTCAAGTGGCCGAGCTGGCGCTGGTACGAGCCGGCGGTCAGGCGCATGGCCGGGATGGGGCGTGCGCCCCTGGAGGCGGATGCGGATCGCTACGAGGAGGTCGCCGCCCGCGCCGACGTACTGGTGGTGGGCGCCGGTATCACCGGGCTCGCGGCCGCGGTGGCCGCAGCCAGCGCCGGCGCCGACACGCTGCTGCTGTCGCGCAGCGAGCGAGCCGGCGGCGGACTCGCCTGGCGCGACAACGCCGAAGTCCGCGAGCTCACGGCCAGGGCGCTGGCGCTCGGGGTGCGGCTGCTCTCCAATACGGTCGCGTTCGGGATCTACGATCACAATCTGGTAGGCGCTTGCCAGACGCTGATGGCCGACGGCGCCGGGGCGTCGCCCCCGCTGCGCGAGCGCCTTTGGAAGATCCGGGCGCGCTCGGTGATCGCGGCCACCGGGGCATTCGAGCGACCGCTGCTCTTTCCTGACAACGATCGCCCCGGTGTGATGCTGGCCGGGGCGGCGGAGAAGTACGCGCGCGCCTTCGGCGTCGCCTGCGGCCGCCGCGCCGTCATCGCCGCCGGCTGCGACAACGCCTACGCGGTCGCCGCCGGGCTGAGAGCAGCGGGCATCGAGATCGCAGCTCTCATCGACCGGCGCGCGCCCTCGCAGGCGAGCGAGGCCGCGCGTTTTCGCGTCGTGACCGCGGCCGCCATCGCCGGCGTCACCGGCGCCCGTGTGGTGCGCGGTTGCCGCGTGGCATCGGAGGGGAGCGGCCGCGGCGAGCACATCGACTGCGACCTGATTCTGAATGCCGGGGGATTCACGCCGGCCGTGCACCTTCACACCCAGGCGGGCGGGCGGCTGCGCTGGCTGGAGGATGCGGCGATGTTCGTGCCCGACGGCATGGCGCCCGGAGTGGCGAGCGTGGGCGCGTGTGCGGGCGCCTTTGCGCGCGCCGCCGCGGTGAGCCATGCGGCGGAAGTCGGCGAGGCGCTCGCCAGAGGGCGCGATGCGGCGCCGGCTCCGCTCGGGGGCGTCGGCCGGTGCAGCCCGGCGGCGCCTGCGCGCCTGGCCCGCGGCAGGCATTTCATCGATCTGCAGAACGATGTGTCGCTGGCCGACATCGCTCTCGCGGCCCGCGAGAACTATCGCTCGGTCGAGCATCTCAAGCGCTATACCACCACCGGCATGGGGACCGATCAGGGCAAGACCAGTAACGTCAATGCGCTCGCCGCGCTCGGTGAGATGACCGGACGGTCGCCCGCAGAGGTGGGCACGACGCGCTTTCGGCCGCCGTTCGTGCCGGTCTCCCTCGGGGCAATTGCCGGACGCCGCAACGGAAATCTCTACCGTCCCGTCAAGCGCCTCGCCGCCGAAGGCTGGCATGGCGCGCACGGCGCGCTGTTCGAGAACTTCGGCGACTGGTGTCGTCCGGCCGCTTACCCCCGGCCCGGCGAGTCCCTCGAGGCCGCGGCACAGCGCGAGGCGCGCGCGGTGCGCACGAGCGCCGGCCTTCTGGACGGCTCGCCGCTCGGCAAGCTCGAGGTGTTTGGGCGCGACGCGGGCCGCTTTCTCGATCTCATGTACGTCGGCACGATGTCGACCCTGGCGCCCGGCCAGGCACGCTACGGCGTGCTGCTGAACGAGAACGGGGCGCTGGTCGACGACGGGATCGTTGCGTGCCTCGGACCCGGCCACTATTGGGTGAACACCACCAGCGCCGGCGCCGAGCGCACCGCGGCTGCTTTCGAGGAGTGGCTGCAGTGCGAGCTCACCGATCTCGAGGTGCTCGTGACGCCGGTCACCTCGCGCTGGGCCAACGTCACGGTTGCGGGGCCGCGCGCCTGGGAGTGGCTGGCGCGGGCCGGCTTCGACGCATCGCTCGCGCCGGCGGCGATGAAGCACATGCGGCTGCGCGACAGCAGCCTGGGAAGCGTGCCGCTGCGGGTGCTGCGCGCCAGCTTCAGCGGCGAGCTCGGCTACGAGGTGAACCTTCCCGCCGATGAGGCTGCGGCGCTTCTCGAGGCGCTGTGGTCCCTTGCTCCCGAGGTCGGCGGGGTGCTCTACGGGATCGAAGCGCTGCAGGTGCTGCGCGTGGAAAAGGGCTTCATTCACATCGGCACCGACACCGACGGGACGACGCTCCCGGGCGATGTGGGGCTTGCGCGCGGCATCGAGGGCAAGTCGGCCAATTTCGTGGGGCGCCGCTCCCTTAGCCGCCCGGCGGCGCGCGACCCCGATCGCCTGCAGCTGGTCGGCCTGATCCCCGCCGATGGGCGGACGCTCCTGCCGGTCGGAGCCCAGATCGCCGCGCATGCGCCGCCCGCCACGGCCGACGGCCGTGTGACCTCGAGCTTCATGAGCCCCGAGCTCGGCTTTCCGGTCGCGCTCGGACTCCTGGCGCGCGGCGCACAGCGCACCGGCGAGCGGCTGCGCCTCTATCATCTCGGGCAGGAGATCGCTGCGCGCGTCGTGCGGCTTCCCTTCATCGATCCCGAAGGAGCCCGTGTCCATGGCTGACGCGTCCGGCATCGCGGTCGAGGTCGTCGCGCCGCTGCATGTCGCGACGCTGCGCTACTTCGAGCCCGCGGGGCCGTTTGCCGCCGCGGTAGCGCACATCATGGAGACACCGCTGCCGCCGCCCCTGACAGCCGTGGCAAAGGACGCGGCGGGCGTGATCCTCGCATGGCTGCGGCCGACCGAGACCTTGCTGCTGTGTGAGACGGAAGCCGCGCTCGCCGACCTGCGGCAACGGCTTGCCCAGGTTCCCGGCGGTCACATGGTGGACCTGAGCGGCGGCGTGCAGGTACTGCGCCTGCATGGCGCGCGGGTCGGAGAGCTCCTCGATCGCCTCGGCAGCACGGCGGTGGCGCTGCCCCTGAATGGCGCGCGGCGCGGGCGCCTCGCGGACGTGCCGGTGCTCGCCCTCAGCGTGCGTGCGGGGGAGGTGCTGCTGGTCGTCGACCGTGCCTGCGCCGGGCACCTCTCGGGGTGGATCGACGCGACGCTTGCCGACCTGGCGATGGCGCACGGGCCGATTCTCGGCGACCATGAGGGCCATGGATAAGAAGGCAATCGACCGGCGCTGGCTGCCCCTCAATGCGTTGCGGGCCTTCGAGGGAGTGGCGAAGCACGGCAGCTTCACGGCGGCGGCGCATGCGCTGCTCATCTCGCAGAGCGCGCTGTCGCGACACGTGATCGCGCTCGAGCGCCTGATCGGCGTGCCGCTGTTCGAGCGGCGCCCGCACGCGCTGACCCTCACCAAGGCGGGCCAGCACCTGCTGCCGGCGGTCGCCAAGTCCTTCGACCGGCTCGAGTACGCGCTCGATGACATCCGTAACGAGGGCGCGCCGCTGCAACGCACGCTGCGGGTACAGATGCCGCCGAGCTTCGCCGCGCAGCTCGCCGTGCCGATCCTGCAGGACTTTCGCCGCGTGAGCGCCGAAGTGGACATCGACCTGGTGAGCGCCTACGGGGTCGGGGCGCCGCTCGGTGACGTCGACGTCGCGGTGGTCTACTCCAGACCCAGGGTCACCGACCTGGTCACGGATCTTCTGTGGCAGGTGCGCCAGTCGATCCTCTGTCATCCCGACATCGCCGCCGCGCACCGCGGCAAGGATCTGGGCGAGTTCATCAGGGCGAACGAGTTGATTCACGTGAGGATCGCCGACACTCCCCGCCATCATTTCTGGAGCGAATTCGCCCGCCAGAACGGGCTCGCCGGCCTCGACGTCGAGCGGGGAATGGTGTTCGATACCGCGGTACTCGCAGCACAGTACGCGCTCGGCGGCAAGGGTGTCGCGGTGCTCGATACCAACCTGTTCGCCGAGGAGATCCGCGCCGGACGGCTGGCGAAGCCCTTCGAAAGCACGCTAGACGACGGCTTCGGCTACTACCTGATCACGCAGCCGGAGGGTCTGTCCGATACCGCGATCGGCCTGTTCCGCTCCTGGCTGATCGAGCGCTTCGGCAGCGGCAGCGCGGCGCCGCCGGTGAAACTCGCCGTTTCGAACGAATGAATTGAATTGGGAGGGGATGTGAGGGGCAACGCACGGGTGGCGGTCATCGGCGGCGGAGTGGTGGGCGCGAGTGTGCTCTACCACCTTACCAAGGCGGGCTGGAAGGACGTCCTGCTGATCGAGCGCGGCGAGCTCACCTGCGGCTCGACCTGGCATGCCGCGGGCGGCATGCACACCATCAACGGAGACCCGAACGTCGCCAAGCTGCAGCAGTACACCATCAATCTCTACAAGGAGATCGAGCAGATCTCCGGGCAGTCCTGCGGCATGCACGTGACCGGGGGCATCATGCTCGCCGGCACGCGCGAGCGGCTCGACTGGCTGAAGAGCACCAAGGCGCGCGGCCGCTATCTCGGCATGGACCTCGAGATCATCTCGGTCGATGAGGCGGCCAGGCTCTTCCCGCTGATCAACAAGCAGCACTTCGTCGGCGCGCTCTACGATCCGATCGAGGGGCACGTCGACCCTTATGGCGTGACGCATGCCTATGCGAAGGCGGCGCAGCTGGCCGGCGCCGAGGTGGTGCGGCACACGCGCGTCACGGCCCTCGAGGCGCGCGCCGATGGGTCCTGGAACGTCATCACCGAGCGCGGCAACGTGCACGCGGAGCACGTGGTGAATGCGGGCGGACTGTGGGCACGCGAGGTCGGGCGCATGGTGGGCCTGGAGCTGCCGATCCTCGCCATGGAGCATCAGTACCTGATCACCGAGGACCTCCCCGAGCTCAAGGGACAGAAGGAGGCGCTGCACTGCATCGACTTCGAGGGC
>DASQGK010000032.1:0-14392 GCA_035632655.1 Steroidobacteraceae bacterium | reverse complement strand
GCGCAGGGGCCCCCGGCACGGCCCTTACGCCGGCGGGCTGCCGCGAATGCGTGACTGCGCTCACATCGCACCGGCAAGGTCTTGCCGCCCGACGGCGCCGCGTGCGCGCCGCGCGGGAGGCGCGGGCCGTGCGCGCCCCTGCGCAGCTGGCGCGCCCTTTGCAAGTCCATGCTCATGAAGATCCGCAAAGCGTCGATATTCCGTCGGGCGGCAGGCGCGCTGCTCGCGGCCGGGCTCGCCACCACTGCCGCAGCGGCCGAGCCCGCCGTTGCTGCGGTGGCCGAGCCGCTCACCGCGATCCGGGCAGCGGCCGAAGAGTTCCTGCGGTCACAGCTGCATGCGGTGAGCTACAAGGTTCACCTGCAGGCAGCGCAGCTCGATCCGCGGCTGCGCCTGGCGCACTGCCCGAAGCCGCTCGCGAGCGCCCTGCCGGCCGGCGCCGGGCTCGGCGCACACGTGACGGTGCGGGTGAGCTGTGTGGCTCCCGAGGCGGTGTGGACGGTGTACGTTCCGGTCGCAATCGAGTCCGATATCGCGGCCCTGGTGCTGAAAGAGAGTGTGCTGCGCGGGGCGCGCATCGCGCCCGCGCAGGTGAGCGTCGAGAGTCGCCGTGTGCCGGGCCTTGCGGTCGGTTACCTGACCGATGTCCGCTCGCTCGAGCGGCATACGCTCAGCCGGGCACTGTCCGCCGGCACCGCGCTCACCGAAGATGCGATGCTCGCCGACTGCCTCGTCCGCCAGGGGCAGCAGGTCACTCTGGTCGCATCCGGCCCCGGGATCAGCGTGCGCGCCCTCGGCAAGGTGCTCGAGGACGGGCGCGAGGGCGCGCGGGTGCGCGTCCAGAACCTCGACTCGCTCAAGGTGGTGCAGGGCGTAGTCGATACCAATGGAGTGATTGAAATCACACCCTAAAGTTTTTCCTGCTGCTGCCGTTAAGGCTCACCAGATGCCCCAGGAGTTTTCCCGTGTCCAACAAGATCAATGACTTGACGACCAGCGTCACGCCGGGCCGCACGTCGGCGGTCACACCGGTGCGTGATGCCGTGACGGGCGGCACTACGGCCCAGCCGAGCGGGGCCGGCCAGGTGCAGATCTCCGATACCGCAGCCAGGCTCGCATCGGCCGAGCAGGCGCTGCGCGATTCCCCGGCCGTGGACTCCGCACGCGTCGCGCAGCTGCGCAGCGCGATCGAGCAGGGGACCTATACGGTCAACTCGGAGCACGTCGCCACCCAGCTGATCCAGATGGAACGCGCCCTGGCGCGCCTCGGCGGCAAAGGGAATTAAGTCATGGATGCCGGCCTGTGCCGCGAACACCTGGGCGAGCTCCTGGGTGAGGAGATCGTGTTGCTGACACAGCTGCAGCAGCTCCTCGAGGAGGAGGGCGACACGATCGGTGCGGCGCAGCCGGAGGCCTTGCAGCGCACGACCGCCGCACGCCAGGAGCGCTTAGGCGCCCTGGCCCGCATCGAGGAGCAGCGGCGGGCGCTGTGCACGATGCACGGCGAGACTGCCGACAGTGCCGGGCTCGAGCGCCTGCGTCGCTGGTGCGATCCGGCCGGAGAGCTGAGTGCGGCGCTGTCGGAGTGCCTCGGGCGCGCCATGAAGTGCCGCGATCTCAACGATCGCAATGGGCTGATGGTCGCGGCTCGCATGAAGCGCGTCGTGGAGCTGCTGCAGGCGCTCACCGGACGCAACACCCGCGCCGCCACCTACGGGCCGCGCGGCTATGCCGCCGGCGCACAAGCCGCCCGGCGGGTGCTCGGTACGGTCTGAAGCAGGCCGGGACGAGCGCGGCAGAGCAGGCAAACCAGCCCCACGAGCAGCTCGATCACGGAAATCGCTCCGCCCCCGCCACCGCTACCGCCAGCGCCGCCTCCGCCGCTCGGCGGCGGCGCAGGGGCAGCGGGATTTACCGTAAGACTCATGCGATCCGAGTCCGTGAGGCCGCGATCGTCGGTGACGGTGAGCTGAAATACGAGCGTGGCACTCGCGTTCACAGCGGGAGCCGTGACGGTGGCCATCCGTGTGTTGCCGTTGGCAATGGATGCCGCGGGTCCGCTGATCTGCTGCCATGAATACTTCTGCAGCGAGCCGACGGCGGGCACTGAAGCGCTGCCATCCAGTACGAGGCTTGCGCCGCCCGCCACGCTCTGATTGCCGCCCGCGTTGGCGTCCGGGAGCGCCGTGTTGAAGCGCACCTGCCCCTGCAACGACCCCGTAGAAGCATCGCACCACTGCGTGAAGTCGAACGCCGCGCGCTGCAGCACACCGTTCGCGTAGGCAATGTCGTAGATCGTGAAGGATCCGCGCGTCACATCGCACCCCCTGTCGATGTGGCTGACGGCCATTTCCGGCGGGCCGACACTGGTATCCACGGCATAGGTGCCGGGCGTGAGCGGCGCACCGCTCGAGGCCATACCGAAGCTCCAGGTCTCCGGGCCGCCGTTGTAGTCGAGGCGGATGGCGTCGTTGTTGACGATCTGGACCGCGCTCGGAGAGAAGAACAGACCGTCGGCGGGCGTAAGAGAGTAGCTCTGTCCTCCGCCGATATAGTCGCCGACCGCGCTGTTGAGACTCGCGAAGGTGCGCGGATCGGTCTTCTTGTGGATCGTTATGTTGGCGGTGTCGGTACTCTGGCCGCCGTTGTCGCTGGTCACCGTGAGTTGAAAGCCCAGGGTCTCGGTTGCCGCCACTTTGGGCGCGCTGAAACTGGCCGCGCTGGTGGTGGCGTTCGTCAGGGTGACCGGTGGACCGCTCACCTGTGTCCACTGCCACGAGGTGATGTTTCCCGTGCCCGGCATGGTATTGCGTCCATCGAGCGCGACAGCGGACCGTTCCAGCACGTCCTGGTCACCACCCGCGGCAGCGGTGGGGGCGGTGACGGTCACCGGGATGGACGACTGGTAGCGAACCGCAATGTTCAGTGCCGAGCCGCCGTCGCAGTATTGCAGGGCATCCGCCGCGAAGCGCGTCAGTGTCCCGGAAGTAGCGAAGGCGATCTCGCGAATGACGAAGCGCCCGATGATCGTATCGCAGGCGCGACCCGGCGCTTCTATGAGCATTCCCGGACGCACCGGCGCGGCAGCCAGGGCGTTTTGCGCCCCCTCGTAATTTCCGACGTGCAGCGTCTGCCCAACGGGTGCGCTGAACGTCATGCCAAGTCCGTCCATGTCCGAGATCACACTGATCGACACCGAGGAGGGAGTGGTGTTTGTGACCGACCAGCCGCTGTCGTTCTCGTCGAGAGTCTCCTGCTCGCCCTGCCCGATGTAGTCATCCGGGGTGCTGTCGATCTTGAGCAGGTTGCGCGGGACCGAGGCACTGACCACGGTGATCGTGACCTGACTGGTGGCGCTGTTGCCGTAGGCGTCTGCCACCGTCAGAGCAAAGACGAGCTGCACGCTGCCGGTGGCCAGCGCCGGCGCGGTGAAGCTAGGGGAAACTGCCGACGCAGAGGACAGCACGACGGCCGGTCCCGATACCTGGCTCCATGCGTAGCTGACGATCGGATTTGCGCCTGGCCTCGAGCTCGAGCCGTCCAGCTGTACGGTCGACTGCGCGCTCACTTCCTGAGGATTGCCGGCGATCGAATGGGGCGCGCTGCCGATGAGCGGCAGGGTGCTGTTGATGCGGATCTGTCCGTAGGCGCGTGCCGCACTGTCGGGGTTCGATGTGCAACGCCGGTCGAAGTCGAGTGCGAGCTTCGTCAGATTGTTCGCCGTGTCGAAGGAGATCTCATAGATGGAGAACTGCCCGAGCTCGTCGTTGCAACCTGCCCCGAATCCAAATACGTCGAGCCCCGCATGGAAGCCGTCGCTCATTCTGATGGCGTCCAGATAGTTGCCTGCCTGCAATGCGGCCCCTCCGGGCGCTTGCAGCAAAACGGTAACACCCGAAAGGATCTGCAGCCCGTCGGGACCGCCGGTCGTCGAGCGGGTCGAAACAGGTGTGTCGGTGTCGCGGTACTTGTACGAACGACCCCCAAATACGTACTCGCCGGGATCGCTCTCGAAAGCGAGAACCGTGCGCGGCGTGGTGCTGCTGTAGACGTTGACGGTATATTGCGTGGTGCCCGTGTTTCCCTGACCGTCCGTCGTGGTCAGACCGAACACGAGCGGGCTGACCGCGCCTGCATCGGCGGTCGCGACAAAAGTCGGGGCTGCAGCTGTGCTGTCGCTGAGAGCGACTGCGGGACCGCTGAGCTGTTGCCAGCTATAGCTTGCAACGGCACTGGTTCCAGCCAGCGACCAGGTACCGTCGAGCGTAATGTTGTCGCCCTGATCGGCATAGTCCGGCGCATCGATGACCGCCAGGGGCGCCGGGCGCGTAAGCGGCACACTGCTGTTGAAGCGTATCTGGCCGTGCGTCAACCCGGTGGCGTTGTAGCAGCGCTGCTCGAAGTCGAGCGCGAGCTGGGTAATGGCGCCCGGCGTACCCACGACCTCATAGACGACGAACATGCCTCCCTGGGTGGCACAGGGCACCATGTTAGAGGTGGCACTGATGACCGGAGCTTCCGTCCCGCGCGGATTCAGTGGCATGACGTGCGCCGGACCGACGAGGGCCACGCCGGGTCGCGGCGTGAAGCTGAAATTCAGCGTGAACCGAAGCGCCGTATCCGTCACATTGACCGTGACGGTGGAGTTTGCGGAGACGTCGACCGCGATCGTGATGCTGCCGCCTTGGGTATAGGTATTGCTCCCGAACAGATCGCCGGGGTCGCTCTCCAGCTGGACCACGGTAGCAGCGTGGCTGGCGCAACAGAAAAGGACGAGCGCCGACAATGCGCCGAGCGGCCGTGCGGCCCAGAGCCTCATGAGGTGTGTCTCCCGCTGCAGCGGGGGTCTTGGGCCCCCTTCGCCAGCTCACCCTATCATGACCAACCGAACTTTACAGGGCTCCTGATCCGGCGCTACCCTCGCGCCCGTCATTGGTCATCGGGATACCCAGTGGGCAGTAGTAGTCGGTTCGGAGATTCCGCTCGGCCCGCCGGCGCCCGCTAATCAAGCGCCGACCCGCCGAGACGGGTTGGCCCGCCGCGCGCGCTGCGCCGGCACCTCGCCTCTCCCACCCGTAACGATCGCGATCGTCTTGCGAGCGGCAGCCATGCGGGTCGCGCCGGCGCACTGACTGTCGCGAGCCGCCCCCCGGCACAGGGCAGAACGCACGTGGTCAGGCTCTTCAGGGATCTCGCATCCCATCCAGGCATCAAGCAGCTCGGTCCCGGCCTCGTGACGGGAGCGGCGGATGACGATCCGAGCGGCATTGCCACCTACTCCCAGGCCGGCGCGCAGTTCGGCTTCCACCTGCTGTGGACGGTGGTCTTCACTTACCCGCTGATGGTCGCCATTCAGATGACCAGCGCGCGCATCGGCTGCATCACCGGGCGGGGCCTCGCGGCCAACATCAAGGCGGTGTTTCCCCGCCCGGTGCTCTACGGCATCGTGGCGCTGCTGCTCATCGCCAACACCATCAACATCGCGGCCGACATCGCCGCCATGGGCGAGGCTCTGGGCCTGCTGGTCGGGGGCTCGGCACGCCTGTACTCGGTGATCGTCGGCTTGCTGTGCCTGACGCTGCAGGTCTTCCTGCGCTACGAGCGTTACGTCGGCTACCTCAAATGGCTCACCCTCGCCCTGCTTTCCTACGTGGCGGTGGTATTCACCGTGCACGTGCCCTGGACGGAGGTCACACGGGCGCTGCTCGTCCCGACGCTGCACCTCGACCACGAGACGATCGTGATCATCGTCGCCGTCTTCGGCACCACCATCAGTCCCTACCTCTTCTTCTGGCAGGCGGCTCAGGAAATGGAGGACCTGCGGTCGACCTCGCGTCACGGCGCGGCCGCGCGCGCGATCTCGGGCAGCGACCCGCGCGCGCACCTGCGGCGCATCCGCTGGGATACCTACCTCGGAATGGGATTCTCCAATCTGATCGCCTTCTTCATCATCGTGAGCGCCGCCGTCACGCTGCACAAGGCCGGGATCACCGACATCCAGACCTCCGCGCAGGCCGCCGAGGCGCTGCGGCCGCTCGGCGGCCCCGCGACTTTCATTCTGTTCACCTTAGGGATCGTCGGCACCGGCATGTTGGCCGTCCCGGTGCTGGCGGGCTCCGCCGCCTATGCCGTGAGCGAAAGCTTCGACTGGAAGACGGGACTGGACATGCGTCTGCACGAAGCCAAAGAGTTCTACGCGATCCTGGCGTTTGCGACCGCGGGCGGCGTGCTGCTCAACTTCACCCGCCTGGACCCGATCCGGGCGCTCCTGTGGAGCGCCGACATCAACTGCGTGATCGCCGTACCCATCATGGCCGTGATGATGCGCCTCGGCGCCGATAAAAAGCTCATGGGCGAGTTCGCCGTCCACTCCCGGCTGCGTAACGTCGGCTGGGCGGCCACCGCGCTCATGGGCCTCACGGTCGGGGCGATGCTGGTGACGATGTAATGCCGCGGCCGAAGCCGATCGTATAAGCTGCCTGCGGGCATCGGACGAGAGAAGAGCAACGATGATTCACGCTGATAAAGCGCTCCGGGGCGCGCTCCTGGCTGGCGCTGCACTATTCGCCTGCCTGCCGCTCGCGGCGGCCGACGCGGGACTGGAGAGATTTCGGGCGACCTACAAGGAGTTGGTGGAGACCAACACCACCTTGTCTGCCGGAGACTGCACGCTGGCCGCCAGGCGCATGGAGGCGCGACTCAAGGCAGCCGGCTACCCGGAAACGGACCTGCGCATTTTCGTGCCGGAGGGTCATCCCCGGGAGGGCGGTCTGCTTGCGGTCCTGCACGGATCGGACCCGCACGCCAGGGCGATCCTGATGCTCGCGCACATCGATGTCGTCGAAGCCAGGCGTGAGGACTGGACGCGCGATCCCTTTACCCTCATCGAGGAGGATGGCTATTTCTACGGTCGTGGCACGAGCGACATGAAAGCCCAGGCTGCGATCTGGGTCGACAACCTGGTGCGCTTTCGCGAGGAAGGTTTCAGGCCCAGGCGCTCGATCAAGCTCGCGCTGACCTGCGGCGAGGAGACCAATGGGGCTCTCAATGGCGCGGCGTGGCTCGTTGCCAATGCCCGCGATGCCATCGACGCGGAGCTCGCGATCACCGAGGGGGTGGACGGCGATCTGGACGAGCACGGACACCGGGTCGCGCTCGGGGTGCTGGCGGCGGAGAAGGTCTCGCAGAACTACGTGTTCGAGGTGACCAATCCCGGCGGCCACAGCTCGCGTCCCGTGGCCGACAACGCGATTTACCACCTGGTTCGCGCCGTCGACCGGGTCTCCCACTACGAATTCCCGGTGCAGCTCAACGACGCCAACCGGGGCTATCTCACCGCCATGTCCGGGATCGTCGGAGGTGAGAAAGGCAGCGCCATGGCCGCGGTGGCCGCGAATCCTGCCGACGCGGCAGCGGTTGCGGTCCTCGACAAGGATCAGAATCTGCACGCCATGTTACGCACGACCTGTGTCGCCACGATGTTGTCGGCGGGTCATGCCACCAACGCGCTGCCGCAGCGCGCCAGGGCCAACATCAACTGCCGGATCTTTCCGGGCGTCGGCCGCGAGGAGATTCAGAGTCAGCTGGTGAAAATCGCCGCCGATCCGGCGGTCTCGGTGACCATCCCGGAGATCCGGGGACCGGTCGCGAATCCGCCGCCGCTGACACCTCGCATCCTCGAGCCGGTCAGGCGGATCGCCCAGGAGATGTGGCCGGGAATTCCGGTCGTGCCGGCGCTCGAGCCGGGTGCATCCGATGCTCAATTCCTCAATCCAGCCGGCATCCCGACCTATGGCATTACCGGGATCTTCACCGATCCGGACGGTGGACGTGCCCACGGCCTGAACGAGCGGGTGCGCATTCAGTCCGTGTACGAAGGACGCACGTTCCTCTATCGGCTGGTGAAACGCTACGCCAGCGAGTGAGGTCCGCAAACGCTCAGAGCGACAGCACCTCGCGCAGCGAGGCGACGTCTTCGGCCGCGGCCGTCATGAAGTTCTCGCAACCCTCGAAGTCGAGCTGCAGGCGCTGGAAAGGCCGTGAGGCCGAGACCAGGGCACGCAGCGTCTCGGGCGTGCCGGCGTAATCGGACAGCAGCGCCGCCACCATCAGCACGTCGCCGAGCGACACCGGGCCGTGCGCCTCCTCATCGACGTTCTCCGAGTCGCGTACCGCCTCGACGATGTCGGCGGGGAAGCCCCAGCTCTCGATGAGCGCGACCGCGACGTTCACGTGCCAGGTCTGCTCGACGTGGCGGTAGGCCTGCTCGTCGGCGAACAGCGCCTGATGCCTGGAGGCACGCGCGAGAATGTAGAGCTTGCCGATGCCCTGCAGGAGCCCGGCGAGCATCGCGGCGTCGGCATTGAGCCGGGTGAGACGCCGCGCGATGGCCTGCGACAGGCTCGCGACCCAGATACTGCGCTGCCAGAGCCGGTCGACCTGCGGCTCGATGCCCTTCAGTTCCGGGGCTTTCTTCACCTGGCTCATGGCGAAGGATACCGTCGCGGTGCGCACCGTGTTGAGTCCGACGCGGGTAATCGCGGCGCGCAGATCCGCCGCCGGCACGCCGCGCGGATTGAGCGCGGCGGAGTTCGCCATGCGCACGATCGAGCTGGCGATCGCCGGCTCGCTGCCGATGGCGGTGACTACTTTCGCGATGTCGACGTCGTCATCGTTCAGCATCTGCTGCACGCGGGCCACCACCACCGGATAGCCGGGCAGCTCGATGTCGCCCCTGGAGAGCTCGGCCGCGAGCGCCTGCACGAAGGCAAAGGTGGCGTCCGGGGCGCGCGCCGGTGCGGTGTTGGCTTTGGCTGCGGTCACATCAGACTCCCCGCGCCCTGCATGGCGCCGTGGAGCCGGCGGACCAGGTCGGCCTCGCCGAGCGATAATCCGCAGCTCTTCACGAGCTCCTCGCGCGAGGCGCCGCTGCGCGCCAGGCGGATCGCGATCTGGTAACCCGGCGCGGGTGCGCCCTGGGTGAGCCCGCCCGAATGCTGCTGCCGCTCGATGCGCTCATCGAGACGGCGGATCGCATTCGCGGTGGCGCTCACACGCGCATCGAGCGCCGTGAGCTGCTGCAGGAGCGACTCCGAGTGGGTGAGGATGTGCTGGCTCTGCCGGCGCGTGGCGCGCCGCCACCCGTCGAAGGTGATGGCGGCGAACGCGAGCGCGAACACCATCATGGCGCCGCCGCCTGCCAGCAGCAGGTCGAGGGCGGGAATCTCAGTCATTTGCACCGTAGGCTCCTGTGAGCGAGTTCACATGACCCGCGCGAGTCGAAATTCCGGCGCGCGGGCACTCGAGGGGAAGGCTGCATGATCCATGCCATCGCGGCATCTCACCGGCCGCCGCCGGCGCCCGGGACCCTGGACGCGGCCGCGGGGAGCGAGGCTGCGGGAGGCGCAGGAGCCGCAGCAGGCGGCGCCGCGGCGATGGCATCCGGCGCCGCCGCGCCTGCATCCGGCGCGGGGGAGGCCGCCATCGGCGGCTGCGCCGTCGCGACGCTCTCGGCCGTGGCGGGCTTCGGCTGCGCGCCCGGCACTTCGTTCGCAGGCTCGGTCGCCAGGATCACGACGACCACGCGCCGGTTGGCATTGCGCCCTTCGGGGGTATCGTTGCTCTGCACCGGCCGCTGCTCGCCGTAGCCGACGACCGCGAGCCGCGCCGGGTCGATTCCCTGGCCGGCGAGCACACGCACCACGCTCCCGGCGCGCGCGGCCGACAGCTCCCAGTTCGAATAGAAGGCGTAGGTGCGAATCGGCACGTTGTCGGTGTAGCCCTCGACGCGGACGGCGTTCGGGAGCGGTGCCAGCACGGCGGCCAGTCGCCCGAGCACCGGCAGCGCTTCCGCGGCGGGTTGGGCGCTGCCGCTCGGAAAGAGGATGTCGGTGCGCAGCTCGACCTCGACCCACAGGTCATTGCGCCGCACCATCATCAGGTTGCGCTTGATGAGATCGCCGAGCGCGCTCTGCACCTGATTGGCGACGCGCTCGAGCGCGGCATCGCGGCGCGCCGCCGCCTCGGCCAGCGCCGTGGCCTGCGCGGAAGCGATCGGCGCGATGTCGGGGGCGAGCTTCACCAGGGGACCCGCCGGTGGCGCGTGCGCGGCATCCGGGCGCTGCTGCTGCAGCACGCCGGTACGGCTGTCGGCGCCCGATCCCGCCTGATGCTGGCCCATCTGCACCGGCTCGAGCGTGCGCGGCTCGCCGCGGAACGCCGCGTACAGCGAATCCGACAGCAGGCGGTACTTGCCTTCGTTCAGCGTCGAGAGGGCGTACATGACGACGAAGAAGGCGAGCAGCAGCGTCACGAGGTCGCCATAGGGGATGGCCCACGCCTCGTGGTTGCTGTGCTCTTCGTGGCGCTTTCTCGGTCTGAAGCTCATGGGCGGCGGCCTCCCGGTCTCAGTGCAGGTAGCCCTGGAGCTTCGACTCGATGGCGCGCGGGTTCTCGCCCTGGGCGATCGACAACATGCCGTCGATCACCATCTCGCGCATCTGGCTCTGGCGGTGGATGATGACTTTGAGCTTGGCGGACACGGGCAGGAAGAACAGGTTCGCGAGCCCGATGCCGTAGACGGTGGCGGTGAAGGCCGCGGCGATGCCGTGACCGAGCTTGGTCGGGTCGGCGAGGTTCTGCATCACGGCCATGAGGCCGAGAACCGCGCCGATGATGCCGAGCGTGGGCGAGTACACGCCCATGCCCTCGAACACCTTGGCGGCGGTGATGTCGGCGTGCTCGCGCACGTGCAGCTCGACGTTCATCACGTTGCTGATCGCGTCCGGCTCGCTGCCGTCCACCAGCAGCTGCAGCGCCTTCTTCACGAACGGATCGCGCTCGCGGTCGATCATAGGCTCGAGTCCCAGCAGCCCCTGCTTGCGCGCGGTGTTGCTCCAGTCGACGATCTTGCCGATCAGGACGTTGCCGTCGCGCGCCGGGGGGCGCATCACCCAGGGGAAGATGCCGAGCGCGCGGCGCATCACGGGGAGCGGCGTCTGCACCATGATCGCGGCGATCGTACCGACCACGACGATCATGAAAGCGGCCGCCGACACCAGCGCCATGACGCCGGCACCCTTGAGCACGGCGCCCACCAGCACCGCGCACAGGGCGAGGATGAGGCCGAGGATGCTCAGGAAGTCCAAGCGCAGCCCCTCAGCACGCCCGGCCCTGGCGCACCCGGTGCTCCACGGTCGCGATAGTCAGCCTCGACATTACTTGTCCTTCGACTCGTCCCTGGTCTCGCGCCAGTCGCTGAGGCGCGCCTTGAGGCGCACCAGAGCCTGGCCATGCAGCTGGCAGGCACGCGATTCGGTCACCTTCAGCACCTCGCCGATCTCCTTGAGGTTCAGTCCCTCGCTGTAGTACAGCGACATGACCAGCCGCTCGCGCTCCGGCAGCGTCTCGATCGCCTTGGCGAGCGAGGCGCGCATCTGCTCATCCGCGGTCTCGCGGAAGGGATCCGCCAGCGCCTCGATGTTGCCGCCGGTGTCGTCATCGAGGCTCGCCAGGCGGCAGCTGGCCGCGTCCTGCACGATGGAGTGGTACTCCTCGAGCGACACGCCCATCTGCTGCGCAATCTCCACATCGCGCGCGCCGCGGCCGGTGCTGCGCTCGATCTCGCGCACCGCGGCCGCCGCCGCCCGTGCCTTGCGGTGCACCGAGCGCGGCGCCCAGTCGAGCGCCCGCAGCGCATCGATCATCGCCCCGCGGATGCGTATGCCCGCGTAGGTCTCGAAACTCGCACCGCGGCTGGCGGTGTAATTGGCCGCCGCCTCCATCAGTCCAAGCATTCCCGCCTGGATCAGGTCGTCCACCGCCACCGACGGGGGCAGCCGCCCGGCGAGGTGGTAGGCGATGCGCTTCACCAGCTCCGCGTGGCGCACGATCAGCTCATCGCCCGCGCGCCCGCCGGCCGATGCGCCATAGGCTCCGGCGGCGCTCATCGCACCACCTGCGGCCGCACGAGCGGACGGCGTACCAGCCGCTCCACGAAGAACTCCACGTTGCCGCGTGGCCCGGCCGCTATCGGCCAGGTATCGGCAAGGGCGGCCAGTTTCTTGAATGCGCGCGCGGCGGGGCTCCCGGGGAACTCATCCAGCACCGGGCGCTGGCCGCGCACCGAGCGGCGCAGGCACTCGTCCTCGGGAATTTCTCCGGCGTACTCGAGGGTTACGTCGAGGAAGCGCGCGGCGACCCGCTGGAAGCGCTGGAAGAGCTCGTTGCCGCTCGCTCCCGGGCGCACCTGGTTGGCGAGCACGCGGAAGCGCCCGACGCCATGATTGCGACTCAGGACCTTGACCAGCGCATAGGCGTCTGTAATGGAGGCCGGCTCATCGCAGATCACGACCACGATCTGCTGCGCCGCCTGGGAGAACTGCAGCACGCTGTGGGAGAGTCCCGCGGCGGTGTCGATGATCAGCACATCGAGGCGGGCGGCGAGCGCCGAGAAGGCCTGCACCAGTCCCAGGTGCTCGGTGGCGCCGAGCTGGGCGAGATCGGCCGCGCCGGCCGCGGCCGGTATCAGCTGAAAGCCCTGCGGGGCCTGCACCATGATCTCATCCAGCGTGCGCTCGCCCGAGAGCACGTGCGCCAGCGTGTAGCGCGGCGAGAGACCGAGGAACACGTCCGCGTTGGCGAGCCCGAGGTCGCCGTCGAGCAGCACCACGCGCCGCTCCCGTGCGGCGAGTGCGGTCGCGAGGTTGACCGCGACGCTGGTCTTGCCGACGCCGCCCTTGCCGCCGGTGACGGCAATCACCTGCACCGGATGCGCGAGGCCGTCGAGACGGGTGTTGTGAATCACGTTGAGCTCAGGCGCGGCCATGCTGGTTCCTGCCGAAGCGCCGGCGTAACAGGTCCTCGTCCGCCGTGGCCTCGGTCGACCTGGCGAGCTGCACCGCCTGCGACACGAGGTCGAGCGCACGCGCGGGCTGCAGGTCTTCCGGCACGCGCTGCCCGCCGCTCACGTAGGCCACACTCAGGCGGTGACGGATCAGGACCGAGAGCAGCCCCCCGAGGCTCGTGGCCTCGTCCACCTTGGTGAGCAGGCAGCAGCCGGGGTTCGCCGGGGCGAAGCGCCTGACCGCCTCCTCGATGGCGCCGGCCTGGGTGTTGGCCGGCAGCACCAGCGCCGACTCGAGCCGCGAGGCGGAGTTGGCGAGCACCGCGAGCCGTGCGGCGAGCTGCGGATCGCGCACGCTGGTGCCGGGGGTGTCGATGAGCACGAGGCGATAGCGCGAGAGCTGCGCGAGCAGCACGCCGAGCCCGGCAAAGCCGTCCGGCGCGTACACCGGCACGCCCAGCAGCTGCCCGAGCGATTGCAGCTGATCCTGGGCCCCGATGCGCACCGAGTCCGCCGCCACGAGCGCGAGGTCGCGCGCCCCGTGGCGCAGCACCCAGCGCACCGCGAGCTTGGCGAGAGTCGTGGTCTTGCCGGCACCGGTGGCGCCCAGCAGCGCGACGCGGCCGCCGTCTTCCTGCCAGCGCGGACCGGTCGTTCGCAGATACTGCGAGAGGCCGGTGATCGCGAAGCGCCGTGCGCTCGCCAGATCGACTCCTTCGGGGAGCTGCTCGGCGAGGCGGGCGGCGAGCTCGTGGGTGATACCCATCTCGGTGAGCTCGCGCAATATCTCGGCGATGACCGGCGTGCGGCGCGTGCGCTCGCTCCAGGCGAGCTGCTCGAGCTGCGACTCGAGCATGCGCCGCATGATGCGCAGCTCGTGATTGACGTGGTCGAGGGCCGCAGCCTGTGCGGGTGCGGGAGGCGCCGCGCTCGCGACGCGCGGGCTGGCGGCGGGAGGCGGCGCCTTCGCGGCAAGCGGGGTCGCACTCGCCGCGCGCTGCGGTGCGGCCTTAGGTCTCACGGGGGTGAGCGGGCGGGCGAGGGCGGGTGCGGCGGCAGGCGCCGGGGTGGCCGCCGCAGCGGGCTGCGGCGCCGGCTGGGGCATCGGCTGCGGCGCCGGCTGGGGCATCGGCTGCGGCGCGGCCTTGCGCGCCGGCGCACTGTGCCGTTCGGCCGCACGGGAGGCGGCTCTTGCGGGCGCGGGCGCGGGCTCGAGCGGGACGCTCGCGCTCTCGAGGCGCGCCGCGTCGAAATCGACGGCGGCCGTGACCTCGACCCCCTCCGGGGTGCGTTTCGAGGACAGGATCACCGCATCGTCGCCGAGCTGCTCGCGAATGCCGCGCAGAGCCTGACGCGTGTCGGGTGCCGTGTGTCTGATGATTCTCATCCGTTCTCTCCGTCAGATCCTCGAGGCTCAGCGACCGACCGTGGTCACCAGGCGCACCTTGCGGTTGTGCGGAATCTCGTTCCAGGCGAGCACGTGCAGTCCCGGCACGCTGGCTCGCGCAAATCCCGCGAGCGGCGCTCGCAGCGGCGGCGGTACCAGCA
>DASQGK010000031.1:0-76676 GCA_035632655.1 Steroidobacteraceae bacterium | reverse complement strand
ACCAGCTCCTTGACCGCATTGGCATTGGCGCCCGGGGAGTTGAACACCGGCACCCCGCGCGCGCTCATGGCCTCCACCGGAATGTTGTTGACGCCGGCGCCGGCGCGGCCGATCGCGCGCACGCTGGGGGCGATCGCCCGCGCCTCGAGCTCGGCGGAGCGCAGCAGGATCGCATCGGGGCTGGCGACGTCGGGACCCACCTCGTAGCGCTCGCGCGGCAGCCGCTCGAGCCCGCGCGGGCTGATGCTGTTGAGGGTGAGAATGCGGTAGCTCATGGCTCGCGTCTCACCCGTGGCGGCGCTCGAAGTCCTTCATGAAGGCGATGAGCGCCTCGACCCCCGCCGGAGGCATGGCGTTGTAGATGCTGGCGCGCATGCCGCCGACCGATCGATGACCCTCGAGATTGATGAGCCCGGCGGCGCGCGCCTCGGTGGCGAACGCGCCTTCCAGCTGCGCATCGCGCAGGGTAAAAGGCACGTTCATCCACGAACGGCACTCGCGTGCGACCGGATTGCGGTAGAAGCCGGAGGCGTCGATGGCGGCGTAGAGCCGCTCGGCCTTGGCGCGGTTGCGCTCACCCATCGCCGTAAGACCCCCCTGCGCCTTGAGCCACTTGAATACCAGCCCGGCGAGGTACCAGGAGAAGGTCGGCGGCGTGTTGAACATCGAGCCCTCGTCGGCGACCCCGCGATAGCTCCAGACAGCCGGGATGTCCTTGCGGGCGCGCCCGAGCAGGTCCTCGCGCACGATCACGACCACGAGACCCGAGGGGCCGATGTTCTTCTGCGCGCCGGCATAGATGAGTCCGAACGCGGAGACATCGAGGGGACGCGACAGAATGGTGGAGGACATGTCCGCGACCAGCGGTACCGCGCCGCTGTCGGGCACGTAGGGAAACTCGACGCCGCCGATGGTCTCGTTGGGACAATAGTGGACGTAGGCCGCGCCGGCGCTCAGCCGCAGGCTCTGCGGCCGCGGCACGCTGGTGTAGCGGGAAGCCTCCTCGTCCGCCGCCACGTTCACCCGTGCGATCAGCCGTCGCGCCTCGACGGCTGCGCGCTTCGACCAGTGCCCGGTGATCAGGTAGTCGACGGTCGCATCGGCGGGGGCGAGGTTGAGCGGCACCACGGAGAACTGCGCGGCGCCGCCACCCTGCATGAAGAGCACTTTATAGTTCGCCGGCACGGACAGGAGCTCGCGCAGATCGCTCTCCGCCTCGCGCGCCATCGCGAGGAAGGGCTTGCCGCGATGGCTGATCTCCATGACGGAGGCGCCCAGTCCCTGCCAGTCGGTGAGCTCCTCCCGGGCCTGCTCGAGAACCTCGACGGGCAGCGCGGCCGGTCCCGCAGCGAAATTGAAGGCGCGCATGCTCAGGCCTCGGGTGGGCTTGCCGGCGCCACCGCCGCCGCGGTCTCCTCCTCGCCCCCCTCGAGGCTGGCCACCCGCTCGATGCCGACCAGGCGCTCGCCCCCCTCGCCGAGGCGGATCAGGCGCACTCCCTGGGTGTTACGTCCCTGGATGGAAATCTCATCCACCGTGGTGCGCACCAGGGTGCCGGTGGAGCTGATCATCATGATCTCCTCCCCGGCACGCACCTGCAGCGCCGCCACGGAGTCGCCGTTACGGCCGCCGGTCTGGAGCGCGATCACCCCCTGACCGCCGCGGCCGTGCGCCGGGAAGTCCTCGAGCGGCGTGCGCTTGCCGTAGCCCGCTGCGGAGGCGGTCAGCACGTGGCCTTCGCCCACCACGATGAGTGCGATCACCTCCTGCCCGGTGCCGAGGCGGATGCCGCGCACCCCGGCCGCCTCGCGCCCCATGTAGCGCACCTCGCCCTCGTGAAAGCGGATCGCCTTGCCGCCGCTCGAGACCAGCATGATCTCGCGCTCTCCGTCGGTGAGCGCGACCCCGACCAGCTGATCGTTGTCGGCAAGATCCACCGCGATGATGCCGGTCGAGCGCGGCCGCGAGAACGCCGCGAGCGGCGTCTTCTTCACCGTGCCGGCGCGCGTCGCCATGAACACGAAGTGCTGCTCGTCGTAGTGCTTGACCGGCAGGAGCGCGTTGATCTTCTCGCCTTCCCCGAGCGGCAGCAGGTTCACCATCGGCTTGCCGCGCGCCCCGCGCCCCGCCTGCGGCAGCTCGTAGACCTTGAGCCAGTACACCTTGCCGCGATTGGAGAAGCACAACACGGTGTCGTGCGTGTGAGCGACGAACAGCTTCTCGACGAAGTCCTCGTCCTTGACCGCGGTCGCCGTCTTGCCGCGCCCGCCGCGGCGCTGGGTCTGGTATTCGGTGAGCGGCTGCGCCTTGGCATAGCCGGCATGCGAGAGGGTCACCACCACGTCCTGCGGCTCGATCAGGTCCTCGGTGGTGAGGTTCAGGTGGTCGCGGTTGATCTCGGTGCGCCGGGCATCGCCGTAGCTCTCGCGCATCTCGAGCAGCTCGCCGCGCACCACCTGCGTGAGGCGCTCGGGGCGCGCCAGGATGTCGGAGAGATCGCGCAGCTGCTCGAGCAGCGAGCGGTACTCCTCGATGATCTTGTCGCGCTCGAGGCCGGTGAGGCGGTGCAGACGCATGTCGAGGATCGCCTGCGCCTGGGCTTCCGACAGGCGGTAGCCGCCGGCGTTGAGCCCGAAGTCCGCGGCGAGTCCCTGGGGGCGCGTCGAGATCGCCCCGGCGCGCTCGAGCAGCTCGGTCACCAGCCCCGGCGGCCAGGGGTTGGCCAGCAGCGCGACGCGCGCCGCGGCCGGGCTGGGCGAGGCCTTGATGAGCGCGATCACCGCATCGATGTTGGCGAGCGCCACCGCCAGGCCTTCGAGGATGTGGGCGCGCTCGCGCGCCTTGCCGAGGTCGTAGATGGTGCGCCGCGTGACCACCTCGCGGCGGTGGCGGATGAACGCCTCCAGCATCTCCTTGAGCGACATCAGCTTCGGCTGCCCGTCCTGCAGCGCGACCATGTTGATGCCGAACACCGTCTCCATCGGCGTCTGGGCGTAGAGGTTGTTGAGGACGATCTCGGTCACCTCGCCGCGCTTGAGCTCGATGACGATGCGCATGCCGTCCTTGTCGGACTCATCGCGCAGGCCGTCGCCGGCGATGCCGTCGAGCTGCTTCTCGCGCACCAGCTCGGCGATGCGCTCGATGAGTCGCGCCTTGTTGACCTGGTAAGGGAGCTCGGTCACCACGATCGCCTGGCGGTCGCCGCGCCCGACGTCCTCGATCGCGACTCGCGCCCGCACCGACAGCCGCCCGCGCCCGGTGCGGTAGGCGGTGGCGATCTCCTGGGCGCCGTTGATGATGCCGCCGGTGGGGAAATCGGGCCCCGGCATGTGCTGCATGATCGCCGCCAGCGGCAGCGCCGGATCGTCGAGCAGCGCGAGACACGCGTTGACGGTCTCGGTGAGGTTGTGCGGCGGAATATTGGTCGCCATGCCGACCGCGATTCCCGTCTGCCCGTTCACCAGCAGGTTCGGGATACGCGTCGGCAGGACCGAGGGCTCGAGCTCGGATTCGTCGTAGTTGGGGGTGAAATCGACCGTTTCCTTGTCGATGTCGGCGAGCAGCTCGTGCGCGATGCGCGACATGCGCACTTCGGTGTAGCGCATGGCGGCCGGCAGGTCGCCGTCCACCGAGCCGAAGTTCCCCTGGCCGTCGACCAGCAGGTAGCGCATGGAGAATGGCTGCGCCATGCGCACGATGGTGTCGTACACCGCCGTATCGCCGTGCGGGTGGTACTTGCCGATCACGTCGCCCACCACGCGCGCGGACTTCTTGTAGGCCTTGTTCCAGTCGTTACCGAGCTCGCGCATGGCGTGCAGCACGCGCCGGTGCACGGGCTTGAGGCCATCGCGCACGTCGGGCAGCGCACGCCCGACGATCACGCTCATTGCATAGTCGAGGTAGGACTGCCGCATCTCGTCTTCGAGACTGACCGACAGAACTTCGCGGGCGATTTCAGCCATTCACTATTGGGGTTGGGAGGGCCTCTGGGCCCATGAAATAAAGGAGAAATTCTACCACGAAGCGCCTCCGTGACCCTCGCCACGGGTGCCCGCGTGGAACCCGTCCGGGGCCTCTTGTCAAGCCGCGCGGCGCGCGCCGCGGGAGGCGCGCCGATATACTTCACACAGCGCCATGCAGAGCCCTGAAACCACCCGCACCGCCAACGCCGACCTGAGCGAGCTCGGCAAGTTCGAGGCAGTCGCCGCGCGCTTCTGGGACCCCCACGGGGAGTTCCGTCCCCTGCATCTGCTCAATCCGCTGCGCACGCGTTACATCGCCGACCGAGCCGCGCTCGCCGGCGCCCGCGTGCTCGACGTCGGCTGCGGCGGGGGCCTGCTCGCCGAGGCGCTCACGCGCGAGGGCGCCGCCGTCGTGGGCGTCGATCTCGCGCCCGGCATGATCGAGGTGGCACGGCTGCACGCCGCCGAATCCGCTCTCGCCATCGACTACCGCCTCGCGGAGGCGGCCGCGCTCCTGCCCGCCGAGCGTGACGGCTTCGACATCGTTACGTGCATGGAGATGCTCGAGCACGTGCCGCAGCCCGCGGACATGCTGGGGAGCCTCGCGGCGCTGGTCCGTCCGGGGGGCACCCTGTTCGTCTCGACCCTGAACCGCAACCTGCGCTCGTTCCTCCTGGCGATCGTCGCCGGGGAGTACCTGCTGAAGCTCCTGCCGCGCGGCACTCATGAGTACCAGCGGCTCATCCGCCCCTCCGAGCTCGCCCACTGGGCGCGCCGCGCGGGCCTGACACTCACCGATCTCGCGGGCATCGAGCTCAATCCCTTCACCGGGCACGCCGCCCTCACGCGCAGCGTCGCGGTGAACTACCTCGCCTGCTTCAGCCGCTGAGCCGCACGCGGTGATCACCCTGCCCGCCCTGGCTCTGGTCGCCCTCGCCGGGTTGCTGGTCGGTGCGTTCCTCGGGGGCGTGGCGAGCCACCTGCGCGCCGCACGCCGCATCGCGGGGCTGCACCTCGAGCTGACCGCCGCGCAGGTGCGGCTGGAGTCGGCGACCGCACAGGAGGCCAGCCGCCTGAGGCTCATCGAGCAGTCCGAGGCGCAGTTGCGCGCTGCCTTCGGCGCGCTGGCGGGCGAGGCGCTGCGCGCCAACAACGAGCAGTTCCTGCACATGGCACGCCAGGTACTCGGGCGTGACCAGGCCGTGGCCGAGGGCGCGCTCAAGGAGCGCGAGGCGGCGATCGCGCAGCTGGTGCTGCCGCTGCGCGCCTCGCTCGAGCGCACCGAGGCGCAGGTCGAAGCGCTCGAGCGCGAGCGGCGCGAGGCCTTCGCCACCCTGCGCACGCAGATCGAGACCCTGAGCGGCGGGCAGGCGCAGCTCTCGCGCGAGACGCGCAACCTGGTGACGGCGCTGCGCCGCCCCGAAGTGCGCGGCCGCTGGGGTGAGCTGACGCTGCGCCGCCTGGTGGAGCTCGCGGGGCTCACCGAGCACTGCGATTTCACCGAGCAGCCGAGCGTCGCCGGCGACGACGGCCCGCTGCGGCCCGATCTGGTGGTGCACATGCCGGAGGCGCGCGACCTGGTGATCGACGCCAAGTCTCCGTTCGACGCCTACCTGGCAGCGCTCGAGGCGCCGACCGAAGAGGAGCGCGCGCTCGCTCTCAAGCGCCACGCCAGCCAGGTCGAGGCGCGCGTGCGCGACCTGGCCAGCAAGAGCTACTGGAGCCAGTTCGAGCGCAGCCCCGAGTTCGCGGTGCTGTTCCTGCCGGGGGACCAGTTCCTGTCGGCGGCGCTGGCCGAGCGGCCCGAGCTCCTCGAGAACGCCCTCTCGCAAGGCGTGGTCATCACGACCCCTTCGACCCTGATCGCGCTGCTGAAGACGGTCGCCTACGGCTGGCGCCAGTCGGAAGTCGCGCACAACGCCGCGCTCATCCGCGACCTGGGGCAGGAGCTGTATCGGCGGCTCGCGACCTTCGACGGGCACCTGGGGCGCATGGGACAGCGCCTGGCAGGTGCCATCGAGGCCTACAACGCCGCGGTCGGCTCACTCGAGCGGCAGGTCCTGCCGCAGGCGCGACGCTTCACCGAGCTCGGCGTCACGGCGGATGCGCCGCTGCCGGTGCTCGAGCAGGTGACGCAGCTGGCGCGCAATCCGGTGTCCACGCCGCTTGCCGAGCCTCCGACTGCAACGGAATGACCGCTGCACGCCCCGCACGGCCTGCCACCCGCCTGCTCGCCTCCCTGTACGCGACCGACTCGCAGCGGACCCTGCTCGGGGCGCTCTGCGCCCTGGAAGAGGAAATCGGCGCGAGCCTGGCGGCGGGGATCGATCACGACGTCGCGCATACGCGTCTCGCCTGGTGGCGCGAGGAATGCGCACGTTGCGCGGCGGGCACGCCGTCCGCTCCTGTCACCCGCGCCATCGCGGCGCACTTCGCCGGCCGCGAGCGCACGGCGCTCGCCGGGCTTGCGGGACTGGTGGAGGGCGCGGCCTGGGACCTGGCCGCCGCCACCTTCGCAACCCGGGCCGAGCTCGCCCGCTACTGCGAGCGCTGGTCGGCAGGCCTCATCGTGCCGCTCGCGCAGTTCGCCGCCCCGCAGCTGGATGTCGCCGCCGTGCGCACCCTCGGGGCGGCGCTGCGGGAGATCGAGCTCCTCGGCAGTCTCGCGCAGGATGCGCGCCGCGGCCGGGTGCGGCTGCCGCTCGATGAGCTCGCGGCAGCGCGGGTGGATCCCGCAGGTCTTCTGGCGCCGCCGTGGCCGGCGCCGCTGGCTGCGCATCTGGCGAGGCGCCATCGGGAGTTGCGCGCCGGGCTCGCGGGCGCGGTGCGCGCCCTGCCGCAGGCGGCGCAGCAGCCGCTGCGTGCGCTGCTCGTATGGGCACGGCTCGCCGTGCTCGAGTCGCAGCGCATCGAGCGGTGCTTGCCGGCGGCGCCATCGCCGGGCGACCATCGCGGCGCGCTCGATGGCTGGCGTGCGTGGCGCGCCGCACGGCGCGCAGACTCCGGAAACCTGGCGCTGTAGCGATCGGAGCAGACGACTCTATGGACGACTTCGATCCGCGCAATCACCGCGCGCAGCCGGATGAGCTCGCCGGCAGGGTCATCGCCGTAACGGGCGCCAGCTCAGGCCTCGGACGCGCCGTGGCCCTCGACTGCGCGCGGCACGGTGCCGAGGTCGTGCTGGTCGGCCGCAGCGAGGCCAAGCTCGAGGCGGTGCACGCCGAGATCGCCGCCCTCGGCGCCCCCGAGGCCAGCATCGGGGTGCTCGATCCCGAGCGCGCCGTCGCCGCCGACTATGACGCGCTCGCGCAGGCCGTCGTGGGGCGCTACGGACGGCTCGACGGCCTGCTGCACAACGCCGGGCTGCTGGGGACTCTGTCACCCATCGAGCACTACGACGTGCCGACCTGGTGCCGGGTGCTGCACGTCAATCTGACGGCGGCCTTTGCCCTCACGCAGGTGCTGCTGCCGTCGCTCAAGCAATCCGCAGACGCCGCGGTGGTGTTCACCTCCAGCAGCGTCGGCCGGCGCGGACGCGCGTACTGGGGCGCTTACGCGGTCTCGAAGTTCGCGCTCGAGGGTCTCGCGCAGGTGCTCGCCGACGAGCTCGAGGGCACCAGCGCCATACGCGTCAACACCCTGAACCCCGGGCGCGCCCGCACCGCCATGCGCCGCCAGGCGTACCCGGCGGAGGATTTCTCCAAGGTGCCGGGGCCTGAGTCCCTCACCGGTCCTTACCTCGCACTCCTCGGTCCGGCGAGCCGCGGCGTCACCGGGCGCGCCTTCAACGCGCAGCGCTAGCTGCGCACCCTGATGCTAATGTCCGGTGGATTCGCCGGAGGCGAATTCATCCGATGAAAGCACAGCGTCGAGCTCGGCATCGGTGAGCTCGCGAAAGCGGCCGCGCGGGAGCGAGCGCGCCAGCGACAGCGGCCCGAGCCGCGTGCGCAGCACGCGACTCACCAGTGCCCCCTGCCGTTCGAAGAGCTGCCGCACCTGCTTGCCGCTCGCCCCGCGGCTGCGCAGCGTGTACCAGCGGTTGGCCCCCTCGCCCCCGCCCGGCTCGCAGCTCTCGACCGCGAGCGCCGCCCCGCTGTCGAGCGTGCCGCCGAGGATCCCGCGCAGCTGTTCTTCCGACAGCTCACCGCGCACCCGCGCTCCGTACTCGCCGACGAGCGCATGCACCGCGCGCTGCAGCCGCGCCGCGAGCTCCCCGTCCGACGTCACGAGCTCGAGCCCGCCGTCGATCTGCGGCATGGGGCTGACGGCCAGGAATCTGCGCCCGGCGCGCCGCGGAATGCGCTCGGTGAGCGGCGGTCGTCCCGTCGTGCCGCCGGCCGCCGCCTCTGCGATGAGCGGCTCCCCCGGCGAGCGATGACAGATGAAGGCGCGCCTCGGTCCCGCGCTCTCGCTCGCCCGCACCGCGCGGCCGTCGAGCTGTATCCTGTCGGCGAGGCCGACGCGCGCCCCGAGCGCCGCCGGCACGCCGTTGATGGTGAGACGCCCGGCGCGAATCCAGCTCTCGGCCTCGCGCCGCGAAGCAATGCCGAGACGCGACAGCATCTTCTGCAGCCGCTCGGCGCCCGCTGCGGCCGCAGCTGCACGCGGCCCGCCGCTGCCGCGCCGCTGCTGCGCGCCGGGGCGCCGGCGCGCCGGTCGACGGCTCATCAGCCGTCCGTGTAGCGCGGCGCGGCGACCAGCTCGTGCGAGCCGTCGGTCCGGGCGGACAGCTCGTCGTCGTCGGAGCCCTCGTCGACGTCGGCCCCGTCCGCGAGGCCGAGCTCGAGATTCACATCGCCCAGCGCCCGCAGCTCGCCCAGCGGCGGCAGCTCATCGAGGCTCTTCAGGCCGAAATAGTCGAGGAACTCGCGCGTGGTGCCGAGCAGCTCCGGATGCCCGGGCACGTCGCGATGCCCGACCACCCGTACCCAGTTGCGCTCGATCATGGTGCGCACGATGTTGGGGTTGACGGTCACGCCGCGTACCGCCTCGATCTCCGCGCGCGTGATCGGCTGGCGGTAGGCAATGAGCGCCAGCGTCTCGAGCAGCGCCCGCGAGTAGCGCACGGCGCGCTCGGGCCACAGCCGCGTGATCTCCGCAGCCAGCTCGCGGCGCACCTGGATGCGGTAGCCGCTGGCGGTGTGCTTGAGCTCGATGCCGCGGCCGGCGTATTCCTGCTCGAGCGCCTCGAGCGCGGCGTGCAGCTGCTGCGGGCTCGGGCGGCGCTCCTCGTCGAAGAGTCGCGCCAGCTCCGCCAGCGGCAGCGGCTGTCCGGCGGCGAGCAGCGCCGCCTCGACCACGTTCCTGATGTACGACTCGCTCATGGCTGGTCCTCATTCTGGGTGTTGTCGGCAACCACCCGCAGGGCCGGCGGCGCAGCGCGCACGTGCAGCGGCGCGTACGCCTCGGCCTGCACGATGTCGATCAGGCCCTCGCGCATCAGCTCGAGAATCGCCACGAAGGTTACCGTCACTCCCATGCGGCCCTCCTCCGGCCGGAAGAGCTGCTGGAACTCGAGGAAACCCGTCGCGCCGAGCGCGGCCAGGATGTCGCTCATGCGCTCGCCTACCGACAGCCGCTCGCGCTGGATATGGTGGTGCGCGAACATCTCGGAACGCGCCACCACCTCCTTGAAGGCCACCAGCATCTCCTGCAGCGTGACCTGCGGGAGCGAGCGCACCACCCGCCGCTCACTGGCCTCGGCGGATGTCGGCCAGACGTCGCGCTCCATGCGGTTGAGGGCATCGAGCTCCTCGGCGGCGCGCTTGAAGCGTTCATATTCCTGCAGGCGCCGCACCAGCTCGGCGCGCGGATCGTGGCCGTCCTCGGTGTCGCTCGGCGGCCGCGGCAGCAGCATGCGCGACTTGATCTCGGCGAGCGTCGCGGCCATCACCAGGTACTCGCCCGCGAGCTCGAGCTGCAGCTCCTGCATCAGCTCGATGTACTGCATGTACTGGCGCGTGATCTCGGCGAGCGGAATGTCGAGGATGTCGAGGTTCTGGCGGCGTATCAGATAGAGCAGCAGATCGAGCGGGCCCTCGAAGGCCTCGAGGAATACCTCGAGCGCCTGCGGCGGGATGTACAGATCCCGCGGCAGCTGCGCATACGGCTCGCCGTTCACCACCGCGAACGGCATCTCCACCTGCTCGGGCGCCGCTGCCGCGGGCGGTGCCGGCGGCGCCGCGTTGGAGACGACTATCGTCAGGTTGGGTTTCATGGCCTTCGCCCCCCCGCGGCTATCAGTCGGGACGCAGGTGCATGAAGCGGCGCACCTCGTCCAGCGTGTCGCGCGCCATCGCGCGCGCCTTGTCGGCGCCCTCGGCGACGATGTTGCGCACCGTCTCCGGGTTGTCCTCGAACTCCTGTGCGCGGCGGCGCATGCCGCCGATCTCCTCGACGATACGCTCGATGACCGGCTGCTTGCACTCCAGGCAGCCGATACCCGCGCTGCGGCAGCCGGCGTTCGCCCACTGGCGCGTCGCCTCGTCGGAATAGATCTGGTGCAGGTCCCACACCGGGCACTTGTCGGGGTCGCCCGGATCGGTGCGCCGCACGCGCGCCGGGTCGGTCTTCATGGCCCTGAGCTTCTGCACCACGACGTCGGGGTCTTCGCGCAGGCCGATGGTGTTGCCGTACGACTTGGACATCTTGCGGCCGTCGAGTCCCGGCACCTTGGGTGTCGCCGTGAGCAGCGCCTCCGGCTCGGGCAGGATGGTGACGCCCTCGCCGTGCAGGAAGCCGAGCAGCCGCTCGCGGTCGGCCACCGTGATGCGGTTGTTGCTCTGTACCAGCGCCTGGGCGCGCTTGAGCGCCTCGGTGTCGCCGGCTTCCTGGAACTTGCGGCGCAGTTGCCGGTAGTTGCTGGCGTTGCGTGTGCCGAGACTCTTCACCGCGAGCTCCGCCCGGGCCTCGAAGTCCGGCTCGCGGCCGTAGAGATGGTTGAAGCGGCGCGCGGCCTCACGGGTGAGCTCGACGTGCGCCACCTGGTCCTCGCCCACCGGTACGTAGGAGCCGCGGTACACCAGGATGTCGGCGCTCTGCAGCAGCGGGTAACCGAGGAAGCCGTAGGTCGCGAGATCCTTCTCCTTGAGCTGCTCCTGCTGATCCTTGTAGCTGGGCACGCGCTCGAGCCACCCGAGCGGCACGATCATCGACAGCAGCAGGTGGAGCTCGGCATGCTCGGGGACGTGCGACTGGATGAAGAGGGTCGCCACGCCGGGGTTGAGACCGGCCGCCAGCCAGTCGATCAGCACCTCGCGCACGTTCTCCTGCAGCTGCGTGGTGTCGTCGTAGCCCGTGGTGAGCATGTGCCAGTCGGCGACGAAGAAGAAGCACTCGTACTGGTACTGCAGCTCGACCCAGTTGCGCAGCGCGCCGTGATAGTTGCCGAGGTGCAGCCGGCCGGTGGGCCGCATGCCGGAGACGACGCGCCGGCCCGGCGCGGGCGAGCTCACGTGCCTCCCCGCAGCGGCGCTGCGGGTGACGGTGCGGGGGATGCGCGGCGCGCGACGAGAGGGCCGTGGCTCACGCAGCGAATTATAGCGCACGCCCGGTTATCGGGCCGAGCGCGCCCTTGCCCTGGCGCACGATCACCGGCGGCGACACCGACAGGTCGACGACGGTGGTTGGCTCGATGCCGCAGTCCCCGCCGTCGAGGATGGCGTCGAGCTCGTGTGCCAGACGGCGCTCGATGTCGCGCGCCGCGGTGAGCGGCAGCGGTTCGGCGGGCAGCAACAGCGTGGAGCTCATCAGCGGCTCACCGAGCTGGTGCACCAGCAGGCGGGGCACCGGATGCCCGGGGATGCGCACGCCGATGGTGCGCCGCCGCTGGTGCTGCAGGCGCCGCGGCATGGCGCGCGTCGCCCGCAGTAAGAAGGTGTAGGGGCCGGGCACACAGGCCTTGAGGATGCGGAACTGCCAGGTCTCGATCAGGGCGAAACGCCCCACGGTGGCGAGGTCGGCGCACACCAGCGTGTAGTGATGGTGGCGGTCGGCCTGACGGATGCGGCGCACGCGCTCGAGCGCACCCTTGTCGCCCAGGTGCCAGCCGAGCGCGTAGCAGGAGTCGGTTGGATAGGCGATGAGGCCGCCGCCACGCACCACTTCGGCCGCGCGCTGGATGAGGCGCAGCTGCGGATTGACGGGATGCAGCTCGAGAAACTCGGCCATGTGGCGCGCTTGCAGAACTCAATGGAAGTTGCCGGCGGCGCATGACAATATACGCGGCCGTTTTCCGCGTATACCGTAGCTCGCATGCAGGCCCTCACCGAGTTAGCGCCGCTGGTGGCGTTCGTCGCCGCCTATCGCCTGGGAGGGCTGTACGTCGCCACCGCGGTGCTGATGGTGGCGATGCTGGCGCTGCTGGCGGCCGACTGGCTGCGGTCGAGAAAGATCCCGCCGCTGCATGCCCTCTCCACCGTGCTGGTGCTGATCTTCGGCGGCGCGACCCTCATCCTGCACAACCGGGTGTTCATCCAGTGGAAGCCGACGGTGTTCTTCTGGCTGACGAGCCTGGCTTTCCTCGGCAGCTTCTGGGTGGGCAGGCGCACGCTCACCGAGCGCCTCCTCGGCGGCGTGCTCGCGGAGGCCTTCGGCGAGCGGTTGCAGGTGGACGCGGCGCGCTGGCGCCGGCTGAATCTGCTGTGGGTGCTGTTCTATTTTGCCCTCGGCGCGCTCAACGTCGTGGTCCTGCGCACCATGAGCGAGCGCGCCTGGGTGGCGCTGAAACTGGTCGATATCGTGCTGATGCTGCTGTTCGTGGCGGCGCAGGTGCTGTGGCTGGCCACGCACGCCGTGCGACCCGCGCCCCAGCCCCTGCCGGACGGCGACGGCTGTGGCAAGTGAGCCGGTCATGGAGCAGATGCGCGCGGCGCTCGAGCGTGCCTTCGCGCCGGCCACCCTCGAGATCGTCGACGACGGCGCGCGCCATGCGGGACATGCGGCCGCCGGCCGCGGGCACTTTCGCGTGCTGATCGTGTCTGAAGCCTTCCGGGGGCGAGCGCCGCTCGAGCGGCATCGACTGGTCTATGCCGCGATCGCCCCGCTGCTCCAAACCTCGGTGCACGCGCTCAACATCACGGCGCGCACCGCCGAGGAGCGCTCCCGATGAAAACGACCTTCGCCTCAACCACCGGAAAATCCGCAGTATGACTACCTACTTCCCGCGATTCCTCCTGCTGGCCGCCATCCTGGCAGCGCTCTGCGCCTGCCAGCCCAAGTCGAGCGCTCCGGCCGATACCTCGCCGCCCGTGGCGACGGTGAACGGTCAGACCATCACGCGCGACTTCTTCGAGTTCTACGCCAAGACCGCCACCGGCAAGACCTCCGCGGAGCTCACTCCCGAGATCCGCAACCGCCTGCTCGACAACCTGATCAAGGGCGAGCTGGTGGCGCAGGAGGCGGCGAAGCAGGGCATCGACAAGACCGGCGACAGCGCCTACCTCCTGGAGCTCTCGCGCCTCAACGTACTGGAGCAGGCGGTGTCGGACCGCTACCTCAAGGACAAGAAGCCGGGCGATGCCGAAGTGCGCGCCGAGTACGAGACCGAGATCGCCGGCCTGCCGAAGACCGAATACCACGCGCGCCACATCCTCGTCGCGACCGAGCCGTTCGCGGAGAAGGTCATCCAGCGGCTCGACCGGGGCGAGAAGTTCGAGGATCTCGCCAAGGTCGAGTCCATGGATCCCTCCAAGAACAACGGCGGTGACATCGGCTGGCTGCGCGGCGGCATGCCGCCCGAGATCATGAACGCCCTCGCGGGACTGAAACCCGGCGAGTACGCGAAGAAACCGGTTCAGACACAGTACGGCTGGCACATTCTGCAGCTGGTCGAGTCGCGGCCGCTCACACCGCCGCCCTTCGAGCAGGCCAAGCAGCGCTTCGAGCAGATCGTGGAGGCGAAGAAGTTCAAGTCCTACATGGACGAGCTCATGCGCGATGCCAAGGTGACCAAGACGCTCGACCAGCCCGCGTCAGCCAGCGCGGCCCCCGCTCCCGCCCCGGTGCCATCCGCGCAGTCCGCGGCGCCGCCCGCCCCTGCCGCACCCGCGAAGCCGTAACCACCCCACCGTGCAGGGCGCCAGAGTCACGCCTCTGGCGCCCCGGCGGGCGGGTTCGCCGCGAGGAGCTTCGCGAGCTGCTCCTCATCGAGTACCGGGATGCCGAGTTCCTGTGCCCGGGCGAGCTTCGAGCCCGCCTCGCTCCCGGCCACCACGTAACTGGTCTTCTTCGAGACGCTGCCCGCCACCCTGGCGCCGCGTAAGGCGAGGGCCTCCTGCGCCTCCTCGCGGGTCATGCCGCTCAGGGTTCCCGTGAGGACGAAGGTCTTCCCGGCGAGCGCTGCGCCGGCGCCCTGCGGGGGCCCCGCGATCTCGGGCCACGTGACGCCGTTGGCGCGCAGCTCCTCGAGGACGTGGCGATGGTCCTTCGAGGCAAAGAAGGCGGCCACGTGTGCCGCCACGACCGGGCCTACGTCCTCGACGTGCTGGATCTGCTCTTCGCTCGCCTCCATCAGGGCTTCGAGCGTTCGAAAGTGGCGTGCCAGCGCGAGTGCCGTGGCCTCCCCCACCTCGCGGATCCCGAGGCCGTAGAGGAGCCGCGGCAGCGTCGTGCTGCGGCTCTTGCCGATCGCCGCGACGAGTCTGGCGGCGGATTTCTCCCCCATGCGGTCGAGCGCTGCGAGCTGCGCGGCCTCGAGGCGGTAGAGGTCTGCCGGCGAGCGGACCAGCTCGTGCTCGACGAGCTGCTCGACGACCTTGTCCCCGAGTCCTTCGATATCGAGCGCCCGGCGGCTGGCGAAGTGCCGCAGCGCCTCCTGGCGCTGCGCACGGCAGGTGAAGCCCCCGGTGCAGCGCGCCACGGCCTCGCCCTCCGCCCGCAGCACGCGTGAGCCGCACACCGGGCAGCTCTCGGGCAGCTGCACCGGCGGCGCTGCCGGCTGCGGCCGTTTCGCGGCAATCACCGCCACCAGCTGCGGAATCACGTCGCCCGCACGCCGTACGATCACGGTGTCGCCGACCCGCACGTCCTTGCGATGCACGTCGTCGATGTTGTGCAGCGTCACCTTGCTCACGGTCACACCGCCGACGAATACCGGCTCGAGGATCGCGAACGGAGTCAGTGCACCGGTGCGGCCGACGCTGAATTCGATGCCCCTCACCACCGTGGAGACTTCCTCCGCCGGGAACTTGTGGGCGATGGCCCAGCGCGGCGCCCGCGAGATGAAGCCCAGGCGCTCCTGGTCGGTGCGCGAATCGAGCTTGTAGACGACGCCGTCGATCTGATAGGGCAGCGCCGCGCGGCGCGTGCCCATGTCCCGGTAGTACCCGAGACAGCCGGCCACGCCCCGCACGCGGCGCGCGTCCGGAGAGACCGGCAGCCCGAGCGTGCGCAGCAAGTCCAGCAGCTGCGCCTGGCTGGCCGGGAGCGGCGCGCCCTCGAGCGCGCCGAGACCATAGAAAAAGGCATCGAGGGGCCGCGCGGCGCTGATCTTCGGGTCGAGCTGGCGCAGGCTCCCGGCCGCGGCATTGCGCGGGTTGACGAATACCTTCTCGCCGCGCTCGCGGGCGCGCGCGTTCATGCGCTCGAAGCCCTTCAGCGGCATAAAGATCTCGCCCCGCACCTCGATCAGCTGCGGCGCGCCGCGGTGCAGCCGGTGGGGGACGGTGCGCACGGTGCGCACGTTGGCGGTGACATCCTCGCCGGTGACGCCGTCGCCGCGGGTGGCGGCCTGCTCCAGCATCCCACCGCGATAGATCACCGTGATGGCGAGTCCGTCGAGCTTCGGTTCCGCGACATAGTCGAGCTCGCCTTCCACGTGCAGCCGCTCGCGCAGGCGGCGGTCGAAGGCGCCCACGTCCTCCTCCGTGAAGGCGTTGTCGAGCGACAGCATGGGAACGCGGTGCACGATCTCGCCGAAGGCGGCGCTCGGGGCGCCCGCTACGCGCTGGGTGGGCGAGTCGGGGGTGACGAGCTCGGGATGCCCGGCCTCGAGGGCCCGCAGCTCGAGCATCAGCCGGTCGTATTCGGCATCGGAGACCGACGGGTCATCGAGCACGTAGTAGCGGTAATCGTGATCCTTCAGCTGCGCGCGCAGCTCGGCGGCGCGCGCCGCCGCACCGCCTGTCACGAGGAGGCCCCGTCCGCGAGGCGCTCGCGCAGGCTGGCGATGCGCGCCGGCGTGAGCGGCGCCCCGCGCTCGTCCTGCAGCACGCCGCACAGACGGTTATTGAGGCTGCGGGCCGTGGTCACCAGCTCCTCGAATGCCTGCGGCGGCGCCATCGGGCCCGGAAGCACAGCGAACAACGACAGTCCGCCGAAGTGCTGCGAGTCCATGGTCTCGGGATCGAAAGTCCCGGGACGGTTGAGGCTCGCTGCACTCAGCACCGCACGCCGCTCCTCGTCGGGCTTGTGGAAGATATCGAAGCGCCCGAGCACGAAACCCTCGGCGGCGAGCGCCTGCCGCAGCGAGCGGCCGGCGAAGCGCTCCGGCTGCGGTGCGACCAGACGCAGCGCCACTACGCGTCGCTCCTCATCCGGCGGCCACTCGACCAGCGGCTCGGTGGCGCTCGGCGCCCAGGACGCGCCCGCCGGGGCGCTCACGGACGAAACCTCGAAGCCGGCCTCGACGGGAGCCCGTTCGGGCGGTGAGTCAGGGGTCACGTCGGCGGCTGCGGGTGCTTCAGGTGCGGGCGCCGCCGCCAGCACCGGGAAGTCGTCCGGGTCGTCCGGCATCTCGATGAGCGGCGGATTGCGGCCGGCGATCGGCTCGCGCGCGTGCATCTCGGGCAGATCGAGGCTTGCGTCCCGGGGGCGTGCCGGCGCCGCGGGCTCGCTGTTGCGCCCCTGTCGCGGACGGCGCAGCTCCCACAGTGTGAGCCCCGCGAAGAACAGCACACCGACGATCAGCAGTGCCCAACGCAGCTCCGACAAGCCCGGCACCTCTGTCACACCGCCGCGAGCCGCACCGCCTCGTCGACGTCGACCGTCACCAGGCGCGACACGCCCGGCTCGACCATAGTCACGCCGATCAGCTGCGAGGCGAGCTCCATGGTGGCTTTGTTGTGGGTGATGAACACGAACTGCACGCGCCCCGACATGTCGCGGACGATGTCGCAGAAGCGCCCGACGTTGTGCTCGTCGAGCGGCGCATCCACCTCATCGAGCAGGCAGAAAGGCGCGGGATTCAGGTCGAAGATCGCGAAAACCAGCGCTACGGCGGTGAGCGCCTTCTCGCCGCCCGACAGCAGGTGGATGGTGCTGTTCTTCTTGCCGGGAGGCCGCGCCATGACCGCGACGCCGGCGGTCAGCTTGTCCTCGCCGACCAGCTCGAGATATGCATGTCCGCCGCCGAACAGCCGCGGAAACTTCTCGCGCAGCCCCGCATTGATGCGCTCGAAGGTGTCCTCGAAGCGCGTTCGGGTCTCGCGGTCGATGCGGCGCATCGCCTCGGCGAGTGTCTCGAGCGCGGCGGTGAGGTCGGCGAACTGCCGGTCGAGATACTCCTTGCGCTGCGTCTGGTCCTTGAGCTCATCGATGGCCGCCAGGTTCACCTGCCCGAGCTTCTCGATGTCGGCGCGCGCCTCCACCAGCGACTGCTCCCAGACGGCGACACTCGCCTCGGCGGCGAGCCCGGCGAGCACCGCGGCGAGCTCGCAGCGGGTCTCGGCGAACTGCTCGGCGAGCGCGGCACGGCGCACGTGGGTCTCCTGGGCCGCGAGCCTCGCGGCATCCATGGCTTCGCGCGCCGCGCTGACGCGCTGTTCGGCCGAGAGGCGCTGCTCATCCAGCGTGCGCAGCGCCGCATCCGCCTCCTCGAGCGCTGCGCGCGCCACGCCCAGCTCCGCTTCCACCGTGAGGCGCTGCTCGAGGGCCTGTCCGAGGCGCCCCTGCACGCGAATGATCGGCTCGTCCCCGGAGGCGAGCTCCTGCTCGAGCGCGGCGCGGCGCCGCGCCAGCTGCTCGCGCTGCTCGATCATGCGATTCAGCCCCAGTGCCACCGAGCTCTCGGTGGAGCGGCGCGTCTCGAAGCGCACGTGCAGGTCGCGCCCCAGGAGCTGGGCCGCCTGAGCGCTGCTGCGCGCAGCGGCCAGTGCCGTCCGGCGCGCCTCGCGCTCGCCTGCGAGCGTGCTGCGGCCGGCGGCCAGGGTTGCGGCAGTACTCTCGGCACGCCGCAGCTCCTCGCGCGCAGCGGCAAGGGCCGCCGCCCCGGCGGCGCGCTCGCGCTCGAGCTCCTGCGACTCGCGCTCGAGTCGCGCCGCGCGCTGTGCAGCCTCTTCGGCGCGCACGCGCCCGGCCGCGAGTGCCGCGCGCAACTGTGCATGCTGCTGCTGGGCCTGCTGGATCCCGTTCTGGGCGGCCTCGCGAGCGGTCTCGGCCTGCGCGAGCGCCTCGCGGGCGGCGCCGAGCGCCGCTTCCGCCGCCTCGGTGCGCTGCTCGGCCGCGCTCGCTGCGGCCCGCAGACCGCTCAGGCGCTGCTCGCGCGCGATGACGCCGGCGCGCGGATCGGCGCCGCGGCTGATGCGCAGCCAGTTCGGGCCCACCCACTCCCCGGCGCGCGTTATGTAGGACTCACCCTCCGCCAGGCGACTGCGGCCCTTGAGGGCATCGCCGAGGGAATCTGCGGTGAGCACGGCCGAGAGCCGGGTCAGTACCGCCTTCGGTCCGCTGACATGGGCCGCGAGGGTCCGGGGGCGGCCGCGGGCCGCCGTCTCGCTCTCGATGATGGTGATACGCCCGGCGGCGAGCGAGCCGATCGCGCCGGCGATCTCCTCGAGCTGCGGTACGCACACCGCCTCGAGATAATCGCCGAGTGCGGTCTCGACCGCTCTTTCCCAGCCGGACTCCACTTCCAGGTTCGCCGTGAGCCGCGGCCGTGCGGCAAGGCCGGCGCCGGCGAGCCACGCGGCAGCGTCCCCGGCGCGGTCGGAAAGCGCCGCAGTCTGCAGTGCCTCGAGCGAGGTGAGCTCAGCGCGTGCGCCGGCGCGCGCCGCGCGCGCCTCCTCGAGCGCCGCCTCCGCGGCCAGCTGGGCAGCGCGTGCCGCCTGCACCCGCTCCTGAGCCGCGGCCAGGCTCTTGGCGTGCGCGACGCTGCGCGCCTGCGCCTGTGCCTCGTCCTCGGTGAGCCGGCCGAGGCCGCCCTCGGCGGCAGCGGTGGCGAGCGCCTGACGCTCGTCTGCGGCCCGTTGCGCCTGCCCCTCGAGGCGCGTGAGCTGGATTTGGAGCTGCTCGATGCGGGTGCGCTCGACCTGCGCGGCCTGCTCGGCAGCGCCGGACTCGACCGTGTGCCTCTCCCAAAGCTGCTGCGACTCGTGCAGGGCGCGCTCGGCGCTCTCGAGCGCGCCGGCGGCCTGGCGTTCGGCGGCCTGCGCGGCCTCGAGCCCGGGAGCGAGCTGCGCCAGCTCGGCGCGCACCGCCTGCAGCTGCTCCTCGTCGCGGGCGATATGCGCGGCGAGCTCGGTGAGCGCGCCGGCGGCCTGCGTCAGGTCGTCGCGCTGCCGCTCGCGCAGCTCGCGGGTGTGCTCGAGCGTCTGCTCGAGACGCGAGATCTCGGCGCCCGCCTCGTAGTAGCGCGCCTGCACCGCCGACATGCGCTCGGCGTGCTCGGACTGGGCGGCGCGCTGCTTCTCGAGCGCGGCTTCGGCGGCACGCTGGCCGGCGAGCTCCGCCTGCATGGCGAGCTCGCGGGCGCGCAGCGCCGCATCGTGCACCTCGGCACCGCTGTCGAGGTCGCGCAGCTTGAGCGCGATCAGCTCGGCGGCGAGCCGCCGCTCGGTGTCCTTCAGGGCCTGATAGCGGCGCGCGGTGGCGGCCTGACGCTGCAGGTGGCGGATCTGCTTCTCGACCTCGTCGCGCAGATCCTGCAGCCGCTCGAGGTTCTCGCGGGTCTCGGCGATGCGCACCTCGGTTTCCTTGCGCCGCTCCTTGTAGCGGGAGATGCCGGCGGCCTCCTCGACGAAAGCGCGCATGTCCTCGGCCCTGGCGTCGATCACCCGCGTGATCATGCCCTGCTCGATGATGGCGTAGCTGCGCGATCCGAGCCCGGTGCCGAGGAACAGATTGGTGATGTCCTTGCGCCGGCAGCGCACGCCGTTGATGAAATAGGCCGACAGGCCGTCGCGCGACACCTGCCGCTTGAGGGAGATCTCGGCGTAGCTCGCGTAGGGGCCGCCGATCTTGCCGTCCGAATTGTCGAATATCAGCTCGACGGCGGCCGTGCCGACCGGCTTGCGGGCGCTCGAGCCGTTGAAGACCACGTCCGTCATGCTGTCGCCGCGCAGGTGCTTGGCGGACAGCTCGCCCATCACCCAGCGTACGGCGTCGATGACGTTCGACTTGCCGCAGCCGTTGGGGCCGACGACACCGGTGAGATTGCTGGGGAAGCTGATGTGGGTGGGATCGACGAAGGATTTGAAGCCGGCGAGCTTGATCTTTGTCAGCCGCATCTGTGCCTTCAACCCCCGCGTCCCGGTCATTCAGGGATGGTGTAGTGTACGGGAAATATGCCCGCGACGCCCACCGGAGAACTGGAGACTTTCGCGAATCCCGAAGTCTCGCGCGACTACACCATACGCATGCAGATTCCCGAGTTCACCTGTCTTTGCCCGCGCACGGGGCAGCCGGACTTTGCCACGCTCGATCTGGAGTACGTCCCGGACCGGCTGTGCGTCGAGCTCAAATCCCTGAAGCTCTATATCTGGTCGTTCCGCGACCGCGGCGCCTTCCACGAGGCCGTGACCAACGAGATCGCCGATCATGTGAGCGGCGCGGTCGCGCCGCGCTTTCTGCGCCTCACGGCGCGCTTCAACGTGCGCGGGGGAATCTACACCACGGTTGTCGCGGAGCGCAGACAGCCCGGCTGGCAGCCGCCAGCGCCGGTCGCCCTGCCGTAGCCGAATACGCCGCAACGCGCCATTTCTTGCGGCTATCGGCGCCATCTGTACACGCCAAAGTCGGCCGGTATAATCGCGCGTTCTTTCAAGCCCCACGACCGGTCCGAGGAGCGATTGATGCCGGCCAAGAGAGTTGCGCCGAAGTCTGCCAAAGGCCGCAAGACGCCAAGCCGGCCCGCCGCCCGCAAGAGCGCCGCCCCCACCCGCAAGAGCGATGCGGTGCGCACGCGCGCCGCCGTTCACGTCCGCAAGGGCGCCACCCCGCCGAAGAAGCCGGCGGCGCAGCCCGCGGCCTCCGCCGGCGCGCCGCACGCCGAGAAACCGCGAGCGCAACGCCCCATGACGCCGGCCGCGCGCGAGCCGATCCGCGCCACGCCGCCGGCGGTCGCCGCTGCGCGCACCCTTCCGCTCCCCGGGGGGCCGGAGTCCGACGATGTAGAGGCCGCAGAGCCGGGGAGCCTGCTGGCCGGTCCGCGCAACGTCCAGCCCTACATCGTCAAGCGCGGCGAACAATACATGAGCAAGGAGCAGCTCGATCACTTCCGCAACATCCTCAACAGCTGGAAGCGCGATCTGATGGTCGAAGTGGATCGCACCGTCTCGCACATGAAGGATGAGGCGGCGAACTTCCCCGACCCGAACGATCGCGCGACTCAGGAGGAGGAGTTCAGCCTCGAGCTGCGCACGCGCGACCGCGAGCGCAAGCTCATTCGCAAGATCGACGAGGCTCTGAAACGCATCGACGACGGCTCCTACGGCTATTGCCTCGAGACCGGCGAGGAGATCGGCATCAAGCGGCTCGAGGCGCGTCCGGTCGCCACGCTCAGCATCGAGGCGCAGGAGCGGCGCGAGCGGCGCGAGCGCCAATACGGCGACCGCGACGACCGTTATCGCTGAGGCGCCGCCGGCGCCTTACATCGGGCGTTTCGCGCCCTCGCCCACGGGGCCACTGCATCTCGGATCCCTGATCGCCGCGCTCGGCAGCTGCTTCGATGCACGCAGTCGCGCGGGGCGCTGGCTGTTGCGGATGGAGGATCTCGATCGCGAGCGGGTAATCCCGGGGTGTGCGGACGAGATGTTGCGCACTCTCGAGGCGCACGGCCTCACCTGGGATGGCACGGTCGAGTATCAGAGCCGGCAAACCGACCGCTACGCCGCGGCGCTCGCGCAGCTCACCATGCGCGGCCGCACGTTCGAGTGCAGCTGCACGCGGCGCGAGCGCACCCCGGAAGGCGGTTATCCGGGCACCTGTCGCACCGGCCCGCAGCGTGCCGGTCCCACCGCGACGCGCTTTCGCGTGGACGACGGTGAGATCGCCTTCGAGGACCGTGTGCAGGGGCACTGCAGCTTCAGCCTGCGCGAGCGCGGCGACGTGGTGGTGCGTCGCCGCGACGGCGTCTTCGCCTATCAGCTCGCGGTGGTGGTAGACGACGGGCACGCATCGATAAGCGATGTCGTACGCGGCGCCGATCTTCTCGACAACACGCCGTGGCAGATTGCACTCCAGCGCGCCCTCGGGCTGCCCACTCCGCGATACGCGCACCTTCCGCTCATCGTGGAGCCACGCGACGGCAAACTGAGCAAGTCGCGCCGCTCTCTCGCGCTTGACCCGGCCCTCGCAGGAAGCCAGCTATATCAATCACTTACGCTTCTTCGCCAGGACCCCCCGCCCGAGCTCAAGGTCGAGCGGCCCAAGGTAATCGTCGAATGGGCGGTGCAAAACTGGAACTTGGACCGAGTCCAGGGTGTGAAAGAAGTGCCCGCCCCGGCCTGACCGCCCCGGGGTTTCGGGGCGGGTTCGATGTCAGGAGTTGGGTTCCCACCGGCAATGTACTAAGGTATTACGTCAGACGCCCAGCACTAAGGAAGGTGCATCACCCATAGTGAGGGACGTGCGATGAGCGAACCGCGCACCATAAAAAAGTATCCCAACAGGCGGTTGTACGACACGGTCGAGAGTCGTTACATCACCTTGGCCGACATCCGGCGACTGGTGCTCGAGCGCATCGACTTCGTCGTGATCGACAAGAAGTCGCAGGGCGACATCACCCGCTCGATTCTGCTGCAGGTGATCGCCGAGCAGGAGCACGGCAGCGAGCCTCTCATGAGCCGCGACTTCCTCTCGCAGGTGATCCGTTCGTACGGCGTTGCCGCACGCGGCATGGTCGGGAACTATCTCGAGCAGAGCCTGCGGCAGTTCGCTACCCAGAGCCAGGTTCAGAGCATCGCGCGCGGCCCGCAGGGCTGATTCCTCTTCAAGATCCAGCGGCGGTTGGCGTCAGCCACACCGCCGGGGCGAGACTCGCGCGCGTGAGAATGCGTCGGGTGTTACTGAAGTCTTCACTTCACCAGGCGCGCCGGAGGCCCTCTATCGGGGCTTAACTCCCTTTGGTGAAGCCTTCACTTCACCATCGCCGTTGAGGCCTTGCAGAGGGCCTTAACTCGACGCGCGGACGCAACACTGAAGCCAAGGCTTCACAAGCGCTCCGGGAGAATATCCCCGCGCGGACCAAAGTCCATGGGGGGCCTGCGGCAAACGCGCCCTCAAGCGCAGCCGGCAAGAACCACGCTTCTTGCCGGCGGCCGACGGAGTGATGTCAGACGAAATCGCTTCCTGCGATTTCGTCCAATCAATGAGTATCGACGTCCCGCATCGACAGGCGGATGCGCCCCTGCCGGTCGACCTCGAGCACCTTCACGCGGATCACATCGCCCTCACGCAGCTTGTCGCTGACGCGCTCCACCCGCTCGTTCGAGATCTGCGAGATGTGCACCAGGCCGTCGCGGCCCGGCAGGATGGTGACGAACGCGCCGAAGTCCATCAGCCGCGCCACCTTGCCTTCGTAGATCTGCCCCACCTCGACGTCGGCGGTGATCAGCTCGATGCGCCGTTGCGCCTCGCGCCCGGCCGTGCCGGCGACCGAGGCGATCTTCACGGTGCCATCGCTCTCGATATCGATGGTGGTGCCGGTCTCCTCGGTGATCTGACGGATGACCGCACCGCCCTTGCCGATGACGTCGCGGATCTTCTCCGGGTCGATCTTGAGGGTAATGATCGAAGGTGCCCATTCGGACATCTTCTCGCGTGACTGATGAATCACGCGGTTCATCTCCCCGAGGATGTGCAGCCGTCCCTCGCGCGCCTGCTCGAGCGCGACCTTCATGATCTCGGGCGTGACGCCCTCGACCTTGATGTCCATCTGCAGCGCGGTCACCCCGTCCTTCGTTCCCGCCACCTTGAAGTCCATATCGCCCAGATGATCCTCGTCGCCGAGGATGTCCGTGAGAACCTTGTAGCGCGAGCCCTCGAGCACCAGGCCCATCGCGACGCCGGCCACCGGCGCCTTGATCGGAACGCCCGCGTCCATCAGCGACAGCGAGGTGCCGCAGACGCTCGCCATGGAGCTCGAGCCGTTGGACTCGAGGATCTCCGAGACCACGCGAATCACGTAGGGGAAGGTGGTCATGTCGGGCATCACCGCATTCACGCCGCGCCGGGCGAGATTGCCGTGGCCGATCTCGCGCCGCTTGGGCGAGCCCATCATGCCGGTCTCGCCCACCGAGAACGGCGGGAAGTTGTAGTGCAGCATGAACGGCTCGCGCCGCTCGCCCTCGAGGCCGTCGATGATCTGCGCATCGCGGGTGGTGCCGAGGGTGGTGACGACCAGCGCCTGGGTCTCCCCGCGGGTAAAGAGCGCCGAGCCGTGGGTGCGCGGCAGTACGCCGACCCGCACGTTGATCGGGCGCACGGTGCGCGTGTCGCGGCCGTCGATGCGCGGCTCACCGTTCAGGATCCGCTGACGGACGATATTGCTCTCGAGCTTGAAGAGCGCGTTCTCGACGCCTTCCTTGCTGTGCTTGGGCGCGTCGCCGCCGGTGAGGGCCGTGAGCACCTGGTTCTTGATCTCGGTGAGCCGGGCGTGGCGCTGCTGCTTCTCGGTGATGCTGTAGGCCTGGCCGAGCGCCGCCTGCGCCTGCAGCGCAACCGCCGCCGTCAGCTCCGCGTTCTCCGCTGCCGGCTCCCACTTCCAGCGCTCCTTGCCGGCTTCGCTCGCGAGCGCCTTGATGGCGCCGATCGCGGTCTGCATCTGCTCGTGTCCAAAGACGACCGAGCCCAGCATGACTTCCTCGGAGAGCCCCTTGGCCTCCGACTCGACCATCAGCACGGCGTGCTCGGTGCCGGCGACCACCAGGTGCAGCTGCGACTGGGCGAGGTCCTTGGCAGTCGGATTGAGCAGGTACTGTCCGTCGCGGTAGCCGACACGTGCGGCGCCGATCGGACCGTTGAAAGGTATTCCCGAGAGCGCCAGCGCCGCCGAGGCGCCGAGGAGCGCGGGGATGTCAGCGTCGATGTCCGGGTCCATCGACAGCACGGTCGCGACGACCTGTACCTCGTTGTAAAAACCGTCCGGGAACAGCGGGCGGATCGGACGATCGATGAGACGCGAGGTGAGCGTCTCCTTCTCGGTCGGCCGGCCCTCACGCTTGAAGAAGCCGCCGGGGATGCGCCCCGCGGCGTAGGTCTTCTCGACGTAGTTGACGGTGAGGGGGAAAAAATCCCGGTCCGGCTTGGCGGTCAGCTGCGCACACGCAGTGACCAGAACCACGGTGTCTCCCATGGAGACGCGAACCGCACCCTCGGCCTGGCGGGCGCACTCGCCCGTCTCGATGGTGACCGTGTGCGGGCCGTAAGGAAACGACTTGCTGACGACGCTCAAAGCTTCATTCCTCGGAGGTGATAGGTTCGGCTGAGAAACATGAGGGCCGCGCGTCTCATTGACGGGCGGCCCTCGCGGTGCTCAGCGGCGCAGTCCCAGTCGCTCGACGAGCTCCTGGTACTTCTGCGGTTGGGTGGCTCTGAGGTAATCGAGGAGCTTGCGGCGCTGATTCACCAGCTTGACCAGGCCGCGGCGCGAGGCATGGTCGCGCTTGTGCGCGGCGAAATGCCCGCCGAGGTCGTTGATGCGCTCGGAGAGCAGCGCCACCTGCACCTCGGGGGAGCCGGTGTCGCTCGGTCCACGGCGGAACTGCGCGAGGATTCCACCCTTTTTCTCGCTGGTTAAAGCCATTGCGCGATAGTCCTAACTACTTGTCTTAAGAGCCCTTTTGGTTAGCCGCGCATTGTACTGTCGGAAGGGACTTGCGACAAGCCGCAGCTGCTTCCGGCGGTGTGTAAACGCGCACGGCCGCCGCGCGTTGAGTTCGCAGGCGATGGCGCGCCGCCGCGCGGCGTTCCTGCTCCCTTGCAGCGCAGCGATGGCGGGCATAGTCTGTTTTTCGAGGTGAATGCCATGTTGAAGTCCTTTGCAATCGGCGCCTGCCTCGCCCTCCTCGCGGGGTGCGCTACGACCCCCACTACCCCCGCCAAGCCCGCAACGGCAGCGGCCACGCTCCCGGCCGGCTGCGTGGGGCAGACGGCAAGCCGCATCCCGGTACGTAACGGCGAGTGCGCCGGGTTCGGCAGCACCTACACCCAGCAGGACATCGACCGCACGGGCCAGCCCACGGCGGGTCCGGCCTTGCAGATGCTCGATCCCTCGGTGCGTGTCGGCCACTGATTCGACCGGCCGGCTCACTCCATATTCAGCAGGCGGCGCGGGCGAACGAGCCCGGTGCCGTCGGTCGTTCCGACACCGAGAAATCTCCCTGCATCGTCGTAGAGCCTGACGCGCCCGGCGGCGAGCGCCGGCTCGTTCTGCGCACCGGCAACCGCCTGACCCCTGAGCAGGCGTGCAGCGCGCGCGGCATCCAGCCGCACCGCCGGCAAATGCGCGAGCGGCAGATCCAGCGGCAGGAGGCTGACCGCAGCACCGCTCGCACACCCGGCCTCGAGCGACTCCAGTGTGATCATGGCGGACTCATCGAACGGCTCGACCGAGAGCCTGCGCAGTGCGCTCACGTGGCCCAGGGTCCCGAGGCGCACGGCGATGTCCTCGGCGAGCACACGGATGTAGGTGCCCTTCGAGCAGCGCGCCTCGATCTCGAGCGACCCGGGCTCGAGAGCCAGAAGCTTCAGCTCCTTCAGCTCGATGGTGCGGGGGGCGCGCTCGACCGTGAGTCCGGCGCGCGCCAGGCGGTAGAGCGGCGCCCCGCCGACCTTGAGGGCCGAGTGCATCGGCGGTACCTGGGTCTGCGTGCCGAGAAAGCCGTGGAGCACCTGTTCCACGCCTGCGCGCGTCAGGACGGGCACGGCGGCGCGCGCCGTTATGGCACCCTCCGCATCGCCGCTCGCGGTAGCGGCCCCGAGCGATACGGTGAAGCGGTAGTGCTTCTCCCCGGAGACGATGTCGCCGACGATCTTGGTGGCCTCCCCGAGACAGATCGGCAGCATCCCGGTCGCAAGCGGATCGAGGCTGCCCGCGTGTCCCGCCTTGACGCCGTTAAGGAGCCGCCGCACCCGCTGCAACGCCGCGTTCGACGACAGGCCGCGCGGCTTGTCGAGCAGGAGGATGCCGCTCGGCACTGAAGTCTCAGGAAGCCGGGTCGCCGCTGCCGGGGCCGCCGCTGCCGGCGCCGCCGACGTCCTCACCGCCCTCACCCTCCTCGCCGCCGGCGGCACCGCCGGCTGCCCCGTGTCCGGCGCGATCGGCGGCGACAGCCCGGTCGATGAGCGAGGTGAGCCGCGCCGCGCCCTCGGCGGTCGCATCGAAAACGAACTCGAGGCGCGGCGCATGGCGCAGCGACAGCCGCCGCCCGAGCTGGCCGCGCAGGAAGCTCGCCGCCCGGGCCAGGCCGTGGGCCACCTGCTCGGCCGGGGCCTGCGAGGCGAACGGCGTGAAATACACCCGCGCGCTGCCCATGTCCGGTGCCACCTGCACCGCCGTGATCGTGACGTTGCCGACGCGCGGGTCCTTCACCTCGCGCGCGATCAGCGCCGCCAGCGTGCGCTGAATCTCCGCCTCCAGGCGGTGTGTGCGCGCCTCGCTCATGGCTAGGAGAGCGTGCGTGCCACCTCGACGCGCGCGAAGCACTCGATCTGGTCGTTGACGCGCACATCCTGGTAGTTCTTCACGCCGATGCCGCATTCGGTACCGGCGCGCACCTCGTTGACGTCGTCCTTGAAGCGGCGCAGCGACTCGAGCGCACCCTCGAAGATCACCACGTTATCGCGCAGTACGCGGATCGGATTGTTGCGGCGGACCAGCCCCTCGGTAACGAGGCACCCGGCCACCACGCCGAACTTGCTCGAGCGGAACACCTCGCGCACCTGCGCCACCCCGACGATCTGCTCCTTGATCTCCGGCTGCAGCATGCCGGTCATCATCTGCTTCACATCGTCGATGGCCTCGTAGATGATCGAGTAGTAGCGCACCTCGACGCCGGTCTCCTTCATGGCATCGCGCGCGCCGGCATCGGCGCGCACGTTGAAGCCGATGATGAAGCCCCGCGAGGCCGCCGCGAGCTGCACGTCGGACACGGTGATTCCGCCGAGTCCGCTGGCGATCACCTTCACCTGCACCTCTTCGGTCGAGAGCTTGCCGAGCGCCTCGCTCAGAGCCTCGGCGCTGCCCTGCACGTCGGCCTTGAGGAGCACCGTGACGACTCCCGCCTTGGCCTCGCCCATCTGTGAGAACACGTCCTCGGCGCGGGCGGTCTGGCGGGCGAGCTTCACGTCGCGGAACTTGCCCTGGCGGTAGAGCGCCACCTCGCGCGCCTTGCGCTCGCTTTCGGCCGCGAGGATCTCGTCCCCGGCGTTCGGCGGGCTGGAGAGTCCGAGCACCTGCACCGGCATGGAAGGCGGAGCCTCCTGCACGGGCTTGCCGTTCTCGTCGAACATGGCGCGCACGCGGCCGAACTCCGATCCGGCGATGATCGGATCGCCGACGTGCAGCGTCCCCTTCTTGACCAGCACGGTCGCGACCGCGCCGCGTCCCTTCTCGATGCTCGACTCGATCACGACGCCCGAGGCGAGCCCGGTGCGCGGCGCGCGCAGCTCGAGCACCTCGGCCTGCAGCAGGATCGCATCCAGCAGCTGATCGATCCCCTGGCCGGTGCGCGCCGAGACGCTGACGAAGATGTTCTGGCCGCCCCACTCCTCCGAGATCACTTCCTGCTTGGAGAGCTCGGTGCGGATGCGATCCAGGTCGGCATCGCTCTTGTCGATCTTGTTGACCGCAACCACGATCGGCACGTTGGCGGCGCGCGCATGCTGGATCGCCTCCACCGTCTGCGGCATGACGCCATCGTCGGCCGCCACCACCAGCACGACGACGTCGGTCGCCTTCGCGCCGCGGGCGCGCATGGCGGTGAACGCCGCGTGACCGGGGGTGTCGAGGAAGGTGATGACGCCCTTGGCCGTCTCGACGTGGTAGGCGCCGATGTGCTGCGTGATGCCGCCCGCCTCGCCTGCGGCGACTTTGGTGCGGCGGATGTAATCGAGGAGCGAGGTCTTGCCGTGGTCGACGTGTCCCATGACGGTCACCACCGGCGGCCGCGGCTCCGCGTCCGCGTCGGCCTGTTCGCCCTGCAGGTCCGCCTCGATCTGGTTCTCCTTGAGGACCTTCGGCGTGTGTCCCATCTCCTCGACCACCAGCACCGCGGTGTCCTGGTCGATCGGCTGATTGATGGTGGCCATGACGCCCATGTTCATGAGCGCCTTGATGACTTCGTTGGCCTTCACGGCCATCTTCTGCGCGAGCTCCGCCACGGTAATGGTCTCGCCGATGCCGACCTCGCGCACGACGGGAGCCGTGGGCATCTCGAAGCCGTGCCGGCCGTCGGGCGTGGCCGTCAGCGGCCGCGACTTGGCGCGGCGCTTCTTCTTGTAGCGCGAGCTGACATCGCCGGTGACATGCAGCTCCTGGCGCCCGTAGCGGGTGTGCTGCTTGTCGTCGGCCACGGGGGCAACGGGAGGTGGGGCAGGACGCTCGCGCGGCACGGGCGCCGGCGCCGGGGCCTGCACCCGCTCAGCCGGCGGATGCCGCTCGTGCTCCTCGCGCTCACGGGTGCGGCGCGCCTCGTCGTCGCGGGTACGCTGCTCGGCCGCGCGGCGCGCATCCTCCTGCGCCCGGCGCCGCGTCTCTTCTTCCTCGACCCGGCGGCGGTTCTCGGCTTCGAGACGCTCGCGCTCGCGGCGCTCCGCTTCGGCGCGCTCGGTGGCCTGGCGCACGGCTTCCTCGGCCTCGCGCTTGCGCGAATCGATCTCGTCCTGCTGCGCACGCGCCTGCTCCTCGAGCACGTCGCGCTTGATGTAATTGCGCGTGCGGCGCACCTCCACGTTCACGGTGCGTGCGCGCCCCTGAGCGCTCGCGAGCTTCAGCTCGCTCTGCGTCTTGCGCTTCAGGGTGATCTTGCGCGGCGCGCCATCGCTGTCGGCCTCGCTGCCGTGGCTGCGGCGCAGGTGCGTGAGGAGCTCGAGCTTCGCATCGTCGCTGATGCGCGCTTCGGGTCCATCCACCTTGATGCCCGCCTGATCGAGCTGCACCAGCAGCCGATCGACCGGCACCTTGAGGACCTCCGCGAACTGGGAAACGGTCACTTCCGCCATAGACTCATGCCTCGCTCGCGAACCACGGGGCGCGCGCCGTCATAATGAGCGCCGCCGCCTTGTCGGCCGCCAATCCCTCGATGTCCGAGAGCTCATCCACCGATTGCTCGGCGAGCTCCTCGCGGGTACGCACGCCGCGCCGTGCCAGCGCCAGCGCCAGATCCGGGCTCATGCCCTCGAGCAGCAGCAGATCGTCCGCCGGCATCGACTGATCGAGCGTCTCCTCGCTGGCGATCGCCTGCGTGAGCAGCACGTCGCGGGCGCGGTTGCGCAGCTCCTTGACCATGCCCTCGTCGAACTCCTCGATCGCCGCCAGCTCCGCCTGCGGCACGTAGGCGATTTCCTCGATGGTGGAGAAGCCTTCCTGCGCCAGGATCGTCGCCACGTCCTCGTCGACGTCCAGCTGCTTCATGAAATTGGCGACCAGCTCCTTGGCCTCGGTCTCGCTCTTGGCCTCGGCGTCCGACTCGGTCATGACGTTCAGGTCCCAGCCGGTGAGCTGGCTGGCGAGGCGGATGTTCTGCCCGCCGCGGCCGATGGCCTGGCTGAGCTTGTCCTCGGCGACCGCGATATCCATGCTGTGCGAGTCCTCGTCGACCACGATCGACATGACCTCCGCGGGCGACATGGCGTTGATCACGAACTGCGCGGGGTTGTCGTCGTGCGGAATGATGTCGACGCGCTCGCCCGCGATCTCGTTGGAGACCGCCTGCACGCGCGAGCCGCGCATGCCGACGCAGGCGCCCACCGGGTCGATGCGCGGATCGCTGCTCTTGACGGCGATCTTGGCGCGCACCCCGGCGTCGCGCGCCGCACCGAGGATCTGGATCAGCCCCTGCCCGACCTCCGGCACCTCCAGCTTGAAGAGCTCGATCAGGAACTCCGGTGCGGTGCGCGTGAGGAACAGCTGCGGCCCGCGCGGCTCCGAGCGCACCTCCTTGAGGAATGCCTTGATGCGGTCCTGGGGCTTGGCCTGCTCGCGCGGGATCATGTCGGTGCGCGGCACGAAGCCCTCGGCATTCGAGCCGAGGTCGACGTAAATCCCGTTGCGGTCGACGCGCTTGACCACGCCGCTGACCAGCTGCCCGACGCGGTCGCGATAGGCCTCCACCACCTGGGCGCGCTCGGCCTCGCGCACCTTCTGCACGATGACCTGCTTGGCCTGCTGGGCGCCGATGCGTCCGAAACCCACCGATTCCATCGGCTGCTCGACGAAGCCGCCCACCTGGGCGCTCGCGTCCACATCGAGTGCATCCTCGAGCCGCAGCTCGCGCTCGGGTACCTCGAGCTCCTTGGAGTCGTCCGCGAACACCTTCCAGCGGCGGAAGGTGTCGTAGTCGCCGCTCTTGCGGTCGATGGCGACGCGCACGTCCCACTCTTCGCCGTGCTTCTTGCGGGTCGCGGAAGCGAGCGCCGCCTCGAGCGCCTCGAAGATCACTTCCTTATCGACGCCCTTCTCGTTGGAGACGGCATCGACGACCATCAGGATTTCCTTGTTCACTCTCTTAACCTCACGACGCCAGCCGCGCCTTGCCAATCTCTGCAAATGTCATCGCCACGCGCTCCTTGTCTACCGAGAGCGCGATCCCCGCCTCATCCACCTGCAGGAGCTCCCCGGTGTAGCGCCGCCGGCCGGCGCGCGGCTCCTTCAGCTCGACGAACACCCGCGAGCCGACGAAGCGCCCGAAATGCGCGGGCGTACGCAGCACACGGTCGAATCCCGGTGAGGACACTTCCAGGGTGTAAGCCGCCGGGATGGGGTCCTCGACATCGAGGAGCGCCGAGATCTCGCGGCTCACCCGCTCGCAGTCATCGACGCCAACGCCCGCCGCGGCATCGATGAACACCCGCAGCCCGGCCCGCCCGTGGCTCGGGGAGTACTCGAGCTCCACGAGCTCGTAGCCGAGCCGCCCGATGAGCGGCTCGATGAGCCCGATCAGCCGTTCCCGCAGAGTGCCCGCCAGTGCCATCGCCTGCCCCAAAAATTGCCCCCAAATAAAAATGGGCCCCCAGGCCCATCCCAAAAAAACAAAAGCCCCGTGGGGGGCTTTCCGGTCGTTCTTTCTCGGGGGTGCTCACGACGCACACCAGCCACCCGTCCCCACGCAACACGCGCCCGCGGGGGGCGCGCATTCTACCCCAGACGCAAGGCCCTGGGGAACTGCTTCGCCTGCGGCGCTGGCCGCCGCCCCCCTTTATTATGGATACCCATGAAAGACAGCCGCAAGCCGCTGCGCGCCCCGCGCGGCACGGAGCTCAGCTGCCGCAGCTGGCTTACCGAAGCGCCGCTGCGCATGCTGATGAACAACCTCGATCCCGAGGTGGCCGAGCGACCCGCCGAGCTGGTCGTCTATGGCGGCATCGGCAAGGCGGCGCGCAACTGGCAGTGCTTCGAGCAGATCGTGGCGGCGCTGCGCGCCCTGGGGGACGAGGAGACGCTCCTCATCCAGTCAGGCAAGCCGGTCGGGGTTTTCACAACCCACGCCGATGCGCCGCGCGTGCTGATCGCCAATTCGAACCTCGTGGCGCGCTGGGCCGACTGGGAGCATTTCAACGCCCTCGACCGGAAGGGCCTGATGATGTTCGGCCAGATGACGGCGGGCTCGTGGATCTACATCGGCAGCCAGGGGATCGTCCAGGGCACCTACGAGACCTTCGTCGAGATGGGGCGCCAGCACTTCGGCGGCCAGCTCGCGGGCAAGTGGATTCTCACCGCGGGGCTCGGCGGCATGGGCGGCGCGCAGCCGCTCGCCGCCACCATGGCCGGCGCCTCGATGCTGGCCATCGAGTGCCGGCCCGAGCGCATCGCCAAGCGGCTGCAGACCCGCTACCTCGACGCACAGGCGGCAAGTCTCGACGAGGCGCTCGAGATGCTCGGACGCGCGCGCGGCGAAGGGCGGCCCCTGTCGGTAGGCCTTCTCGGCAATGCCTGTGAGGTGCTGCCGCAACTGCTGCGACGCGGCGCGCGTCCCGATGCGGTCACGGATCAGACCTCCGCGCACGACCCGGTGAACGGCTACCTCCCGGAGGGCTGGACGGTCGAGAAGTGGGATCGCCTGCGCGCCGCGGAGCCGGCGCAGGTCGCGCGCGAATCGCGACCCTCCATGCGCCGCCACGTCGAGGCGATGCTCGAGTTCCAGAAGCTCGGCATACCGGTGTTCGACTATGGCAACAACATCCGCCAGGTGGCCTTCGACGAGGGGCTGAAGGAGGCCTTTGCCTTTCCGGGCTTCGTGCCGGCTTACATCCGGCCGCTCTTCTGCCGCGGCATGGGCCCCTTCCGCTGGGTGGCGCTCTCCGGCGATCCGGAGGACATCTATCGCACCGACGCCCGGGTGCGTGAGCTGCTGCCGGAGGACCGTCACCTGCATCACTGGCTCGACATGGCGCGCGAGCGAATCCAGTTTCAGGGCCTGCCGGCGCGCATCTGCTGGGTGGGCCTGGGCGACCGGCACCGCCTCGGCCTCGCCTTCAACGAAATGGTCGCGCGCGGGGAGCTCAAGGCCCCGATCGTCATCGGCCGCGACCATCTGGACTCGGGCTCGGTCGCCAGTCCCAACCGTGAGACCGAAGCGATGCGCGACGGCTCGGATGCGGTCGCCGACTGGCCGCTGCTCAACGCGCTGCTCAACACGGCAAGCGGGGCGACCTGGGTCTCGATCCATCACGGCGGCGGTGTCGGAATGGGCTACTCGCAGCACGCCGGGGTGGTCATCGTCTGCGACGGGACTCAGGCGGCGGCGCGGCGCATCGAGCGCACCCTGTGGAATGACCCGGCGAGCGGTGTCATGCGTCACGCGGACGCGGGCTATGAGAGCGCGATTCAGTGTGCGCGGGAGCGCGGCCTCAACCTGCCGTTCCTCACCCCGGTTCGCTAGGCGCGGCCGTGTCCGAGGCGCTCAAGGTCTGGCGCAATGCCCGTCTGGCAACCTGCGATGCCGCGCTCGGACACATCGAGCGCGGCGCGCTCATGACGCGCGGCGGGCGGATCGAATGGGTGGGCGAGGAGGCGGCCCTGCCGCAGGCGCTGGCCGCGGACGGCGGGCACCGTGCACCCGAGATGCACGACCTCGCCGGCGGCTGGGTGACGCCCGGGCTCATCGATTGCCACACCCACCTGGTCTTCGCCGGCAATCGCGCCGCTGAGTACGCCGAGCGCCTGCGCGGCAGGAGCTACGCGGAGATTGCACGCGCCGGCGGCGGGATTCTCTCCACGATGCGTGCCGTGCGGGCGGCGAGTGAGCAGCAGCTCTTCGATGAGAGCGCGCCGAGGCTCGCGGCGCTCCTCGCCGAGGGAGTGACGACGGTCGAGATCAAGTCAGGATACGGCCTCACGCTCGAGGCCGAGGCCAGGATGCTGCGCGTGGCGCGGCAATTGGGCAGAACCTTCCCGGTCACCGTGCGCACGACGCTGCTCGCGGCCCATACCCTGCCGCCCGAGTACCAGGGCCGTGCCGATGCCTATATCGACGCCATCGCGCGCGAGTGGCTCCCGGCGCTCGCCGGCGAGGGCCTGGTCGATGCGGTGGACGTGTTCTGCGAAAGCATCGCTTTCAGCGTCGCCCAGGCCGAGCGGCTCTTCTCGGCCGCACAAGCCTCGGGGGTCGCCGTGAAGATGCATGCCGAGCAGCTCGGCAACCAGGGCGGCACACGCATGGCCACGCGCCGCGGCGCCCTCTCGTGCGATCACCTCGAGTACGCCGGGCGTGCCGAGGCGGAGGCCCTCGCCGCCTCCGGGACGGTCGCCGTGCTGCTGCCCGTCGCTTTCTACTGCCTGGCGGAGAAGCGCCTGCCCCCGGTCGCGGAGTTGCGTGCGGCCGGAGCACGGATCGCAATCGCCAGCGACTGCAACCCCGGCTCCGCCCCCGGCGCCTCGCTCCTCCTGGCGATGAGCATGGCGACGCGGCTCTTCGGGCTCACCGCCGAGGAAGCGCTGCTCGGGGTCACCCGCCATGCGGCTCGGGCGCTCGGGCTGCACCCCGAGCGCGGGGTGCTCGCCCCGGGGATGGCGGCCGATTTCGTGGTGTGGAATGTACGCTCCACTGAGGAGCTCGGTTACTGGATCGGCTTCAATCCGCGCCGGACCGTGGTCCGCGCCGGCGAGGTGCTGCGATGGCCCAACACGACTCCCTGAAGCTCGGCGCGCGTCCGCTCAAGCTCGCCGAGCTGCGGCGCGCCTACGAGCATCCGCTCAGCGTGGCGATCGACTCCGGGTGCCTCGGCGCCGTGCACGCCTCGCACCAGGCGACCGCGCGTCTCGCGGCGGCGGAGGCTCCCGCCTATGGAATCAACACGGGCTTCGGGCTCCTGGCGCAGACGCGCATTCCCGCCGCCCAGCGAACCCTCCTGCAGCGGAACATCATCCTTTCGCACAGCGCCGGCGTCGGACCGCTGCTCGATGACGGCGTGGTGCGCCTCACCCTGGTGCTGAAGCTCGCGAGCCTGCTGCAGGGGTTCTCGGGGGTGAGCGAGGAGCTGGTGCGCTTCCTCGAGCGGCTCATCAATGCCGGACTCCTGCCGTGCGTCCCGAGCCAGGGCTCGGTCGGCGCCTCGGGCGACCTGGCGCCGCTCGCGCATCTGTCGCTCAGCGTTCTGGGCCTGGGCGAGATCCGCCGCCACGGTGAGGTCCTGCCGGCCGCCGAGGCACTCGCCCAGGAAGGCATGAGCCCCCTCGCGCTCGGCCCCAAGGAGGGACTGGCGCTCCTCAACGGCACACAGGTGTCGACCGCGCTCGCGCTGGCGGGCCTTTTCGAGCTCGAGAGTGCCTTCGCCGCCGCGGTGGTGAGCGGCGCGCTCAGCGTCGATGCGCTCGCCGGGAGCGACGTGCCCTTCGATCCGCGCATCCAGAGCGTGCGCGGCCACGGCGGCCAGGCGCGCGTCGCGCAGGTGTACCGCGAGCTGCTCGCGGGGAGCGAGATCCGCGAGTCCCACCGCGACTGCCCGCGGGTGCAGGATCCCTATTCGCTGCGCTGTCAGCCGCAGGTGATGGGCGCCTGTCTCGATCTCATCACGGCGCAGGCCGCCACGCTCGCGACCGAGGCCAACGCCGTCACCGACAACCCGCTCATCTTCGCCGAGTCGGGCGAAGTGCTCTCGGGCGGCAACTTCCACGCCGAACCCGTCGCCTTCGCCGCCGACATCCTCGCCCTCGCCGCCACCGAGATCGCCTCGATCGCCGAGCGCCGCCTGGCCCTGCTGGTCGATCCCAAGATGAGCGGGCTGCCCGCATTCCTGGCCCCCGAAAGCGGCGTCAATTCAGGGTTCATGCTGGCGCAGGTGACGGCCGCGGCGCTCACCGCGGAGAACCGCATGCTGAGCCACCCGGCGAGCGTCGACAGCATTCCAACCTCCGCCAACCAGGAAGATCACGTGAGCATGGCGACGCATGGCGCGCGCCGACTGCTCGGCATGACACGCAACACGCTGACGGTGGCGGCGATCGAGTTCCTGGCGGCGGCACAGGGCGTGGACCTGCGGGCACCGCTCAGGACTTCCCCACGGCTTGCGGCCGCACAGGGAGCGCTGCGGCTCAAGGTGCCGTTCGCGAAGACCGACCGGCAGCTCTCGCTCGATATCGAGGAGGCGATCAGCACCGTGCGGCTGCCGGAAGTGCAGTCGCTGGCGAGCTCGCTGCTGCCGAGCGTTCGCTGAGACTAGTAGGTGGCGAATTGCGCCGATTTCTCCGGCGTCTTGTCCGAGTCATCGGACCCGTCGGAGCCGCCTCCCTGCTGCTCGCGCTTGATGCGCTCGTAGATCTCCTCACGGTGCACGGCGACGTGTTTCGGCGCGTTGATCCCGACGCGGACCTGGTTCCCCTTGACCCCCAGAACCGTGATGGTCACATCGTCGCCAATCATTACCGTCTCGCCGACCCGTCGCGTCAGAATCAGCATCTCTTGACCCCCATTTTATAATTCTGCGGCTGCGACGACGTTGACCCGAGCCAGAGGCCTCGCGTGCGCAACGCGGAAGGTTACGCGGAATTTATGCAGAAGAAAAATCCTGCCGCGTCGCAATAACGCTCGCCTTTGAACTTTTGCGCCATGCCTCCCGGCAGCCATTTTCGCGGGCCGGCGGCTTCACTTAAGCAGGTGTTCAACAAGGCCGGCGGCGGTGCCCGGGGGCATGAGCACGTGCACCACTGCGGGGGCCGCGCGCGCCACACCGCGCAGCCCAAGCAAGCGGATGGCCCCGGCGTCCACGCGCCCCGCATCGCTCACGCTCACGCGCAGCCGCCCGGCCGCCGCTTCGACCGCGGTTACGTTGGAGCGGCCGCCGAGCGCAGCCAGCAGCGCTGCGGTATCGACCCTGGGAACCGCCGCGGCGGCGGGCGCCGATTGCAGCAGCGCGCGCATCTCGCCGGCGAGCTGATCGGCAATGGGGCCGACCACCACTTGCAGCGTATCGGCGGCGGGGCGCACCGTTCCGGCGGCGCCCAGGCGCCTCAGCGCTTCCAGATCGACCGCCGACTCCTTTGCGAGGCTGAGTCGCAGTCGGGTCGCGCAGGCATCGAGCGAGACGATATTGGCAGCCCCGCCGAGGGCGGCGAGATAGCCCCGCGCCCGATCCCCGGCAGCCGGCGCGGCGGCCGCCACGCCCTCCTCCTGCGGACCGCGGCCGGGAGTGCGCAGGTCGAACCTCACGATGACGAAGCGGAAGAGGAAATAGTAGAGCGCGAAATAGAGCGCCCCCACGGGCAGCAGCAGCAAGGGGTGCGTGGCCAGATTGAAATTGAGGACGTAATCGAACAGCCCCGCGGAGAAGCTGAAGCCCAGGTGCACGTCCAGCGCCTTCATGATGATGAAGGCCGCTCCGGTGAGGATCGCGTGTACGGCATAGAGCGCCGGTGCGAGAAACATGAAGGTGAACTCGATCGGCTCGGTCACGCCGGTGAGGAGCGAGGTCAGGGCGATCGATCCCAGAAGCCCCCCGACCGCCCGGCGGCGCTCGGGCAAGGCTGCGTGGTACATGGCGAGACAGGCGGCCGGCAGGCCGAACATCATCACCGGAAAGAACCCCGCCATGAAGGCGCCGGCGCTCGGATCGCCCCCGAAGAAACGTCGCTGGTCGCCGGTGATGCCGTGGAAGTCGCCGAGCAGCTGCCAGGCGATGTTGTTGATGATGTGGTGCAGCCCGGTGACGATCAGGATGCGGTTGAGGACGCCGTAGGCGAAGAGACCGAGCGATCCGGCATGCAGCACCGTCTGGCTGAGAGCGTCCATGCCGCGCTCGAGACGCTGCCACTCGCTGCCGAAGAGCAGCGCCAAGGCAAGCCCCGCCAGCCCGCTCACGATCGGCACGAAGCGCCGGCCGCCGAAAAAGGCGAGATAGCTCGGCAGGGTGATGTTGTAAAAGCGATTGTAGAGTGCGCCGCAGATCAGGCCGGAGAGAATCCCGACCGGCACGCTGAGCTTGCCGATCTCGCGGGCCTTGTAGTCCCCGATCGCCAGCTCCTGTGCGCGGCTCGCGAGCCCGGTCAGCGCCTCCGGCGGCACCGCGATCAGCACCTTGGCGCCCTCGGTGGCCACGAGGTAAGCCACCACGGCCGCAAGGCCTGCGGCGCCGTGGTTCTCGCGGGCGAGACCGACTGCCACGCCGATGGCGAACAGCAGCCCGAGATTCGCAAAGATTGCGCCTCCGGCGGCTGCCATCGAGGCCGAATTGAGCAGGTCCGGCTGGCCGAACCGCAGCAGCAGCCCCGCGATCGGCAGCACCGCGATCGGCAGCATCAGCGCGCCGCCGACCCGCTGCAGACTCGCGAGCACGTTCTTCAAGGTGCAGCCTCCGTCGCCGGCACGAGCCGCCGCGCCAGTGCGCGCACCTCGCCGGGCTCGCTCTGACTCAATGCCTGGCGCGCCACCGCTGTGCATTCCTCGAGCGACACCCGGCCCAGCACCGCCTTGAGCTGCGGAATGACCGAGCCGACGGCCGACAGCTCATGCACGCCGAGCCCGACGAGCAGCGGTGCCGCGAGCGGCTCGGAGGCGAGGCCGCCGCAGACCGCCACCAGGCGGCCGTGGGCGGCGGCGGCGGTAGCGGCCCGCTCGATGAGGCGCAGCACCGCCGGATGGAGCGCATCGAGCCTGGCGGCGAGCCGGGCATTGCCGCGATCCATGGCGAGGGTGTACTGCGTCAGGTCGTTGGTCCCGATCGAAAGAAAATCAGCAGCCGCCGCCAGCTGGTCGGCGAGCATCGCGGAGGCCGGCGTCTCGATCATGATTCCGACCTTGGGGGGAGAGAGTCCGCGCTCGGCACAGACCTGCCCGAGGATGGCCCGTACCGCCGCCAGATCGCCCGTGTCGGTGATCATCGGCAGCAGGATCCGGCACCTCTCGGCCGGGCGCACCGCGAGAATGGCGCGCAGCTGCGCCTTGAGCAGCGCGGGGTTGGCGAGACTCGTGCGTACGCCTCGCAGGCCGAGCGCGGGGTTGTCCTCCGGCGGCTGCGGCAGATAGGCAATCGGCTTGTCACCGCCCGCATCGAGCGTGCGTATGGTGAGAGGACGCCCACCGAGTGCGTCGGCGATCTTCTGGTACTGCGCGAGCTGCTCGGCCTCATCGGGCGGCGACTCCCGATCGAGAAACAGGAACTCCGTGCGCAGCAGACCGCAGCCCTCCGCGCCGTTGCGCACCGCGGCCTCGGCTTCCGCCACCGAGCCCACGTTGGCGAATATCTCGATGCGCGTGCCGTCGGCGGTGTGACATTCGCGCTGCGCAGCGGCCCGTTCGGCCGTGCGCCGCTCGCGGCGCGCGTCCAGCAGGGCGCGCGTGGCGGTGAGCCGCGGCGCCGCCGGCTCGACCTCGAGCACGCCGCGCTCGGCATCGAGCACCAGCTCCGTGCCATCGCGCAGGGCGAGCACCCTGGGTCCCAGGGCCACCAGCGCCGGTATCTGCATGGCGGCGGCGATGATCGCCGCGTGCGAGGTGGCCCCGCCGGCCGCCATGGCGAGGCCGGCGACGCGACCGGCATCGAGCGCGACGAGCTGCGAGGGCAGCAGCTCGCCCGCGATCAGGATCGACTGCTCGGGAAGCTCCGGTGCTGCCCCGTGCGGCGCACCGCTCAGCGCCGTCAGCACCTGCGTCTCCAGGTCCAGCAGGTCGTCGACGCGCTCGCGCAGGCGCGGGTCGGCGAGCCCCTGGAGGGCGCGGGCCGCCTCGCGCACCGCCGCGCGCCAGGCGAAGCCGGCGCTGCGACCCCGGGCGAGCTCGAGGCGTGCGGCCGCGGTGAGCTCGGGATCATCGAGGAGTCCGAGATGCGCGGCGGCAATCTCGCCCGCCGCCCGGGCCCCCGCGCCCTCGGCCGAAGCGCCGGCGCGACGCTCGAGGCGGCTGCGCACGACCGTGCGTGCGCGCTCCAGTGCGGCGCTCTCGTGCTCGATCCCGGTGCCGTCGGCGGCCACCTCGATCTCGGGCCGCGTGAGCTTGAACGCCTTGCCCACCGCAACGCCGCGGCTCGCGATCACGCCTGGCAGCACGTCCCCCGCTGCGGGCAAAGCGCGGCCGCCTTCGTCTGGGGCAGCGGGCAGCGCAGCGCCTGCCGCGCCACGCGCCGCGACGGCGGCGGGTGCACCGCGGGCACCGCGCGGGCCGCCTGCGGAGAGCGCCGCTGCGAGCGTGCTGACGGCGAGCGCTGCGTCGGGACCGGAGGCCCGGATCTCGAGCTCATCGCCGTGGCCCAACCCAAGCGCCATCAGCGCCACGGTGCTGCGCGCATTCGCCTCGCGGCCCTTGGCGCTCAGGCGCACGTCTGCCGCCAGGCCCTTGAGCGAGGCGGCAAGCAGCGCGGCCGGACGTGCATGAATGCCGTGCTCGAAGCTCACGATCGCCCGCTTGACGGCGTCCGCTCCCGGAGCGGCGCTGGCCGCGGCGACCGTCGCTTGCGGGGCGAGCTCCATGAGCGGGTCGCCAACCGCGACCTCGCGATCCTGAAAGCGCCGCACGATGCGAAAGCCGCTGTCGGCGGTGATGATGATGGGTGTGAGCAGACTCGGGCTGCGCCGTGCGAGCAGGTCCAGATCGAAGCGCAGCAGCACCTCGCCGGCGCGCACGCGGGCGCCCTGCCTGGCAACCGCGGTAAAGCCCGCGCCGCCGAGCTTCACGGTGTCGATGCCGACGTGCATGAGCACCTGGCAGCCGCCGGCGGTGCGCAGCGTCACCGCGTGGCGCGAGGGAGCCAGAGCCAGGAGCTCCCCGTCGCACGGGGCGTGCAGCGTCCCTGCGGTCGGATCGATGGCAAGGCCATCGCCCATCATGCGCGAGGCGAACACCTCGTCGGGCGTCTCATCGAGCGGCGTGCTCCATCCGGCGAGGGGCGCCGTCAGTGCGATGGCGCTCATGGCGCGAGCTGCACCCAGTCGAGCGTCCACAGGGGGTCGAGCGTACGCTGCGCGAAGCGGAAGCACAGAGAATGCCTGCCGCTGTGCGCCGGCAGCGCCGCCGGAGGCAGCACCGTCACCGCATCGTTGCCGGCGGCCGGTGCGAGCGGCAGCACCACACTCGGCTCACCGTCGCAGCGATCGAGCCGCACCTGCAGCTCCCCGGCGGACGTGCGTGGCGTCTCCAGGTGAATGGCATCGCGGTCCCTGCCGATCTGGAAGTTGAATGGCACCTGTCCCACCGCCGCGGTGATCGAGGCCGCGTGCGTCAGCTCGGTGGCGGGCAATATCCAGCAGGGGTTCATGATGTCGACGAGGAACACGGCGCGCGGGCCGGCGAGCGGCGCATCGTCCTCGAGGTTCAAGCCGAGTTTCCCCTCGCAGCTGCGCAGATCCTGGCTGAAGTGCCGCTCGAAGGCGCCGACGATCCGCGGCGGGGCGAACACGTCCCCGGAGTAGCGGATGCCGAGCGTTCGATAACGGTTGAACTCGGCCGCGAGTCGCGCCTGGAAGCTCTCCCAGTCGACCCTCGCCGCAGGCGACCAGGCCACCTCGGCGAGCGCCGCCGCGCGCGGCCAGGTCATATAAGAAGCGTCGGCCTCCGTGCGCACGTGCTCGGTCCACAGGTTGGCCTGAATGCCGAGCACGTGACTCTGCTCGTGGGCCAGCGGTCCCGGGAGCGGATCGAAGCGATAGACGTCCTGCAGGGAAACCACCGTGCCGCGGCCCGGCGGCTCCTCGGGTCCGCCGCCCTGGCGATTGTCGAGATAGAGGGTCGGTGCGGGCGAGAGCACCGTGTCGTGCCCGCGGCCGGCGGCGGTAATCGCCCCCTCGACCCCGCGCCAGGACATGACGGCCGCATCCGGCGGCACGCCGCCCTCGAGAATCTCGTCCCAGCCGATCTGGCGGCGACCGTGTGCGGCGAGGTAGCCACCGATGCGCGCGGTGAAATAGCCCTGCAGGGCCTCCTCGTTCGCCGCGCCGAGCTCGTGCATGCGTGCCTGGATTCCCGCCGAGGCGCGCCACTGGTCCTTCACCGCCTCATCGCCGCCGGTGTGAATGTATTCCCCGGGGAAGAGCGCCATCACCTCATCGAGCACGTGATCGAGGAAGACGAAGGTGGACTCGTCCACGTTGAAGAGATTCGGATAGACGCCCCAGTCGGAAGGGACGGCGGTGAGAGGATGCCCGGGCACGCCGAGCTGCGGATAGGCCACGATCGCCGCCGTTGCATGGCCCGGCATGTCGATCTCCGGAACGATCGCGATGTGAAGCGCGGCGGCATGCGCCACGATGCGCCGCACGTCCGCCTGCGTGTAGTAGCCGCCGTAGAGGCGCGGCCGGTGGGTGGCGGGATCGATGTCGTGCTGCGCCGGCGCGCCGCCCGGAATGCGCCACGCACCCACCCGGGTCAGGCGCGGATAGCGTTCGATCTCGAGCCGCCACCCCTGATCGTCCGTGAGGTGCCAGCCGAACACGTTGAGCTTGTGCAGCGCCATCCAGTCGAGATAGCGCAGGATGAACTGCGGCGACTGGAAGTGCCGCGCCGAGTCGAGCATCAGTCCGCGCCAGCGAAAGCGCGGTGTGTCGCGGATCGAGAGCGCGGGCACCTCGACCGTGCCCGCGTGCAGGGGCTGCGCGGAGATGATCTGCCAGAGCGTCACCGCACCGTAGAAGAGGCCGCGGGCATCGCCCGCCCGCACCACGATCCCGCCCGGCGACACTTCGAGCTCATAGCTCTCGGGGCTCGCGCCCGGCGCACCCGTCAGCACGAGCGCGATCGCGCCTTCCCGGGGAGGCGTCTCCTGCGACACGCGAGCCCTGAGGGCGAGCCCGTGGCTCGAGCGGATGAGCCCGATGAGGTAGTCGGCGGTAGCCCGGCTCTGCACGCCGGGCGCTATCGAAATGTAAGCACCTTGCCGGAGCGCGAACACGCCCGTATGAGGCACCACTTCCGCGGGCGCGGGAATCACCGATACGGACGCGGCCGGCTCGAGCCCCCGGACCGGGGCGGACGCCAGGCCTGCTGCCACCTGGATGGCCGCCAGTCCTGCCAGGAGGCGCCGCGGGCCCGTCACTTTTGGGTCTTGAGGCGCTGCGCGATCTGCTCGCGCAGGCGCGCGGCGTCTGCAGGCGTGAGCGGGCCGAGCAAGCCCCGGCGATGGGCCGGAATGTGGGCAGTGGCCTCTTGCGGCTCGCCGAATATGTAGTGCTCGAAGAGCGCGCGCCAGGCCGCGCGTACCGCGGGCGGCAGCGGCCGGACGTTGAGAATGGCGTGGCGCAGGCTGTCGTAGCCCGAATCGCTCCCCAGTGGTGCCCCGCTCGCATGCCACCAGTAATTCACCAGCACGTTGAGGGGATCCAGCGATTCGACGTTGTGCCACCACAGTGGCGGAATGAACAGCGCATCGCCCGGGGAGAGCTCGGCGGTCCGTGCGGCGGCGAGCGCCTGGCGGAACTTCGGGAAGCGCACCAGGTCGGGCGCGTGCAGCTGCACCAGGCTCATCGGTGCGCCGGTCGGGGCGTAGTCGAGCGGGCCGACGTAGAGATTGGCGATCTGCTCGGGCGGGAACAGCGTGAAGCGCCGCCGGCCCGCCACCACGCAACCGATGTTGAACCACTCGTCGAGATGGGTGGGGGTAGTCACGGCGTTGCCGAGCCAGATGCGTGGCCGGGCAGAGGCGCCGGCGGCCAGGAGCGGATTCGCCTCGGCGAAGCCCGGCAGGCACTCGCTCACCGGGGCGCTCTGCACCGCGACCGCGGGGGCGTGCGCATGGCCGGCGTAGCGCAGCGCCTGCTCCGCGACCGCGGTCAGCGGCAGCCGGTTGCGCACGAAATTGAAGCCGTCGAGGCCCTCGCGATAGAAGATGCGGCCCGCGAACTCGGGCGGCGTCATGATGGCATCGACGGGTGCGCCGCTGTCGAATCTGCGCAGGTACTCGAGGAGGCCCGCGGGGGAGCCGCGCCCCGCGGCGACCGCCGGCCAGTCGGCGACCAGGCCGCGCAGCACCACCGGCTCGCTCCCCCCGAGCACCTCGCGCAGGCGCGCGGGATCGCGCGTCTCGAGCTGGGCGATGGCGACCACGCTTACCGCGTGCCTACCAGAAATAGGCCTGCAGCGCCGGCTCGCGTCGTCGCGGGGGGATCTGTGCCAGCGTGCTCTTGTGGTCGGGGTAATTCCCGGCGCTGCGTCCGATGAGATTGTCGATCTCTTCCATCCGGTAGCGGCCCTCCTCGGCAGTGGGCGCGCGCAGATCGGCGGCGTCGGGAAAGACGCCCATGCCCGCCATCAGTGCGTACCACGAGAACAGCGGATAGCCGCGTCCGATCAGCTGCTGCCGCAAGGCGGGCACGATGCTCTTGCCGTTCATCCACAGCGAGTAGAGCTTCTTCAGATCATCGGAGAGATTCAGGTTCGCAGAGTTGGCGCGCCAGTACTCGGTGTCGGTGCGGGTGTTGGTCTTGTAGTGGGTCACGATGTAATCGCGAATACCCTCGAAATGCGCATTCATGAGCGCGTTGAAGCGCACGTGCGCCGCCTCGCTCATATCGCCCTGGTCGAGAAATTCCGCAAACGTCGTTGCCGTCTGCTGGATGAAGAGCAGCGCGGTGGCTTCCAGCGGCTCGATGAAGCCCTGCGCGAGCCCGACCGCGAGGCAGTTCCTGTGCCAGTGCCGCGTGACCCGGCCGACCCGCATCTTCAGGTGTCGCGCCCCGACGTCCGACTCGAGGAGTCCGAGGTGGCGACGCAGCTCCGTCTCCGCCTCCTCCGCGGTGCAATAGCTGCTGCTGTAGACGTAGCCGTTGCCGTAGCGGTTGGTGAGCGGAATCTTCCAGGCCCAGCCGTGCCGCAGCGCCGTCGACACCGTCTCGCAGGGAATCGACTCGTCCATCGGGGTCGGCAGCGCGACCGCGGCGTCGTTGAAGAGATTCTCCGTGAAGCTGACCCAGGGCGTGTGCAGCGCCTTCTCGATCAGGAGCCCCGCGAAGCCGCTGCAGTCGACGAACAGGTCTGCCGCGTAGCTCTCCCCTTCGCGCGTGGAGACGGAGGCGATTGCGCCCCCGGGATCGAGCGTCGCGTGCGTGACGTGGCAACTCCGATAGCGCACGCCGCGCTCCAGCGCCTTGCGGTGGAGGAATTGCCCGAGCAGCACCGCATCGAAGTGGTAGCCGTGCCAGATGTCGAACGGAAACCCCTCCGGGGCCTTCGGCGCACGGCGCTCGTCCGCCACGCGCGCGGCAATGAAGAAGCGGTCCGGGTGGGCGTAAGTGTCCGCGCCCTGGATGCGCGCCTCGACGTTGTGCACGAACTGGCTCATCGTGAGGTTGTCGAGCATCGAGGCGAAGGGATGGAAGTAGCTCGTGAACCCCGGCCGCGTCGACCATCCGGCGAAGCGGATGCCGCTCTTGTAGGTCGCATGGCATGCCGGCATCCACTCCGACTCCTCGATCCCTAAGCTGTCGAAGAAGCCGCGCAACCACGGAGTCGAGCCCTCGCCGACCCCGATGGTGCCGACCACGGGAGACTCGAGCACCGTAATGCTCACGCCACGGTGGATGAAGAAGCGCGCCAGGATGAGCGCCGTCATCCACCCGGCGGTGCCGCCGCCGATGATGACGATCCGGCGCACGCCCGCCGGCGGCGGCCCTGCCGGCGCCGGGCTCGCCGGGCTGTAGGAATAGTTGAAGAGAGTGGCGGTGGTCATCGACTGCCCGCACCTTACTCGCCCGGCGACAGGGGCGCCAAGCTCCGCTGGAGGCTTTCCGGGCGGGCGGCAGGAGGGGACCGCCACCCGCCCGGAGCCTCGATCACACCCTCAGAACTTGGCGCGCAGCGTCAGGTAGTACTGCCTGCCGTTCTTGTAGAACGCGCGCGGTTGGTCCGTGTTGAGCGCGTAGTACTTGAGCGTCGGATCGTTCAGGTTCATCCCGTCCAGCGTCACACTCAGGTTGTCGTTGAACAGGTACGCGACCGAGGCGTTCAGGTCGCCGGTGTCGTCCTGCGAGAACGCGGTGCTGCGATCCAGGCCGCTGTAGAACGCCGAGCGGTAGTTGTACGACACCCGGGCGCTGAAGTGCACGGTCTCGTAGTAGGCGCCGACGTTGTAGACGTTCCTGGAGGCACCGACCAGCCGGCTGTCGCCGGGCGTGCCGTCGGGGTTCGGCTGCACGTCCGAAGTCTGCTTGGCGTCGGTGTAGGTGTAGTTCACATTGACGCCGAAGTTGCCGAAGGACTGCTGGTAGGTGAGCTCGATCCCCTGCGCGCGTCCGGTCGCGTTGATCGGAACCGTCAGCTGGTACGGCACCGACACGGCGACACCCTGCGGGAAGCCCGAGGCAGCCGAGCCCGTGGTCGGGTAGTTGAGGGTCTGCGTCCCGAAACCGACGTAGTTCTGCAGGTCCATGACGAACAACGACCCGGACAGCAATGACCGCGGCGCGAAGTACCATTCGAGTGTCGCGTCGAAATTGCTGGAGACGATCGGCTTCAGGTACGGGTTGCTCCCCGAGCCGCTGCCGGTGCCGGGGAAGTTCCCCGGCGGCGTGAGGCTCGTGGTGCTCGAGAGCGCCGAGTAGTCCGGACGCGTCATGGTCTGGGCCGCCGCCAGATGCCCGATCAATTCGGGGCTGAACTGGTAGCGGAAGTTCCAGCTCGGCAGAACGTTGTCGTAGGACAGATTCACCGGCACGCCGGCGAAGGCCCCGAACAGCGAGCCGCTCACCAGGTTCGGCGTGTTCGCCGGACAGGGGTTCGCCGAGGCCGGGATCGTCGCCGTGCAGGACATCGGAATGTAGTTGATCGTGTCTTCCGTCGTCTTCACGTAGCGCACGCCGATGTTGGCGGTCCAGGCGTCGCCCTTGAAGTCCGCCTGCACGTAAAGAGCCTCATCCGGCTCGCTCAGCGCGAACCACTGCGGCGGATAGGCGCGCTGCACCGGGTCGCGCTGCACCAGCCCGGGTCCGTTGTAGGCGGCGAGCTGAGCCGGCGTCCAGTACCAGATGCCCGTCGGCACGTTGCTGCCGAAAGTGGTGTAGTTCGACGGATAGTTTGAATACGTCGTCGGATAGGCCAGCGGGTCCGTGCCGCCTCCGGGCGGGCACGTCGGCGTCACCGGGTTGCAGGAGAAGGTCGGTCCCTGCGCGATCGAACCGATCGAGCTGCGGTCGTGCTTCGAGTAACGCGCGCCGAACCTGAGATCCTGCCACGCGCCGGAGTTGCTCATATCCCAGGTCGCATCGAGCTTGGCCCAGATCTCCTTGTCGAGGGTGTCGATGTTCTGGCCGCCGAAGATCCAGCCGAAGGTCAGCGCCCCAGGATTACCCGGTGGGAAGGGCTGGGTGTAATTGACGCCCGTCAGACCCCAGTCCGGCGGTCGGGTTGTTCCATTCAGCGTCCAGAACGCGCCGGCGCCGGCACCCGGCAGTGTCTCGGAGACGTTCTGCGTTGGGGTCTTGCCATGGCCCTCGGACCAGCCGATCTGTCCGTCGAGCTTCATCTTGTCGCTGAGCTTGAAGTGGCCGTCGAGATTGACGAACTCCGAGGTCGCCGCCTCGTCCGGGCGGGAGATCTGGTCGTAGACACCGTAGAAGGTCCCCGGCACACCGGTGAAGGTGGCTTTAGTAAGGGTGTTGTTGACCACCGTGTAGCCCGGGTCCGGAGCCTGCCCGTTACCGAAGTTGACGAAGTGCGTGTCCCACTGCAGGTAATTGCGGTTGTAGTCCGGGGCTTCGAGCTTGGAGTAGAACCCGGAGAGATCGAGGTCCACCGCATCACTCGGCCGCAGCTGAACGTTCAGCAGGCCGCCGGTGCGCTTGCGCTCCTGCTCGAAAAGCGCCGACCCGGTATCGTGTGGGTACCAGACGTTGGCCAGGTCGGGATGGGGAGCCGATACCACGGGGCCGGCCCCGGGGCAGTGTGTACCGGCGGCGATGCCAGTCACCGTCTGGCTGCAGGGTGCGAACTGGTCGTAGCCCAGGATCTCCGTGCCGTCGCGGCGCAGGTAGCGATCCTCGTAGAAGCCCTGACCCAGAATTCCAAACGTCGAGTCGCTATTGCGCCAGCTCATGAGCGCACTGAACTGCGGCGCGCTCTTGGCGGGCAGGTCCGCGTACACCGCCCCCGCGGAGGCCTGCACGGTGAACTGCTTGTTGAAGTCATCGAGCGGCTTGCGCGTGATGATGTCGACCGTGCCCGCGACGCCGCCTTCGACCAGGTCGGCCTCGGAGCTCTTCTGCACCACGACGCGGCTCACGAGCTCGGAGGGCAGCAGCGTATAGCTGATGCTGCGGCCGACGGTGCCGGTCTGGTTGAGCACGAACCAGTCGCCGGAGGCGACGTTGTGGCCGTCGATCAGAGTCTGGGTGAGGCTCGGTCCGGTGCCGCGCAGGCTGACGCGGTCGTTCTCGTCGAAGCCGCCTTCGTTGGCGCCCGCGGAGCTGACCGTGACACCGGGAACGTGGCTGAGCGAATCGGCGATGTTCTTGTCGGGCATCTTGCCTATGTCTTCGGCAGTCACCACCTCGACGACATCGGTCGACTTCTTCTTGACCGTCAGCGACTCCTCGACCGAGGCGCGAATGCCGGTGATCACCACTTCCTGAAGATCACCCTGTGCCGGCGCGGCGCCGCTCGCCTGCTGCGCCTGCAGCGCTTCGTTGCGCCCGAACAGCGCCATGGCGACCGCGGTTCCGATCAACGTCGACCGTGCGATTCTCATGATTTACCCACCCCGAATGTTTGTCGTTAGCTGTTGCACGTCGCCCAACCCCGTCGCGACCCTGCGAGACCCGCGGGCGCGCGTGCCTGGCGCCCTGCGAGAGGTCCGTGTAGACGGACCAGTTACGTGCCAATATAGTACCAATGATTGATAAACGCTATACCCATCCGATACCAGGTGCTGGTGTGAGTTTCTTTACGAGTAAAAACAATCTCTTGTTCCCTTGCTTGTATTCTGATCGCAACACACTGGTACTATACTGGTAGCATAATAGGTCGCGAGACAGCCCGGGAGATGCCTTGACGCTGCTGTCACAGACGGTCGGCAAGCTCGATGAACAGAGCAGCCTGCCGCTCTACCAACAGCTGCAGCGCGCGCTGCGGCAAGCCATCGAGACGCGCGTCCTCGGGCCCGACGATGCGCTGCCGCCCGAGCGCGACCTTGCCGAGGACTTCAGCGTCTCGCGCATCACGGTGCGCAAAGCGATCGAGGGACTGGTCAGTGAAGGCCTGCTGGTACGGCGCCAGGGCTCAGGCACCTTCGTGCTGGCGCGCGTCGAGAAGAATTTCTCGAAGCTGACCTCCTTCTCCGAGGACATGCGCGCCCGCGGACGCACCCCGCGGAGCGTATGGCTGCGCAAGGCCGCCGGGACGGTCACTCCCGAAGAAGCGCTCACGTTGCGCGCCAGCCCGGGCACGCCGGTCTATCGCTTCCACCGCATTCGTTTCGCAGACGATGCGCCGATGTCGCTCGAGTACGCGACCATCCTCGCCTCCTGCCTCCCCTCGCTCGAGGCCGTCGAGTCCTCGCTCTACAGCGCGCTCGAGCGCGCCGGTAACCGCCCGGTACGCGCACTGCAGCGGCTGCGCGCCGTGGTATTCACCGCCGAGCAGGCGGAGCTGCTCGCGGCCAAGGAGCGCGACGCGGGGCTGCTGGTCGAGCGCCTCGGCTTCCTGCAGGACGGGCGCGCCGCGGAGTTCACCCAGTCCTTCTATCGTGGCGACATCTACGACTTCGTCGCTGAGCTCTCCACCGCCACGTGAGCCCTCCGGAAGCGAGCACCCGCATGCACGGCGAGGCAGCCGAGGCTCCCGCCGTGGTGCGCGCGCAGCTCGCCGCCAACGCCGTGCGTGTCGCAGGAGTCGCCGGGCGGCTGCGCGCGTCCCCGCCGCGAGCGGTGGTCACCTGCGCGCGCGGCAGCTCCGACCATGCCGCGACCTTTGCCCGTTACCTGATCGAGACGCGCTTAGGTGTCCTCACCTCCTCCGCCGCCCCCTCGGTGAGCTCGGTGTACGAAGCGCCGCCCAACCTCGAGGGCGCGGTGATGATCGCCATCTCGCAGTCGGGCGCCAGCCCGGACCTGCTCAGCACGGTGAGCGATGCGCGCAACGCGGGCGCGCGCATCATTGCGCTGGTCAACGCCGAGAGCTCCCCGCTCGCGCAGCTCGCCGACGATCTCTTGCCGCTCGGCGCCGGCGCCGAGCTGAGCGTGGCGGCTACCAAGAGTTATATCGCCTCGCTGGCGGCGATCGTGCAGCTGGTCGCCGCGTGGTCGCAGGATGCAGCGCTCGCCGCAGCGCTCGCCGCCGCTCCGCAGATGCTCGAGCACGCCTTCGCGCTCGACTGGGGTGCGGCGGTCTCGAGGCTGACGCCGGCGCACAACCTGTACGTGATCGGCCGTGGCGTCGGTCTCGGAGTTGCCCAGGAGGCGGCACTCAAGTTCAAGGAGGCCTGCGGCCTGCATGCCGAGGCGGTGAGCGCCGCGGAGCTGCGGCACGGGCCGATGGCGCTGGTGCGTGCGGGGTTTCCGCTGCTGGTGCTCGCGCAGGACGATGAGAGCCGCGCGGGCGTCGCGCAGCTCGCCGGCGAGATGGCCGCGCAGGGCGCGGACGTGCTCATGGCCGGTGCGCCGGTGGCGGGGGCCACCATGCTGCCGACGCTCGCCGCCCATCCGGTGATCGAGCCGCTCCTGCTGGTGCAGAGTTTCTATCGCATGGCGAACGCGCTGTCGCTCGCGCGCGGGCGCGATCCGGACCGCCCGCCGCACCTCTCCAAGGTGACCGAGACGCACTGATGAGCATCGCCCTGGTCAACGGACGGGTGTTGCTCGGCGGCGGTCGCGGCGGCGGCAGCCTCGTCCGCGGGCGCTGCGTACTCATCGAGAACGGCCGCATCGCAGCCATCGTCGCCCGCGGCGATCGGCGCATCCGCCGCGTACCGCGTCACGATCTCGACGGCGCGCTGCTGCTGCCGGGCTTCATCGACTCGCAGGTCAACGGCGGCGGCGGCGCGCTCTTCAACGATGCGCCGAGCGTTGCGACCATCCGCACCATCGGCGCCGCCCACCGCCGCTTCGGCACCACCGGCTTCCTCCCCACCCTGATCAGCGACGACCTCGAGGTGGTGGCGCGCGCCATCGCCGCGGTGCGCAGCGCGATCGAGAGCGGCGTGCCGGGCGTGCTCGGTATCCATATCGAGGGACCCTTTCTCAGCGTCGAGCGCAAGGGTGTGCACGATTCGGCGAAGCTGCGCGAGCTCGATAGCAGCGCGCTCGGGCTGCTGACCTCGCTGCGCATCGGCAGGACGCTCGTGACACTCGCTCCGGAGATGACCACGCCGCAGATCATCGCGGCGCTCGCCGCCAAAGGCGTGGTGGTCTCGGCCGGACACACCAACGCCAGCTACGCGCAGATCGCCGACGCCCTGCGCCACGGGCTCACGGGATTCACGCATCTGTTCAATGCCATGTCGCAGCTCACCGGCCGCGAGCCCGGCGCCGTGGGCGCGGCGCTCGACGACCCGCACAGCTGGTGCGGCCTCATCGTCGACGGGCTGCACATCAGTCCGGTGGTGCTGCGCATTGCCCTCAAGTGCAAGCCGCTCGACCGCTTCATGCTGGTGACGGACGCGATGCCGAGCGTCGGCACGCGCGTTTCCTCCTTCGACCTGCAGGGCCGTCGCATCCTGGTCAAGGGCGGTGTGTGCGTGGACGAGGACGGACGGCTCGCCGGCTCCAATATCGACATGGCGAGCTGTGTACGCAACGCCATCAGCATGCTGAACATTTCGCTGCCGCAGGCCGTACGCATGGCGAGCCAGTGGCCCGCGAAGTTTCTCGGGCTCGACCGCGAGGTCGGCCGCATCACTGCGGGAATGCGCGCCAATCTGGTGGCCGCCGACGACGAGCTGAAGGTGCTCGAGACCTGGATCGACGGACGCTCCTCGATCGAGCCGGGCGAGAACCGGGCCGGCTGAGGCTGCCTGCACGGCACCGGCGCCGAAGCGTTCGGCGCGGGCGACCGGCGACCTGAAATTCCCTCACGCCCTCCATGCGTCGCGGGCGCCTCTGGGTCATGATGAGCATCCCATGACTGCGTTATCGATCGTCCGTTGGCGCGGCGGCGCGCGTGCGCTGCTGCTCGCGGCGGTGGCAGCGGGCACGCTCGCTGCCGGCTGCGCGCAGCCCCTCGGCGCCGATCCGGCCGCGGCAGCCCCGGACAATCTGATCGTCGACGGCGTGCGCCTGCATGTCGAGCTGGGCGGCGATGGCTTCACGGCCGGAAAGGACACGCTCAACGGCTGGATCCGGCGTTCCGCGCAGATAGTGGCCGCCTACTACGGGACCTTCCCCGTGCCGGAGGCGACGATCAGGGTGCGTCCGGGCGATGGGACGGGCGTGCAGGGCGGCAGCACCTACGCCGACCCCGACGCCCTGATCCGGGTACGGGTGGGGCGCGAGGCGACCGAGGCACAGCTGCGTAACGACTGGGTCATGGTGCACGAGATGACGCATCTCGCCCTGCCCGACGTGGGCGAGGAGCATGCGTGGCTCTCGGAGGGACTCGCCACTTATGTCGAGGGCATTGCGCGGGTGCAGGCGGGCAATCGCACCGAAGAGGATGTCTGGGGGGAGGAGCTGCGGCAGATGCCCCGCGGCCTGCCGCAGCCGGGCGATGAGGGCCTCGACCGCACCCACACCTGGGCGCGCACCTACTGGGGCGGCGCGATGTTCTGCCTCATGGCGGACGTCGACATCCGCCGTCGCACGCACGGGGCGAAAGGGCTGCAGGACGCCTTGCGCACCATCGCGCACGCCAGCGGCGGCCTGCGCGCGCGCTGGCCGATCGAGCGGGTGCTGCGGACCGGTGATGCTGCCGTCGGCACCTCGAGCCTCGAGGACCTGTACGCGCAGATGAAGACTTCCGCCTACTCTCCCGATCTGGCGGCGCTGTGGCGCGAGCTCGGCGTCGAGGCCGACGGCGATACCGTGCGCCTCACCGACGCGGCACCGCTTGCCGGCGTGCGCCACGCGATCATGACGGGGAATAAAGACCGGTCATGACCGCGGTCGCGGCGAGTGCCGCGACCATCAGCAGGTACTCGGTCAACACCGTGGCGCGCAGCGTCCCGAGCGCCGCGCTCGCGCCGGCTGCGATCCGCGGCGTGAGCGCCAGGCGGTTGATCGCCGCCAGTCCCATGAGGGCGGCGAACAGCGCCGCCTTGGTCAGCAGCAGCAGTCCGTACGGGCGCCACAGCGAGGCGAGGTCGGGCAGCAGCAGCGCCGCCATCGCGATGCCGGCCAGGGCCAGCGCGGGCACCAGACGCACTGCAACCCGCGAGAAGGCGGCGAGCGCCATCGCCATCTGCGCCGGTGCCTCGAGCCTCGAGGCGCGATGCAGCGCAGGCAGCGTGCCGAACCACCAGGCAGCCACGGCCACGTGGAAAAAGAGCAGCGCCGTGAGCAGCGGCCACGCCGGGCTCGCAGCAGCGTGTCCGGTGAGCAGGAACGAGGCGACCGCGAGCGCAACACCGGCAACGGTCAGGGGCCGGGACGGCGCCTCTGCGAGACGCGCGCCCAGCACCAGACACGCGACGCCCGCGAGCCGCGCCAGCAGCGCCGCACCGCTCGAGGCGAGCGCCAGCCGCTCGAGCGCGGGGTCGAGCACCGCGGAAAACTCACCTCCCAGGTGCGCAGGCTCGATGACACCCTGGGCGATCACCGCGAGAAGAGCGGCAACGGCGATGCGGCGCGCGTCCGCAGAGCGCAGCGCTGCGCTCGCCGGCAGCAGCCGTGCCACCGTCAGGCGGAACAGGCCGAGGCCCGCCGCCTGCAGCACCAGCACGAAGGCCGCGACGCGCAGCAGAGCCCACGCGAGGTCGGTCATTCGGAGAGGGTGAAGTGCAGCTCCCCGGGCACGACGTGCCCATCGCGCCCGATGACGCGCCAGGTGAGCACGTAGCGCCCGGGCGCAAGCGAGGGCAACGCCACGGAGACCACCTTCGCGGCCTCCGCCGGCAGCGGGGCGATCTTCCGGCGCGCACCGTTCTCGGGTGCGATCCACAGCACCGCGAGGCGCGCGGGCTCGGAGAAGGTCAAGCTCACGCGAGCCGGAGCCTCGTGCAGCACCGCGCCCTGTGCGGGAACGGCTTCGAGGAGATGCGCGTGGGCGCGCGCCGCGCCGGGCAGCAGCGCGAGTCCGCAGCACAGTACCAGGGCGCGCAGTGAAGACATGTTCCGCTTAAGTTAAGGATGTGGAGACATCGGGGTGCCGACAATTTAATACAGTTGCAGCCGGCCGTTCCGATTGCGGCGCTGCGGAACTTCAGAGATGATCGGCCGGTCGCTGGCACGCACCGGAAGCTGCATGGCGCGTCCTCGAGTCAATTCCTGCCTCATCGTGCTCGCGCTGCTCGGCGCTGCGCTGGGCGGCTGTTCGACCCGCACCAACCTGTCGGCCACCGGCAACAGCCCGCCTCTTTATACCCATATATACGTCACGGCGCAGGCCGTGTGGTTCAACGGCAGCGCTAGCGCCGGCCCCGACGACGGCGGCTGGGCGCGGTTCGCGCTGTCGAGGCCGGTTACCGTCGATCTGGTGGCCGATTCGGGCGGCAATTTCGCCAACCTCGTGACCGATCTGAGGCTCGCGCCAGGGTCGTATTCGCAGGTTCGTTTCATTCCGGTCGACGCCTCGACCCCCCTGGCCGCCTCGGCTCAGACACTCGGCGCCAGGTACAACATGGAGGTCGACTATGTCGACAGCGGCGGCGTCGAGCACCAGCTGCCCCTCGAGCTGCTGAATCCGGACAAGGGACTCGGCGTCCAGGCTACCCTCACCGTTCCCATCGGCAACATCGGTGCGTCGGTAGTCGGGGGCGTTGCCGGCACGGGCACCGCCGCCACGCAGTCGCCCTTCGGCGCGACTGCCACCGGAACGACCACCGCCACCACCACCACGGGCTTCAGCTCGACCAGCTCGGCCACGACGACCGCAGAATTCGCCCTGCGCTTCGACGCCGCGCGCGACATCACCGCCTTTACCTACGGAGGGGTGAACGGCACGGGTGGCGTAAACGGCGCGCTGCTGAGCTCGCACGTCACGGCCGCCGATCTGTCGAAATCCGGCGGCATCCAGGGCCAGCTCACACTCACCAACCTGACGCTGACGAGCGCCAATGGCACCCCGGGACTTACCGTCACTGCGGAGTCGCTGAGCGCGGATGGCAGCCGCCATGTGGTCGTGGCGAGCAGTCCGGTGAGCGCCGGCGGCAATTTCACGCTCTATCCGCTCGCGGCCGACTCTTCCAACAACACGAGCTACGACATCGTCATTCACGGAGCCGGCATCGCGACCATCATCGTCAAGGACGTTCTGATTCCGCCCACGGGCAGAAACGGCGTGACTGCCGCGAGTCTCACCGGCGGCGCCGGCACCTCGACGACCGGGTCGACGGTCACCCAGGCAAACCCGGATACATCGACCATCACGCCGGCCAACCTGGTGTCGGTGGGAACGCTGCTGCCGCGAGCGGCGGGCAGCTATACCGCCAACATCGCCAACGGCAGCGCGCCCCTGCCGGCCGGCGCCGAGGTCGGCTTCTACCAGACGCTCCCCGGCGCAGGCGAGGTGCCTTACCTCATCGAGGCGACCCCCGTCGATCCTTTCAACCAGGTGCTCGGCAACGCGCAGGCTCTTTCGAGCGGGACGGTTGACTCGGGTACCTATGTGTCCAACGGCGGGACCGTCACCCTGGTGAGCGCCGCGCCGCAGGAAGCGGCCGGCACTTACCAGGTCGCCGCCAGCGCGCCCTCCTATACCGATGGCTCCTTCGGGGTCATGGTGTCGGCGCCGACGACGACCGGCGTCACCGCGGCAGGCCCGGTCACTTTGTCGCCGCTGTCGCTTGCATCCGGCGTCACGGCCGCATCGCTCGCCGCCACCATCAGGCCGGCGAACCCGGGCAAGTACGACCAGGGCGAGATCATGCTGAGTGCGAACGGCCAGCTCGTCGCGAGCGCCGCACTCGATGCGGCGCTCGCCGCGGGCGGCGGCACCGTCACACTGAGCGCCGTGCCCGGGGGCACTCCGGGCAGCCTTTATTACGTCACCGTGCGTGCCTGGAGCTCAGGCAACCCGACGAGCGTTCAGACCCGCCAGTGGTATCCGACCGCGGTCGACCTGCGCAGCGCCTCCTCGGCAAGCGTCGATCTCACCGTCGACTAGCCCGCTGGAGTAAACTAGTCGGTTTCCGGGTCTGGGACCCGAGCCATTCCGGGTCACCATGGAACGCGGACCTGATTCGCGTCTCTAAGGACAAATGCGCCGCGCGGCGCCGCCCGGATCTTTGAAGGGGATGAGCCTGATGACAGCCGTTCGTGTCCGCCTGCCGAGGCGGCTCCTGGGGGCCTCGTGCGCCCTCGTACTGGGCGCCAGCGCCCTGCTCGCGGGCTGCAATACCCGCAGCAACATCATTTACGGCACGGGCGTCGTCACGCTGAACAACAGCCCCGGCGACTTCACGAGCTATATCGTCAACATCGACAGCATCACCCTGACGCGCAACGACGGCATCCTCATCGAGCCGCTCGCGACCCCTCAGAGTGTCGATCTCACCAAGGTCCACGATCTCACCGAGCTGGTCGAGGCTTCCGCCATTCCCGTCGGCAGCTACACCTCTCTCAGCCTGTTGCTCGATTATTCGGTGCCGTACATCACCGTCGATGTCAACGGCAAGCCCACCACCGTCGCGGCCGTCGATGCCAACGGCGTGGCGATGGGGGCGGTCTCGCTGATCGTGAACTTCGATAAGCAAAATCCGCTGGTCATCAATAATCAGCAGGGCACACGGCTGGCGCTCAACTTCGATCTGTCGGCTTTCAACTCGGTCAATCTGAGCGCTTCGCCCATCACCACGACGGTGGTGCCTCTCGTGACTGCGACACCGGCGGCAGTGGATACCACACCGATGCGCGCCCGGGGACTGCTGGTCATCTCACAGCCCTCGAGCAACAGGTACATCGTCAACGTGCGGCCGTTCAATGACGTCGTCTCGGCGCTCGGAGCGCTCACCGTGAACACGAGCGCCTCCACGTATTTCAACGTCAACGGCACCGTCTACACGGGAACTGCGGGCCTCGCCGCGCTGCAGAGCCTGCCGGTGAATACCGTGGTGGTGGCCCACGGCACGCTCGGCAGTGTCGCCACCATCACACCCGGTTTCAACGCCACCGAGGTATACGCCGGCAGCGCGCTCTCGAGCCCGCTGGCCGACTATCTGATCGGTACGGTCGCGGCGCGCAGCGGCAACACCCTCACCGTGCAGGGCGTGACTTTCCTCGGCCGCTTTGGCGGGGTGCAGTACTACCCGCAGCTTCCGGTCACGCTGAGCGCCGCAACCCTGGTGACCGAGGACGGCGTGCCGGTCAGCGGCCTGTCGTCGCAATCGATTTCGGTCGGCCAGGTGATCAACGCCGCCGGTCAGGCCGCCGGTTATCCAGTCACCCCCGCCACTTCGCTCGATGCGACCGCGGGGGCGGTGAGACTCCAGCCGACCGAGCTCTGGGGCACCCTCGGCTCAGCCACGCCGGGCAGCATGACGCTGAGCCTGCTGTCGCTCGGAGGCTTTTCCGGCGGTGCTTTCAACTTCGCCGGTACCGGCACCAGCGCCGCAAATGACGCCGTGTTCGCCAGTTATGCGGTCAATACCGGCGCCCTCGACGAGAGCGGTGCCGCCGCGGGCACACTGTTCGAGGCGTTTGGCAGCGCGGCCTCTTTCGGCAGCGGGCCCCCCGACTTCGCCGCGACCTCGGTGAACAGCCCCGTGCCCCAGCAGCTGGTGGTCGAATGGAAACTTCCGGGCGGATCGACCGCACCGTTCTCGAGCGCCAGCGCCGCGGGGCTCGTGGTGGACCTCACGAACGCCGCCATCAATCCTGCGGTGCGCTACCTCGCCGCCGGGCCGCAGAAGACCGATCTCACGACCCTGGCAGCGAGTCCGACGATCGTGTTTGCGAGCGGAACGCCCACTCTCGCGATCGGCCTCAGCAACACCATCTCCGTCTATAACAGCGCCGGCGCCTTTGCCACCGCCCTCGCCAGCGCTCTGAATGGCACCAATCTGGCCTTCCGCCTCTCCGCCGTCGGTCAGTACGACGCCGGGACCAACACCTTCACGGCGACGCAGGTTGCCGTAAACTTGCGGCCTTAGAGAGACTCAGGCAACCCAGACAGGCCGGCATGCCCTGGAAACGGCGCCCTTTCACCGGCGGTCCGCTGTCGCGCGCGATCAACATCGCCGATCTGCGCGAGCGGGCCCGACGGCGCGTGCCGGGCTTCGCCTTCGAATACGTCGAGGGGGGCGCCGAGGATGAGAGCTCGCTGCGCGGCAACCGCTCTGCCTTCGAGCGACTGCGCTTTCTGCCCCAGACGCTGATCGATACTTCCTCCCGCCAGCTGCGCACCACGATCCTCGGGTCTGCCGCCCAGGCACCACTGGTCATCGCCCCGACCGGGCTCAACAACATGCTGCACGCGGAGGGCGATCTGGCGCTGGCGCGCGCCGCGGCCCGGCTCGGCATCCCCTTCACCCTGAGCTCACTGTCGACGACGCGACTCGAGGAGGTGGCGCAGCGCGCGGGCGGACGCCTGTGGATGCAGCTGTATGTGCTCAAGGATCGCGCCATTGCCCGCGACATCATGCAGCGCGCCTCGGCGGCGGGCTATGAAGCGCTGGTCTTCACCACCGACGCCAACGTATTCGGCAGCCGGGAATGGGATCAGCGCAATTTCCGCGCGCCGGGCAAACCGACGCTGCGGGCCGCACTCGATACGCTGCGCCATCCCCGCTGGATGTACGAGGTGCTGCTGCGCCACGGCATCCCGCGCTTTCGCAATATCGAATCCTTCCTGCCGCCGGGTGCGGCCAGCGCCGTCGGCGGGAGCACGGTGATCCCCGGCCTGTTCCAGCCCACCATCGTCTGGGACGACATCGCCTGGATCCGCCAGTTCTGGCGCGGCAAGCTCCTCATCAAGGGGGTGCTGACGACAGCCGATGCCGAGCGCGCCCGTGCGCTCGGGTGCGATGGCGTCGTGCTCAGCAACCATGGGGGGCGGCAGCTCGACTCCTGCGTGGCCGCAATCGACGTGCTGCCGGAGATCGTCGCCGCCGTCGGCGGCCGGCTCTCGATTCTCGTCGACGGCGGCTTCCGCCGCGGCAGCGACATCGTCAAGGCGCTGGCCCTCGGTGCCGAGGCGGTGCTGCTCGGGCGCGCGACACTCTACGGCCTGGGAGCGGCCGGCGAGCGCGGCGTGCAGCGCGCGCTCGAGATTCTCACCGTCGAGACCGATCGGGTGCTCGGAATGCTCGGCTGCACCTCCGTGAGCCAGCTCGGACCGCAATACCTGCGCAAGGTCTGAGCGCGGCTCAGCGCTCGGGCGACTTCAGCAGCTCGATGAGATCGTCCTTCCACAGCGCGGCGATCGTGTGCGAGCCGTGCCCGCGGGTACGCTCACTGTAAGGAATCACGACTGCGCGCCCGTGCGGCACACGGGCGATCTCGCGCTCGAGGATCTTGAGCTCCGGCGGGTTGACCAGATCGTCGGCGGAATTCACCGCCAGGAGCGGGGCCTGGATCTTCTCGAGCGCGGGCCCGGGATCGTAGTCATGCGAGGCCTCGAGCGCGTACAGCATGTCGTTGGCGTCGTGACTCTGCAGGTTCTCCTCGACATAAGCATCGATCGCCTCGTCCGCCTGCGCCAGCGTGGGCGCCTCGGCCTGCCGCAGCACCGGATTGCTGCTCATGAGCCACAGCAGCTCGAGCGCGGTCCGCAGCGAGGGCGGCTGGCTCGCGTACTCACCGCCCTTCCACGCCGGATCGTTACGGATCGCATCGATCGCGGTGCGACGCCACACGCGGTTGCGGCCCGAGATCTGCGTCGGCAGGCTCGCGAGCGGCATGAGCGTATCCATGAAATCCGGATACACCTCGCCCCACAGCCAGCTATGCATGCCGCCCATGGAGGTGCCCATTACGAGGCGCGCGTGGTTCACCTTCAGGCCCTGCGTGAGCAGCAGGTACTCCGCGCGCACCATGTCGTGATAGCCGTAGTGCGGGAAATGCGCGTGCAGCCCATCGCTCGGCCGGGACGACTTGCCGTGGCCGATACCATCCGGCAACACCAGGTAATAGCGCGTCGCATCCAGCGGCTGGCCGGAACCGAAGAGCGTGCCGCCGAAGGCCGGCCCCATGAACTGTGCGCTGCTGCCGGTCGTGCCGTGCATGATGAGCACGGCATTGCGCACCACGCCGTGCCCATCGCGCTTCGGCGTGCCGAAGGTGCGGTAGTGGATGCGCAGCTCCGCGAGCGACTCCCCGGAGTCGAACTTGAAGTCGCGGATCACGTAGTCGCCTTCGGCAGCCGGGTAACAGCGGGCTGCCCCCGACCAGGCCGCAAGCGCCCCGACGAACAGCAGCACGGCGAAGGACTTGCGTCTCATGTGGCAGCACCTCCCCTGGGGCGGCTCGTCGTGTCGACGGATCGGCGCCGCTTACGCTGCCAATGTCCCTTTGCGTTTGGCGGTGTGCGTGGCGATCAGATCCATCAGACCCGGCGACAGGCAATCATAGGGCTCGAGTTTCAGCTCCTTGAGCCGCGCGCGCACCTCGCCCATCCGCGCCGGCGGGAAGCCCGCCTCGATGATCGAGGAGACGAAGGCGGCGAATTCCGGGGCCGACCAGCCGCTGTCCTTCGAGAGCTCGGTGTGCACGAAGTCGAAGCCGTAGAAGGGATGGTCCTGGTTCTCGATGCGGCCGTACATATGGACGCCGCAGGCGCTGCAGGCATGACGCTGGATGGCCGCCTTCTCATCGACGATCTTCAGCTTGTTGGCGTTCGCGGTGACGCTGAGCTTGTCGCGGCCGATCACGGCCACGATCGAGAACAGCGAGCCCTTCGGCTTCCAGCACCTGGTGCAGCCGCACACGTGATTGAAGGCGGTGTTGCCCTTGAGAGTTACGGTCACCGGCGAGGAGCTGCACTGGCAGGTGAGCGTACCTCCCGGAAAATCCGCCTTGCCGGCCTTCACACCGTTGTCGACAGCCGGATGGATCTTGACAGCCATGGTGGTTCTCCTGTGTTCGCGAGCGATTGACGCGTGCCGGGCTGCTGAGGGTAAGCGCGCGCCGTCAAAAAGTGACCACGGAGCGGATCGATTCGCCCCGGTGCATGAGGTCGAAGGCATCGTTGATGCGCTCGAGCGGCATGACGTGGGTGATGAGGTCGTCGATGTTGATCTTCTTATCCATGTACCAGTCGACGATCCTCGGCACGTCGCTGCGCCCGCGTGCTCCGCCGAAGGCGGTGCCCTTCCATACGCGCCCGGTGACCAGCTGGAACGGCCGTGTCTTTATCTCCTGGCCGGAGCCGGCGACGCCTATGATCACCGAGACTCCCCAGCCGCGGTGACAGCATTCCAGCGCCTGGCGCATCAGGTCCACGTTGCCGACGCACTCGAAACTGTAGTCCGCGCCGCCGTCGGTCAGGCTAACCAGGTGCTGCACCAGATCGCCGCCGACCTCCCTGGGGTTGACGAAGTGCGTCATGCCGAACGCTTCCGCGAGGGCCTTGCGTCGCGGGTTGATGTCGACGCCGATGATCTTGTTGGCGCCCACCAGGCGCGCGCCCTGGATGACGTTGAGACCGATGCCGCCCAGGCCGAACACCACCACGTTCGCCCCGGGCTCGACCCTGGCGGTGTTCATGACCGCGCCGAGCCCGGTCGTGACACCGCAGCCGATATAACAGACCTTGTCGAAGGGCGCATCCTCGCGGATCTTCGCCACCGCGATCTCGGGCAGGACGGTGTAGTTGGAGAAGGTGGAGCAACCCATGTAGTGATGCACCATCTCGCTGCCGATCGAGAAGCGGCTGGTGCCGTCGGGCATCACGCCCTTCCCCTGAGTCGCGCGGATGGCCGTGCACAGATTGGTCTTGCGCGACAGGCACGACTTGCACTGCCGGCACTCGGGCGTATAGAGCGGAATCACGTGATCGCCCTTCTTCACCGAGGTGACGCCGGCGCCCACGTCGACGACGATGCCGGCGCCCTCATGCCCGAAGATCACCGGAAACAGGCCTTCGGGATCGGCGCCGGAGCGCGTGAACTCGTCCGTATGGCATACGCCGCTCGCACGGATCTCGATCAGCACTTCGCCGGCCTTCGGGCCCCCGAGGTCCACCGTCACCACTTCCAGTGGCTTGCCGGCGGCGTAAGCAATGGCAGCCTTGGTCTTCATGCCAATTCCCCGCTCTTATCGGGCACTCAGCGAGCGGGAGAGTTTACCCGCCTGGGGGGCGAATGCCATAAGGGCTTGTCAGCAAGCGACCTTCCGGAGCGACAATGGCGCTCGGGGGCCATTGCTGCGAGGCGTGACATGGAGACGGTGTTCGGAAAGATCCTGCGCGGACAGATCCCTTGCCACAAGGTCTACGAGGACGACAAGGTGCTGGCGTTCCTCGATATCAATCCGCTGAGCGCCGGCCACACGCTGGTGATCCCGAAGGAGACCGCCGAGACGATGGACGCATTGTCGGATGAGTCCGCGGCGGCGCTCGGGAGAGTGCTGCCGCGTATCTGCCGCGCCGTCATCGCGGCCACCGGCGTGCGCGAGTACAACGTGCTCGAGAACAACGGCCGCGGCGCGCATCAGGCGATTCCGCACGTTCACTTTCACATCATCCCGAAGCCCAACGCGCGCGAAGGTCTCGGGATCGGCTGGCCGATGACGGGCCTCGACTCCGCCGCAGCCGCCGGGCTCGCCGCGAAGATCGCCGCCGCGATTGCGTGAGGGCGCCCGCGGGGACCCGGCCAGCGTCGTGACCGCAAGGCGCGCGGCCGGAAACTTTTCCGCCTGAAGTGCGCTCCAAGCGCCGATGGGGTCACGCGTCGCAGCGCCGCGCGTCATGACGCTCGCGGCCGTCGCCGGCCTCCACGCGGGTGCCCTGCTATGGCTGCTCACCGAGACGCGCACACAGCGCATTCTCACCGAGCCGGAGGGCGCGCCGATCCTGGCGGTATTGCTTCGGGCGCTCGAGCCGCGATCCTCAGCCGAGGAGCCGCGGCGCGCCCACTCAACACGCGCTCGCGCTGCCGTCTCGCCGGCGGTACACCCGCCGCCGACATCGACGGCGATTTCGGACTCACCCAGCGTCAGTATCGACTGGGCCGCCGAGGCAAGCAGCGCCGCGGATCGGGTCGTCGAAGATCAGGAAAAGAGCCGGCGGCAGGCGCATGCATTCGCGCCCGCACCGAACGGGATGTTCGCGCGGCCACGAGCCGGGCCTCGCGAGTTCGCGTGGCAGCCGAATAAGGTGGAGATCGTCCAGGGGATCGCCACTGTGATCCGTCTCGGCGACCGCTGCGGCCTCGTGCTGTTCGTGATCGTGCCGGTCGCCGGGGGATGCAGCCTGGACAAGCTGCCCGCGCGGGGCGACCTCTTCGACCACATGCACGAGCACGATTGAGCTTGATCCTATTGGGTTTTCCCGGAGGCGCCCTCACCTATTGATGCTGCGGGGGTGCACTTGTAGAATGCGCGGCCCTCCTGGTGCGGGGTGGAGCAGTCTGGCAGCTCGTCGGGCTCATAACCCGAAGGTCGCAGGTTCAAATCCTGCCCCCGCTACCAAATAAAAACAAAAACTTATGAGTGCTTTCTCCAAACGGAATTAGCGCCGCTGTGACGAAAACGTGCCGTAGCCACGGCACATTTTAGGCACAGACGTGTTCTTCGCGTGGCCATCGCGTCACGCCAGGGTCGATCAATCAGACGCTTAGACGCGAGGTGCGACGCACGACCTTCGGGTTCGGGGCCCGAAAGTCGAAGCGGCTCGAAGCCGCGCGCCCGAACTTTGCGTTGGCGCGGATCGTCGCGGCCGGTAGCAACCAGGCCGCGGATATCGTCCAGCGGATTTTGCCCATCTCGTCCGAGAGTTTACGTGGCGCGCCCTCGGACTAGTACGGGCAGCGACCCCTGCTCACAGAGGGCAGCGGCCAGTAGTCACTTGTCACTCCCTATAGCGTGTCCATATGGCTCAACGCCAACCGTGGCTGCTCTCAGGGCTGCAGGCAACGGCTGACTCCAGATTCAAGGCGGTTCCACGCGCAGCGCGCCGCAGCCAACACAGTGGCGGCAAGAGCCGCGAGCGGCAGGACAATTGCGGCCGCCAGCAGTGCTGCGGTGCCGACCTCTCCCGTGATCAATCCCGCGTCGGCAAGATCGGCTTGGGAGAGGACGGGCGCCGCGCGTCAGCTCCGTGTTGAGTACGCGCGATGGTCGACTGGTGCCGCGCGATAAATAGGATGAGAACGGCGCGTCGCCCAGGATGCGAGATCTGCCGTTGGCGAATCGAAGGCCTGGACGTCATCTGCACTCGCGGTCACGAAACCGACCTTCAGATGGGCTTGATCGGCAGCCACAAGAATGTCGTTGTAACGCACGTTCACCGCCCGTGAGCATGCGAAGTCGATGCCGACGCCGCCGGTGATGCCAGAATCCCAGACGCACCTGTGCGCGACCCCCTGTGAATTCTGGCTGTCAAGTAGTCCGAATGGCGTGGCAGCGGATCTCCAAGCCGTCACACGCGCCTGATCTAGTTTGCACGGATCGATAGTCCGGCTGAACCAAGGTTGTGGTCTCGACGGCGCAGGAGCGGCTTGTGAACCCTACGAGTAACTCCACAGGCGCTTAGGTACCCGCTCGCCAACAACTTCGCGAAAGCTGGACGTGCGCCGCAGTTGAGTCGGGTGCGGAGCGCTAGGGCGTTCAAAATCAAGGGAGAACTCTCATGGCGACGCGTGTCGAGCGCAGGATCGTCCTTAATCGAAGCATCTCTCTGCTTGCTGGCATAGGCGCTGCGCTCCTGTCGGGTCACGAAGCTCAAGCACAGCAGCTCCCTGAACCCGCCGACGCTCCGCTGACGGTTCCGTTGGTCGTGCCGAGCACGGCTACGGCGTCGCCAAATCCCCCGATCCCGCGGCGCCCGAGCGCCATAGCGCCGTTCGAACGGCAGCTTTCAGCCGCCCCCGCGGCGGGGCAACCGACCACGATTTCGGCGGGCCGTACGCCAACGACTTTCTCGGTTGGTAACTCTGGTGCCGCCAGCTATTCGATTCCTGTGTGGACACCGCCTGGCGTCGGCAGCGTCCAACTCACATTGGCGCTGAGCTACAGCAGCCGAAGTCGCGACGGCTTGTTAGGAGTGGGGTGGAGCCTTGCGGGACTCTCCACGATCACTCGTTGCAATCGAACCTGGGCTCAGGATGGTGCGCCCCAAGGGATAACCCTCACAACGAGCGACAGACTTTGCCTTGATGGTCAGCAGCTGAAGGTCGTCACCGGTACACCAGCCACGCCCGCACAGGGCGGCACTACATTCGCCACAGAAATTGAGTCGTTCTCGCAAATCACCGCGGCAGGCAGCAGCGGAAGTGCACCGACGTCGCTGACGGTAACTACCAAGAACGGACTGATCTATGACTACGGGCTTACGGTCGACTCCCAGATTCTCGCCGGGCCGAATGGGCCGATTCGCACGTGGGCGTTGTCGCAGATCCGGGATCGCGTCGGGAACAAGATCAAGTTCAGCTACTACAACGATGCCGAGTCCGGCTCCGGTTACACCGATGGAAGCTACCGAGTAAAAGAGATTGACTATCCCTACACGGCGAGCGGCCAAGGGCCGTTCTATTCGGTGACCTTTGCCTACAGTGCGCGTCCATCGGGAGCAAACACTCCCGGAGGCTATATCGCTGGGAGTCTAGTTACAGAGCCAAACGAGCTGACCACAGTCTCGATTCAGAACTACGGCTCTTCGACGCCGACGAAGGTCTATTACCTAACATACAGCACGAATTCGGTCAGCAGCCGTCTACAGCTACAACAAGTTCAGGAATGTTCTGCAAGCAACTGCCTCCCGGCTACAACCATCGCATATCAAGCTGGAGCGCAGGGCTGGTCAGGCTCCGCGCTCTCAGCTGGCGTCCAGTCCTCCACTCAGGCGTCGCCCATTGCGATAGATCTCAATGGCGATGGCCTCACGGATCTACTGTACCCGGTGACTGTAAACAGCAGCAGCGTGCATTGGTGGATCGTCTTTTCAACCGGGTCCGGCTTTGGCTCTCCCGTGGATACGGGGATAACCACCGGGAATTTTCCAACCATCATCATCGGGGCGTTTTCCGGGTCAGGCCAAAATCAAGTCTTTGTCGGGCAAAGTGGATACTGGTACGTCTACACCTGCAACACATCAGGCTGTACTGCAGCGAACACCAACGTGCCGGTGAACGGCGAAATGTTCGCCGCCGACTATGACGGCGATGGCTTGCCCGATCTGGTATCGGCAGTAGGCAATAGCGTTCTCGTAAGGCGAAACACCACAACGCCTGGCGGAGCTGTGAGCTTTGCTTCATCCGCCACAACAATCTGGACAGCCTCGTCTTCCGTCACCCTAGCTCCCAACAACAACGGCATTTTCTATGCGGCGGATTTCAACGCGGACGGTCGGGCGGACATACTGGCGACGACGACCCTGAATACCGGATTCTCAACTATCGTCTACTGGAACATCCTTCTGTCCAATGGTTTTGGCTCTGCACCGACCGCAGTACAACTCAGGGGATCCAATTCCAACTTCCCCACTGCCGGGGATTGGAATGGGGACGGTTGCACCGACATCATCTCGGCGCCAACTATCTATATCTCGAACTGCGCGGGCGGCTTTACGGCCCTGGCCAGTCCCGGCGCAGGTGACGCTACCCTTGCCCTTGACTGGGACGGCGACGGGAACACTGACCTGCTCTATAACAACAACGGCACTTGGTATGTCGCCCGTTCTACGGGTACTGGGATTGCGGCTGGAGTTTCGACAGGCATCTCTGCGCCTCCTTCAACATCCTGGTTTCCTCTAGACCAAAATGGCGATGGGCTCATCGATCTTGCCTACGTCGATACTAGCAGCGGCAACGGCGTCTTCTATAGACAGCATGCCGGAAGCGGCACCCCTCCCGATCTAGCGACCTCGTTTACCGACGGCTTCGCGATGAATCAGAGCCCGACGTATGTGCCCCTCCCGCAGAACAACTACACGAAGTACTCGGATGCGACTTTTCCAGAACAGGACTATCAAGGACCGCTGTATGTCGTGAACCAATTCACGGCATCAGATGGTACCGGGTCAACCTACCAGCAGCAGTTCTGGTATTACGGCGCACGAACGCAAGCACAAGGCAGGGGGTTCGAGGGGTTTTATGCCCGGCGCTCCTTCGACACGCGCAATAGCGTGTACACGTTTGACTATGTCGGTCGGACGTACCCGTTCACCGGGATGTTCACAGACAGGCTAGTAATTCAAAGCCCGAACTACTTAGTCACATGGCAGGGTTCGCCGTCGAGTACGGTATCGGGGGGATCGGGCTACGAGCAGCGCACGTTTGCGTTCCTGAGCGGAACCCTCGAGAACGATTACGAGTATGGGGGAAGTCTGAATGGTCAAACGGTGAAGAGCATCAGCAGCTCGTACACCTATGGAGATGGATATGGGAACCCGACCGCGGTCTCGATAAGCACGACGGACCTTGATCCGAACTCCCCCTTCTACAACTCGGCGTGGCAAACCGTTATCGGCACCACTTTCCTCAATGACAGTACAGCCTGGTGTCTGGGCCTCCCGACCGGACAGACAGTTGAGTACTTGGTGCCTGGTCAGAGCAATCAGACACACACTTACAGCTTCACTCCGGACTCGAATCACGCGTTGTGCCGGGAACAGCAGCAAGTCGTTGAGCCGGCAACGACGGCGCTTACGACCACCACGAGTCTTGGCTTCGACAGCTGCGGCAATGTGAACTCGATTTCAGTCGCCGGTCATAATCCCGACGGCACGCAGATGTCGGTTCGCACGACCAGTATCGGCTACGGGACGCGTTGCCAGCTTCCCGAGTCGATTCAGAATGCTCTTCTGCAGACAACAGGAATCGCGTATCTCTATGACTTCGGGGTCCCGACTCAGGTCACGGACCCGAACTTGGTTCCTTTGAAATGGGCGTACGACGACTTCGGACGAAAGAACAAGGAGACCCGGGCCGACCAGACCTATAGCACCTTCACGTACTACTACTGCAACAGCCCTCCCTGCTGGGGCGTGAACGACCTTCGCTTTTCCGTGTTCCGCGATGACTACGGAACCGATGGCTCGCTCGTCGGAGCGGAAGGCATCTACAACGACGGCTTCAGTCGCTTGCGCTATGACCAGACGACACATGCTTTCGGCACCACGGTGAATGAACAGATCAAGGGCTACGACAGCTTGGGACGGCTGAACTTGCAGTACCAGCCGATGTCGAGCAGCACAAACGGTTATTTCACCCTCTCTTATGATCCTCTCAACCGCCTTACCTCCGAGAACTTGTATCAGAGCAGCGGCGCTCTGGATCGTACGATGAGTTGGGGATACTCGGGTCGTACGACGACAATCACGAACCCGCGCAATGCGTCGACCGGCATTCTTACGGACGTTGTTGGCCGGACCCGGCGAGTCATCGACCCGTCACCGGGCGGGACCATGTACTACGACTTCGACGCGTCCGGCAACCTCAACAGGATCCAGGACCCGGTTGGTGCGGTGTCTACGGCGAGCTACAACCTGCTCGGCTTCAAGACGAACGAGACCGATGCCGATGCGGGCATCTGGACCTTCAGCGGTGACTCCCTCAACGAACTTGTCTCGTGGACGGATGCGAGAACCCATTCCTTTGGGGCTGCGTACGATGCTCTTGGCCGACGCGTCAACAGAACGGAACCGGAAGGCACGTCCACATGGACTTGGGGCAACACCCAATCTGCTCACAACATCGGGAGCCTTCAGTCCGTCTCAGGGTACGGTTATTCGGAGAACCTGACTTACGACTCGCTTGGGCGGCTTCAGTCGCGCGCGATCAGCACAGATCAGGCGTATCAATTCGACTACGCCTACAACGCTGTGAGCGGTCTGATCGACACGCTTACCTACCCCACAAGCACGTCTTCAACGAGATTCAAGATCCAGTATGGATATAGCTACGGATATCCGACCCAGATTACGGACGTCACAGTCCCGGCAAGTCCTGCGACGCTCTGGACCTTGAGTGCCACGAACGACTACTACTCGGCGACATCGGAGAGTCTCGGCTCCAATGTACTCGCCGTCAGTCGCGGCTATAAGGCCTGGACGGACGAACCCGTCAGCATCCAGAGCGGCGTATCGGGATCGACGACCAACAGGCAGAATCTCGCTTATCAATGGGATGTCGACGGAAACCTTGCGCAGCGCCAAGACTTGAACCAGTCGCTGACCGAGACCTTGAGCTACGACCCATTGGACCGCCTGCAGTCGTCGACCCTCAATAATCTCACGATCGGCTACGACGCAGCCGGCGACATCACGACCCGCTCCGACGTTGGATCGTACACGTACGGAGACTCCGCGCATCCTCATGGGGTGACCGCTGCCGGAAGTTACTCGTTCGCCTACGATGCGAACGGCAACGTTTCGAGCCGGAACGGCCTCGCGCTGACCTGGACGTCCTTCAACCTGCCGGCTTCTCTTCAGGCAACTATCGGGGGAGGCACCTACTCGAGCCAGTTCTCGTACGGTCCCAAGCACGAGCGCTTCCAGCAGTCAGCCACCTACTCAAACGGGACGGAGGTCACCTCTTACGCTGGGGGGCTTTTCGAGAAGGTGACCGGCAGCGACATGCAAGGAATCACGTCGTACCGGCACTACATTCCAACACCCTCAGGGCTCACGATCGTTATCGCGAGAAATTCCGACGGGTCAAGCGCAACAAGATATGTGCTAAGCGACCATCTGGGCAGCGGCGACGCGCTAGTCGACGGGACGGGAAACCTTGTCGTACAAGAGAGCTTTGCTGCCTATGGGACTCGTCGGGGTAGCAATTGGACCGGATCACCGAGTCCGGGTGACTATCAGGCAATTGCCAGCTCCACCCGACACGGTTTTACGTTTCAGGAGGAGCTGGACAACCTTGCTCTCATTCACATGAATGGGAGAGTGTACGATCCCAACGTCGGCCGATTCTTGTCTGCCGATCCCCTCATCGGGCGTCTCGCCGACAGTCAATCAATTAACCCCTACTCCTACGTTGGTAACCGGCCGCTGTCCGCTGTCGATCCTACGGGGCTAATCGCAGAGATCACGATTACTGCCCCGCTCCTCGAGGATCCCGAGATAGGGATCCCGGTCATCGCCGCCGAGTTCCTGCTTGGTGGGCTATTTGGCGGAGCTGCGCCGCCGCCGCCGCCACCTGCCTCTGTATCCCCCAATGCCTCTGCCCAATCGGGTATGGGTTCTAACCCGTGCACTCAGCCAGGGACCGCGTGCGAAGGGGGCGGGCTGCAGGAGATCACGGTCACGGCGGTTAAGCCCGCTGCTACAGGGGGCCTCGAGAACGTCGTCCCTCCTTTCTGTCCATACGGCGAACTCTGCGTCGCAATTGGCAATCCGCCGGGCCCCGAATATTGCGGCTGCCTGCCACCGCCACCACAGCCGGCAGCCCCAGCTGGCGGGTCGTCGATTTGGAGTCGAGTTAAGACTGGCTTCGATTCATTCATTCATTGGGTTAATGAAGGCGCGCCTGGAGGATCGTGGGCCGCCAGTTTGCCTGCGCTTGGAGCACTTGGAGCTGTTGGTGAGCTTGGTGAGGTACCGGCGCTCGCGAGATCGCCATGGGCCCTCGGAAACTTCGCGCGAGGACGTGCAATCGAGCAGGCTCTGGGCGCAAACTTGCCCAGCAACTTCCCCGTAATCGATCAATTCTCGAATGGCATTGCGACCAGCATTAAGAGCGTGAATCTGGCAGCGCCTACATACCAAAACATCGCTACTCTTAGCAGAACGGTTACCGGCTACATTAATCAGGTTGCCTCGTTCACGGGGCGGACGTGGGGAGGCGTAAGCATTAATGCGTCGCAGATCTCGGGGCGTGCGCTCCAGCTTGTCGTACCGGCAGGGAGCATGAGTGCCGCGCAACAAGCCGCGCTGCAAGAGGCGATCATATACGGTCAGTCAGTCGGTGTGTCAGTGACTGTAGTTCCCTTTTGATTCAGATGAACACTAATAATATGTCGATGACGAGGGCAGCCACGCTGTATCGGCGTGGCCGAAAGCTGCTGCTGCACGCATTGTCGCTAACAACAGACGGAGTATGGATCCTAACTGAGCCAGTCTTAACGCTGAGCGAAGCGGAGCCTGATGCAGAGCTCGGCTTGGCCATCCGATCAGTCCTTACTGGATCTCACGCAAACATCCCTCACCCCAGCGATTGGGCCGCGGTGTCACGCCCGCTCCTCAAGGCGGCGGGGATAAGCTCTTGGAGGAAATTTGGTGAGACTGCGACGTGCGTCGAGATCCGTGAGAATGGGGACACGCTATTGGTGACTCCAACCCGAAATCTGGGTTCAAAGAATGGTTTCGAACATGACTCTGGCAACGAGGTTACGGCAAGTGTCAGCAATGCCAAGGCAGTCGGTGCTGCCGTACGTGAGGCTCTGCTCAGGAGTCGTTAGTCTGGTGTTGTGATCAAAAAATCAATCAAATCAGCAAGTCAAGACGACGTGACCTTCTTGCGGACCGACCGACGACGAAGCGACCCCACGCGGATGCCGTGACGCGTTAGGAACTGACGAGTCGTAAGACGCTGGGTGTCTGGAAGCCTACCCAGGCACCCCGTCCCAGGATCGGAGCAACTGGCCCAATCAGGCAATCTGGTGCGCGCGCTCTCGGCAACCGGTGACTGGCATCCATTGAGATAGCCGTGCCGACCGAAGTCGCTGGGACAGTTTTGGGACAGTGCGCTCGTGACATTGCGTGATATCAAATGACACCACGTGATGCTAAGTGACTGTTGCGATTACCCCTCTCCTCGCATATCTTTGATCCGTAAGCACCCTACCTCTGTTTCACACTGCAGAGATCACTCCTTCGATTCCGCTGCTGACAGCACCGGAACGCGCGTCGAATGGCTTCGCCGGTTACCGTCGCTTCGTCGGCTTCCTGGAGCTTGGGACAGTTTTGGGACAGTTCGCGGGGCTCTCTCCAGCACCGCCTCGACTCCGGCGCTCGTCCGCGGACTACTAGTCCGCTGATCTGCCCGCTAAGCCCGACAGCGCAAGCGGCGTTCACGGGTGCCCATCGCCACGCTGGCTCGCGATCTCGGCGCCGCGTCCTTGTCTCGCGCTGCCTAGTGGTGTGCCGGTGTGCCGTGATCGTGTCGAGGTGAAATTGGGTGTGCCGTAATTGTGCCGTGAATGGCCGGGGTCAGGGGATGGCAAGCGCTGCAAGTGACTGATTTATAAGATCCCCATGACCCCGGCATGTGCCTCATAACCCGAAGGTCGCAGGTTCAAATCCTGCCCCCGCTACCATTTCAATCCTACAAAAGCAGCCACTTCGGCACCGTCGAGTCGTCGGAACAAGTTGTAGTACTAGCTGGTACTAGGTTGCTGCGACAGTCCCTCCGCATCACTCGCACCATTGCCTCTGATCCGTTGCGAGCCCCCCCATGACCCAGCGTCTTTACGCCTACGCGATTCTGTTCCTCCGCGACGTGTTCTATGCGAGCCCGAACAATCGGCGATACCAATGGAAGGCGCGCTCGACCATGGTGGCATCGCAAGCTTTTCTTATCTGCGCAGCCGCGATGACGCTGATGACAATCTCGGGTTCGTATTTCCCGTTGCAAAACCCGCCGGCTGCCTTTGTCCTGGGCGGCGGGGTGCTCGGATTAGCCTTGTACGGGGGGAACCTATGGGCGGAGCGCCGACTGTTACCCCGGTTTGAGCGTCAATTCCATCAGCTTAGTAAGACACGCCGGATCGTCGGGAGAACTGCTGTCATCCTGTACGTGATGCTCAGCATCGCGGTATTCCTGGGATCAGCAGCCGCCGGGCACGCGAAGCTTTGCTCGAAACCTCTTCCACAAGGGATCAGCGTGAAGTGTTGACCGATGCTGGCGGAGCAGAGCACCGGGATGCCGGCAGCGTTGAGCGCGGAAGCGATGTTGTGGTAGGAGTCGCCAGCGGCAAACGCCCGAAACACCCGCAGCACGACGCGCGCTTGCGCGCATCAACCTCACGGCGCGCGGCGATCGTCCGGGTGAGAGCGGCACTGGTGTAAACGGCAATGGATGCCATTAATAAGATTCTCTGCGCGGGATTGCTGCTCGTCGGCGGCTCGATCCTCCTTCTTCAAACTCTATTCGGGCTTTTTGTGAGCCTCATATTTGATTTTTATACCGTTGCTGGTTGGATGTTCGCTCTCGGGTTGACGCTCGCGTTTCCAGTCTATCTGCTTGGATTGATGTCGCTACGCGTGGCGACGTGGTGTCTATGGGGGTTCTTCGCCTTCCAGTGGGCGAATCAGTGCTTTCTGACGGCCGAGAAACCAACGCTTGTAAACCCCTTCGACTGGTGGCACGGGGATGCCCTTTTCGCTGCAATAGTGATGGTAAACGTTGCCTATGTGGTGCTCTCGAGAACATCTGCGAGAGGTCGGTCTGTTCGGCTTGGGGAACTGTAAATGGCGCGAACAGCGGCAAGTAAGCCGCCGGGACCGACGTAGCAAGCTCGAATGGCACGACAGTCGCGGGGGCCGCAGATCGGCAGCGCCGGGCTCGCCGCGCCGAGGGCACGCTTCCTCCCGCAGGCTACGGCACCTTGAGGGTCTCACAAACCTGGAGCAAGTGCCCCCGCGCGGCGCACTAATTTTCGTGGGCGTGCTCCCCCTCATCGGCGGCTCTGGCGCGCCCGCGCGAGTCCTGGCAGCGATCTGAGAGATGCATACCCCCGGACCTGCCGCGTGAGACCACCGGAGGGGAATATCAATGAATTCAGCGGTGCTCGAAACCCAACTTGCCCCCGCTACCAATCCTTAGGTTGTCCTGCGCCGACGGTGCGAGCGCCGCTTCAGCCAGGTCGCGAGCACCAGCTCATCGAGCGAACCCTCCGCAACTCCGATGAGTGTCGCAACCTCCTCCTCCTGCGGTGGCTCGAACTCATGGCCGTTGAGATATAAGAACGCGCGAGTTGCCAGAAGTGCCGTCCGCTTGTTCCCATCGTTGAAGGGATGATTCCTGGCAATCCCTGCGCACAGCAGAGCCGCTAGAGCGAAAATCGAGCTTCGCGGTTCGTAGGCAAGCAGATTGCGCGGCCGATCGAGTGCACTGGCGAGCAATCCTGGGTCGCGAATCCCCGCGAGGCCGCCGAATTCATAGATCGCCTCGTCATGAATGGCGGTGGCGAGCGAGGTGTTGATCCACTTTGGCTGTTTCACCTCTTGGCCAGCTCGTTAAGAGCGTCCCGATGACGCCGCATGTACTCCCGCGTCGACTCGATTGCCGTCGCGAAGTCGGGATCATAGGGCGTCAGCCGGATTCCCTCCGGCGTCCTGATGGCGAACAGCTCGTCGCCTTCCGCGACACCCAGAGATTCAACGACGTCCTTCGTCAGAATGACGCCGAGCGAATTGCCGACCTTGCGTACCTTGACCATTGTGGCCATGTCGCGTGCTCCAAACTTATGTGCTGGCGTTATAACACATGTAATACGCCAGGCCAAGCGGCCGCGCCACGTGGGCCCTGGAGCGGGATTAGCGAAGCGGAATTGCAATGAAATCAATGGTATTCGAAACCCAACTCGCGCCCCCGCTACCATTAATACTTTGTAAGGTCTCAGGACTTCGGTAACACCCTGGCTGAGGTTTTTCTTGCCAGCAGGCGCTCGTATGGCGTTTGACCATCGAGGGCGCCGTGGGGCCGATGGTAATTGTAGTAGTCCTCCCATTCGCGCAGCTTGTCATTGAACAAATGGATGTCGTCTCCGATGCCGTTCTTGTCGAGCAGCTGGTAAAACTCCTGCTCGTCGACACGATGTGAGCGCTCAACCTTTCCGTTCAAGCGGGGCGTTTTGGGACGGATATAGACGTGGCGGACGTCCTGCTGTTCCAGGTGCCAATGGAAGTTGGACTGGAACTCCGCGCCGTTGTCCGTCTGGATGACGAGCACTCTGAACGGAAGCCGTCGGATGACCTCGTCCACAAAGCTGATGGCTGCCTTCTGATTGCACACGTCGTAGATCTTCAGCACTCGGATGCGAGTGCAGTCATCGATTGCCGTGAACTGATAGAGGCGTTTCCGGGAGCCTGCAATCCGCTCGAGGAATTTGACGTCGATCTGCAGCCGGTGGCCAGGCTGCGGCTTCTCGTACCGATGCCAGGGCCGGCCTGTTGGCTGACGCTTTTGGTTGGCCGGTAATCGCCTCATCCCATATCGAATCAGTATGCGGTGTGCCGTGGACCGCGCCACGTCCATGCCATGGAAGCGATGCAGGTAGCTGGCAATCCGGGCCGGCCCAAATCGGTAACGCTCCCGCAAATACAGGATCTTAGAAACCACGTTCTGCGGTGTTGCCCGAGGAAAGTGAAGAGGCGCTCGAGGCCGATCGCACAGGCCTGCGTCACCGTGGCTTCTGTACCTGGCTCGCCATTTATAGAAGGTTTTGCGAGAGAGACCAAAATGCCTGCAGGTCTGAGCCACACCCCTGGGTAGCTCGCTGGCCTGCCGGATGATCTTCAAACGCCAAGCAACTACCCGGTTCTGTTCGTTTCTTGTCATGGTGCTCTCTCCCGGTAGGATGAGAGCCAGAATGTCACCTTAGTCTTGGGACTTCACACCTTGCGGGTCGACCTGACGGGTAGATAGAGAGGATGGGCGGATTGTGATCCAGTTCGCAGATCGCCTGCGGCCGCGGGGGTTCAATCGCAGCCGTTAGCGTTAGGGAGGAGGTTCGCCTCCATGGAGACGCTCAGGCTGCGCCGGATACAGGAGCCCTCCCGTGTGGAGAGGCTGCTGGATGCC
>DASQGK010000030.1:0-90586 GCA_035632655.1 Steroidobacteraceae bacterium | reverse complement strand
GGGGCACCCACAGGTCCATCGGTGCGGCTCCCTCCTCGAGATTGATGGTCAGCTTGGCGTAGATGCGGTGGCTCAAGTCGACCCGTACGCACGCGAGTACGAGCCGGCCGTCGCCCGGCGGTTTGCCGGAGGGCGGCTTCTGCGCAAATGAGCGGAACTCGCTCGCCACCTGTACCGACAGGTCCGGCCGCAGGCGAACGAAGTAGCTGTTTACCGGCGCGGCCATTGGCCCATGCTACAGGCTACCGCGGCCGCTTACCCGGGAGTCGCACGCCGCGATCGCCGACGGGCCCGCGTCGTGCGCTGCGCGCCGCACGAGCGCGAGCCTGGCCTGTCAGGCGGCCGGCTTGATGTTCGCGTTCAGCCGGAACAGGTTTCCGGGGTCATAGCGCTTCTTGAGCGCCGCCAGGCGCGGATAGTTATCTCCGTAGGCCGCGTGCACCCGTGCTTCGCGATCGTCGGTGGCGGCGAGGTTCACGTACTGACCGTGGGTCTGGGGCTCGATGTCTTTCCAGGCGCTGCGCACCCATTCGGTCCGGCGCGCGCTGTCCTGGGCAGACATCGTCCAGGCCTCGAACACGCCGACGTTGTGGCTGGCGCCGCGATTGAAGTAGGCCGTCTCCTGCGGGTGCACGCGGCTGATCGCGCCGCCCTGCTGCTGCAGCCACATGAGCAGATTGTCGAACGGCGCCGACTCTGCGAACCCCACCATGGTATCGATGAGCTTGGGCGTGATGCGGTCGACCAGCCCGCCCTTGCCATAGGCGCCGAGGGGGCTGACGCCGCGCAGGTCGCCGCTTCCCTGAAGCTCGGTGTACAGCGCCGGTTTCAGCGTATCTTTGAGCGGCTTGCCGAGCGTGCGCAGCGGTCCGACCACGCGCTCGGCGTCCTTGACCGGGCCGCTGTAGCAGACGCTGAAGGCCACGAACCGCTGATTTGCCGTTTCGCCGGTACCGAGCACCGTATCCACGTAGAGCTCATCGGGCGCTGCCGCGTTGAAGTCGGCAAAGCTGCGCAGCAGCTGCCGGGCGCCCTCCATGGGATAGACGAGCGTGCCGCCGTACATCTGCGGCACGACCTCGTGCAGCCTGAAGATGAATGCCGTGACGACACCGAAGTTCCCGCCTCCGCCGCGCAGACCCCAGAAGAGGTCCGCGTTCTCGTTGTGACTGGCCCGCGTCCACCGGCCATCAGCGGTCACGAGCTCCAGTCCCGTCAGGCTGTCGCAGCTCAGGCCGAAGCGCCGGGCGAGGCGCCCTACTCCCCCGCCGAGCGTCAGCCCCGCTACGCCCGTGTCGGCAACGGTGCCAACGGGTATCGCCAGTCCGAAAGCCAGCGCCTCCCGGTCGAGTTGGCCGAGCAAGGCTCCGCCTTCCACGCGCGCCCGGCGCGCGTGCGGATCGACCTCGACGGCCCGCATGGGTGAGAGGTCGATGACCAGGCCGCCGTCGCAGCCGGACTGGCCCGAGACGCTGTGGCCGCCGCCACGGACCGCCGTCAGCAGCCCATGAGCGGTCGCGAAATTGACGGCGTTGCGTGCGTCGGCAGCTCCGACGCAGCGTGCGATGAGGGCCGGCTTGCGATCGAATGCCGGGTTCCACAAACGGCGTGCGGTGTCATAGCCGGGAAGGTCGGCGGTAATCAGCTCGCCGCGCAGCGCGGCACGCAGCTCGTCGACCTCCGCGGCCTTGAGGGTCAGCTGCCGTCCATCGAGACCGACCGCGGGCGTTTCGGCCGGAGGCGCCGCCGCGAGCAGCCGACGGTATGGAACGACGGCAGAGGTCAGCGCAGCGAGGCTCGCTGCGCAGAAGGTTCTTCTTTTCATTCCCGGCTCCCCCTGGAAGTCTTTTGCGCGAGGCTAGCACACCGAGGGCGCGCCTTACCCCGGCACCTCATTATTGCGTCGCCGCATACAACTGTCGTGTGATGTCGGCGATGAGCGCGTTGCTTTCCTTCTGATCGAGAATTCCTCTCGTCAGGACGACGAGTACGAACGGTCGCGGACCGTACACGATCGCGGCATCGTGCTGGATGCGCGTGATGTCCCCCGTCTTGTGTGCCACGCGGATGCCCCGGGGGAGCCCCGCGGGGATTCCATCGTTGAAGGTCTGCCGCTCGAGCAGCGCGCGCATCTGCCGGCTGGATTCGGAGTCGACCGCCGCGCCGCGCGCGATCGCCTCCATCAGCTTCCACAGGCCGCGCGCCGTCGTCGTGTTGTTGATGCCCAGCTGAAATGCCCTGGAGTCCTCCAGCCGCCGCCGTACCTCCATGCCGTCTGCGCCGAGCGAGTGCACCGTGTGCCGTATGTTCTCGACGCCGAGCTTCCCGATGAGGAGGTTGGCTGCAAAATTGCTGCTCACCGTGATCATGAGCTCGCTCAGCTGCGCGAGCGTGCGGCTGCTGCCGATCGCAGCGTAGAGGCCGGCTTCCGAGTCGTCCCCGGCATCGAGGCTGAAGGGGGGGCCATCGACCAGGCTCGGGAACTCGTTCTTCAGAACCAGGGTGTCATCGAGCCGCAGCCTGCCTGCGTGCACCTGGTTATAGAGCTCGATGAGCACGGGCACCTTCATGGTGCTCGCCGCGTGAAAGGCTTCATCGGCACGCACGAACCAGCTCGCGCGCTGATCGAGGGTCTCGAAAGCAACGCCGACATCGGCGCCGCTCTGACGGATCCGCGCCTCGATCGAAGGAATGGCCGCGGCAAGCCCGGCATCCTCCGCGGCGTCGGCCGGGCCGCAGACGAGGGCCAGCAGACACGAGCGGATCAGAATCCTCTGCAGGGGGGTCATCCGCAAGGAATTCTACGCGACCTGTACGTTCGCCCGGCGCGACAGCTTATGTGCACTGCGGGCTACCACCTGTAGCCCTGTCGGAACCGTCCGTCGGACCGCCGGCCCGGTGTGACGCAGTACCCCTTTTCAGGGGCTGCTTCTCCATTAAATTGCCGCCGCATGAACCGGCAAGCGGGCTTCACCATCACCGAGCTCCTCGTGGTCTCCACGATCGTCGCCATTCTTCTGGCGATCGGGGTGCCCTCTTACCGCTACGTCACCAACTCCTCGCGAATGTCCGCGGAAATCAACGGCCTCCTCGGCGACGTGCAGTACGCGCGGGCCGAAGCCATCAAGGAAGGCCAGCCGGTGTCGGTGTGCGTTTCCTCGAACGGTACGACCTGCTCCGGCGTGGCCAACTGGCAGAACGGCTGGATCGTATTCCCCGACCCGAACCAGAACGTCACGCCCGCAGCGGGCTCGATCATCCGCCAGCAGGCGGCCTTCACCGGCACGACCCCCGATACCCTCGTCCCCGATACCGGGGTGAGCGCGATCAGCTTCAATCGCGACGGATTCGCGCAGCAGGCCGCCGGGGCCGCTTTCCCGACGACGATCCTGACGCTGCATGAAAAGACCGTGAATCCGAAGTACACCCGCTGTCTCACGATCTCGCCCATCGGGCTCGCTCAGACGGTGAATCACATCTCCGCGCCCGCCACCTGCTCATGAGCCCTGCAACTCATCGCTCCGTTCGGGGTTCCCGCAGGCGAACGCGGGGCTTCAGCCTGGTCGAGGTCATGGTGGCCCTCGTGGTCATCTGCGTCGGTCTTCTCGGCATCGCGAAGATGCAGGCGCTGGCCCTCTCGAGCACCAACATCGCGAGGCAGCGCTCGATGGCGGCGTTCCTGGCCGCAAGCCTGGCTTCGGCGATGAACTCCAACCGTGTCTACTGGGCGAGCGCGACCGCCGTGGCCGCCTCGAATCCCACTCCGATCACCATCAAGAGCGCCACCGGGACCATCACCCCCGCGGGACTCGCCGGCATAGCCAACAATGCCTGTATCGGCGGCGCCGGTGCAGTTGCGCCGTGCTCCGGCACGGCGGGTGCACAGACGCTGGCGGGTTTCGATCTCACCCGCTGGAGCGCGACCGTCAGCCCCCTGCTGCCGAACGCCGTAACGACGATCACCTGTCAGGGCGCCACGCCGCCCAACAGCTGCATCATCCAGATGACCTGGACGGAGCAGGTGACCAACGCCGCCACCGGGGCCAACAGTACCAACACGGTGGCCTTCGAGAACCCGACCTACACGCTGTACGTGGAACCATGAGCCCCACCTACCGACGCACGATCCCCTCCTCCGCGCGAAGCGCCCGCGGCTTCACGCTGGTCGAGCTCATGGTGACCGTGGCCATCGCGCTGTTCCTGCTCGGCGGACTGGTGACGGTCCTCGAGAACACGCGCACCACCTACGGCAACCAGCAGGCCCTCGCCCAGTTCCAGGACCAGCAGCGCTTCGCCATGGCGGTGCTCACCTCGGTCATCGAGGCTGGCGGCTACTACCCCAATCCCGTCGGTGAGACGCAGATCAGCGCCCTGGGCGCGGCGGCGCCGTTCGCCTCCGGCCAGGCGTTCAACGGCACGGGCAGCGCCGGCGCCGCACCTGGCGATTCGATTTCGGTGCGCTTCCGTACCGTTTCGGGCGACGGGATCATCAACTGCTCGGGTGGCGCCAATACGGACGCCGCCGGTATCGAGCATACCTACACCAACACGTTCAGCATCGTCGGTGGACAGCTCGCGTGTGCGCTCGGGGTGGACGGGGCGGCGGCGGGCGCACCGATCCCCCTGGTCTCCGGTGTGACCAACCTGCGCGTCTACTACGGCGTGAAGCGTCTCACGCCGCTCGCCGACTACAACGTCGACACCTATGTCAGCGCCGCCAACATGTTCGTGGGTGGGCCTAACGTCAGCGACTGGAACCAGGTCAGCTCGGTGCGGGTGATTCTCACCTTTACCAACCCCATACCGGGCGGCGCACCGCTGGACTTCGAGCGCGTCATCGAGGTCATGGCGCGCGCGGGGAATCACACGTGAGCGGGGGCACACACGCGGCCCCGACCCCTCGCCTGGCGGTGCGTGGCCAGCGCGGCATCGCGCTCATCTCGTCCCTGCTGCTGCTGCTGGTCATCACGATCCTCGGGCTCAGCATGTTCCGCAGCTTCCCGACGCAGGAGAAGATCGCCGGCAACGTGCGCGAGAAGGAACGCGCCCTGCATGCAGCCAAGAGCGCGCAGCAGTTCGCCGAGTGGTGGCTCATCAACAACCTCTCCACGGGCGACACGATCTGCGCCGCGCAGGCCGCCCCGCCCAATGCCAACCTGAACGCGGGCGCCATCCCCATCTGCTCCAACCAGCTCTTTACACTGCTGGGCCTCGCCAGCCCCGGCGACGTGGGTAAGGCGGTGCCCTGGGGCAACGGGCAGATCGGCGTGCAGTACACCCCGATCAACATGACGGTCGGGAGCGGACCCGTCGTTACGGCGCTCGACCAGCCGTATGCCGCCGCTCCCATGTTCTATATCGCGGACCTCGGCGCTGCGGGCGATGCCCAGGGCGAGGCCTACCAGATTGACGCCTACGCTTACGGCGGCTCGACCAGCACGGTCGCAGTCGTCGAGAGCGTGTACGAACTGCAACAGGGCGTCGTTAACCGTACGGGTGAGTAAATGAACCGTAACACCTTCCTCGTGGTTCTTGCCGCCGTCGCGGCGCTGTCGATGCCCTTCGCGGCACCGGCGCAGACGATAGTGAGCGAGGACTTCACCACCGGCAGTACCACCAACAGCTGGTACTTCTTCAACGGCGCCTGCCTCACCGCCGGCACGGCGGTGGGTGTCGAGCCCTCCGGCGCCTCGCCCGGCCAGATGCCCGGCTGCACCGCCATCGGCAAGGGCGGCGGCGGCCCGACCTACTACAACGAGAATCTCGTCGGCGGCTACAACGGGGTCGCGGGATCCAGCCAGACGCTCCCGGATCCCTCGGGTCACGGCGCGCTGCGCTTCACCAACGGCTCCTGGTGCACCAGCCCCTCCTCGAGCAGCCCGCCGGGCACCTGCACGGCCTATTCGGGCGGCTTCAGCCAGAACGGCGGCATCGTTTCGGCGACGCCCTTCCCCACCGGCCAGGGCATCTCGGTGACGTTCAAGACCGTCACCTACCGTGGTAACTCGGGCGGCGCGGGCGGTGACGGCGCCGACGGCATGAGTTTCTATCTCATGGACGCGAGCCAGCTCAACACCTCGACCATCACCGGTGCGGCGAGCGGGGACGGCAACGGCCTCGGCGCCTGGGGTGGCAGTCTCGGCTACAGCTGCTCGAATGCCAACCCGCCCTACAACGGGCTCAACGGCGGCTATATCGGTCTTGGCATCGACGAGTACGGCAACTTCCTCAACGGCACCACCAACACGCTCGCGGAGGCCGGCACTACGGCGAGCGGCGACAACACGGCGAGCGGCGGGGGCTACAAGCCCGGTCGCATCGGCATGCGCGGCGCCGGCAACGTCGCCTGGAATGCCCTCACCGGCGCTTACGGGACCAACCCGGCAAATCCCGCCGCGCCTTACTATCCGGCGTCCCTGGCGCAGAGCTGCGTGAACGGCGGCGGTATCTTCAACGCCAGCACGAGTTCGTGCGAGATCTGCGGCGCGGGCACGACCTACAATCCGAGCGCCAACCAGTGCGAATCGTGCAGCTCCGGCACCTACCTGCCCGCCACCAACAACTGCACGGCGTGCCCGGCCGGTCAGACCTACGTCGCCACCACCAACACCTGCCAGAGCTGCTCGAGCGGCTCCTATGACCCGGTCACCAACAATTGCACCAGCTGCCCCGCGGGCCAGACCTACGACTCGGTCACGCAGACCTGCCAGAGCTGCCCCTCGGGCCAGACCTACAATCTGAGCACCAACCAGTGCGAGATCTGCTCGAGCGGCAGCTATGTCTCCAGCACCGGCACCTGCTCGAGCTGCCCGGGCGGCGGCACCTGGAACTCGAGCACCAATCAGTGCGAGACCTGCGCGAGCGGGACGTACAACTCGGGCAGCAATACCTGCTTCGGCGCTTGCACGACCGGCACCTGGAACGGCAACACCAACACCTGCCAGACCTGCGCGGCCGGCTATGCCTACGACGCGACGCTCAACTCGAACGGCCTGTGCTACAAGTGCAACAGCGGTGGCAGCCTCTATCAGCCTGGATACGGGCTCTGCTGCGCCACCGGCTATAGCTGGAACCCGAACACCAATGTGTGCGTCTCGGGTGGTTCGAATAAGAGTGCCATCGGGGTGAGCACCAAGGGCCCCGGTACCGGCACCATGCTCGCAGCCACCGGCAGCGCCGGGGCCACGCCGAGCACCGGCACACCGAATTCCAACGCATCGAATCCCTCGACGACGAATCCGCCGCTGCCTCCGAACCCGAGTAATCCGGGCACGGCACGCCCCGACAACTATTACGCCGTGCAAAACACCTGCAGGACCGGCAATCTGTGGAACTACAGTGTCGTCAGCACGCCGACCCTGGCCGGTGCGGCGAGCCTCTCCAATGTCTTCAATACCGGCAGCGGGTCTTTCAAGCCGATCCTGGACTATGGCGCGATTCCGAGCGCCTACGCGGTACTGCCCGCGGGTACGACGATCGCCAACGAGAGCGCCTACAGCCGTGGCACCGCAACCCCGATTCTCTACAGTCTCAAGATCACGGGGAACGGGCTCCTGAGCCTCTCCTACAGCGTCAACGGCGGTGCCTACCAGCAGGTCATCAAGTCGCAGAGCATCACGGCCTCCAACGGGCCGCTGCCGGCCAACTTCCTGTTCGGCTTCGCCGGCTCGACCGGTGGCAGCAGTAACGTTCACGAGATCCTGTGTTTCAAGGCCGCGCCCGCCACCACTGCCGCGAGCTCCGCCGGCGCGAGTGAGCGCCAGTCCGCGAAGCTCGAGACCGGCGCCCAGGCCTTCTTCGCCTTCTATAACCCGAGCGACTGGACCGGACGCGTAACGGCGAGCAGCCTCTTCATCGATACCTTCGGCAACGTGGCGATCGCCAACACGCCCAGCTGGGACGCCTCCTGCGTGCTGACGGGCGTCAAGAGCACGTCCACCTGCCTCACCACCAACGTCCCCGGCCCGACTACGGCCGAGGCCCCGACCAGCCGCGTGATGCTCACGTGGAATGGCACGCAGGGCGTTCCGTTCGAGTACAGCAACCTCACGACCTCGCTCCAGACCCTGATCGATGCGGGTGACGTCAGCGGCAGCAACTGCAACTCGACCACCGCCTACGCCACCAACGATCGCGTGAACTATCTGCGCGGCGATCGCAGCTGCGAGATCAACTCATCCGGCATCGGGCTGTTCCGCAAGCGCGACTTCGTGCTCGGCGACATCATCGACTCGAGCCCGGCCTGGATCGGGCCGCCCGTGGCGCCCTACCCGGCCGTCTGGAACGACCGGCTGTACGGGACCGCCACCAACGCGGAGGATGCGAGCGGTGCACAGACCTACGTGCAGTACACCGCGGCCAATGAAACGCGCCTCAACGTGGTGTACGTCGGCTCCAACGACGGGTTCCTCCATGGCTTCCGCGCCGGCTCCTACAACGCCAGCGGCACGTTCTGCTCGACCGCCAGCAACTGCACGGGCACCGTGACTCCCAACGACGGCCAGGAAATGCTGGCCTACATGCCCAACGCGGTGCTGCAGGCCATCCATAACACCGGCACCCCGGCGGTCGACTACTCGAACAGCCAGTACGGCCACCAGTTCTTCGTCGATGCGACTCCGGGTACGGGCGATCTCTTCTACAACAACGCCTGGCACACCTGGGTCGTAGGCGGCCTCGGGCCCGGCGGCGCGGCAATCTTCGCGCTGGACGTCACCACGCCGACCAGCTTCGCCGAGAGCAACGCGGCGAGCCTCGTGATCGGCGAGTGGACGCCGACGACCATCTCGTGTGCAGGCACCACCGGTACCAACAGCGGCGCGAACTGCGGCAACAACCTGGGTAATACCTACGGCACGCCGTCGATCCGCCGCCTGCACAACGGTAATTGGGCGGTGATCTTCGGCAATGGCATCGGCAGCACCAGCGGCGATGCCGGCATCTATGTCATGACCGTGAACCCCACGACGACCGCGACGACCTTCTATTACCTGAGCACCGGCAAGGGGAGCGCGGCCAGCCCCAACGGCATCGCCTTCGCCTCGCCCGTCGACCTCGACGGCGACCACATCACCGACTACGTCTACGCGGGCGACCTGCAGGGAAACATCTGGCGCTTCGACCTGACGAGCAGCAACCCGTCGCAGTGGGTAGTCACGCCCGGGCCGCTGTTCACGGCGCCCTCGGGGCAGCCGATCACCACCGCCATCGTGGCGGCCTCCGGCTCACCCTCCCCGGGCATGTCCCAGTACCTGATGATCCTGTTCGGCACGGGCGAGAAGTTCCCGCTGACCAATATCAATCCGGCGACCTACGCCAGCGGCACGCAGTCGCTCTACGGCGTGTGGGACTGGAACATGAGCAGCTGGAACTCCATCTCCAGCATCCAGTACGCAGCGCTCACTGCCGCCGCCAGCGGCCTCACCAGCACCAACAACACGATGGCGGCGGCGAATCTTCAGGCGCAGACCGTGACCGTCAACGCCACCACGGGGAACCGCGACATCATGACCAACGCGCAGGTCTGCTGGAAGGGCACGACCACGTGCGCGGGCAGCAACAACTCCTTCGGCTGGTACCTCAACCTGCCCGGCAGCGGCGAGCAGATCATCTTCAGCCCCGAGCTCGTGCAGCAGGCGCTCACGGTCAACTCCATCGTGCCCGCGAGCAACGACCCGACCTCGTGCGCGCTGCCGCTCGATACGGGTTTCACCTACGTGCTGTCGGCCATGACCGGTGCGGCATTCAACCAGGTGTTCCTGCCGCCGAGCGAGATCGCGGCGGGTCTCAACACCAACCCGGCGTACGCGGACGCCAACGCCATCGGCATGCAGACGAATGCGACCGGCAGCTCCTTCATCACGGGCAACAGCTCGGGCACGATGTACCTCGTCTACGAGACGAACCAGGTGCAGAGCGGCGCGGGCGCGACCGGCGCGATCCAGGGCGGAACGCTCGGTCTCAACCTCCCGCCGAACACCACCGGCCGGCGCATCAGCTGGGTCGAGCGGCGCTAAGAGTCAAAGAGGCATCCATGGCACTGCGAGCACGTACCGCGGGATTCACCCTGATCGAGCTGATGATCGTGGTCGTGATCGCGACCATTCTGCTCTCGATCGCGATCCCCTCCTACATGAGCCAGATGAGGGAGTCGCGGCGCACGGAAGCAAAGACCGCGCTCCTCGATCTCGCCGGACGCGAGGAAAGCTTCTTCAGCACCAACGGTGCGCTGTACACCAACGCCGCTGCGAGTCTCGGCTACCCCGCCGGCTGGGTCGCCGGTAACAGTCCGAACGGGTACTACACGATAACCGTTGCCTGTGTCGCCGCTCAGGGTGCTGCCCTCGGCTGCGGCGACCCGGCCGCCCCGACCGGGCCCGCCTACTACCTCACCGCGACACCGGTCGGCACCCAGGCCAGGGACACGCAGTGCGGAACCTTCGCCGTCGACTCACTCGGAAATCAGTACGCCTCAGGCACGTTAGGGAACGCCCAGTGCTGGGCTCACTAGGTGCCCAGGCCATAGTTTTAAGTACTGACTAATCCTGTACTTGTAAGTTATTGCTCGATCGGCTCTAGGATCGTGAGCTCCCTCCGGGCGGCACTTCGTCCGCGCCTTCGCGGGCAGTCAGACGTCGCTGTGATCCACCCGCGGGAGCGCCTCCTGACAGCGCAGCCCGGCTTTCCATGGCGTCGCAGCCCCTCGCCCGTCACCCACTGGTCATGAATTGACCATATTTTTTTCCTAGAGCCTGAGCTATATTTCAGGCGCAGCCGCTTGAGTGTGCTTGGATTCCGACACCGCATAACAAGAACTAGCCTGCGCAGTCCGCCATACGCTCGCCCAGACGAGCTCCAAGGCCGACGCGTATTGCCGAGGTAGTGATGAGCACTACATGGGAACAGCTTGAGGGGGCCGCGCTGTCACTCGCGCGCTCCGGACCGATCAAGGATAGGCTCGCCGAGGCCTATCGCAATCACCTGGCCTCCGTGCGCATCGAGGACCTCCCCGAGAGCGTGCGCGATGAGTTCCGCGCCTGTCGCGAGGCGCTCACGCGCGAGCGCCCGCTGCGCGGCGAGGACGCCGTGCGCGCCACCGTGCGCAAGATGTCGAGCACCGAAGCCGACGAGCTCGCGTGCAACGTGGTGCGGCTGTTCGCCGCGATCGTGCGCGAATGTGCACACGTCAATGGCGCGGCGCTCAGTGGCGTGTCGCTGAACGGCGTATCGCTGAGCGGCGCTGCTGCGTTCGAGAGCCCGCGGCTCAACGGACTCGCCGCCGCGCGCGCCAAGAACGGCGTGCCGCAGGCAATTGCGGTCTAGGTTTATTGGCCGAAATTGCCGGCTGCGATTGCGGCGGACATCACTGCGATTTCCGCCGGCAAAAGGCGCGGCTTTTGCCGGCTGTGCTGCAGACGACTCTCAATCCAGTTTGAATTCGATGGTATCCCAGCGCGTCGTCTCCTCGTGACGCGCCTGACGGCGCAGCGCATCGACCAGCGCGCGCTCATCCCACTCCACCACCTCGTCGGCCAGATCGAGAATGTCCTTCGGCACCGTGCGGTGCGCGCCGAAGGGCTTCATGAGCACCACCGGCTTGTGGCTCGCCTGCGCATACAGCAACTGGAAGGTGAACAGATCCTTGTGCGCCTCGTACAGGCTGCTGAGGCCGATCACGGCCTCCACCGGAGCGATCTGGCGGCGCAGGTCCTCGCGCAACGCCTCCTTGTCGCCGCCCGGGCGCTTGTCCGCCGTGCTGTAATTCTTATAGAAGAAATTACGCGCGCTCTCGAGGTACTCGAAAACACGCAGGTAATCGTCGCTGTTCTCCCAGGCGTGCGTCACGAACAGCCGCACCGGATTCGCTTGAGACATCGGAGCCCCCTGAGTCCCGGCACCGGACTCAAGTCTCGCACACGGGCCGGCCAGTGCAAGGGTGCCGCTCCAGCCTCGGCGGACCCCTGCGAGCGGGCCCGAGGGGCTAGAATGGCCATTGGTCGGCGACCGTCCCCATTTAACCTTGCGCCTGCTCGTCTACAACATCCGCTACGCCACGGGCACCGGCCCGGCGTTTCACCTGCCGCTGCCGGGGGCGGGGTACCTGCGCAGCAATCGCAAAGTTCTGCACGGCATCACCGACTTCGTGCGCGCGCAGAAGGCGGACGTCGTCGGCCTGCTCGAAGTGGATACCGGCTCGATCCGCACCGGCATGGTGAATCAGGCGGAGTACATCGCGCGCGAGCTCGGGCACTACTCCATCTTCCAGTGCAAATACGGCAGCACCTCGCTCAACAATCTGATGCCGATCGTGCGCAAGCAGGCCAATGCCTTTCTGTCGGGCCCCAACGTCCACGGAGAGCGCTTCCATTACTTCGATACCGGCATCAAGCGCCTCATCATCGAGCTCGAGCTGAGCGATGTGTGCGTCTTCCTGGTGCACCTCTCGATCAAGTTCCGCCAGCGGCAGTACCAGCTGCGCTCGCTCCACGACCTGGTGGTGCAGTCACCGAAGCCGGTGATCGTTGCCGGCGACTTCAATACCTTCTGGGGCACGCACGAGATCTATCTGTTCATGCGGGCCGCGGGCCTGCGCAGCGCCAACACCGCCGGCCTCCCCTCCTTTCCGGCGCGTATCCCGCGCATCGAGCTGGATTTCGTCCTGGTGAGCGAGGGTATCGAAGTCACCGACTTCCGCGTCCCGGACGTACGCTTCTCGGATCACCGCCCGCTGGTGTGCGACTTCCGCGTGCTTCACAGCGCCAGCACACCGCGGCCCGCCGTCACCACGGCCGCCTGAAGCGGCCGCTCTGCGCCTGACCCCGCCCCCATGAGCACCGATGCAGCCCACAGCTGGAGACTCGAGCGCGATGCCGACGGTATCGCATGGCTGACGCTGGATAAGCCCGCCACCTCGGCCAACGTGCTCTCGGGCGGTGTGCTCATCGAGCTCGACGGGCTGCTCGCCGCGCTCGAGACGGATCTGCCGCGCGCAGTCATCGTCATCTCGGCCAAGAAGAGCGGCTTCATCGCCGGTGCCGACATCCGCGAGTTCACCGGTATCGCCGACGCCGACAATGGCTACGCACTGATCCACCGCGGCCAGCAGGTGCTGAACCGCCTCGCCGCGCTCCCCTGTCCGACGGTCGCGGCCATCCATGGTTTCGCGCTCGGCGGCGGCCTCGAGCTCGCGCTTGCCTGCCGCCTGCGTGTCGCCGTCGGCGACGAGCGGCTCTCGCTCGGACTCCCCGAGGTACAGCTCGGCATTCACCCTGGATTCGGCGGCACGGTGCGCAGCGTGCAGGTCTTGGGCGTGCAGGCGGCGATGGAGCTGATGCTCACGGGTAAGCCGCTGCGCGCCGATAAGGCGCTGCGCCTCGGCCTGGTGGATGCGCTCACCACCGAGAGCGAGCTGCGCGCCGCCGCCCGCGCCCTCGCCCTCGGGGGCCGGGCACCGCGCCGCGCCCCCTTCCTCCAGCGGCTGCTCGGGCTCGCGCCGCTGCGCCCGCTGGTGCGCCGCGCGCTCATCGCACAGGTGGCGCGCCGCGCACCGCGCGATCACTACCCGGCCCCCTACGCCATCATCGAGCTGTGGGCGCGTTACGGAGCGCACGGTGCCGCGGCGCTCGAAGCCGAGGCGCGCTCGATCGCGCAGCTCTTTACCACACCGACGTCGCGCAACCTGGTGCGGATGTTCCTGCTGCAGGACCGTCTCAAGGCCGGCGGCGGCAAGAGTCCCGCCGAGCTGCGCCACGTGCACGTGGTTGGAGCGGGAGTGATGGGCGGGGACATCGCCGCCTGGGCGGCGCTGCGCGGCTTCAGCGTCACGCTGCAGGACCGGGCGATCGAGTACATCGAGCCGGCGCTCAAGCGGGCCGCCGAGCTGTTCGACAGGCGCGTGCGCGATCCCGCGAAGAACCAGGCCGCCCGCGAGCGGCTGCGCGCCGATGTCGCCGGCAGCGGTGTCGCCTCGGCGGATGTGATCATCGAGGCGATCTTCGAGAACCTCGAGGCCAAGCAGGAGCTGTATGCGCGCCTCGAGCCGCGCATGAAGCCGGGGGCGCTGCTCGCCACCAACACGTCCAGCATCATGCTCGAGCCGCTGGCGGCAAAGCTCGCACGGCCCGAGGGCCTCGTGGGGCTGCACTTCTTCAATCCGGTGGCGCAAATGCCGCTCATCGAGATCGTGCATGCCGCGCGCACCGACGCCGCGGCGCTGCAGGCTGCGACCGCCTTCGCGCGGCGCCTCGACAAGCTCCCGGTGCCGTGCCGCAGCGCGCCGGGCTTCCTGGTGAACCGGGTGCTGACGCCATACCTCAACGAGGCAATGTATGCGGCTGAGGAAGGCGTAGCGCTCGCGACCATCGACCGGGCGGCGGTGCGCTTCGGCATGCCCATGGGTCCGATCGAGCTCGTCGACGTCGTGGGCCTCGACGTGGGCGCGCACGTGGGCGAGATCATCGCTCAGGAGCTCGGGCGGCCGGTGCCGCAGCTGCCGCGTCTCGCGGCCCTCCTGGCCGCGAAGAAATTCGGGCGCAAGAGCGGTGCGGGGTACTACCTGTGGCAGGACGGCAAGCCCGTCAAGCCCGCTCCGGGCGCCGGCCCGGTGCCTGAGGATCTCACCGACCGCCTGATCCTGGTGCTGGTGAACGAATGTGTGGCGTGCCTGCGCGAGCGCATCGTGGAGGATGCCGACCTGGTCGATGCGGCGGTGGTGTTCGGCACCGGCTTCGCCCCCTTCCGCGGCGGCCCGCTGAGCTTTGCCCGCGCCCGCGGCCCGCGCGCGATCGTGGCGCGGCTCGAGGAGCTGCGGGCGCGACACGGCTCACGTTTCGCACCCGATCCCGGCTGGTCGCAGCTCCTCGAGACACCCAAAACGTGAGCCCGCTGCAGGCGGGCCCGCCGGTACCCTGTGCTACCATCCTGCGGCGTTTACGCCGCAGCCGGGACGGGCGCGGCCGGCACGAAAACTGAAGGCCCGCGAACGAACCCAATGGCGGAAGAGCGCGAAACAACAGTTCAGGTCCTCAAGGCGTTTGCGCCTCTCGACGGCATGAAGCGCGAGAACCTCGCGGCGCTCGCCAAGAAGATTACCCTGCGCACGCTCAACTCCGGGCGCCTGCTTTTCGATCAGGGCGACACCGCCAAGCGCACTTTCTGGCTGGTCAGCGGCACGCTCGAGATCGTCCAGGGCGAACAGCAGGCCGGCATGCTGAGCGGCGGCACGCCCGAGGCCCGCAATCCGCTCTATCCGCAGCTGCCGCGGCCGGTGAGCGCGCGCGCCCGCGGCGATGTCACCTACCTCTCGATCGACAGCGACCTGCTGGATGTCATGATCACCTGGGATCAGACCGGCACCTACGAGGTGGGTGAGCTGCAGGCGCAGCTGCAGAGCGCCGGCTCCGACGACTGGATGACCACGCTGCTGCAGACCAAGGCATTCCACCGCATCCCGCCGGCCAACATCCAGGCCATCTTCCAGCGCCTGCAGCGCGTGCCGGTCAAGGCCGGCGACGTCATCATCAAGCAGGGCGGCGAGGGCGACTTCTTCTACATCATCGTGAGCGGCAAGTGCTCGGTGTCGCGCGAGACGCCGCTGCGGCAGGAGGGCATCAAGCTCGCCGAGCTCAACGTCGGCGACACCTTCGGCGAGGAGGCGCTGATCGCCGAAGCCAAGCGCAATGCGACCGTCACCATGCTCACCGACGGGGTGCTGATGCGCCTCAACAAGCAGGACTTCCGCGAGCTCATGAACGAGCCGCTGCTGCAGTGGGTCGATCGCGACAAGGCGACCGAGATCGTCTCGGGGGGCGGCCGCTGGCTCGACGTGCGCCTGCCGAGCGAGCATCAGACGCTCGCCATCGAGGGCTCGCTCAACATTCCTCTCTATCTGATCCGTCTCAAGCTCTCGACCCTCGACCAGGCAATCCCCTACGTCGTGTATTGCGACACCGGGAGGCGCAGCTCCGCCGCCGCCTACCTGCTGGTCGAGCGCGGCTTCGACGCTTACGTGCTGAACGGCGGTCTGGCGAACGGTGGCCAGGCGGCCGCTCCCGCGCCGCCGCGCGCGCCGGCCAGGGCTCCCGCCCCGGTCAAGAAGTAGCCCGGACGATTCCTGCCCGCTAGCGCGTGTACCCGGGCGTGTGACTGCCGCCGGCTGAGGCGATCACGACCGCCGCCACCACCACGAGGAGCGCGGTGAGCCCGGCGGTCCTCGAACCGCTGACACGTTGCACCTCGATCTGGCGGATCTCCCGCCAGGGCAGATCGATCCGCGACCCCGCGACATCGGTGCCACCCTGCGAGGCGCTGCCGGTCAGCGAAGACTCACTCAACGCGCTGACCTTCACGAGGTGGACCGTGCCGTCGGCAAGCAGCACGCGCACCGTATCGCCCGCCTTGACGGCGGCGCGGATGTGCTCACCGTTCGCATCGGGGGCAAGAGGCGTCATCGTAGTGCAGGCTGCCGGGAAACCGAGCAGCACCGCTGCGACTGCGGTCGCAAGGTGCCTGGTCGCACAGATGCGCATGATTGGCGGCCCCCCTCAGCCGTCCAAACCGCTACATGGTATGCGTGGCCTTGTCGCCCGACAGGGCGCCGGCGAGATAAGTCTCGATCTTCTTCTGCGTCTGCCCGCGATCCTGCTCGCTGAATTGCACGCCGATGCCGGCGGTGCGTTTGCCCTGGGCACCCTTGGGAGTCACCCAGATCACGCGCCCCGCTACGGGGAGCTTCTCGTCCTCGCCCATGAGGTTCAGCAGCATGAAGACCTCGTCGCCGAGGCGGTAGTTGCTGTTGGTGGGGATGAACAGGCCACCGTTCTTCACGAACGGCATGTAGGCAAGGTACAGGGCGCTCTTGTCCTTGATGGTCAGCGTCAGGAGCCCCGGCTTGTTCGCACCCGCTCTCACGGTTCGTTCCCCACCCGTCAAATGTACCGGTCGTGCGTTCATCCGTGCTTCCTATGCTGCGACGCCGGCACCACCCGGTGCAAGCCGCCGAAACAGGGCCTCGAGCGCCAGTGCGCGATTTAGCGGCACATCGAGCGCATTCCTTAGCTCGCGGACCTCGTCCAGGAGCCCGAACAGCCCGCGTATATTCAAGAACGCCCCGGGCACTGGCAAGTAGGGGCCAGCACGCACTTCTGTAAAAAGACCGGCGCCGCCCTGCTCCCGGCGAATGCGTTCTGTGAGCCACTTCTCAAAGCACAGGAGGCGCAGCGGCAGCTCGCTGCGGGCCCAGCGCTCGGCGACGGCCAGCGGGTCGGTCCTGTCCGCGGCCAGGGCATCGAGCGTCGCGAGCGCCTCCCGGCCGATTTCGGCGATCGGGGCCGGATCGGCCTCAGCGAGCAGCAGCGGTGCCTCGCCGAGCACCGTGAGCGCCGCATCCCACGCGCCCTCCCCGCGCACCTCCCGCAGCCACGCGACCGCCTCGGTACGCGTCGGCGCACGCACCTTGAGCCGCTGGCAGCGGCTGAGGACCGTTGCCGGCAGCCGCGATGGCTGCGTCGCGACCAGGATCAGCAGCGTCCGTGGCGTGGGCTCTTCCAGCGTCTTCAGGAGCGCATTGGCCGCGAAGCGGTTGAGCAGATCCGCGGGAGAGAGAACGCCGATCTTGTAACCGCCGGCGTGACTCGTGAGCGCGAGCTCGGCGGCGAGCTCGCGGACCTGCTCGATGCGAATCTGGCGCGAGTCCTCGAGCGGACCTAAGCGCGCGAGGTCCGGGTGCTGCCAGGCGAGTGCCCGGCGGCACGCGCTGCAGCTGCCGCAGGGAGCCTGCGCTGCGCGCTCGCACAGGGCGAGGCGCGCGGCCCAGTGCGCCAGCCACTCGCCGCCCGCGCCCGGGGCTTCGTGGATGAGCAGCGCATGCGGCAATCGGCCGGCGCGCTGCGCGGCACTGAGCGCCTGGCGCTCAGTCGCGGTCCACGGGGGTGGAGTCGCCGCCGGCACGCTCACGAGAGCCCCACCAGAATGCGCTCGACCCGCGCCTCCACTTCGGCAAGCGGCGCCGCCGCATCGATGATGTGGAAGCGGCGCGGCTCGCGCCGTGCGAGCTCGAGATACCCCGAGCGCACCTTCTCGAAGAAGGCGGCCGTCTCGCTTTCGAAGCGATCCGCCGGCCCCGCATCGCGACCTCGGGCCCGGATGAGCCCGACCTTTACCGGCAGGTCGAGGAGCAGCGTGCAATCGGGCGAGAGACCGGCGTGCACCGCCGCAGCGAGCGCCTCGATGAGACCGCCGTCGACGCCGCGCCCCGCTCCCTGGTAGGCGCGCGTCGCGTCGGTGAAGCGGTCGCAGATCACCCACTCCCCGCGCGTGAGCGCCGGGCGGATGAGATTGCGCAGATGCAGATCGCGTGCGGCGAACATGAGCAGCGTCTCGGTTACGGGCGAAAGCGGCTCGGTGCCACCCTCGAGCACGATCTGCCGCAGGCGCTCTGCGAGCGGCGTGCCGCCCGGCTCGCGCGTGAGGCGGCCCGCGATTCCGTGCTGACTCAGCCAGGCGAGGATGAACTTGGCGACGGTCGACTTGCCGGCGCCCTCGATGCCTTCGAGGGTGATGAAGCGCGCGCCACTCATGGGGTGGCTCCGCCGCCCTGCTTCGAGGCGTGAGCCGGCTTCGCCGGCGCGGCAGGCGCCTGCGGCGGCGCGGCTGCGGTCGCACGCTGCCGGGCGCGCCGCAGTTGTCTGAGGTAGGCCTTCACCGCGAGATTATGCTCTTCCAGGGTCCTGGAGAAATGGTGCGCCCCGTCGCCGAGACCCGTCGCGACGAAGTACAGATCGCCGCTCTCGTCGGGGCGCACCGCAGCCATCAGCGATTCGCGGCCGGGAAGAGCGATGGGTGTGGGGGGAAGGCCGGCGCGCGTGTAAGTGTTGTACGGCGTGTCGCTCAGCAGATCGCGGGTGTGGATCTCACCGTCATAGCGGGCGCCGAGGCCGTAGATCACGGTCGGGTCCGACTGCAGCCGCATGCCTTTGCGCAGGCGATTGACGAATACTCCGGCAATGCGGGCGCGCTCGCTCTTGAGTTGTGCCTCCTTCTCGACGATGGAGGCGAGAATGAGAGCCTGATAGGGCGATGCGAGCGGCAGCTGCGGGCTGCGCTCGCGCCAGGCGGCCTCGAGCGCCTGCTGCATGGCCTGGTAGGCCAGCTGCAGAATGACCGTGTCGCTGGTGTTGGCCGCGAAGCGGTAGGTGTCGGGAAAGAAGCGCCCCTCCGGGCTCTCATCCGGGTGGCCGATGGCCGCCATGACCTGTGTGGGGCTCTTCCCGGCGAGAGTGTGGATTACGTCCGGCTCAGCCCCGAGCAGCTCGAGGAAGTCGGCGAAGGTCGCGCCTTCGACCAGCGTGAGCTGCTCGAGTATCACCCGGCCCTGTTCGAACATGTCGAGGATCTGCGCCGGGCTGGCGCGCGCTGGAATCGCATAGGTGCCGGCCTGAACGCGCGGGTGCAGGCGCCGCAGGCGCAGGTACCATTCGACCTCACGCGGCTCGCGCACGGCGCCCGCGCTCTGCAGCTGCGTGAGCACCGTGCGCAGGCTGGCTCCCGGGGCCACCTGGATGCGCACCGCAGCCGGCGCCGGTCCCGGGTTCGCATAGTTCTGCCCGAGGCGCTGGTAGATCTCGGCGAGGGCGAGTGCCGCCAGGACCAGCGACATCAGCAGCCCCATGATCGAACGCCTTAGCCACGGGCGCAGGGCGCTAGTCATCGTGGCCCCTGCCGAGGAGCGGGGTGAGGCGCTGCTGCAGCTCGCGCGTCACCGCCCCCGGAGTGCAGGCGCGCCCGTCGAGCTGGCTCACCGGGCGCAGTCCGATCACCGAGCTGGTGAGGAAGATCTCGCTGGCGCGCGCGAGGTCTTCGCTCCCGAGCGCCACTTCCTCGGTCTGGATGCCGGCGTGCGCCGCCTCGCGCATCACCACCGCCCGCATGATGCCGGCCACGCCGCAGCGATCGAGGAGCGGAGTGCGCAGCTTGCGCCCGTCCACCAGGAAGACGTTGCTCATCACCCCCGAGACGAGTTTACCGCCGGCGGAGAACAGCAACGCCTCGGCGATCTGCGGCTCGCTCCACTCGCGTCGAGCCAGCACCTGCTCGAGCCGGTTCAGGTGCTTGATGCCGGCGAGCGGCGGGTTCTCCGCCAGCCGCAGCGCCGCGGTCCGTACCCGCACGCCCTCGGCTGCGAGGCGCGGATCCTCCGCCTCCCAGGGATAGCGCAGAGTAATGCGTGTCGATTTCTCGCGCCCCGTCAGGCCGTAGCCGCGTGCTACCGCTGCGCCGCGCGTGAGCAGCACCTTGATGATGGCCCGGTCGACCTGCTTCGCCAGCGCGAGGATCTCGCGCTGCAGCTCTACCGTGCCGGGCAGCGCTATCCCGAGCCGCTTTGCACCGCGCGCCAGACGCTCCAGGTGCAGCGGCAGGAAGCGCGGCTTGCCGCCGACGCAGGCGATGGTCTCGAACAGGCCATCGCCGTAGTGCAGCCCGCGGTCGACCGGCGAGACCGCCCCCCCGGGGACACCGTTGACCCATACTGCATCCGGCGCAGCGCTACGCTCCATAGTTCCCCCCCAACGCCCGCAGCAGACCGCGCGCCTTGGCGCGCGTTTCCTCGAGCTCGCGCTCCGGGTCGGAGTCGGCGACGATGCCGGCCCCCGCGCGGAAGTCGAGGCTCGAGGCGCTGAGCGACATGGTACGGATGAGAATGTTGAGGTCCAGTCGTCCGTCCCGTGTGAGGTAGCCGACGGAGCCGGTGTAGGCGCCGCGTCCGACACCCTCGAGCTCCGCGATGATCTGCATGCAGCGGAACTTGGGACAGCCGGTGATCGTGCCGCCGGGGAATACCGCCCGTATCGCGCCGACCGGCGTTACATCGGCGCGCAGCTCGCCGCTGACGTTCGAGACGATGTGGTGCACATGGACGTAGGACTCGATGCTCATGAGCTCATCCACCCGCACGCTGCCCGGCTCGCACAGCCTCCCCAGATCGTTGCGCTCGAGGTCGACCAGCATGATGTGCTCGGCGCGCTCCTTGGGATGCGCCACGAGCTCGGGTATCTCCGCCGCATCGCTTCCCGGCCGCCGCGCCCGCGGGCGTGTCCCGGCGATCGGCCGGGTGTCGATGCGCCGCCCGCTGACGCGCACCAGGCGCTCGGGCGAGGAAGAGAGCAGCGCCACACCGTCCCATTGCGCGAGCGCGGCGAAAGGCGCCGGGTTCGCCTGGCGCAGACGCCGGTAGAGAGCCGCGGCGACCGGCGCATCCCCCGCCGGCCGCGCGAGCTGCACTGTCCAGGGGCGCGACAGATTCGCCTGGTAGATGTCGCCGGCTCTCACATAGTCCTTGGTCTGCCGCACCCGGGCGAGGAAGGCAGCCGGCTCTTCCTCGAGCACGGCGCGCACCTCGATATCGTCCGCAGGCTCCCCGGCAGCGTCGGCGGCGCAGGCGTCCTCCACCACGCGAGCCAGCGCTTCACCCTGGCCCTCTTCGGCCACCGCAAACACGCGGTCGCTGCCGAGCTGATGAACGAGCGCACAGGGGGTACGCAGCGCGAACGCGACCCAGGGAAGCGGACTTGCAGGCAGCGCAAGGTGCGGCTCGATCTCCTGCGCGAGCTCGTAGCCGAGATAGAGCGCCCAGCCGCCCGTGAAGGGCAGGTCCGCGGGGCCGGGCGGGGGCGAGCCTGCGGCGAGGGGGAGCCGCTCGCTGCGCCACCAGGTCTCGAGCGCGGTGAGAAAGCCCGCGCCTTCCGGCCGCATGCCACGCCCGCCGAGGCGTCCGTCGGCGCCCAGCCAGAGCGCCGCCTGCGGCTCGGCGAGCAACAGGCTGGCGGCGCTCAGGGGTCCGGCGGCGGCGCTGTCGAGCAGCAGCGGATAGCGCGCCGGGTTGGCTGCGGCGAGGCGGCGCAGGACCGCGCCCGGTACCGCAAGCTCGCGAACGATGGGTGCGTGCGTAGCGTAGGTCCGTGGACCGCGCCGCCGGCTCAGCTCATCCGCCGGAAGACGAGCGAGCCGTTGGTGCCGCCGAAGCCGAAGGAATTCGACAGGGTGACGTCGATCTTCATGCGCCGCGCGGTATTCGGAACGTAGTCGAGGTCGCACTCGGGATCGGGCGTGCGGTAGTTGATGGTGGGTGGAGCGACACCGTCGCGGATGGCGAGCACCGAGAAGATCGCCTCGACCACGCCGGCTGCACCCAGCAGATGCCCGGTCATCGACTTGGTGGAGCTCACCGCGAGGCGCGCCGCGTGCTCGCCGAAGGCGCGCTTCAGCGCCACCGTCTCCGCCTTGTCGCCGAGGGGCGTCGAGGTCGCATGCGCGTTGACGTACTGCACCTCGCCGGGATTGAGGCCGGCATCGCGCAGCGCGTTGCGCATGGCGATCATGGCGCCTTCGCCGTCCTCGGGGGGCGCAGTGATGTGGAAGGCATCCCCGCTCATGCCGAAGCCGACCAGCTCCGCATAGATGTGCGCGCCGCGGCGGCGCGCGTGCTCGAGCTCCTCGAGCAGTACTGCGCCTCCGCCATCACTCAGCACGAAGCCGTCGCGATCCTTGTCCCAGGGGCGGCTCGCCTCGGTGGGCGCGTCGTTGCGGGTGGAGAGCGCCTTGGCCTGACCGAAGCTCCCGAGTCCGCAGCGCGTCGTCGCCATCTCGCCGCCGCCGGCGACGATCACGTCCGCATCGCCGTACTGAATCGCGCGCATGCCGAGCCCGATGGCATGGGTGGAGGTGGTGCAGGCCGTCACGACCCCGAGATTCGGGCCCTTCAGCCCGTAGCGGATCGAGAGGTGTCCCGCGATCATGTTGATGATGGTCGCGGGGACGAAGAACGGGGAGATCTTGCGCGGGCTCTGGGCCTTCAGGTATTCGCTGAACTCTTCCTCGATGGTCCAGAGTCCGCCGATGCCCGCGCCGCAAACCGCGCCGCAGCGCGTCGCGTCCGCCTTGCTGAAGTCGATGCCGGAATCGGTCACCGCCTGCACGCCGGCCGCAACGCCGTAGTGCATGAACTCATCCATGCGCCGGGCTTCCTTGGGCGCGAGATACTGCGCGACGTCGAAGCCGCGTACCTGACCGCCGAAGCGCACCGGAAAGGCCGAGGTATCGAAGCGCGTGACCGGGCTGATGCCGCTTTCGCCCTTGAGGACCGCCTCCCAGGCCGTCTTGACCGTGCTGCCTACCGGCGACACGATTCCAAGACCCGTCACTACGACGCGGCGCTTGCTCACACGACTCCTGTATGGCGCGCGCGAGTGATCAGGACTTGGCGCGGCGCTCGTTGATGTAGTCGATGGCCTGGTGGACGGTCGTGATCTTCTCGGCGTCCTCGTCCGGAATTTCGATCTCGAATTCCTCCTCGAGGGCCATCACCAGCTCGACGGTGTCGAGCGAGTCGGCTCCAAGATCGTCCACGAACGACGCGTCGTTCGTGACCTGTTCCTGTTTGACGCCCAGCTGTTCGGCAACGATGGCTTTGACCTGCTGCTCGACTGTGCTCATTAGCGGTTGGTCCTCTTGAGAATAAGGCTTGAGATCTCCCGCCAGTGCGGCCGCGGCCAGCACGGCGGGCGCGGTATTGTAGGGGAACACCCCCCCGGGTGCCACTCGGCCATGATCCCCGCGAGTGATTGTTTTTACTGGCGAAAGTCCCTCAGCTTCGACTCACCCGGCGCCCGGCTCGGGGAGCGCTTGTGGCGTGAGGCCAACGTCCCCTCAGGGCATGTACATCCCGCCGTTCACGTGCAGCGTCTCCCCGGTGATGTAGCCGGCCTGCGGTGAGACCAGGAACAGAACCGCCGCGGCGATGTCCTCGACCGTGCCGAGGCGCCCGAGCGGCACGCGTGTCAGCAGCGCCGAGCGCTGCTCCTCGCTCAGGGTGCGCGTCATGTCCGTGTCGATGAAGCCGGGTGCGACCGCGTTGACGGTGATGCCGCGCGAGGCGAGCTCCTGTGCCAGCGACTTGGTGAAGCCGAGGAGTCCGGCCTTCGCGGCCGCGTAATTCGCCTGTCCGGGATTGCCCGTGAGGCCCACCACCGAAGTGAGATTGACGATGCGCCCGCGACGCTCCTTCATCATCCGGCGAACACAGGCCTTCGAGAGGCGGAAAACCGCGGTGAGATTGGTCGCGATGACGCGGTCCCAGTCTTCGGGCTTCATCCGCAGCAGCAGCGCATCGCGCGTGATGGCGGCGTTGTTGACGAGGATGGTGGGAAGCTCCCCCGCCTTCTCGAGCCCGGCCATGAGCGCCTCGATCGACTCCGCGCTCCCGGCATCGAGTACGGCTCCGCGGCCGTTGTATCCGTGCGACGCGAAGGTGGCGTCAAGCCTGGCCGCACCCTCGGCGCTGGTCGCGGTGCCGATGACGCGGGCGCCGGCCTTGCCGAGGGCGAGCGCGATGGCAGCACCGATTCCACGCGAGGCGCCGGTGACCAGCGCGACTTCGTTCTCAAGCATGGCTGCCCTCTCGTGTCGCTTCCAGCGCCGCTCCGATCGCCGCCGGGTCCTCGAGCGCCAGAAACTCCAGGCCCGCGCGCCGCTCGATGCGGCGGTTGAGCCCGGTCAATACCCGGCCCGGCCCGCACTCGATGATCTCTTCGACGCCCATCTCGCTGATCGCGCGCAGCGTTTGCGACCAGCGCACCGGGCTCGACAGCTGCCGCACCAGCAGGTCGCGGATCTCCTGCGGCTCGGTGTGCGCGGCCGCATCTACCGCGCTCACGTAGCGAATGCGCGGTGCGCGCAGCGCCGTTGCCGACAGCCGTCCGCGCAGCCGCTCGGCGGCGCCGCGCATCAGGCTGCTGTGCGAGGGCACGCTGACGGGCAGCGGCACCGCGCGCTTGGCACCGCGCGCCCTGGCAGCGAGGATGGCGCGCTCGACGGCGGCCGTTTCCCCGGCGATCACGACCTGGCCCGGGGAATTGAAATTTGCCGCTTCGACCACGGACCCGGGCCCGCCCGCCGCGGCCGCCTCGCGACAGGCCGCCTCGACCTCGGCGTCGTCGAGTCCGAGGATCGCGGCCATGGCGCCCGTGCCTGCCGGCACCGCCTCCTGCATCACCTCGCCGCGGTAACGGACCAGCCCGATGGCTTCCGGGAACTCGATGCTCCCTGCACAGGTGAGCGCGGTGAATTCGCCCAGGCTGTGACCCGAGACGATGTCGGGAACGGCTCCGCCGCGCTCGGCCCAGGCGCGCCAGGTCGCAACTCCGGCGGCGAGCAGCGCCGGCTGGGTACGCGCGGTCGCGTTCAGCTCCTCTTCCGGGCCCTCGCTCGTGAGCTTCCAGAGGTCATAGCCGAGAACCGCGGAGGCCTCGTCGAAGGTGCTGCGCACGATCGGGGTTGCGGCAGCGAGAGCGCCCAACATGCCGACCGACTGTGAGCCCTGTCCGGGAAAGACGAACGCAAACGCCATGACTGACCCCGCTAAGCCCGCGAAGGCGAAAATTATACCGGCTCGGGTGCCGGCCTCAGGAACGCGGCCGCGCCGAGCCCGCCGAGCACGCCATAGAGGTGCGCGTCCACGACCACGGGATCCCGGCCCGAAAGAGGCAGCGGCCCCACCGACTGCTCCCAGGCGAGCTTGCCCAGCAGGAAGGCGGCGAGGAGCCAGCCATCGCGCTCTCTGCGTCTCAGGTGCGCCAGGGTGCCTGCGGCCATGGCGCCGTGCAGCGCTCCGGAGGAACCTACGTACCACCGGAGGGTCGAATCGCCGAACCACAGGCCCGCATCGATGGCGCCGACTGCCGCCGCCAGGACCAGGAGCCACTGGCGCGGCGTGTAAGCGCGGGCGAACAAGGCCCACATGAGCGCGAGCCCCGCGCAGTTGAGCAGGGCGTGGTGCAGATCGAGGTGCACGAGGTGCGCCGTGAGCAGCCGCCAGAGCTCGCCCGCGGCGAGGGCCGTACGGTCGTACTGCAGCGGTGCGCGGCCCGCAGCGCCCGTGGCGGCGAGTGCCAGGAGCAGCGCACAGCCCGAGAGGAGCGCCGCGCCATGACCATCGTCGCAATTGAGCGACCGAAACAGCCGCTGCGCGCGGTTCACAGGCCTGAAGACCCCTATTTGTTATGATCCGAAGCGCTTTTTCAGACCAACCGGCGGACCAGAGCCGCCCGCGAGCGCCACTTATGAATCACATCGCCGAGCAGGTTAGCAGACGCCGCCGGCTCTTGGGCAAGGCTCGCGGCTTCACGCTGATCGAGATCATGGTGGTGCTGTTCATCATCGGCCTGCTGGCCGCCGCCATCGTGCCGAGCGTGCTCTCGAGGATCGACGCCGCCAAGGTGGCCAAGGCGAAGCAGGACGTCCAGAGCCTCGAGACGGCGCTCACCATGTATTACATGGACAACTCGAAATACCCGAGCAATGAGCAGGGACTTGGCGCTCTGGTGCAGCAGCCGACCGACCCCAGCATCAAGAACTGGAAGGCCGGCGGGTACATCGAGCGGATCAGCAAGGACCCCTGGGGGAACGATTACCAGTACGTCTTTCCCGGTACGCACGGCAAGGCCTACGACCTCTTCTCACTCGGTGCAGACGGGCAGCCCGGCGGCGATGGCATCAATGCCGATATCGGCAACTGGAACCTCAACCAGTAGTCCGCCCGTGCCTCGCCGCCGCCGCGCGCGTGGGGGCGGCGGTGGCGCCGGCTTCACGCTGATCGAGCTGCTGGTGGTGGTGACGATCATCGGCATCGTGACCGCGGGGATCGTCCTGAGTCTGAGCCTCGGCGGCCGCGACGCACCGCTGCAACGGGAGAGCGACCGGCTCTACGCTCTGATGAGCTATGCGCGCGAGCAGGCCGAGCTCCAGACACGCGAGTACGGAATTCTCTTCCAGGAGGACGGCTACGAGTTCCTGGTCTACGACGCTCTGCTCGCTCAGTGGCGCAGCGTTACCGAGGACGAAGTACTCTCGGCCCGCAAGCTCCCCTCCGGGATCGGCTTGCAGCTCGTGGTCGATGCGCGTCCCGTGGTCCTGCGCCGTCCCGCCGACGCTCACGACAAGACGCCGCAGGTGATGATCTTCTCCGACGGCGACCTGACTTCCTTCGCGGCGAGTCTGCTGCGCGATGGCGGCACGCGCAGCATCACGCTCACCGAGGACGATCAGGGGCAGCTGCTGGAGCAGCGCATGGTGGAGGCGAAGCCGCAGTGAGCGTCGGCCGGCATGTGCGCGGCTTCACGCTGCTCGAAGTGCTGGTGGCACTCGCCGTCGTGGTGCTCGGCATGGCCGCGGTGCTCGGCGCCCTCACCTCCTCGGCGGACACGGTGGCGTACCTGCGGGACAAGACCTTCGCCAACTGGGTGGCGCTCAACCAGATCGCCCAGGTGCGCCTCTCCGGCCAGACGCCGCAGAACGGCAAGAGCGACGGCGACGTCGATTTCGCGGGCCGCAAGTGGCACTGGCACCAGGAGGTCACCGCGCTGCAGCTGCCCGGCATGTTACGCATCGAGGTGAGCGCGCGCCCGACCGATGCCGCCACCGACAGTGACCGGGGCTGGTATGCCACGGTGAGCGGTATCTACGGCGATGCCGTCGGTGCGCCGCGCGGCGATTCTCCGAACTGGGGCGCACAGACGCTCCTGCCGGGCAGCGCGAGCCCGGGTACTGCGCCGGGCCTTGCGCCGGGTGGCACGGGCCCGACGCCCGGGCCGCAGCCGCCGCCGGCGCAACCCACGCCGACGCCGACGCCGGGGACCGGATGAGCGCACCGCGGGGCTTCACGCTGCTCGAGCTCCTGGTCGCGATGGCGATCGCAGCCATCATGTTTGCGATAGGCTACGGGACCCTCACCCAGGCCCTGAGAACTCACGACGCGATCAAGGAGAAGCAGGCCCGGCTCATCGAGCTCGAGACCGCGCTGCGCGTCCTCGAGCAGGACTTCGTGCAGCTCACGCCCCGCCCGGTACGCCAGGCGGTGGGCGATGAGCCCGCACAATCCGCGTTGCAGGGCAACGCGACCGGGACGGAAGTCTCCACGTCGGTGTCCTCACTCGGAGGCGGCAGCAGCCAGGCCGCATCGACCACGAGCGGCACCCCGCCCCTCCTCGCCCTGACCCGCAGCGGCTGGGCCAATCCCACCGGACTGCAGCGCTCGGAGCTGCAACGAGTTGCCTACTTCCTCGAGAACGGCACGCTGCGGCGCGAGTACTGGTACGTGCTCGATCCGACCCTCTCGAGCACCACCGGGAGGCGCAACCTCCTCACCCGCGTGAAGTCGGTGACGATGCAGTACATGGACCTCAGCCACAACTGGCAGCCGCAGTGGCCGCCGCTCACCGTTGCCGGCGCGCAGGCGATCGAGGGCAACCTGCGCATCCGACCGATCGCGGTGCAGATAACGCTCGAGACCGAGGACTTCGGCAAGATCGTGCGCGTCATCGAGGTACCGGGCTGATGGCACGCGCGGCCCGCATGCACGGCGGCCCGTGCCCGACGCGGGCGCAGCGCGGCATTGCGCTGCTCGTGGCCATCCTGCTGGTCGCTCTGGGCACGATCCTCGCCGCGGCGGTGGCTTATGAGAACGCCATGACCTTCCGGCGCGGCTCGGCGACCTTCGCCTTCGATCAGGCGCTGCTCGTGCAGCAGGGTGCCGAAGCACTCGCCGCGTACGGCCTGCGCCTCGCCCAGAAAGCGGACCCGCAGCACACCTACTCCTCCGAGGGCTGGGCACAGCCCGTCGGACCGCTGGAAGTGGTTCCCGGGGTGATGCTGACGGCGCAGCTCGAGGACCTGCAGGGGCGCTTCAACCTCAACAACCTCGTCAAACAGGATGGCACGCCCGACAACGTCCAGGTGGCTGCATTCGAGCAGCTGCTCGCAGCTCTGGGACTCGAGCCGAAGTGGGCGGGATACGTGATCGACTGGATCGATCGCGACATCGTCCCCTCGCAGCCGCAGGGCGCCGAGGACAGCGTCTACATGGGACAGGTCCCGCCTTACCGCACGCCCAATCGCTATATCACCAGCGCCACCGAGCTCCTGGCGCTCCCGGGCTTCGGGCGCGACCGCTATCTGGCGCTGGCACCCTATGTGATCGCGCTTCCCTACGGCACCAAGCTCAACATCTGCACCGCGAAGCCGCAGATCCTCGATGCCTACCTGGGTCACATCGAGTTCTCCAGCGACGCGCCGGGCTTCACCAAGAACCGCACCGCCACCACCGGCTGCTTCCCGCAGCTCAGTGACTATCAGGCGGCCGCCACCAACGGCGGCAATGCCGCGGGCTGGCAACAGCTGAGTCAGAAGGTGCAGATGACCTCGAGTTACTTCCGCCTGACGAGTCTCATCGCTATTGGCAGCACCGAATTCAACTTGTACAGTCTTCTTCTGCAGGACCCCACGGGCCAGGTGCGCCCGATCCTGCGCAGTTTCACGGCGGATTGACTATGAGCGACAGCACGCGGCGGGGGCCGTTCACTCGTGGCTGACTGGCTGCTGCTGCGCCTGCCGCGCACGCCCGACGGCCTCGCCTCATGGCTGATCGCCGGGGCCGGCGGCGCACCGCTCGCGGCCGCGGGGAGCGGCTCGCTGACCGAGGCCGCGCCCGCTGCGATCGGCCGGCGCCTGTGCGTGCTCGTGCCCGGAAGCGACGTGCTGCTGGCGGAGCCGGAGCTGCCGCTGAAGAGCGGAGTCAAGCCGCAGCAGGTCGTCCCCTACGCCCTCGAGGAACAGCTCGCCGAGGACATCGACTCGCTCCATTTCGCCATCGGCAGGCGCGCCGCCGATGCCACGCGCACCCCGGTCGCGGTGGTCTCGCGCGGCTTGATGGACGAGTGGCTGGCTGCGCTCACCGCGGCCGGCCTGAGCCCCGAGTGCATGTACGCCGACAGCGAGCTGCTGCCGGTAAATCCTTCTCAGGCCGTCGCGCTGCTCGAAGAGGATGCGGTGTTTCTGCGGCTGCCGCAGTCCGCGCCCGTCTGCCTGCCGGCTGACGCGCTCGCCGAGGCGCTGCATCTCGCGGCGGCGGCGCCGGCCGCGCCCGCCGACACCACCGAGCCGGGCGGTGCAGCCGCTGGTCTCATTCTCTACAGCGGCACCGCGGAATGGAGCGCACACTCGGCGCAGGTGGAGGAAGCGCGCGACCGCTTCGTCAGCCTCAAGGTGCAGCTGCTCGGCGACGGTCCGCTGGCGCTGTTCGCACAGCAGCTCCCCACTACCACCGCGGTCAATCTGCTGCAGGGCGCCTACGCGCCGAAGGGCTCGAGCGCCGTCGGCTTCTCCGCCTGGCGCGTCGCAGCCCTCCTCCTGGTGAGCCTCGTCGGACTACACCTCGCGGGTAAGGCGGCGGAATTGCGGATTCTGAAAGCCAGGGAGCGGGCGGCCGACACCGCTCTCTGCGATACCTTCCACAGCGCACTGCCGGGGCGCCCGTGCACCGGCGACCTGCGCCAGCAGATGGAGGACAGGCTGCGCGTCGTGCGAGGCGGCGGCGGCTCGAACGGCCTGCTCGGCGCACTGCAGGCGCTCGCCCAGGCACGCAGCGCGGCTCCCGGCACGAGCCTGCAGTCGCTCAACTTTCACGACGGCGGTCTCGAGATGACACTGAACGCTCCCGATGCCGCAAGCCTCAACCGGCTGAGCGAGCAGCTGCGCAACAACGGCTGGCACTCGGATCTCATCGGCGGCAACACCGTCGGCAGCACTTACCAGGGGCGCGTGCAGATCCGCGCTCAGGGGCCATGAAGCAGCCCTCATGAGCGCGACAGCGAAATTCCCGCCGGGGCGGCTGTCGGCCCCAGGCCTCGAGCAGTGGTTGGCGCAGCTGTCCCAGCGGGACCGACGGCTCCTCGCCATCATGGCCGTCATCGCGGTGCTGCTGATCATCTTCGTCGTGCTGTTGCCGCTCGACCGCAGCGTCGCACAGACGCAGGCGCGGCTCGCCAGGAAGCACACCAACCACGAGTGGATGCAGACCGTGGCCCCGGAGCTCGCGGCCTCACCGCAGCCTCCGGCGAGCGGCGGAGAGCCCCTGGTGGTGATCGTCGATCGCTCGGCGCGCGAAGCGGGCCTCGCCGGTGCGCTCGCCGGAAGCGAGCCGGCCGGAACCGGAGGGCTGTCGCTGCGCCTGCAGAAGGCACCCTTCGACCTGCTGGTCGCGTGGCTGGCGCGCCTGGCGCAGCAGAATGGCATACGCATCGACTCGGCCACCATCGACGGCGCCGGCGAGCCAGGCCTGGTGAACGCCGCCGTGGTCCTGCACTCGGGCTGAAGTGCGCCGCCCGCTCTGGATCGCGCTGCTCGCGACAACGGCCTTCGCGGTCATCGTACTGACGCGCCTCCCCGCGAGCTGGGTGTTCCCGCGGAGTCCTCTGTTCGCCTGCGGCGGAGTCGAGGGGTCGGTCTGGAGCGGCACCTGCGCCGGCCTCACCGTCCAGCACTTCGAGCTCGGCAACCTCAGCTGGGACCTCGCGCCGCTGCGCGCGCTGACCGGCACCCTCGCCGCACATGTCGAGCTCAGCGACGGCCCGGTGAGCGCCCGCTCGGAAGTGGACTTCGGCTTCGGTGGCGGCGTGACGCTGCGCAATCTCGTCGCGGATCTGCCGCTGGATCCCGCGCGCGTACCGCGCGTGCCCCCGCAGCTGCGCGGCACGGTACACACGGAGCTCGCGCTGGTACGCCTGCGGCACGGCGACCTTACCGATCTCAAGGGCCGGATCGAAGCCCATGACCTCCTCCAGCGCACGGGTCGCGTGACGCCCATCGGCAGTTACGCCCTCACCTTTCCGGGCAACGGCAGCGGCGATCCGGTCGGAACGCTGCAGGATCTCGGCGGCCCGCTCGCGGTGCAGGGGACGCTGCGCCTGATGCACGGGCCCGCCTACATATTGCAGGCTGAAGTCGCCGCGCGCGCGGATGCGGCTCCGGAGCTCGTGAGCGATCTGCAATTTCTCGGCAGCCCGGATGCGGCGGGACGCCGGGCCTTCAGCCTCGCCGGAACCCTCTGAATTTCTCTCTGGTGCGCAGCCGGCAAGAACCACGCTTCTTGCCGGCGCCCCACGGAGTGATGTCCGCGAAAATCGTCTCGACGATTTTCGCCAATTGATTACCTCAGCTCGCGGAATGCCTGGAGCAGCGGGAAATACAGCGCGGCGCGCACCGGCTGCTCCCCTAAGCCGCGCGCCAGCTCCCGGTAGGTGCCGAGCTGGGCCCGGTAGCGCTCGACTTCCTGGTCGAGAAAGTCCTCGAGCCCCCCGCCCTCGTGGACGCTCGTCTTGTAGTCGATCACCCAGCGCTCCCCGTGCTCGTCGACGAACGAGCGGTCGATCACCGCGCTGCGCAGCCTTCCGCCGCTGATCCCGCTCAGTTCCCACTCGCTGTGCGCCTGTGCGTGCCCGGCGTGAAGGATCCACCGACCCCGATCGTCGGCCAGCGTTCGCTGGAGCGCCGCCAGCGCCAGCTCCACCGCACGTGCAAGCTCGCTCTCGGGCACCCCGAGCCGCCGCAGCTGCGAGCGTATTGCCGCGTCCTGCCCGAGGATCGAGCGCGCATCGGGCAGCCGCTCACCCTGCGCGATGCGTGCCAGCCACCCATGCACCAGCGTACCGATGTGCCGCTGCGTCTCTCCGGCCCAGCTGAACTCGGTCGGCTCCGCCGCCAGGTAGGCCGGCGGCAGCCGCTCGAGGGGCACGGCCGCGGGAAGCTCCGCGGGCTGCCAGGAGGGGCGCAAACGCAGCAGCGGCCCCGCGGGCGGGGCCGGCGGTGCCCCGGGCGCGGCAGCGGCCACGATCTGGAAACGCGGTGCGAGCGCCGGCCACAGGAGCGCCAGCGGACTGCGCTTGTCCGGCTTTACGCTGCCATCCGCATCGAGTGGGGCTGCGGCTGACAGCCACAGGGTGCGCCGCGCGCGCGTAGCGGCCACGTACATCAGGCGCCGCCGCTCGTTGAGGTCGCGCTGGCGGATCAGATCCTTCAGATAGCTGTTGAGATCGCCTTCATCCTCGCGCGCACCGACAGCCGGCACCGGAGCGAGCAACAGGTTGCTGCCGCTCGCCTCGCTTGGCATGTCGACCCAGCGCAGCAGGCGGCGCTCGGGGGCGCGCACCGTGCGATCTAGCGCGGCGACCAGCACGTGGTCGAACTCGAGTCCCTTGGCGCGGTGAATCGTCATCACCTGCACCGCCGAGGCGGCCGCGGACGGGGCGCTGTAGAGCTGCTCGAGCAGCGGCACAAGGTCTTCGGGCCCACGCCACCCGGATGCGGCCGCATGCTCGGCGAGCGCCTCGAAGAAGGCCCGTGCATCGATCAGCTCATCGGTGCGGTAGGCATCGCTCGCCCCGAGCCGCAGCCAGGTGCGCTCCAGCCAGCTCGCCACGGGCTCGGCGCCGCGCCCGGCGAGCGCCCCGCTCAGCACCTCGCGCACCCGCTCGAGGTGCAGCCGATCGGACGGGTCGCACCGCGCCAGGCGCTCGGGATCGCCCAGAGCCTCGAGCACCAGCTCATGACCGGCGGGAGCGGAAAGTGCGCTCAGGGTTCCGAGACGCGCGCCGCACCAGGGCGCGCGCAGCACCGCGAGCCAGGCCGCGCGGTCCGCGACATCGGTCAGGGCGCGCGCGAGCTGCACCAGGTCGCGCACCACCAGCCGCTCCCGCAGCGGCACGAGATCGACACCGAGCGGCCTGAGTCCGCGCGCCTCGAGGGCGGCCATCAGCGGCACCGCATGAGCATGCGCCACGACCAGCACCGCCACCGAGGCCCGCGGCTCGAGCCGGCGCAGCTCCGCGACGCGCGCTGCGACTGCGCGCGCCTCTGCCAGCCGGTCGTCCGGGTAAACCCGCAGGGTGACCGGGGCGACCCCGGCGAGCTCCGCGCCATCGCGGGTCGCGAGGCTCTCGCGGTAGCTCACCCCGCCGATGCGCAGCTGGTCGGCCGGCGCCAGCACCTGCGCAAACAGCTGATTGACGAAGTCGACCAGTGCGCGCGCCGACCGGAAGTTGCGCCGCAGCCGCAGCGGCCGCAGGCGCACCCGTCCGATCCCGGCGGAGCGCGCCCGCAGGAACAGCCCCACCTCGGCGTCGCGGAAGCGGTAGATCGACTGCATCGGGTCCCCGACCGCGAACAGCGTGCGCCCGTCGCCCTCCTCCCAGCCGGCGGTGAGCACCTCGAGCAGCTGGAACTGTGCGAGCGAGGTGTCCTGGAACTCGTCGACCAGGATGTGGCGCAGCCGCAGGCCCGCACGCAACGCCAGCTCGGTAGGCTCGCCTCCCTCGCTGAGTGCCGCGCGCGCCGCTCCGGTCACGAAGGTGTAATCGACCTTCCCCGACTCGGCAAAGACGCCATGCAGCTCCGCCGCGGCGCGCGACAGGATCCGCGACAGCGCCACGATCGCCTGCCGCTCATCGCCGCTCAGCACTGCCGCGGGCGCGCGCCGCAGCTCGAGCAGCGCCTCGCGTGCGCCAGCGATGCCGCGCAGATCCGCGATCAGCTCGCGCAAGCGCTCGCGCGCTCGCGCGTCGGTGAAGCCCGGACGCAGCCGGTGCGCCGACAACTGCTTGCGCCAGTCGTTGCGCGTCAGCACCAGGTGCGCAAAGTGCTTCCAGTGCACGAGCGCCGCCGGATCGGTGCCGAGCGGCGCCGAGCCCGGCAGGCTCTCGGCCCGACGCCGCAGCGCTTCGGGAATCAGGGCGGCGAGCGCCGCCAGGCCTTCGAGCGCCAGAGATGTGAGGCTGGCGTCCACCCGACGGCACAGTGCCTCCGGGTCCTCGCGAAACACGAAATGCAGCCAGTGGCCACGCTCGGCGAGCATCTGAGCGATGAGACGCTCGAGGTTCAGCCAGTGGTTGTCGAGTCGCTCGAACAGCCGCTGCGCCTCGGCCGCCAGCCCGGCGTCGCCTTCGGCGCCGATGAGTGCGCGGCGTGCGGCCTGGCCGTAGAGCTGCGCCGGATGCTCACTGACCTCGAGCGCGCCTCCGGTGCGCGCCGCAACCGGCAGCTGGCTCGCCAGCCAGTAGTTGAAGGAGTCGATGGTCTGGATCCGCAGTCTCTCCGGCTCGGCCGCGAGCTGCCAGCCGCGCCGTGCTCCGTGGGCGAGCGCGGCGTCGGCGAGCGGGCGCAGCGCCTGCGCTCCGGGGTCCTGCGGGGCTGACTCGAGCCGCAAGGCACGTATGACTCGCGCGCGCATCTCCGCCGCGGCCTTGCGCGTGAAGGTGATGGCGAGGATCTCGTCGGGATCGTCCACCGTCGCGAGCAGCCGCAGGAAACGCTGTGTGAGCACCGCCGTCTTGCCGGAGCCCGCGGGAGCTTCGAGCAGGATCGAGGCATCCGGGGCCGTGGCCTCGAGACGCGCCGCGTCATCGAGACGCGCCTGCTCCTCATTCATCGGCTTCATCCAGGCGGGCGGTTTCCGGCGCCAGGTGCGCTCCGATGCGGCACAGGTCGGTGAGATGGCAGTAGTCGCAGGCGCCCGGTGCCGGATCGATACGTGCCTCCCCGGCGAGAAAATCCCCGATCAGCCGCTCGATCAGCTCGCGCCAGGTCTGCTGCTGCCGGGCCCAGTCGGCGGCAGCGGCGCCGGTCACCGGCGGGAGCGCCCGTACGCGCGGCAGCAGCTCCGCCGTGGCCGCGACTCCTGAGAAGCGCACCTCGCGGGCCGTGAGGTGCACCGTAGCGAGCGCCACCACGTCCGCACCCAGCGCGGTAAGGTAGGCGAGCAGCTGCGGCTGCGTCGGGCGCCGGCCGAACCAATCGACGCTCGCCGGCCGCCCGCTCTTGTAGTCGAGCACGATGCGGCCGGTGGCGACCGCGTCCACGCGATCGAGCCGCATGCGCAGCCGTGCGCCTGCGAGCGACAGCTCCGTCAGCTGCTCGATGCCCACTACCGTGAACGGTGGGCGGGTGCGCTCCAGCTCGCACAGCCTGCCGATGAGGATGCGCGCGCGCACACACTCGCGTGTCAGGGCCGGCGAGAGCGCGCTGAAGAGATCGAACTGGCCGTCGGGCGCGGGCCGCGGCCGGCGCCGCCTGCCCGGCATCTCCGTCTGCAGCGCCCGGGCTGCCCGCGACACGCACTCGGCGATCAGCGCCTCGAGAGCCGGCCTCTCGAGCGATGCGAGAGCGTCCGACGTGCGCAGCCGCTCCCACAGGAGCTGCAGCGCCATGTGCAGGAGGAGCCCGCGCTGGTCCATCGGCACGCCCGGCTCTGCGCGCTCGGGCGCGGCGGCCCCGAGCCGCAGCTCCGCGTAGGAGCGAAAGGCGCACTCGTTCTGCAGTGTCAGCGCGCGCGTGCCGCCCGGGAGCGGTGCCGGTGCCGTGTAGGGCACCCCGTGCCCATCGTCGCGTCCTTCGGTGCAGCCGTCCCGGTGCAGCCGCAGCGGCAGCCACAGACCCGGCGGCGTCTCGTTCTCGAGAGTCAGGCCGGAGAGCAGCGGACTCGGCAGCAGCTCCAGGTCCCCATCCAGCGCCGGAACGGACAGGACGAGCTCAGTCGTCGCGCGGCGCCACGCAGCCAGGAGCGCCTGCGCCTGTGCACGGCGTCCGGAGGCGCTCGCCTCGGGCAGGCCCGCGGCCACCTGCGCCCCGAGCGGCAGGAATGGATCGGGCGCAAGCGGCAGCGGCAGGGCGTCGGCGCTCAGGGACCCGACCCAGATGCCGTCGTACAGCGCCACCGGATCGGACAGCATCGGCGAGATCGTCACCGGCACGTCCTCATCTGCCGGACGGTAGGCGGTGCGCAGCGCCAGCGCCCCGAGCTGCTCGAGCGCCGCTTCCCGGCTGAGATTCCCGGCGCTCGCAGCGAGCCCGCCGAACTCCTCGAGGAGCTCGCGCCAGCGGAGCCGTGTCTGATGCAGCGCCCCGTCCGCCGGCAGCGACCCCGGCCAGCCAAGCGCGCGCAGCGACGCCTCGAAGCGCTCCGACCAGCGGCGTGGCGAAGCGCTGCCTTCGCCGAGCAGCCGCGAGGCGCGGCGAACCAGTGCTTCGAGCTCGCGCGCCACGGGCTGCAGCTCGCGCGGCACGAGCTGCAGCGCCCCGCAAAGCTCGCGCAGATCGAGCCGCGCCGCACCGCGCTGGCGCAGCAGCAGCGCCAGTGCGGCCCGGGCCGCAGGCGCCGGAGTGGTCCAGTACGGAGACACCAGCCAGCGGCTCAGCGCCTCGATCTCCATGCGGCCCCCGGCGAGCACCGCGAGGCCGAGCAGCGCCTGAGCGGGTAACGCCTGCCCTGCGAGCGGCTCGCCCCCCTCGATGCCGACCGGCGCGCGCGACATGGCCTCGTCCCCGAGCGCCAGCGCCGGATCGATGCAGGCGCGCAGCAGCGCCGCGAGACGTTCGCGCGGCGCCGCGGGTCCCGGCAGCACCACGAGGAGCCTCGCATCGGGGCGCGCGAGCAGGCGCGCGCGGCACCAGGACGCAATCGCCTCGCGCTCGGATTCCCCGTCCGCCGTACGCACGCCGCGCGCAGTCGCCAGCGCAGGCGCTGGCGCCGGCCGCCCGGCCGCAGCCGCGCCCGCAAGCCGCAGGAGCCCGCGCGGCAGCGGGATGAAGCCGCGCAACAGCAGCGGCTTGTCGGCGCCGGCGCCCGCGAGGCTGCCGGCCAGGGAGCTCACGCTGGCCGCGCCGAGATCGCGACAGCGCGATCTGAACAGGCGCTGTGCCTCGTGGAAGAGTGTCGCCTCGCTCTCCGGCGCTCCGCGCTGCGCCTCGAGATCCCAGTCCGCGGCGCGCGCCGCGGCACGCTGCAGCGATTCAGCCAGCGACTCCATGCTGAGAAACGGCGCCTCGCTGGCCGCCTCTCGCGCCGCATCCCGCCACAGCCACCATTCCTCCGCGCTGCTCAGAATCCGCGGGAAATTCCCTGGCGTGCGCTCGGCCTGCCGCTCGCACTCGCGCCGTGTCCAGGCCGCGACCGCCAGCACGTCGGGGCTCGCCCAGACACGCGCCCCCGCGGCAAGCTCGGCGGCGGCGTGCGCGATGCGCACCGCGTGCGCACGCTGGTGTGACGGGACGACGAGGGTTCCGCCGTGCCCGATGTGTTCAGCTGAGTCGCTATGAAGCCTAATCAAAACAGGCTATTACGCGATCTTTAAAGAATAGACTTGAACCGTTTGGAAGCGCTCACCACGTTGTCCGCCGTCTTCGCTCCTCCGCCGTGCGCGCCGCCCGCGTACGCGCTCAGCAGCTCGTCGATGCGAACGAATACCTCACGGAGCGTCGCCACGTCGGGAAGGTTGGTGATGCGGAAGTGATTGCGGTACGGCACGTTGAAGCTCACCCCCGGTGCGACCAGCACGTGCTTCTGCTCGAGCAGGTCGAGCGAGAACTGCTGATCGTCGAAGTCCGGCAGCGCGGCAGCATCCACCCCGACGAAGGCGTACATCGCGCCCGCCGGGGGCGCCAGCCGCAGATAGCGGCTGCCGCGCACCGCTTCCAGGATGGCGGCGCGCGACTCGTAGAGCCGTCCGCCCGGCGCCACCAGCTCGCGCACGCTCTGATGGCCTCCGAGCGCGGTCTGCACGGCCCATTGTCCCATCACGTTGCTGCACAGTCGCAGCGAGCTCAGCAGCTCGAGCGCGTGCAGATAGTCGGTCGCGGCGTGCAGCCGTCCTGAGAAGACCGCCCAGCCCACCCGATAGCCACAGGCGCGATATACCTTGGAGAGTCCCGACAGCGTGGCGCAGAGCGTGCCATGCACCAGAGTCGCCATGGGGACGAACTCGGCGCCGTCGTAGGTCATCTGGTCGTAGATCTCGTCGCTGAAAACCACCAGCCCGTGGCGCTCGGCGAGCCGCGCGAGCGCCTCGAGCACCGCGCGTGGATAGACCGCACCGGTCGGATTGTTGGGGTTGATCACCACGATGGCGCGGGTGCGCCTCGTGACGAGCCGCGCCAGTTCCTCCACGTCGGGCACGAAACCATTCTCGGGCGCGCAGCGATAGTGCACCGCGCGGCCGCGATTGAGCGTCACGGCCGCCGTCCACAGCGGATAGTCGGGGCTCGGCACCAGCACTTCGTCGCCCTCGTTCAGCAACGCGCGCAGGCTGAGGTCGATCAGCTCGCTCACACCATTGCCGATGAAGACCTCCTCGGCGCTGACGCCGCTCACGCCGCGTTCCTGCTGCTGCATGACGACGGCTTCGCGTGCCGGGAAGATGCCCTTCTGGTGACAGTAGCCTTCGGCCTGGCCGAGGTTCCCGATCATGGCGAGGCGCATGGTCTCGGGCGTCCGCAGTCCGAAGGCGCGCGGGTTGCCGATATTGAGCGAGATGATCTCGTAGCCGGCCCGCTCGAGCTCCTGGGCACGCCGTGCGAGGCGTCCGCGTATCTCGTAGCGCACGTGCTCGAGGGCCGCGCTCGGCCGGATACCGGTCTCGGTCTTCATACGGGGAGAATAACGTAACTGGCCCGGCGCCCTTAAATCGGCCCGCCAGGAATGTCCCGCCAGCGATGGCACGCCACGCGGCCGTCACCGCCGGCCTCCTCCCAGACCGGCACCCGGCTCGCACACACCTCGAGCGCGTGCGGGCAGCGGGTGCGGTAGACACAGCCGCTCGGCGGCTCGAGCGGCGATGGCGGCTCTCCCGGCCGCATGAGCCGCAGACGGGCGGGCTGCAGCCGCGGATCGGTAACCGGCACGGCGGCGAGCAGCTCGCGGGTGTAGGGATGGCGCGGCGTGCTGCCGAGTGCCGCCGCCGGGGCGAGCTCCATCATGCGCCCGAGGTAGAGAACCAGCACCCGATCGCACAGCCGCTGCACCAGGGAGAGATTGTGGCTGACGAGGATGAGACTCATGCCGGTCTCGCGCCGCAGGCGCTCGAGCAGCGCGACGATCTGTCGCTGCGTCGGCCCATCGAGCGCACTCACCGGCTCATCGCACACCAGCAGTCTCGGCTCGAGAATCATGGCGCGCGCAATCCCCACGCGCTGACACTCCCCGCCCGAGAGCTCGTGCGGATAGCGGTCGCTGAGCGCCGGCCCGAGCTCGACCCGCGCCAGCTGCGCCGCAACCGCCGCGGCGCGCGCCGTCCGGCCGAGCTGCGGGCGGTGCACGGCGAGTGGTTCGGCCACGATCTCACCGACCGTCATGCGCGGATCGAGACTGCCGAGCGGATCCTGAAAGATCATCTGCAGCTCGCCGCGCAGCGCGCGCATCTCCACCGGCGGGAGGTGAGTCAGGTCGCGGCTCATCCACACCACCCGCCCGCGGGCCGGTCGCCGCAGCGCGAGCACCGCGCGTGCCAGCGTGGACTTCCCGCCGCCCGACTCGCCCACGACACCGAGGCATTCCCCGGCGGCGAGCTCGAGGCTCACATCGCTGAGTGCGCTCAGGTGCGCGCGGCGCCGCAGCCAGCCCCGCCGCACGGCAAAATCGACCGCCACTCCCTCGAGGGAGAGCGCCGCTGCCCCCGGTGCCGCCGCCGCGGCGGATCGCGCCACCGGCTGCGTCGCTGCGAGCAGCTCGCGCGTGTAGGCCTCGCGCGGCGCCATGAGCACCTGAGTCGCGGTGCCCATCTCGACTACGCCGCCATTACGCATCACCGCCACACGGTCGGCCACGCCCGCCACCGCTCCGAAGTCGTGGGTGATGAGCACCATGGCCATCGCGCGCTCGCGTTTCAGGTCCGCCAGCAGCGCGAGGATCTGTGCCTGCACCGTCACATCGAGCGCGGTAGTCGGCTCGTCGGCAATCAACAGCTGCGGGCCGCAGCTCAGAGCGATCGCGATCATCGCCCGCTGCAGCATTCCACCCGAGAGCTCGTGCGGATATTGCTGCATGCGCCGCGCTGCATCGGTGAGCTGCACCCGCTCGAGGAGCTCGAGCGCCCGCCGGTAGGCGGCGGCGCGCGCCAGCCCCGTGTGGCGCGCGATCACCTCGAGCAGCTGCGCACCGACCGTCAGGTGCGGTGTGAGCGAGGTCATCGGGTCCTGGAACACCATGCCGATGCCGGCCCCGCGGATGCGATCGAGCGCGCGCGGCGACAGGCCCACGAGCTCCCGGCCCTGAAAACGCGCGCTGCCGGAGACCGTTCCGTTGGCGGCCAGCAAGCCGAGAATGGCCAGAAACGTCTGGCTCTTGCCGGCGCCCGATTCCCCGACGACCCCCAGGCACTCGCCCGCCGCCAGCGTCAGGCTCAGCTCGCGTGCCGCGGTGACGGTTCCCCGGGGCGTCGCAAAGCTCACCGTGAGCCGCGTGAGCTCGAGCAGCGCGCGCGCCGGCGCCGCAGCTTCAGCGCTCGCGGGGATCGAGGGCATCGCGCAGGCCATCGCCGATGAGGTTCAGGCACACGAGCAGCAGCACGAGGAATGCCGCCGGAGCGAGCAGCATCCAGGGGGCGGATTCCATTTCCTGAGCACCGGCATTGATGAGATTTCCGAGACTCGCCTGAGGCTCCTGGACGCCGAGCCCGAGGAAGCTCAGGAAGCTCTCGAACAGGATCATCTGCGGCACGGTGAGGGTGGCGTACACCACCACCGTTCCGGCGAGATTCGGCACGATGTGCCGCAGCAGAATCGCGGCGCTGCTGAGGCCGGTGGCGCGGGCGGCCTCGACGAAGCCGCGCTCTTTCAGGGCGAGCGTCTGGCCGTGCACGATGCGCGCCGTGGTAAGCCAGCCGATCGCCCCGATCGCGAGCAGCAGTACGCCGATGCTGCCGCGGCCGACCAGCGTGCTGAGGATGATGACGATGAAAAGGTAGGGCAGCGAATACAGCACGTCGACGAAGCGCATCATCCATTCATCGGTGCGGCCGCCGGCGAAGCCGGCGAGCGCTCCCCAGGCGAGGCCGATGCCGACGCTGAGCGCGCTCGCCAGCAGGCTGATGAGGAGCGACAGCCGAACGCCGTGCAGCGTGCGCACGAACAGGTCACGTCCCAGGCGATCGGTGCCGAACCAGTGTGCCGCACTCAGCCCGGGCGGCTGCGCCAGGTGCTGCCAGTCGAGGCTGTCGTAGGCCCACGGGCTCGCCGCCGGCGCGAGCAGCGCCACCAGTGCGAGGGCCGTCAGCACCGCGAGCGCCACGCAGGCGATGCGGTCGCCACGCAGGCGGCGCGCGGCCGCTCTCCACAGGCCGTGCGCGGCTTCATCCATGCCGCGCACGCGGATCGAGCCAGCCGTAGATCAGATCGGCGGTGAGGTTCAGTGCCAGCGTAAAGGCCGCGTAGACGATGATCATGCCCATGACGAGCGGATAATCGCGGTTGATGGCGCCCTGCACCAGGTAGCGCCCCGTCCCCGGCAGGCCGAACACCGTCTCGATCACCAGCGATCCGGTCACGACGAAGGCGACTGCCGGGCCGAGATAGCTCACCACCGGCAGCAGCGCGGGCCGCAGGGCGTGGCGCCACATCACCCGCAGGCTGCCCAGACCCCGCGCCCGTGCACTGCGCACGTAGGGAGCGCGCAGCACTTCGAGGAGGCTGGCGCGCATCAGGCGGGCGAGATAAGCCGCGACCGGCAGCGCCAGGGTCACGACCGGCAGCACCAGGTAGCGCGGCGCTCCCTGCTGCCACCCGGCGACCGGCAGCCAGCGCAGATAGAGCCCGAACAGCAGTGCCAGCGCCGGGCCGGTAACGAAGGTCGGCAGCGCGATGCCGAGCGCCGCCAGCACGCTCACGGCGTAGTCGGGACTTCGGCCGCGCGCCAGCGCCGCCAGCACTCCCGCCGGGACGCCGATCATGATCGCCAGCAGGATCGCGGCGAGCCCCAGCAGCATGCTCAGAGGCAGCCCCTGCGAGATGAGCTCGGTGACGCTGAAGTCGCGCTCGCTCAAGGAGGGCCCGAAGTCGCCGTGCGCGAGGGCCGCGAGGTAGCGCGCATACTGCACAATGAGCGGGCGGTCGAAGCCGTAGAGGCGATCGAGATTGGCACGCACGGCGGGGTTGAGCGTCTGCTCCTGGTCGAACGGCCCGCCCGGTGCCAGACGCACGATCCCGAAAGACAAGGTGATGATGACGAGCAGCGTTGGAACCGCAACGGCGATGCGACGCAGCGCGTAGCTCAGCATGCCCGGGACTTTAGGGAGGAGCCGCGCAATCCGTCAACGCCGCGACGCCTCCCGGCAACACCACGCGGCCGCGCCCGCTATACTGCCGCTCTTATGAAACGCATCCTGGTCGGTATCAAGCGCGTCGTCGACTTCAACGTGAGGATCCGGGTCAAACCCGACGGCAGCGGCGTCGCCACCGACGGCGTCAAGATGAGCGTCAACCCCTTCGACGAGATTGCGCTCGAGGAGGCTCTGCGTATCAGGGAGCGTGGCGGCGCCGAAGAAGTGATCGTCGCGACGGTGGGTCCGGCCGACTGCCAGCAGCAGTTGCGCAGTGCGCTCGCCATGGGCGCCGATCGTGCCCTGCACGTCCAGGCCGACGGCGTCATCGAGCCGCTGGTCGTGGCGCGGGCGCTCCTCAAGCTCATCGAGCGCGAGCAGCCGTTCCTGGTGATTCTGGGCAAGCAGGCGATCGACGACGACAACGGCCAGACCGGCCAGGTGCTGGCGGCGCTCTGGAACCGCCCGCAGGCCACCTACGCCTCGAAGGTCGAGCTGACGGGGGATAAGGCGCGTGTCACCCGCGAGGTGGATGCAGGACTCGAGACCCTCGAGGTCGACCTGCCGGCGGTGCTGACCACGGATCTGCGACTGAACGAGCCGCGTTACGTGAAGCTGCCGGACATCATGAAGGCCAAGAAGAAGCCGCTCGACACCCTGAGCCTCGCCGCTCTCGGCGTCGAGCAGCGTCAGCAGCTGAAGCTGGTGCGCTTCGAGCCGCCGCCGCAGCGCCAGAAGGGCATTCGCGTGAAGGACGCCGCCGAGCTGGTCGAGCAGCTGAAAAAGAAGGGTCTGCTGTGAGCGCCAGGATTCTCATCGTTGCCGAGCACGACGGCACGCGTCTCAACGTCAGCACCGCGAAGTGCGTCAGTTGCGCACGCGCGCTGCCGGGCGCCGAGATCGCAGTCGCGGTATGCGCGACGGATGCCTCGCAGGTGGCCCCCCAGGCGGCACAGCTCGCCGGAGTAGCGCGTGTGCTCGCCGTCGAGAGCCCGGCGAATGCGCATGCGCTCGCGGCCGTGCTCGCCCCGCAGATCGTGGCCCTGGCGGGCCCGTTCGCCGTGGTGCTCGGCCCTTCGACCACTTTTGGCAAGGATCTCATGGCCCGCATCGCCGGCCTCCTCGGCGCGCCGCAGGTCAGCGACATCATGGCGATCGAGAGCCCGACGCGCTTCAGACGCCCGGTTTACGCGGGCAACGCGATCCTTACCGTCGAGGCCGCCGGTGCCACCCAGGTCGTCGGCACCGTGCGCATGGCTTCCTTCGAGGCGGCCGGCGGCGGCGGTGCAGCGCCGATCGAGAAAGCCGCGGTGAGCGCCGAGCTGCCGACTCACACGCGCTTCATCTCGGTATCGGCGGCCAGGAGCGACCGCCCGGACCTGCAGACTGCCGCGCGGGTGATCTCAGGCGGCCGGGCCCTCGGCAGCGCCGACGGCTTCAAGATCCTCTACAGCCTCGCCGATAAGCTCGGTGCCGCGGTCGGCGCCTCGCGTGCGGCCGTCGATGCCGGCTATGCGCCGAACGAGATGCAGGTGGGACAGACCGGCAAGATCATCGCGCCGGAGCTGTACGTCGCAGTGGGCATCTCCGGCGCGATCCAGCATCTCACCGGCATCAAGGATGCCCGCACCATCGTCGCCATCAACAAGGACGGCGAGGCACCGATCTTCGAGGTCGCAGACTTCGGCCTGGTGGGGGATCTGTTCCAGATCATCCCCGAGATCGAAAAGCTGGTGAGCTGAGGCAGCAGGCACAGACCGCGCTCTTTGCCTGCAGTCGACGGAGTGAGGTCTGCGGGAATCGCCGCAGGCGATTCCCGCCAATAGAATTACAGTTTCCCGAGGACGTGTTCCGCGGCCGAGACCTTGAACTGGCCCGGCTCTTCCACGAACACGTCAGTCGCCACACCGTCCTTGACGATGACGGCAAAGCGCTGGCCGCGCTTTCCCAGGCCGAACTTGCTGCCATCGAGCTCCAGTCCGAGCGCGCGGGCGTAATCGCCATTGCCGTCGGCGAGCATCACGATCTTGTCGCCGACGCCCGAGGACTTGCCCCAGGCGTTCATGACGAACACATCGTTCACCGCCATGCAGGCGATCGTTTCGACTCCCCTGGCGCGGATCTGATCGGCGAGCTGCACGAACCCGGGCAGGTGCTTGGCGTCACAGGTCGGCGTGAAGGCGCCGGGGACCGAGAACAGCACCACGCGCTTGCCCTTGAAGAGCTCCTCGGTGGAAAGGTCCTTCGGACCCTCCTTGGTCATGCGCTTGAAAGTTCCCGCGGGCATGCGCTCGCCAGCCTTGATTGCCATGTGTCAGTCCTTTGCCAGCCGTCGTGTTACTTCTCGCGCGCGTGCAGCGCCCACAGGCTCCCGAGCCGCTCGAGCACCGGGTCGCCCTTGACCGCCCTGAAGGACTTCACGGCATCGTCCTTGTGGCCCGCCTTAAGCTGCGCGATCCCCAGATCCAGCTGCGTCTCGGCGGCATTTTTCAGCTGGCCCTTGGAGACTGCCTTGGTGAACTGGTCGACCGCCTTGTCGTACTGGCCGTAGCCGAAGTACGCCACCCCCATGGCGCTGTTCTTGGTGCCGGTGGGGGCCGTGTCCGCTTCCTTGGCGGTCTTGTCCAGCGTCGGCTGATCGTTGGCGCTCTTGGTCTTCGCCTTTTCCAGCAGCCGTTGCGCCTTATCCTTGTTGCGCTGATCGGCAAAGATGTTCTTCTCGAAGCCCCGTTGCAGGACGCGCTGCGCCTCACCCGGCGAGCCGGCATCCATCGCCAGCTGCGACATCTCGATGTAGTCGTCGGCGCTCTTCAGAACGTCCGTCTCCAGCATGAGGCGGAACACCTGCAGGGTGCTGCTGTCGCTGTTCGCGGTCTCTTTGATGAGCCCGTAGAGCAGCTGGTACCAGTACTCCGGCTTCGGATAGTAGGTCACCAGCTTTTCCAGCGTTTTCGTGATGCAGGCATTGTCGTCGAGCTTCACGCAGGAGCTCAGGACCAGCTGCAGAGACTCGTTGGAGGGCGTGGCGCCGCTCTTGATGGCCGCGTCGACTATCCCTTCCTCGAAGTGCAGCGTGTTCTTCCAGTCGCCCTTGAGGTAGTAGGCCTGACCCACGATGGTCCGGGTCTCCGCCTCGGCGAAGCCTCCTTTGATGGCGCGCTGCCCGAACTCGATCGCCTTGTCGTAGTTCTTCAGCTGGTAGTTGAGCGCGGCCAGGGCGCGAACCTTCTGCGGCTGTTCGGCGGGCGGCGTAAAGCCGTCGTCGATCTCCGCTTCCATGGCTTTTTCCGCGTCCGCGTAGTCGTTGGTGCGAATGTAAGCGAAGGCCAGCATGTCGTAGATGAGGTGCTGGTCGTAGGGCGTCTTGCCGGCCGTGCCCTCCGCCTCCTTCAGCTTGGCGATCGCCTCGGGGTACTTCTTGGCGTTGAGATCGTCGTGCGCCTCCTTGAGAGGCTTGGCGAGCTTGGCGCTGTTCTTGGGAGCGTCGGCCGCCAGCGCCGCGGGGCCGAGCAGCCCTCCGGCCAGGAACGCCGCGCCGAGAATCCACGAGCAAACCAATCTGGAGGTGACCTTCATGCGCTGTATCTCTGCCTTTGCCTTGCCGTCACTCGCTGAATTCGGAAACGTTAACGAAGCCGATCTTCTTCATGTGGTTGCGCTGCGCCGAGGCCAGCACCCGCGCCACGACGTCGTACTTGGCGCGCCGATCCGGGCGCAGGTGAATCTCGGGCTGCGGGTCTTTGGCAGCTTCGCTGTGGAAGAAGCCCTCGAGGGTATCCATGCTCGGGACCGGCGTGCCGTTCCACACCACCGTACCGTCGAAATCGATCTCGAGGTCGATGACTTCGGGCGGGGTCGGCGGCGGCGGCTGATTCTGGTTCTGCGGCATGTCGAGCTTCACCGCATGGGTCATGATCGGGAGAGTGATGATGAGGGTGACGAGCAGCACCAGCATGACGTCGATCAACGGCGTCGTGTTGATATCACACATCTCCTCGCCGCCACCCCCTACCTGCATTGACATGGCTGTGGACTCCTCGGGCTCTCTCAGCGGGCGCCGCGTACGCCGTGATCGGGCTCGGTCAGGAAGCCGACCTTGACGATTCCGCCGCGCTGGATGGCGTACATCACGCGGCCCACGGCCTCGTAACGCGCATCTCTGTCGGCGCGGATGTGGATCTCGGGCTGCGGCTGCCGGACTGCCGCTTCCTTGATGTAGCCGAGCAGCACCTCGCGGTTCGGCATGGACTTGTCGTTCCAGTAGATGTTGCCGGCCCTGTCGACCGCGATGGTGATGTTCTCGGGCTTGGTCTGCGTCGGGATATTCACCGCCTTGGGCAGCTCCAGCGGCACGGTCTTGGTGATCACGGGGATGGTGATGAGGAAGATGATGAGCAGCACCAGCATCACGTCGACCAGCGGCGTGGTGTTGATGGTCGCCATCATGCCGCCGCCGCCCTCCGGCTCACCCACTTGCATGGACATCTTCAGCTACTCCTTGCGAGGAGACAGTGCCCGCGGCCGCAAGCCGCGGGGCTCCCGCGCCCCGCCAGCCTTACTTGGCGAGCGGCGCGGCCTTGGCGGCGGCCGGGCGAGCACCGCCCGCTCCACCATCGACCTTCACGCCACCCACCAGATAGGCATGCAGGTCGCTGGCGAAGTTCCGCAGGGCGTCCTGCAACACCTTGTTGCGGCCCAGCAGCCAGTTGTATCCCCACACCGCGGGGACCGCCACGAACAGGCCGAGCGCCGTCATGATGAGCGCCTCGCCTACCGGGCCGGCCACCTTGTCGATGCTCGCCTGGCCGGCGATACCGATACCCACGAGCGCATTCAGGATGCCCCACACCGTGCCGAACAGCCCTACGAAGGGCGCGGTCGAGCCGACCGTCGCCAGCAGGCCGAGGCCACCGTGCAGCTTGCTGTTGACCGAATCCACCGAGCGCTGCAGCGACATGGTGATCCACTCGTGCAGGTCGATGCGGTCGGTCAGCCGCCCATCGTGATGGGAGGCGGCGCGCAGACCGTCCTCGGCGATGCCGCGGAAATCGTCGCCCTTCTTGAGACGATCGACACCGTCCTTGACCGACGGAGCGCTCCAGAACTGCTTGTCGACGTTCCGCGCCGCCTTGCGCAGCTGGCGCTGGTCCCACAGCTTCGTGAGGATGACGTACCACGATGCCAGTGACATGAGCAGCAGCAGGATGAGCACGGAGCGGGAGACCAGGTCTCCTGACACCCACAATGCACTCAGGCCGTAAGGGTTGTTAACGGTTACGCTCGGTTGATTTTCCATAGTTTCCTCGAAACAAAAAAACAGCCGCCCCAGAGGGGCGGCCGGTGTTCATCGCAACTGAAACTTGACGTTGAAGTTGACGCAGGAGGTGATCGGCTTGCCATCCTCGGTGGCCGCGATGTACTTGCCCGACCCCGCCTTCGCCAGTCGCACCGCGCCGCCGTCGAGGCGCGCGCTGCCGGAGGTCTTCACCACCGACGGCTCCTCGGTGAGCCGGTTGTCAGGGCCCACGCAGGCGCGCACCGTGGTGATGCCCTGCTCCTCCAGACGCCGCGAGGCATCCGGGTAGTACTCATCGCTCGAGGGGAAGTTCTTGGCGAACTTGATGCCGGTCGCCGGCCGCGCGGCGACCGGCGGCGGCGCGGCCCTCACCACGGTCGGGGTGACGCGGATCGCGGTGGTGTTCTCCTCCACCGGCATGTTGATCGTGACGTCGGGCGGGGGCACCTCGACCGGTGGCCGCTCGAACTGCGGCGGCGGCGGCGGCGGCGGCGCCTCTTCTTTCTTCACTTCCTCCACGATCTGCGTCTGCAGCGGCGGCGCGATGACCTCGATCGCGCGACGCGCGAGGCCGGTGGCCAGCGCCCAGCCGATGAAGACGTGCAGCGCGATGATCGCGACCAGCACGGCGCCGCGGCGCGTCATGAACATCGAATCGTGAGCTATGGTGGCCATGTGCGATGAGGATGTGCGTTTACTTCAGCCAAAACCCCGTTGCCGGCGGGCCGACCCGCCTGGCTCCCCTGATCGAATCATAACTTGCCGAACTCGCTCGTCGGGCAATGCCGGCGGGCGTGAAGTTCTGAATTCCCCCCGGAATAGTACCCTGCAGTGTGCACTGCGACGATAGCTCCTCGCACTCTAACCGCTGCCTCCGGGGCTGACAACCCGTTTGCGGGCTCAGGAGTTGGCTCGCCGAGCCGGAGGCGGCTCGGTCACGGCGCCCTCGGACGCGCTGCCGACCAGTCGCGCATACTTCGCAAGAACGCCCGCGGCGGCATACGGCCGTGGCGCCTTCCACGCACGCCGCCGCTCGCGCAGTTTCGCCGCGGGGAGCTCGACGCGAAGCTCGCGCTTGGCCGCATCGATCGTGATGCGATCGCCGTTGCGGAGCAAACCGATGGGGCCGCCCACCGCCGCTTCCGGTGCGATATGTCCCACCACGAAGCCGTGGCTGCCTCCGGAGAAGCGGCCGTCGGTGATCAGCGCGACTTTGCCGTCGAGTCCTCGTCCGCTGATGGCTCCGGTCGGGCTCAGCATCTCGCGCATGCCGGGTCCGCCCTTCGGCCCCTCGTGTCGGATCACGAGGACCTCGCCCGGACGAACCCGTCCGGCAAGAATCGCCTCGGTGGCGCGCTCCTCGCCGTCGAACACGCGCGCGCGGCCGGCGAAGCGCTCGCCCTCCTTGCCTGTGATCTTGGCCACCGCCCCTTCCGGGGCCAGATTGCCGTAGAGGATCACCAGGTGACTCTCCTTTTTCAGCGGGTCGGAGACCGGACGGACTATCTCTTGCCCCTTCATATACATGGGGGTCTTTTCAAGATTCTTACGCAGTGACTCCCCGGTGACGGTGAGGCAGTCGCCGTGCAGCAGCCCGGCATCGAGCAGCATCTTCATGAGCGGCTGGATGCCGCCGATCGCCACGAGCTCCGACATCAGGTACCTGCCGCTCGGACGCAGGTCCGCCAGCACCGGGGAGCGGCGTCCGACGCGGGTAAAGTCATCCAGCGTGAGCCGCACGCCCGCATCGCGCGCGATGGCGAGCAGGTGCAGGACGGCATTGGTCGAACCACCCAGGGCCGAGACCACCGTGATCGCATTCTCGAAGGCCCGGCGCGTGAGAATGTCACGTGGACGGATGCCCGCCTGCGCGAGCCGCACCACGGCGGCTCCGGCCCGGGCACTGTCGGAGTGCTTGGCCTCGCCCACCGCGTCCTGCGCGGAGCTGCCCGGCAAGGACAAGCCCAAGGCCTCGATCGCCGAGGCCATGGTATTGGCCGTGTACATGCCGCCGCAGCTGCCGGGACCGGGAATGGCCGTCCGCTCGATGTCCTGAAATGCCTCTTCCGAGAGCGTTCCCGCGGCGCGCGCCCCGACCGCTTCGAATACCGTCACGATGTCACGCCGCCGGGCTCCGGGGCGGATGGTGCCCCCGTAGACAAACACGGCCGGCCGGTTGAGCCGAGCCATGGCCATGGCGCAGCCGGGCATGTTCTTGTCGCAACCGCCGATCGCGACGAAGCCGTCGAAGCCCTCGGCTCCCACCACTGCCTCGATGGAATCCGCGATGATCTCGCGTGAGACGAGCGAGTAGCGCATGCCGGGAGTGCCCATGGAGATCCCGTCCGACACCGTGATGGTATTGAACAGAACGCTCTTGCCGCCCGCCCCATCGATGCCGGCAGCCGCGGCATTTGCGAGGGCGCCGATATGCATGTTGCAGGGCGTCAGGTTCGCCCAGGTCGAGGCCACGCCAATCTGCGGCTTACCGAAGTCCTCGTCCCGGAAGCCCACCGCCCGAAGCATCGCGCGCGCCGGCGCCTGCTTCAGCCCGTCCACCACGACGCGCGAGAACTCCCGGGCATCGGCGCCTCTCTTCTTCATGGCCGGCAGATTATCACCGCCGCGACTCAAGGTGCGCGCTTAACTCGTTGACAAGCCGGCGGTTCCTATGCTCCCATCGTTGCAACAGGTTTGGTTCGCATCCGTGAAACCCAAGGCAACATCGCAGCTCTCCGGCACCACGGCATCCGCCGCGCGCCTCGCGCTGCTGCTTAGGCTGCCCGCGCTGCCGCTCCTTATTGGAGCGCAACGGTGTGGGGCCTGCGCGAACTCCTGACCTGGCAAGTCAGCACGAGCGAAGCAAGAGAGGACTCAAGACCCCGCACCGGCTCAAGGCCGCTGCGGGGTTTTTTACGTTTGCAGTGTGGCGGCTTACGCCCCGAGGAGTGAGGCATGAGGATCTATTCGCATAAGGACGTCGACCGCAAGGCGCTCAAGGGCGCCCGCATCGCCGTCCTCGGCTATGGCAGCCAGGGACGAGCGCATGCGCTCAATCTCAAGGACTCGGGGTTCGACGTCGTCGTCGGCGTGCGCAAGGGGGGGCCAAGCTGGAAGAAGGCGCGGCGCGAGGGCCTCGAGCTCGCTGAGCCCGCGGCGGCGGCAGCGAGCGCCGACCTGGTCGCGATGCTGGTGCCGGACCTTGCGCAGAAGGCGCTCTACGCCGAGATAAAGAAGGGCCTGAAGAAAGGCGCGGCGCTGCTGTTCGCGCACGGCTTCAACATTCACTACCGCCAGGTGAAGCCGCGCCCCGACCTCGACGTGGTCCTGATCGCTCCCAAGGGGCCGGGCGACCTGGTGCGCCGCCAATACAGCCAGGGTCGCGGCGTGCCGTGCCTCCTGGCCGTTGCCCAGGACGCCACCGGCAAGGCGCACGCCCGCGCCCTCGCCTACGCCCACGGCATCGGCGGCACCCGTGGCGGGGTGCTCGAGACGACCTTCGGCGAGGAGACCGAGACGGATCTCTTCGGCGAGCAGGCGGTGCTGTGCGGCGGGGCGACCGAGCTCGTCGTCAAGGGCTTCGAAACGCTGGTCGAGGCCGGCTACCAGCCCGAAGTCGCCTACTACGAATGCCTGCACGAGCTGAAACTCATCGTCGATCTGCTGCACGAGGGCGGGATCGCCAAGATGCATCAGTTCATCAGCGAGACGGCCAAGTACGGCGATCTCACCCGCGGTCCGCGCATCGTCAACGAGCGTGTCAAGAACGAAATGCGCCGCGTGCTGAAGGAAGTGCAGAACGGCCGCTTCGCGCGCCAGTGGATCAGGGAGAACCGCGAGGGGCGCCCCAACTATCAGAAGCTCCTCGCCGCCGACATCGACCGGCAGATCGAGAAAGTGGGTGCCAGCCTGCGGGCTCGCATGCCCTGGCTGAACGAGCGCCGTGCGTGAGAGCGCGCTCCCCGAGGTGATGGCCATGACCAGCAGTCCCGAGCGGGTTCTGATCTTCGACACGACGCTGCGCGACGGCGAGCAGTCGCCGGGCTGCAGCATGACGCAGCCCGAGAAGCTGCGTGTCGCGCGTGCCCTGGCCGAGCTCGGCGTCGACGTGATCGAGGCGGGCTTTCCCGCCGCCTCGCGCGGCGACTTCGAGAGCGTCCAGGCCGTCGCGCGCGAGGTGCAGGGACCGATCGTCTGTGCACTGGCACGCTGCAACCCGGAGGACATCGAGCTCGCCGCGCGGGCGCTCAAGGACGCGCCGCGCCACCGTATCCACGTGTTCCTCGCCACCAGCGCCATCCATCGCCAGTACAAGCTCAACATGGCGCAGGAGGAGATCCTGCGCACCGCGGCCGACGGCGTGAAGCGCGCGCGCGAGCTCGCCGCCGACGTCGAGTTCTCGCCCGAGGATGCCTCGCGTACCGAGCTCGAGTTCCTGGCGCAGGTGGTCGAGGTGGCGATCGCCGCCGGCGCCAACACGGTCAATATTCCCGACACCGTGGGCTACACGGTGCCGGACGAATTTGCCGAGCTGTTTCGCTATCTGCGCAAGAACGTGCGCGGCATCGAGCGCATCCGCCTCTCGGTTCACTGCCACGACGATCTCGGCATGGCGGTGGCGAACAGCCTGACCGCCGTGGTCGCCGGCGCCCGCCAGATCGAATGCACCATCAACGGCATCGGAGAACGCGCCGGCAACTGCTCCCTCGAAGAGGTGGTGATGGCGCTCAAGACCCGCGCCGCCTTCTTCGACGTCGCCACCGGCATTCACACCCAGCGGCTCTACCCGACCTCGCGCCTGGTCTCGAGCATCACCGGCATGCCCGTGCCCCGCAACAAGGCGGTGGTGGGCGAGAATGCCTTCGCACACGAAGCCGGCATCCACCAGCACGGCATGCTCAAGCACCATTCGACCTACGAGATCCTGCGTCCCGAGGATGTGGGCCTGTCGCGCAGCCACCTGGTGCTCGGCAAGCACAGCGGCCGGCACGCCCTGCGCGAGCGCGTGCAGGCGCTCGGCTTCGAGCTCGACGAGGAGGAGTTCAGTCGGCTCTTCGAAGAGTTCAAGGCGCTCGCCGACCGCAAGAAGGAGCTCTACGACGGGGATATCGAGGCTCTGATCCTGCGTGCCGAGGGCTCGGCCAGCGGCCCCTGGGCGCTCACGGAGCTCACCACCGAGGCGCGCACCTCGTGTGCGGCGCGCGCGCTGGTGGTGCTGGCGCACAGCGACGGTCGCAGCGTCGAGCACGCCGCGAGCGGCGACGGCCCCGTGGATGCCGCCTTCAAGGCCATCGAGGCCGCCACCGGCATTCGCGTGGTGCTGCGCAAGTTCGAGGTGCAGGCGGTATCCGAGGGCGAGGATGCCCAGGGCGAGGCGCGCGTGTACGTGGAGTACAATCACCGCACCTACCGCGGCGCCAGCGTGAGCACGAACATCGTCGAGTCCGCCACTCGTGCGTTCCTCGAAGTGATCAACCGCATCGAGCTGGCGCAGTCCGGGACGCGGACACGCGCGCCGGCGTCCCCGCCGGTGCCGGCCGCGGTCTGAAGCGACAGGAGTTTCCATGCCCATTCCGGCCACGCAGTTCATCTGGTTCAACGGCAAGCTGGTACCGTGGGAGAAGGCCACCGTGCACGTGCTGTCGCACGCCCTGCACTACGGCTCCTCGGTGTTCGAAGGGGTACGCGCCTACGAGACTCCGCGGGGTGTCGCCATCTTCCGCCTGCGCGATCACACGCGGCGGCTGTTCGATTCGGCGCGCATCTACCGCATCGCGATGGCGTACTCGGTCGAGCAGATCAACGATGCCTGCCGCCAGGTGATCGCCGCCAACGCGCTGAAGCGTGGCGCCTACATCCGCCCGCTGGTGTTTCGCGGCTACGGCGAGATCGGCGTGACGCCCAAGAACGACCCGCCCACGGAAGTCGCGATCGCGGCCTGGGAGTGGGGCAAGTACCTCGGGCACGAGGGCGAGGACTCCGGGGTCGACGCCTGCATCTCCTCCTGGAACAGGGTGGCGCCCAATACGCTTCCGGCGCTCGCCAAGGCCGGCGGCAACTATCTCTCGAGCCAGCTGATCGGCGCCGAGGCGCGCCGCCTCGGCTTCGCCGAGGGCATCGGGCTCTCGCCCGACGGGCTGCTGAGCGAGGGCTCGGGCGAGAACCTCTTCCTGGTCAGGGATGGCGTGCTGCTGACCCCGGCCATCGCGCACTCGGTGCTCGGCGGACTCACCCGTGACACCGTCATCCGCCTGGCGGCTGAGCGCGGCATCGAGGTGCGCGAGTGCGCGATTCCGCGCGAACTCCTCTATCTCGCCGACGAGGCCTTCTTCACCGGTACCGCGGTGGAGATCACCGCCATCCGCTCGGTCGACCGGCTGCAGATCGGCAACGGCAAGCGCGGGCCCGTCACCGAGACGCTGCAGAACGCTTTCTTCGGGCTGTTCTCGGGCAAGACGCCCGATCGCTGGGGCTGGCTCGACTACGTCGACATGTCGGCCCCGCGCGCCGCGGCCGCCGGCTGAAAGCGATGCCGGGGGCCGCGCGCACGCTCTTCGAGAAAGTATGGCAACGCCATGAGGTCGCGGCCGAGACGGCCGCCACTCCCGCAATTCTCTACGTCGACCTGCACCTGATTCACGAGGTCACCTCGCCGCAGGCCTTCACGGTCCTCGGCGAGCGCGGCCTCGGTGTGCGGCGTCCCGACCTCACGCTCGCCACCATGGATCACTCGACGCCGACGCGCACGGCCCAGGTGTTCGGCGGCGCCCCCATCACCATCGAGTCCGCCGCGCGCCAGATCCGCGAGCTCGAAGCGAACTGCGCCAGGTTCGGAGTGGAGCTGCTGGGCCTCACCAGCGAGCAGCGCGGCATCGTGCACATCATCGGACCCGAGCTCGGGCTCACCCAGCCCGGCAAGACCATCGTGTGCGGTGACAGTCACACCAGTACTCACGGCGCCGTGGGCGCCCTCGCCTTCGGAATCGGCACCACCGAGGTGGCGCACGTGCTCGCCACCCAATGCCTGCTGCAGCGCAAGCCGCGCACCCTGGCCGTGGAGGTCGAGGGAAGTCTGCGCTCAGGCGTCACTGCCAAGGATCTGATTCTGGCCATCATCGGCCGGCTCGGCGTCGACGGCGGTACCGGCCACGTCATCGAGTATCGGGGCGCCACCATCCGCGCCCTCGAGATGGACGAGCGCATGACGGTCTGCAACATGTCGATCGAGGCGGGAGCCCGCGCCGGCATGATTGCTCCCGATGAGACCACCTACGCCTATCTCGCCGGACGGGCGCGGGCGCCGCAGGGCGCCGCCTGGGAGCTGGCGGTGAACGACTGGCGCAAGCTTCCGGGAGACCCGGGTGCGTCCTTCGACCGCGAGCTGCGCCTCGATGCCGAGGAGATCGAGCCCATGATCACCTGGGGCACGAACCCGGGCATGTCCATACCGGTCACCGGCGCGATCCCCGACCGCGGCAGCGACCCGGTGTATGCGCGGGCGCTCGGCTATATGGGGTTCGAGGCGGGTCAGCCGATCCGCAATCAGCCCGTGAACGTGGTGTTTCTGGGCAGCTGCACCAACGCGCGACTCTCGGATCTGCGCAGCGCGGCGCGCCTCCTGCGCGGCCGGCGCATCGCCCGCGGTCTCACCATGCTGGTGGTGCCGGGATCGCAGCAGGTGAAACGCGCCGCGGAAGCCGAAGGACTCGATCGCGTGTTCCTCGAGGCCGGTGCCGAGTGGCGTGAATCGGGCTGCTCCATGTGCCTCGGCATGAACGGCGACGTGGTGCCGAGGGGCGAATATGCCGTGAGCACCAGCAACCGCAACTTCGAGGGGCGCCAGGGGGCGGGCGCGCGCACGCTGCTCGCGAGCCCGCTCACCGCGGCTGCATGCGCGGTGCGCGGCCGGGTCACCGACCCGCGCGAGCTGATGTGAGTAAGCAGCCCTTCACCGCCTTCGCCTCGCGCACCGTGGTGCTGCCGGCCACGAACATCGACACGGACCAGATCATTCCAGCGCGGTTCCTCAGCACGACCACGCGTGCCGGACTCGGCGCCGGTCTCTTTGCGGACTGGCGCTACGACCCGAGCGGCGCGCCGCGTCCCGACTTCGCGCTCAATCGTCCGGAGAGCGCCGGTGCCCGCATTCTGGTCGCCGGACGCAACTTCGGCTGCGGCTCCTCGCGCGAGCACGCCCCGTGGGCCCTGCTCGACTACGGGTTCCGCGCCGTGGTGAGCACCGAGATCGCCGACATCTTCCGCAACAACTCCCTGAAGAACGGTTTGCTGCCCGTGATCGTCGACGAGGCGACCGGCGCCTGGCTGCTCGCCCACCCGGGCGCCGAGGTCGGCGTCGATCTCGCAGCCGGTACGCTCACCCTGCCGACCGGTGCGCAGGTGCCCTTCCCCATCGAAGCCTTCGCACGCCACTGCCTGCTGAACGGCATCGATGAGTTCGGCTACCTGCTTTCGCGCCGCAGCGAAATTCAGGCCTGGGAGGAGCGGCGGCCCGGGCGCGGCCCATGAAAGCCCGCATCGCGGTCCTTGCCGGCGATGGCATCGGACCGGAAGTGATCGCCGCAGGCCTCGACTGCCTGCGCCAGGTGGCGCAGCGCTTCCGACATGAGTTCGACCTCACCGAGCTCGCCTTCGGCGGCGCCGCCATCGATGCCGACGGCGACCCGCTGCCGCCCGCGACACTCTCTGCCTGCCGCGAGGCGGACGCGGTGCTGCTCGGGGCCATCGGCGGCCCGAAGTGGTCCTCGCCCGAGGCTCCGCTGCGGCCGGAGGCCGGGCTCCTCAGACTTCGCAGGGAGCTCGGCGTCTACGCAAACCTGAGGCCGGTCAGGGTGCACGCGGCGCTGAGCGGCGCTTCGACGCTGAAGCGCGAGGTGGTCGAAGGCGTCGATCTGCTGTTCGTGCGCGAGCTGACCGGCGGAATCTATTTCGGCGACAAGACGCGCGACGCCGACCGGGCCACCGACACCTGCGTCTATACGGCCGCGGAGATCGAGCGCATCGTGCGGGCGGCCGCGCGCCTGGCGCAGACGCGGCGCCGCAGACTCACCTCGATCGACAAAGCCAACGTACTCGAGACCTCGCGCTTGTGGCGCGCGGTGTGCACGCGCGTCGTGGCGCGGGAGTTCCCCGACGTCATTCTCGAGCACCAGCTGGTCGATGCCGCCGCCATGCACCTCATCCGCCGGCCGCGCGACTTCGACGTGCTGGTCACGGAGAACATGTTCGGCGACATCCTCACCGACGAAGCCTCGATGCTCGCCGGGTCTCTCGGGCTGCTGCCCTCGGCCTCGCTCGGCGAGGGACGCCGCGGCCTCTACGAGCCCATCCACGGGTCGGCCCCCGACATCGCCGGCCGTGGCATCGCCAACCCCTTCGGAACGATTTACAGCGTAGCGCTGCTGCTGCGCCACTCGCTCGGGCTCGGCGAGGAAGCCGCCGCCGTCGAGCGCGCGGCCGACGAGGCGCTCGCCGCGGGTGTACGCACTGCGGATCTCGTGCCGCCGGGCGCCCGCTCGGCGGACACGCGCGCGGCGGCGCGCGAAGTGCTCAGCAGGCTCCGGCGGCAAGCTTAAGCGGCCGCAGCGGCAGGACGCGCGCGGCGCGCCCCAGCGCCGCCGCGAGATCCGCGCGCAAGTCCTCCAGCGCCTCGATGCCGATCGAGAGGCGGATGAGTCCGTCGGCGAGGCCCGCCTTCGCCCGCGCGGCCGGCTCCAGCGCCGCGTGCGTCATCGTCGCCGGGTGCGCCACCAGGCTCTCGACGCCCCCCAGCGATTCCGCCAGCGAGAAGCAGCCGAGATCGGCGACGAACTCACGCACCGCCTCGTGCCCGCCCTCGAGCTCGAGGGTCACCACCGCACCGAAGCCGCGCTGCTGCCGGCGCGCCACCTCATGCCCCGGATGGCTTGCGAGTCCCGGGTACCAGACGCGCCGCACGTTCGGCTGAGTGTCGAGCCAGTGCGCCAGTGCATGCGCATTGCGCGCATGATGCTCGAGGCGGGCGTGGAGCGTGCGCAGCCCGCGCAGCGTCAGGTAGCTGTCGAAAGGCGCGCCGGTGACGCCTGCGCAGTTGGCCCACCAGGTGAGCTGCTCGTGCAGCGTCCGGTCGCGCGCCACGACCGCGCCGCCGACGACATCGCTGTGGCCATTCAGGTACTTGGTGGTCGAGTGGACCACGATGTCGGCGCCGAGCGTGAGCGGCTGCTGCCATCCCGGGGAGAGGAAAGTGTTGTCGACGACGACCAGGGCGCCGCTGGCTTTCCCGAGGGCGGCGAACGCTGCGATGTCCGTGATCCGCAGCAAGGGGTTGCTCGGCGTCTCGATCCACAGCAGCGCCGTCGGCCGGGCGAGCGCCGCCCGTACGGCCGCTTCGTCGCCGAAATCCACGAATTCGACCGCGTGCTCGCCGCGCTTTGTCCAGGCGTCGAACAGGCGGTATGTGCCGCCGTAACAGTCGTGCGGTGCGACGATGCGTGCGCCCGCGGGCACGAGGTAACCGGTGAGCATGACGGCCGCCATGCCGCTCGCGGTGATGACCGCACCTGCGCCCTGCTCGAGCTCCGCGAGCGCCTCGGCCAGCAGATCGCGCGTCGGGTTGCCCGAACGGGTGTAATCGTAGGCGCGCTTCTCGCCGAACCCGCGGAAGGCGAAAGTTGCCGACAGATGCAGGGGCGGTACGACGCAGCCGGTCCGGTCGTCGCATTCGAGTCCGGCGCGCACGGTCTGCGTGACCTGGCTCGGGGAACGTTCACTCATCGCAATCCTCCGCATGGGTCCTCAACTCTCATCGGACACCTGCGGAGCGGGCCGGCACGGGAGCGTACCGACTGTCGCGTCCATCCCCGGCCGGGAGTGAAATCCCGGGAGGCTACGCGAACCGCTCATCTGTCGATCCCCTGAGGCGGAATCGAAGGAGTTGGCACCTTTCCAGGGTGGTTAAGCCTGGCGGTTGCCCCGGCGTCTAAGGGCCTATCCCTCAGCCGGTCTCGATGAGTGGAACGAGTTTAGGGGGCGACTGCCCTGGCATGCAACCGCCATCAGCGCGGCGACAGCGTGCTCGCCCGGCTGTCGGCCTCGGCGGCCTCCCCGTTGCGCCCGCGCGCCCGCAGAGAGTCGGCGATCAGCCGCCAGGCGGCGGCCTGTGCGTCCGGGTCGCCGGTGGCGAGCGAGAGGGCCTTGCGGCCCATGCTGTCGGCCTGGGCCGCATTGTCCTGCTGCAGCTGCAGACGCCCGAGCTCGACCCACAGCAGCGGATTGTCCGGCTCGATTCGCAGCGCCCGCTCGAGGGTCGCCGCCGCGCCGGCGAACTCGCCCCCGTTGGCCTGCGTGTGCGCCTGGGCGACCAGCGCGTTCGCGGCCGGGCCCAGCCGGTATTGCCTCGCCGCCGGCGCCGGGGGCCGCTCCCCGGGTGCCGCCGGCGCCGGGGGCTGCGCACTCCCCGGCGAGCGGGTCCCGGGCGTCGCTCCGGGTGTCCGCTCATATGGCGCCGGGGGGCGCCCGGCGCAGGCCGCGAGCACGATCGCGACGAGCGCCGAGCAGGCGGTGCTCGCGATTCGCCCGCCGGTCTTCATCGAAACAACTCGTGGATCCACTGGTGCGCGCGGTCGGTGAGAGTCGTAGTGAGATTACCGTTGTCGGGGAAGCCGCAGCCCGGTTTGGGCTGAACCTGGACGCCGGCGGGCACGGCGACCGAGACGCGGTCCTCGGCGCAACCCGGCAGCGCCCGCAGTCCCGTCGGATACTCGATCTCGATGTCGACCAGTCCATCGGGCATGGGCGCGTTCCACGAGCGTTCGTTCAGCCCGGCCATGATATGCGCCCACACCGGCAGCGCGCCCGCCGAGCCGGTGAAACCGGTGGGGGTGTTGTCATCGTATCCGACCCACACGACCGTGAGGTCGCTGCCGGAAAAACCCGCGAACCAGCTGTCGCGAAACTCCGAGGATGTCCCGGACTTTCCCGCAACCACCAGCTGTGCAGGCAAGAGCGGCCGCGCCGAGCGCCCGGTGCCGCGGTCCATCACCGCGATGAGCAGGCGGTCGAGCTGGTAGACGGCCTCGGGCGTGGCTACCTGCGTCACCTGCACGGGGAAGGCCTTGAGTGCCTTGCCGTCGGCGCCGATGACCGCGCGCACCGCGCGCAGTGGATTGCGAAAGCCGCCGTTGGCCAGGCCGTTGTAGAGCTGCGCCGCCTCGAGCGGCGTGACGTTGACGGCCCCCAGGAGCATGGCCGGCACCTGCTCGGGCGGGCGCTCGAGACCGAAGCGCTGCAGAGTCTCTGCGACTTTTGGCAGCCCGACATCGAGGCCAACGCCCACGGTGGCGAGGTTGAGCGAATCGGCCAGCGCGCGCACCACGGGCACCGGCCCGTTGACGTCATGATTGAAATTCTCGGGGCGCCAGTGCCGGCCGCCCGGCAGCGGCACATCGACCGGCTGGTCCTGCACGACCGTCGCGGCGTTGTAACGGCCGCTCTCGAGCGCGCCGAGATAGATGAAGGGCTTCACCAGCGAGCCCATGGCGCGGTGCGCATCCAGCGCCCGATCGAAGCCGTCGTAGCCGACGTCGCGTCCACCCACGATGGCGATCACGTCGCCGCTCTGCGGCTCGGTCACCACGACCGCCCCTTCGAGGCTGTGGTCGGGGGCGTGCTTCTTTACATGGTCGAGTCGTGCGAGCTCGCGCTCGAGCGCGCGCTCGGCCGCGTCCTGCGCGCGCGGATCGAGGCTCGTGTAGATCGACAGACCCGCTTCGGTCAGATCCTGATCGCGATAGTCGCGGCGCAGCGTGCGTCGCACGAAATCGAGGTAAGCGGGATAGTAGGCACCCGCCGGGCGCGGGCTGACGCCGAGCGGACGGCGCGCGGCCTGCGCGGCTTCCGCCGCACTCACCACGTGCTGCTCGGCAAGCTCCTTCAGCACCAGGTTGCGGCGCGCCAGCACCCGATCGGCGTGGCGCCGCGGGTCATAGTAGGAGGGCCCGCGCACCACGGCGACCAGCAGCGCGATCTCCGGCAGGTCGAGCTCCGCGAGCGGCTTGCCGAAATAGAACTGGCTGGCGAGCCCGAAGCCGTGGATCGCCCGATCGCCGTCCTGGCCGAGGAAGATCTCATTGATATAGGCGTTCATGAGATCGTCTTTGGTGAAGTGCGCATCGAGGGCGATCGCCATGATCGCCTCGCGCACCTTGCGGCCGAGCGTCTGGCGCGAGGAGAGGAAATAACTGCGCACCAGCTGCTGGGTGAGGGTACTGCCGCCCTGCTCGATCTGTCCGGCGCGCGCGTCCACCCACAGCGCGCGCAGGATCGCCTGCGGGTCGACTCCCCGATGCGAATCGAAGCGCCGGTCCTCGACCGCCTTGAGCGCCGCCGGCAGGAGCGGCGGCACTTCCTGGGGCGTGACGACGATGCGGTCCTCGCCGTGACTCGGGAATATGCTGCCGATGAGCAGGGGCTCGAGCCGCATCACCGGCACTTCATGACCGGCTGAGTCCCTGAGGCTCTCGATGCCATCGGCGCCGGTGAAGATGCTGAGGAGCTGTGCATCGCGCTTCTCGTCCGGAAAACGCGCCGGGCGCAGCGCCACGTCGAGCCGCCCGCCGTTGATGCGATAGGTGCCGGGACGGTCCAGCTGTGTGACGCGCCGGTAATGCAGCCGCTCCAGCTCGTGCGCGAGCTCAGCGGCCGGGAGCGGCAGACCCGCATAGAGCTCGAGTGGCGCGGCGTACACCAGAGCCGGGAGCGTCCAGCGCCGTCCCTCGAACTGCCGGGTCACCAGCAGATCGAGATAGAGCACCCAGGCCGAACCGGCGACCGCCGCCACCCCGAGGAGCCCGAGCAACAACCGCCGCAGGCGCCTCAGAGGACGAGCTCCGGCGCCGGCGCGCGCAGGTTGTAGTGCGAGCTCATCGCGTGTCCATAGGCCCCGGCATTGGCAATCAGCAGCACGTCGCCCTCCGACGTCGGCGGCAGCAGGCGGTCGTGCCCGAGCACGTCGGCGCTCTCGCAGATCGGGCCCACGATGTTCACCAGCTCAGTGGCAGGTTCCTCCACCCGGGTCAGATTGGCGATCTCATGGTGAGCTCCATAGAGTGCCGGACGGATCAGCGAGTTCATGCCCGTCGCCACTCCGACGAAGCGCACCCCGCCCTTGTGCTTGAGCTGTGTCACGCGCGCGAGCAGCACTCCGGCCGCGGCCACCAGGTAGCGACCTGGCTCGAGCCAGAACTGCAGCCCCGGGCAGGCTTTGCGCACCTCCCCGAGCAGTGCATCCAGGCGCGCGAGATCCACGCCGGGCTGATCGGGACGCTCCGGTACGCCGAGTCCGCCACCGACATCGATCGCCCGCACGTCGGCCAGGGGCTGCGCCGCTGCTGCGAGCAGCCGCGCCGTGTGCTCCCAGCTGCTCACGTCGAAGATGCCGCTGCCGACGTGCGCCTCGAGGCCGGTGATGCGGGCACCGGCGGCGCGCGCCGCCTGCGCCAGCGGTGCGAGCTCATTCAGTGGCACACCGAACTTCGAGCGGCTACCCGCAGTACGCACGTGCGAGTGATGGCCGCGGCCCACGCCCGTATCGACGCGCACGAAAATGTCGTGGCCGGCGAACAGACCGGCCCAGGACTCGAGCACGTAGGCGTTATCGACGGTGACCCGCACGCCGCGGGCGAGCGCCCAGGCGTACTCCTCCCGCGCCGCGAAGTTGGGAGTGTAGAGAACGCGCCGCGGATCGAGATCGGCGCAGGTCGCCAGCAGCAGCTCAACCTCAGGTCGCGAGACGCACTCGAATTCGATGCCTTCGGCATGCAGCGCCTTGAGGATCTCCGGGTGCGGATTGGCCTTCATCGAGTAATGTACGCGGTCGATGGAGCCGAGCGCGCGCAGATCGCGCGCGGCTGCGCGCACCGAGGCCAGGTCGTAGACGAAGGCCGCCTCACGTCCGGCGAGTGCGGCCACCAGCTCCGTACGCCGCGTGCGCCACCAGGGCGCGGTGCGCCGCGCCGCCATGGCCGGCGCCGCGAACAGCTGCTGCCAGGTGGGGCCGAGCACCCGGTCGCCGGGCACCGGGCGGATCAGCAACTCATGCAGCTCCTCGACCAGGCGGTCGCCCTGATCCTCATCGACCACGAAGGTGAAGTTGAGATCGTTCGCGGCCTGGCTGACCAGATGGATCTTCTGCTCCTCGAAGAACTCGAAGGCGCCGCCGAGCTGGTGCAGGATCGCGCGGATGTTGCGTCCCACGAGGCTCACCGAAGCGCACGGCCCGATGACCTGCACCCGGCACAGCTGCGAGAGGTCTGCGACCAGCCGGCTCACCTGAGCGTTCTCGAGGCTATTGGCCGCGGGGTCGAGCGACACGGTGACGTTGGTCTCCGAGGTGGAGACCAGATCGACCGACAGCCCGTGCTGCTTGAACACCTGGAAGGCATCCGCGAGGAAGCCCACCTGGTGCCACATTCCGGGACTCTCCATGGAGATGAGCGTGATGCCCTTCTTGGTGCAGACCGCCTTCACCTGCGCGCTCCCCTCGCCGCCTTCGGCACTGAGCACCGTACCCTCGAGGTGCGGGGCCTGCGTCGCATAGATGTGGAGCGGTATGCGCTGCTGGCGCACCGGCAGGATGCAGCGCGGATGCAGGACCTTGGCGCCGCTGGTCGCGATCTCCTGCGCCTCGTCGTAGTGGAGCGCCCGCAGCAGGCGCGCCGTCGGCGTGGCGCGCGGGTTGGCGCTGAACATGCCGGGAACGTCGGTCCAGATCTCCAGCCGCCGGGCGCGCAGCTTTGCCGCGAGATAGGCGGCGGAGGTGTCCGAGCCCCCGCGCCCGAGGAGGACCGTGCCACCCTCCGCGTCGCTGGCGATGAAGCCCTGCGTGATCACGACCGGGGGGAGCGGCGCCAGGCGTGCGGCGAGCGCCTCATCGGGTGCGAAGCTGCATACGGCCGAGAGCACGCTGGCCCTGGCGGAGGCGCTCTCCCGCTGCTCGGCGCGCAGCAGCGTACGCGCATCGACCCAGGCAACGCCGAGGCCGCGCGCTTCGAGGAACCGCGCGCCGATGCGCGTGGCCATCAGCTCCCCGGCGGCCAGTACGCGCGCGCGGGTGCGATCGCTCACTTCGCGCACCAGAGCGATTCCCGCAGCGAGCTCGCGCAGCTCCGCGAGCAGCCGCTCGATGTCCTCACCCAGCTGAAGACCGAGCTCGCCCGCGAGTCGCCGGTGACGTTCCTCGATAGCCCTGAGCTCTGCCGTGAACTCCCCGCCGACCGCCGTCTCGAGCAGCCGCTCGAGGCGATCGGTGATGCCGCTCACCGCCGAGTGCACGATCAGGACGTGCGCCCCGTCCGCGCAGCGCTCGGCCGCGACCAGCGCGATATTGGTCCAATTGGCCAGCGTCGCGACGCTCGTGCCGCCGAACTTGAGGACGATCCAGTCAGGGGGCGTACGGGTCACCGACTGTCTTCCATTGGAAAAATGGCCTGCGGCCAGCCGGGGAGCCCGGGCAACCGCCGTACCTCTCGTGCCTGGAGCTTGGAGTGAGCAGCGCGAGCCGCAGTTCTACAGCTCGTCGTCGAAGTCCTGCAGGTCCTTCTCGAGCTTCTTGTCCGCGAGGACTTCCTCCAGGCGGCTCCACGCGGCCTTGCCGCGCTTGCCCTGTGTGCGGACGCGCTTATCCACCCGATCGAGCATCCGGTCGTACTCGGTGCCGTCCTCAGGCGGACTGTTCAGGAATTCTGCGTCGAGGTCGAAGCCCTCGTTGTCCCGTTCAGCCATCTGACTGGTACAAATCCTGAATTAATTCAATGGGTAACGTGCTTATTCGGCACGGAACAAGGCGCGAACTATATCCGATTCGCGCCGCCGATCAACATTTGCCGGAATGGGGGCCCGGATGGCCTGTACAAGGCACACCCGCAGACGGCCCGGATAGCTTAAGCGTGATCTGTGCCGTCGCGAACCACGACCGGCGCGCCGCGACTGAGGCCCAGGCCCTCGGCGGCGTTGTGCTCGGCCCGGGCTATCTCGACCACGCCGAAGGAATTGAGGAGGGCCAGATACTCGCCGGGCCGCGTGTCTCCATAGGTACGCAGCAGCGGGAACTTATGGTTGCCGGCATGCACGACCGGCACGCGGAAACGCTCGATGAGGGCGGCGTCGATGTTGGTGATGAGATTGCCGAAGTGGTCGATGGCGATGACCACGCCGGCGACGCTGGCCGGCTCGACAGTCGGATCGTCGACCCATGAGGGCACGAGGCTCTCGACAGTGTCCCCGAGATCCGCCGTCGAGCAGCGGCCGGCTGCCAGCTCCGCGGCCAGCGGCGCGAAGATGTCGCGGCCATGAAAGGTCGCGCTCGGGTGATCGATTCGCAGGCGCGCGAGGCCGGCGCGGGTGAGTCGCACCAGACGTACCTCATCGAGCCGGCCGGCGATCGGCGCGAGCAGCCCGTTATCGGGCGCGAGAAAGAAGTGCCCGCCTGCTTCGGCCGCAATGATGTCGCGCGAGGTACCGACGCCGGGATCGACGACTGCGACATGCACCGTGCCCGTGGGGAAGAACCGGTAGGCGCGCGCCAGCCAGAACCCCGCCTCGGCCGGCCAGTGCACCAGGATCTCGTGCGTGAGATCGATGATTCGCGCAGCCGGGAAGCGCGTCAGGATGCAACCCTTCATGACGCCGACGAAGGGGCCCTGGTGTCCGAAGTCAGTGGTAACGGTGATGACGCCCGAGGCAGCCAAGCGCACCCCCTGCCCGCGCCTCAGCCGCCGGGCCGACCGCGGCCGGGGAGCGGGCGTCCTCCCTCCGCACAGGCACGGCACCGGTCGGTGTAGGGAACGGCGGCGAGACGCTCGGCTTCGATGTCGCCCCCGCAGACCGCGCAGGTCGTGTAGCGGCCCTGAGCCAGGCGGCGCAACGCCGCTTCCACCTGCTGCAGCTCGGCACGCGCCGAGTGCGAGATTGCCCCGAGCACGTCGTCGTTCTCGCGCTGCGTCACCTGCTCCGCGAAATCCGCCGAGAGCGGATCGGCCTCGTGCCGCAGGTCGGCACTCGCATCGCTCGCCCGCTGGCGCAGCTCATCCCGCCGTCTCAGCAGCCTTTCGCGTACCGCCTCGATTTCCAACTGAACCTCCCGGCCCTGCGGCGTCTGAGGAGTCTGTCGCCTACGCGCGCGCGCGCCGTTCCTCGAGCCATTTCCCCAGCTTGTCGAACGGCTCGACGAACTTCGCCACGCCCTCCTGCTCCAGCTGCGCGGCCACCGCCTCGAGGTCGACACCGACCCGCTCGAGCCCCTCGCGCGTGTCGGAGCACTCGGCGAGGTGCCGCTCGAGGCGCAGCTCCGGCCGCCCGAGGCGCCGGTAAGCATCGATGGTCTCGAGCGGCATGGTGTTCACGGTACCCGGCACCACCAGCTCCTCGACGTACTTTATCGGGCTGTAGCTCGGGTCCTTGGTCGAAGTGGAGGCCCACAGCAGACGCTGCGGGCGTGCGCCCTGCGCAGCGAGTGTCTGCCACTGCGGGGTGGCCAGCGTTGCCTCGAAGATCTCGTAGGCGCGGCAGGCGCTGGCGATGGCGGCCTTGCCGCGCAGCGTGCGCGCCGCAGGCTGGCCGCGCGCACTCAGCCCGTCGAGCAGCTTGTCCACCAGCGTGTCGATGCGGCTGAGGAAGAAGCTCGCGACGGAGGCGACGCGGCCGAGCGGCTGGCGCCCGCGCACGCGCTCGCTCAGCCCGTCCATCCAGGCCTGCGCCACTGCGCGGTAGCGCTCGGGCGAGAACAGCAGCGTGATGTTGACGTTGATGCCATCGGCGATGAGCTGACGGATCACCGGCAGACCGGCCTCGGTCCCCGGGATCTTGATGAAGACGTTCGGCAGGCCGAGTCGTCCCCACAGACGGCGCGCCTCGGCGAGGCTCCCGGCGGAGTCGTAGGCGAGATGCGGCGAAACCTCCAGGCTCACGAAGCCGTCGCCGCCGTCGCTGCTCTCGTAGAGATCGCGCAGCAGCATCGCCGCATCGTGAACGTCGTGCAGGGCGAGCTCCTCGTACAAGGCCCGGCCCGAGGGGACCGTGCCCAGCAGCCGGGCGATCGGCTGCGAGTAGCGCGGGTCCTTCATCATGGAGTTGGCGAAAATGGAGGGGTTCGAGGTGACGCCGGCGATGCCGTCCTCGCGCATGAGACGCGCCAGACTGCCGTCGTCGAGCATTCCGCGGCCGAGGTCGTCGAGCCAGGCGCTCTCGCCCAGCTTGCGCAACTCGAGCATCGGGTTGGGAACAGAAGGATCCATCGGTAGCTCCGTCGGCAGGGTAGCGCAGCTTAAATCCACAGTCTCGCGGTTTCGGGCCCGATATGCGTAAATCCTTATAGGCGCAAACTCGTGAGGAGCGCGAACATGAGCGAGGGCTTCGATAGCGGCCGCCTGGCCGAGGAGCTGCGCGTGCTGATGAGCGAGGCCGAAGCGCTGCTGCGCAGCGCGAGCCGAACGGCGAGTGCGGCGGAGGGGGAGCGCGCCGAGGCGCTGCTCGCGGATCTGCGCGCCCGCCTCGGCACGCTCGAGCAGCAGCTCAAGGACCGCGCCCGCGATGTCGACGACTACGTCCGCGAGAACCCCTGGCAGGCCCTCGCCGTGGTGGGCGGCGTGGCGCTGCTCCTCGGGCTGCTCATGGGACGCAAATGAGCGCCGACGCCGGCTCCGCGGACGCCCCGACCCCCGGCCGACCGGGCGCGGTGCGGGGCCTGATCGCCGCGGTGATCGAAGCGGCGGCGACGCGGCTCGAGCTGGCTACCGTCGAAGTCGAGATGCACCTGCTCGAGGTGCTGCGGGTCATCCTGTGGGCGCTGGCGGCAATGCTGTGCGCACTGGCGACGCTCGCCTTCGGCCTGGTGGCGGTGATTGCGGCGTTGTGGGACACGCACCGCGTGCTCGGACTCATCGGCGGGACACTTGCCTTCGCGGCGCTCACGATCGTGTGCGCAATGCTCGGCACGCGCGTGTTCCGCAAGCGGCCGGGACTCCTCAGCGGCACGCTCGCGCAGCTCGATGCCGATCACCGCCAGACCGGAGGCGCGCCGTGAGCCGCCTGCGGCAGCTCGCCGAGCGACGACGGGTGCTGCTCGCCCGCTGCGATGCGCAGCGCAGCGAGCTCGGCACGCGCCTCGCGCAGCTCACCCCTTTCGGGATGCAGGGAACGCTGCGCAATCCTCTCACCTGGATCGCCGCCGTTGCGGGGCTGCTGTTCCTCGGCCGCACGCGCAAGGTGCTGACCTTCACGCTGTGGCTGCGCACGCTGCTGTCGATCGCGGGACGCGCCGCGCGACTCGTGCGTGTCGTCAGTGAGCTGCGCGAGCCGCGCGCCTCCGGGGAGCCCGCTCCCCGGCGCAGTTAATGCGCGTCTGAGCCGGGGACCGGCGCGGGCTTCTCCGCAGTTGCCGCGGCGGCCGCCGGCGCCTCCGGCGTCGCCGCGAGGCCTACGACTGTCGGCATGCCGCTGGCCGCCTGCAGCGTCTTGCGCGCGAGGTCCCAGTGAATCGCGGCCGTGCTCGTGCCCAGTGCCTGATCGAGGAGCTTCGAGAGCACCTCCAGATCCGGGTCCAGCGTCTGTCCCTCCTCGTCCACGGGCGGGTGAGCCTCGAGCAGTAACTCGCCATCCACCCAGGCGACCTTGACCGGCTCGTTCACGAGCCACACCCGGGTGCCGGATGCGATCAGCGGAAACAGCGCCGCCACGTCCTCGGGATACATGCGGATGCAGCCGTGCGTCACCGACATTCCCACCGCAGTCGGATTGTTGGTGCCATGGATCATGTACTCGCCGTTGCCGGCGGCGAGGCGCAGCGCAAAATCGCCGAGTGGATTGGCGGGTCCGGGAGGCACGACCTTCGGTAACGGATCGCCGTTGGCCGCGTGCTCCTTGCGGATCGACTCGGGCGGATACCACGCGGGGTGGCGGATCTTCTGGATCACCCGCGTCTCGCCGAGCGGCGTGCGCCAGTCCATCTTGCCGATGCTGATCGGGTAAGTGATGACGACGCGCTGCTCGTGGGCGTTGTGCGGCTTCGGGTAGTAATAGAGCCGATGCTCGGGGAGGTTGATGACGATGCCGTCGTGCGGCGCCGACGGCAGAATCCGCCGCCCCGGGAGCACCACGGTCTTGCCGGCACCCGGCAACCAAACGTCGACGCCCGGATTGGCGCGGATGATCTCGTAATAGCCGAGGCTGTAACGATGTGCGAGATCGGGGAGCGTGTCCTGGTACACCGTAGTGACCGCGCCGTCGGTGCCCACTACGGCCGAGCCGTCCGCGGGCAGCGGATAAACACTCGCGCCGGCGGGCGCCGCGAGCAGCACCGCGCACCACAGGCCCAGCCGACGCAGCCTGGGTGCCTGCCTCATGGGACTCGCTCTAAGATCGCTCATTGGTGCTTGATTTTACGACAAAAACCCCTTCTTGTGCGACTGCGGCGCCGACTGACGAGTTCATTTAGCATCACTCCGTGACCGAATTCACCAAGCCTCCCCGCGCCTTCTTCAACCGCACCGCCGTCCAGGTGGCCCGCGACCTGATCGGCCTGCATCTGGTCCACGACGACGGGACGTGCGTGCGACGCGGGCGCATCGTCGAGACCGAGGCCTACCAGGGCCCGGCCGACCGCGCGGCACATTCCTCGCGCGGGCGGACGCGGCGTACCGAGGTCATGTTCGGCCCTGCAGGATTCGCCTACGTCTATCTCATCTACGGCTTCTGGAACTGTCTGAACGTCGTCACGGCCAAAGAGGGTGTGCCGCACGCGGTGCTGCTGCGCGCTCTCGAACCCCTCGCCGGTGTCACCGACAAGACCTGGGGTCCGGGGCTCCTGTGTCGCGCGATGCATATCGACCGGCGCATGAACGGCATCGATCTGCGCGGCGATGAGCTGTGGATCGAGCGGCCGCGGCGAGCGCCGCGCGTCGCTCTCGGACGCAGCGCGCGCATCGGCGTCGCATACGCGGGCGACTGGGCGCGACGGCCCTGGCGATTCTTCGACCGCGCTTCATGCTACGTTTCAACTTCCCGACGGAGACCGACCGAATGTCCAGCCGTAGCCGTTCCCTGACTCTTGCAGTGCTGATGTTGTGTGCCGCCTCAGGCATGCTCGCCCCCGGCAACGCCGCCGCGCAGCTGGTCGAGGGTGCCGACTACCGCCGCCTGTCGCCGCCGCACCCCACCTCGAGTCCGGGAAAGATCGAAGTGCTGGAGTTCTTCTCGTACGGCTGTCCGCACTGCGCCAAGTTCTATCCCCTGGTGAGCGCCTGGGCGGCGAAGCTGCCGAAAGACGTGGTGTTCAAGCGCGTCGCGGTGAGTTACGGCCGGCCGGCGTGGACGAACCTGGCGCGTGCCTACTATGCACTGGAGGCGACCGGCCAGCTCGCGAAGTTCGATGGTCCCCTCTTCCACGCGATCCACGAGGAGCATCTGCAGCTCTTCGACGTGCAGACGATCTCCGACTGGATCGGCAGGCAGGGCGGCGATGCCGACAAGTTCACCGGCGCCTACGCGTCCTTCGGCATCAACAGCCAGACGGTCCAGGCGGACCAGCTGGTCGAGGACTACCAGGTCGACGCGGTGCCGACGCTGGCGATCAACGGCCGCTACGTTCTCCTCAGCCCCGGACAGGCGGCGGACGAGGAGCAGACCTTCCGGGAGCTGCTCGCCCACGCAGACCAGATGATTGCCCGGGTGCGGCGTGACGAGACCGGCGCACCCGCGCCGGCCCCCGCCAGACGCAAGTAGTCAGCTCGCAGCGCCGCGGGCGCTCGCCGGACGCCTCAGGTGTGTTTGGCGGCGGCCGCGGCGTTCAGGTCGGGCTGCCCGTCGCGCAGCGGAATGCGTGCACCCGGATCGTGATCCATGGTCACCGTCGCCTCCTTGCCGTTGAGACGGTAGCGCACGTGATAGCCGCTGATCCGCTGGGAGCTGTCGTACACCGTCTCGCATTTCTGCTCGGTGCTCGTGACGGTGTCGCGGTCCTGCAGGTTCTTCTGCACGCGGTTGCCGGCGTAGCCGCCCCCCGCCGCTCCCGCGACCGTCGCGAGATCGCGCCCGCTGCCGCCGCCGATCTGGTGCCCGATGACGCCGCCGATCACGGCGCCCGCGAGGGTGCCGATCACCTGGTGCTCATCCTTCACCGGCGCCTGGCGGGTCACCTGCTCGTCGTGACACTCCTGTCGCGGCGTACGGATCGTCTTCATCACCGGGGTGACGTTCAGCACCTCGGCATATTGCGGGCTCCTGTTGATCAGCTTCAGTCCTGCGACCGCTCCCGCGCCCACAGCGACCGCTGCACCGATCAGCACGCCCGTCATGAGTGATCTGTTCATACTGCCTCCTGGCCTTGCCTCGAGCCGCGCGCTGTGCGCGCCGCCGGTAGCCATTTTAGCATCATGAGCTCTCCGTACGCGCCAGCTCCAGGAGCTGGCTTCCCTCGGGCACACGCTCGCCGCGCGCGAAGTGAATGGCGAGCACCGTGCCGGCATGGGGCGCGCTGATCGTGTGCTCCATCTTCATCGCCTCGATGACCATCAGCACTTCGCCGACAGCGACCTTCTGGCCGACCGAGACCGGCACCGACACCACGACGCCCGGGAGCGGCGTGGTGAGCCCGCCGCTGCTGGCGGTGACGGAGAATTCGCGCGTACGCGGGTCCTCGATCAGCAGCTGGTACTGCGCATCCTCTTCCCAGAGCGAGAGCTGCGTCGTCTCCACCAGGCAACGCGCCCGGCGCCGGCGCTCGACCAGACGCGCGGCGATGGTGCCGGCGGTCGCCTCGCCCTGCTGGTAGCTGACCTCGGCGACCGCGAGCTGCGTGCGCGCATCGACGCTCGCGCTCACCGGGCGGCCGTCGCTGAAGGCGAGCTCCACCGTGTGCAGCTGGCCGCGCCACGAGAGCGTGACTGCGACCACCGCGGGGAGATTCGGCACGAAGCCGTCGCGCGCCGCCCAGGGATCTCCCCGTGCCTCGCCGGCGGCGGCGTGCACGGCGAGCGCCGCCAGTATCAGCGTCTCGGGCGCCGGCGCGGCGGGGCCGGCGTATTCGCCCGCACTCCGGTCGAGCAGCGCGATGTTGTGGCGCACGTCGAGGAAGCGCCGCGAGGCGACGATGCGCGCCAGCCAGCGCTCGTTGCTGTGTGCTCCCGCGCAGTAGGTGTGGCTGAGGGCGCGCGCCAGGCGCTCCGCGGCCTGCTGCCGCCCGGGCGCCCAGGCGATCACCTTGCCGAGCAGCGAGTCGTAACAGTCCGGCACCGTATCGCCACTGGCGAAGCCGGCGTCCACCCGCACCGCTTCCAGCGCCGGCCACTCCATGAGCGCGAGCCTGCCGGCGCTCGGGAGGAAACCGCGCTCGGGATCCTCGGCGCAGACACGCGCTTCGATGGCGTGTCCGTCGAAACGGATCGCCTCCTGTGTCAGCGGCAGCGGCTCGCCCTCGGCCACGCGCAGCTGCCACTCGACCAGGTCGAGACCGGTGATCGCCTCGGTGACCGTGTGCTCGACCTGAAGTCGCGTGTTCATCTCCATGAAGTAGAACTCGCGCCCCTCGTAGAGGAACTCCACGGTGCCGGCGCTCCGGTAGCCGATCTCGCGCGCGACCGTGAGAGCGGCGGCACGCAGCCGCGCCCGTACCGCGTCGGGCACCGCGGGGGCCGGCGCTTCCTCGATGAGCTTCTGGTGGCGGCGCTGGATGGAGCAGTCGCGATCGCCCAGGTGCACGAAATTACCGTGCGTGTCGCCGAACACCTGCACCTCGAGATGGCGCGGCGCGAGCAGAAAGCGCTCGAGCAGCAAGGCGCCGTCGCCGAAGGCGCTCTCCGCCAGGCGCCGGGCCGCCGCCAGCGCCGCGGTGAGCTCCGACTCGTGGCGCACGATCTGCATGCCCTTGCCGCCGCCGCCGGCGGCCGGCTTGATGATCAGGGGGAGGCCCACCGTGTGGGCCGCCGCGGCCAGCTGCTTCAGATCCTGCTCCGGGCCCGCGTAGCCCGGCAGCACCGGCACACCGGCCTCGCGCAAGCGGTTCTTGGCGACGATCTTCGAGCCCATGGCGGCGATCGCACTCGCGGGCGGTCCGACGAAGGTGAGGCCGGCATCCGCGACGGCCTGAGCGAACTGCGCGTTCTCGGACAGGAAGCCGTAACCCGGGTGAATGGCGCTCGCGCCGCTGGCGCGCGCCGCCGCGACGATGCGCTCGGCGCTCAGGTAGCTTTCGCGCGCCGCGGCCGGCCCGATCCACAAGGCTTCATCCGCCTCGCGCGTGTGGCGCGCCCCCGCGTCGGCGTCGGAGTACACGGCGACCGTGCGCCAGCCGAGGCGGCGTGCCGTGCGGAAGATGCGGCAGGCGATCTCGCCGCGATTTGCGACCAGCAGCGTGCGCGCCACGGCTACATCCGGTAGACGCCGAAGTGCGCCGGCTCGAGCGGCGCATGCCGCACGGCCGCGAGCGACAGCGCCAGCACCCGCCGCGTCTCGAGCGGATCGATTACGCCGTCGTCCCAGAGCCGCGCCGAGGAATAGTACGGATGCCCCTGGCGCTCGTATTGCTCGCGGATCGGCTCCTTGAAGGCCTCCTCCGCCTCCTGCGGCCACTGCTCCCCGCCGCGCGCCAGCTGGTCGCGCTTTACGGTGGCGAGGACGCTCGCCGCCTGCTCACCGCCCATGACCGAGATGCGGGCGTTGGGCCACTGGAACAGCAGCCGCGGCGCATAGGCGCGCCCGCACATGGCGTAATTGCCGGCGCCGTAGCTGCCGCCGATGATGACGGTGAGTTTCGGCACCGGTGCGCACGCGACCGCGGTGACGAGCTTGGCGCCGTCCTTGGCGATGCCGCCGGCCTCGGCACGCCGCCCCACCATGAAGCCGGTGATGTTCTGCAGAAACAGCAGCGGGATCGCTTCGCGCGAGCACAGCTCGATGAAGTGCGTGCCCTTGAGCGCGCTCTCCGAGAACAGCACGCCGTTGTTGGCCAGGATCCCGACCGGGTAGCCGCCGAGGTGTGCGAAGCCGCAGACGAGCGTCGTGCCGTAGAGCTCCTTGAATTCGTCGAGCTCGGAATCGTCGACCAGCCGTGCGATCACTTCGCGCACGTCGTAGGGCTTGCGCAGGCTCGCCGGCACCAGGCCGTAGAGCTCGCCCGGGGCGTAGCGCGGCTCGCGCGGGCTGAGCGGCGGCGAGGTGTCGGGCGCCGCCCTGAGCCGCGCGACGATGCGGCGGGCGATGCCGAGCGCGTGCGTGTCATTCTCGGCGTAGTGGTCGCACACTCCGGACTCGCGGCAATGCACCTCCGCACCGCCCAGGGTCTCGGCGTCGATGTCCTCCCCGGTCGCCGCCTTCACCAGTGGCGGTCCGCCGAGGAACACGCGTCCGGCGTTGCGCACGATGACGTTCTCATCGGACATCGCCGGCACATAGGCGCCGCCGGCCGTACAGGAGCCGTGCACCACCGAGATCTGCGCTACGCCCAGCCCGGACAGCGTCGCCTGGTTGTAGAAGATCCGCCCGAAATGCTCGCGGTCGGGGAACACCTCGTCCTGCGCCGGCAGGAACGCGCCGCCGCTCTCGACCAGGTACACGCACGGCAGCCGGTTGTCGCGCGCGATCTCCTGGGCGCGCAGGTGCTTCTTCACCGTGATCGGGTAGTAGGTGCCCCCCTTGACGGTCGGGTCGTTGGCGACGATGACGCACTCGCGTCCCGCCACACGGCCGATCCCGGTGACGATCCCGGCGCAGGCGATGTCCCCGCCGTACATCCCGTGGGCGGCGAGCTGCGAGAACTCGAGGAAGGGACTGCCGGTATCGAGCAGCACGCGCACCCGCTCGCGGGCGCTGAGCTTGCCGGCGGCGCGGTGCTTGTCGACCGCCGCTTTGGAGCCGCCGCGCACCGCACGCGCCACCTCGTGGCGCAGGCTCTCGCCGAGCGAGCGCATGGCGCGCTCGTTGCTGCGGTATTCCTCCGACTGCAGGTTCACCCGGGTCGCGATCCGAGGCATGGGGTACTTGCCATGATTGCCGGTTTGTCGGACAATCATACGATCTCGTCCAAGGAGAGGCAAGCCCATGAGCCCCCTCGACTGCACCGACAGCGATTTTGGCCTTGGTCCCGAGCTCGAGGAGATCCGGCGCGAGGTGCGGCGCTTCGCAGCCGAGCAGATCGCCCCGCTGGCCGATGCCATCGATCGCAGCAACGAGTTTCCGCGCGCCCTGTGGCCGGCCCTGGGTGCCCAGGGACTGCTCGGCATCACCGTGCCGGAGCGCTTCGGCGGTGCCGGCCTCGGCTATCTCGCCCATGTCATCGTCATGGAAGAGATCTCACGCGCCTCCGGCTCCGTCGGCCTCTCCTATGGCGCGCATTCCAACCTGTGCGTCAACCAGCTGCGCCTCAACGGCAGCGAGGAGCAGTGCGCGCGCTATCTGCCGAAGCTGGTGAGCGGGGAGCACGTCGGAGCGCTCGCCATGTCGGAGCCCGGCTCGGGCTCGGACGTCGTGTCGATGCAGCTGAAGGCAACGCGTCAGGGCGACAGTTATCTGCTCAACGGCCGCAAGATGTGGATCACCAACGGCCCGGACGCCGACGTGGTCGTGGTGTACGCCAAGACCGACCCGGCCGCGGGCTCGCGCGGCATCAGCGCCTTCATCGTCGAGCGCGGCACGGCGGGTTTCCGCAGCGCGCAGAAGCTCGACAAGCTCGGCATGCGCGGCTCCAGCACCTCGGAGCTGGTGTTCGACGACTGCCGCATCCCCGCGGCCAACCTGGTCGGCGCCGAGAATGACGGCGTGCGCGTGCTCATGAGCGGTCTCGACTACGAACGGGTGGTGCTGGCCGGCGGCTCGCTCGGGCTGCTGGCCGCAGCGCTGGACGTGGTGTTGCCGTACGTGCGCGAGCGCCGTCAGTTCGGCGCCCCCATCGGCAGCTTCGAGCTGATGCAGGGCAAGATCGCCGACATGTATGCCTCGCTCAACGCGGCGCGCGCCTATGTCTACTCGGTGGCCCGCGCCTGCGACGCGCGCACCGTGCGCCGCCGCGACGCGGCGAGCTGCATACTGTTCGCCGCCGAGCGCGCCACGCTCGGGGCGCTCGATGCCATCCAGGCCCTGGGCGGCAACGGCTACATCAACGACTACGCCGCCGGCCGTCTGCTGCGCGACGCCAAGCTGTACGAGATCGGCGCCGGCACGCAGGAGATCCGCCGCATGCTCATCGGCCGCGAGCTGTTCGAAGCCGCCGCATGAGCGTCGAGTTCGCCCCGCTGCTTCTCGAGCCGGCCTACCGCAAGGTGGCGGCGCGCATCGCCGAGCGCATCCGCTCGCGCGCGCTGCGCGACGGTGAGCGTTTGCCGCCCGAAACCGAGCTGGCGCGGCAATTCGGCGTGAACCGCTCGACGGTGCGCGAGGCGCTGCGCGAGCTCGAGAGCCGCGGCCTGGTGCAGCGCCGCCCCGGCTCGAAGCTCATGTCGGTGAGCCGGCCGCACCAGGCGGCGGTCGGCGCGGGCGTCAGTGATGCGCTGCTGCTGCACGATGTGACGGTGCGCGACGTGTGGGAGGCCCTCACCATCCTCGAGCCGCCGCTCGCCGAAGTCGCCGCGCGCGTGCGCAGCGCGCACGACGTCGGCAGCATCGCCGCGGCCGCCGCCGCCTTCGGCGCGGCGAACCAGGTCAGTGCCGAGGCGGTGGAGCGCAGTGCCGAATTCTTCCGCTGCCTCGGCCGCGCCACCCACAACCCGGTGCTGGGCCTCGCCCAGGAACCGCTGCTGCAGCTGCTCGAGCCCTCGCTCGCCGTGATGATCGACAAACTGCCCCAGGCGCGCAGCCGCATCGCGACCGCGCAGCGGCGCCTGGCGGACGCGATCGAGGCGCGCGACGCGCAGGCCGCCCACGACTGGATGGCCCGCCACATCCGCGACTTCCGCAAGGGCTATGAGCTCGCCGGCATCGAGCTGGAGCGCCGCCTGGACGTGTGACGCAGCTCACGTACCGCGCCGCTGCCGACCCTTTCACACTGCGGCAGCCTTGTAACGGGTATGCTGCGCCCCGACTTTCGCCGGCAACCCCTCTCACAGGGAGTCGACCATGCTCGCGCTGCTCGTCGTACTGTTCCTCTTCATCGTCCTCGTCGGGTACCTGATCGGGGCCTACAACGGGCTGGTGCAGGTGCGCGCGGGAGTGAAGCTCGCCTGGTCCAACATCGACGTACTGCTGGTGCAGCGCCACGACGAGCTGCCCAAGCTCGTCGAGGTGTGCCGGCAGTACATGCAGTACGAAGCCGGCACGCTCGAGCGCGTGATGCGCGCCCGCACCGGGGTGGACGCCGCCCGCAGCTCCGGCAACGTGGCGGCGCTCGGATCCGCCGAGCGCGAGCTGCGCTCGGGGCTCAGCGGGCTGTATGCGGTCGCGGAGAAGTACCCGGACCTCAAGGCGAGCGAGCCCTTCCGCCATCTGCAGCAGCGCATCAGCGGTCTTGAAACCGCGATCGCGGATCGCCGCGAGGTCTACAACGACGCGGTCAACACCAACAACGTGCGCATCGCCAGCTTCCCCGGCGTGCTGATCGCCGGGCTCGGCGACTTCCCGACCGCCCAGCTGCTGCACTTCCAGACCGACGAGAAGACCGACGTCGATCTCAAGGCGGCATTCTCGGGCTGAGGCCCGTGATTGAAACCGCCCAGCACTACCAGCTGATCGCGGCCGCCGCCGGCGCCGCCGCGCTCTTCTGCCTCTACAGCTTCTTCCGCGCCCTGCGGCGCGACCGGCTGCTCGCCGACACTCCGCTGGTGCACATCCGCTCCGCCGCCCAGGGGTACGTGAAAGTGACGGGCCACACCCGTGCCGCAGGCCCTGCGCCCACCGCCGCCCCGCTCAGCCGCCGCCCGTGCGTGTGGTGGGACTTCAAGGTGGCACGCGAGGAGCGCGATTCGCGCGGCCGGGTCGAATGGCGGACGGTCGAGAGCGCCACCAGCGTCGAGACCTTCGTGCTCGCCGACGACGATGCCGAATGCCTGGTTGGACCGGTACGCGCCGAGGTTACCCCCACCGTTCACAACACCTGGTACGGGAGCGAATCGCGCCCGCTGGGCGGGCCGCCGCCGGTCAACGTAGCGCTGCTCGCGGGACCCTATCGCTATACGGAGAAGCTGATCGAGGTGGGCGCGGCCCTGTGCGTGATGGGGGAGCTGCGCTCGCGCAGCGAGACCGGCGACCTTGCCGCAGCCCTGGCCGCGAAGCTCCACGAGTGGAAGCAGGATCCGCAGCGGCTGCTCGAGCGCTTCGACGCCGATCACGACGGCCAGCTCAGTGCCGCCGAGTGGGAAGCCGCGCGCACCGCGGCGGCGCAGGAGTGCGAGGCGCAGCAGCTCTCCAGCGACATCGCCCGCGTGAGCGTCATCTCCGAGCCGGCGGACGGCCGGCCCTACCTGATCGCTCCTCTGAGTCCTGAGCGGCTCGAGCGGCGCGAGCGCCTGCGGGCCTGGGTCTGGTGCGCGCTCGGGCTGGTATGCGTATGGGGCTGTGCCTGGGCGCTCAACAAGGCACGCCTGTTCGGCGTGTCCTAGGGCATGATAACGGGAGCCGATGGCCACCTCACACGACATCACTCGCGCAGCGCACGCGCTTCTCGGCGCACTGGCGCTCACGAGCCTGGGCGGGTGCGCGCACCATCGGACCTCGCCCCCGCCGCCCTCCCCGCCGGCCGCCACGGCCACGGCTGGCGCACCGGCGCCGGGCGCGAGCCCCTCGACAGCCGCGCCACCGAGCGCCACGCCACCGCCCGCGTCCGCCCCGCCCGCCGACACGCGCGCACCTGCGGGCGCGAGCGCCCAGACACGCGCCCCCAGGCGCCCGGCGACCGCCGGGCCCGCGCCGCCGGCTGCGCATGGCCCCGCAGCGGCTCCCGTTCCCGCACCGGCCCCGACGCCTGCCGCGTCGGCAGGCCCGCCGGCGCTCAACCTCACGTCTCTCGAACAGCGGCTGCGCGATACGCATGCGATCGGCGTCTTCACCAAGCTCTCCCTCAAGAACCAGGTGGACGATCTGCTGGCGCAGTTCCGCGACTTCTATACCGGCAAAGGCGCACTCACGCTCACGCAGCTGCGGCGCAGTTACGAGCTGCTGCTCATGAAGGTGGTCACGCTGCTGCAGGATGACGATCCGGGCCTTGCGAGCGCCGTCGCCTCTTCCCGCGAGGCCATCTGGGGCATCCTCAGCAACCGTACGACTTTCAACAACCTCTAGCACGACAGGAGCCGATCATGAAATCCGCGACGCTGGTGTCTCTCGTGTCCGCCGTGGCGCTGAGCGCAGCCGCGGGCCTGTGCCCGGCCGACGAGCCTTCCTTCGGCAAGGACCTGACCGCCACCATCGTGCTGCACGGGCAGCCGTGCGATGCCGTGATCGATGCGAAGCGCAATTCCGACAGCGATTACACCGCGACCTGTCGTGACGGCAACCGTTATCACGTGTACGTGGATTCCGCCGGACGCGTGATCGTGCAGAAGCTGTAGGCGGCATTCGGGCGCCGTCATAACCGGCGCTTCTGGAACCATGAGTAGAAATACGCAGAGCGCGGTGGCCACGGACCGGTAACATTCCTGCCCGGAGTTTCCAACCCTCAGGCAGGCATTCTTGGCGACCATCGGCAGCGAGCGCGTCCTCTCGGTGCGGCACTGGACCGACACCCAATTCTCCTTCACCACCACGCGCGACCGCGGGCTGCGCTTCGAGAACGGGCAGTTCGTGATGGTCGGGCTGGCCCTCGGGGAGCGACAGGTGCTGCGCGCCTACAGCATCGCCAGCGCCAACCACGAGGATCACCTCGACTTCCTCAGCATCAAGGTTCCCGACGGACCGCTCACCTCGCGCCTGCAGCACGTGCGCCCGGGCGATATCGTGCTCGTGAGCCGCAAGCCGACCGGAACTCTGGTGCTGCACGACCTGAGACCGGGCGAGCGGCTGTACCTGCTCAGCACCGGCACCGGCGCGGCCCCGTTCCTCAGCCTGATCAGCGACTGGGAAGTCTACGAGCGATTCAAGGTCGTGGTGCTGGTGCACGGGGTGCGCTGGGCGCGCGAGAGCGACGTGGTGCGCGATCGCATCGAGAAGCTGCGCAGCCACGAGCTCCTCGGTCCCCAGGTGCGCGCGCAGCTGCGTTATTACCCGACGGTCACCCGCGAGCCCTACGTGCACCGGGGCCGGCTGACGACGCTGATCGAGTCCGGCCAGCTGGCGCGCGACCTCGGGCTGCCGCCGCTCGATCCCGCGAGCGATCGCCTCATGGTGTGCGGCAGTGCCGCGATGCTCGCCGATACCGCACGACTCCTCGATTCACGCGGTTTCCACGTCTCTCCGCGCAGCGGCGAGCCCGGCGATTACGTGATCGAGCGGGCGTTCGTCAGCCGCTAGTGTCCCCCCTCGACCAGTAGCCCCGCATCGCCCAGCGCCTCGGCGAGCTGCGCCTCGATGCGCTGCGCCTCGGAACGCGCCAGGCGCTGCAGGTGCAGGGTCGGGCCGGTCAGCACCTCGAGGCCGCGCTTGAGCACGCTCCCCGCGGCGTGGATGCCGGACTTGTGCTGATCGAAACGCTGCGCCGGCGTGTAGCCAGTCATGCCGACATAGACCCCGAAGGGGCCGCGGGTGCGATCGGAGAAATCGAGCAGCACCAGATAGAGATTGGAGCGGCCGCGGCGTGCGCTCCTGAAGCCGAGCGCCACATCGTACGCCGTCGGGAGCCACTCGATGTAGCGCATCGGCAGCCATTCGGGAATCGAGCCGCTCGCGCACCGCCACAAGGCATCGAGCGCCGCCTCGATGCGCGAGCCGAGCTCCCCGCGCATCCACATCTCGTGAATACAGTGCGCTCCGGCAGCGCCGTCGCGATCGCGCAGCGCCGCCGCCAGCAGCGTACCCAGCCCGGCTGCGGTGCACGTCGCCAGAGGCCGGGCGGTCGGCGCCAGCGCGGCGTCGAAATGCAACAGCGCGCCGCTCACGCCGCGGATGACTGCCGGCCGGTCTCGTTGACGCGCGCGGCGATGAGCCATATGAAGCCGGCGAGCGCGATGGCCGCCGGCACGATCAGCACCGCGCGTGGGAGTGAGGAGTGATCGGATAACCAGCCGATCACCCAGGGTGAGTGCACATCGCCCAACAGGTGGATCAGCAGCATGCAAAGCGCCATGGCGGACGCGCGCTCGAAGGGTGAGACCAGATTGACGACTGCCGCATTGATCGGCCCGGTCGACATGAACAGCAGGAGCTCCGCGACCACGATCGCACCGTAGTAGACCGTCGGCATGCTCGCGGTCAGCGCCAGCACCGCACACGGGACCGCCAGCAGAGTCACGACGCCGGAGAACCACGTGTAGGCCTGCTGCGAGTACCTGCGGCAGTAGTCCCCGAGCCAGCCGCCCAGGAACGTGCCCACGAAGCCCGTGACCACCACTATCTCGCCGAACCCAGTCGCGGCCTGCGCCTTGGGAATCGCGTGTGCGCGCTCGAGAAACGACGGCATCCAGCTGGCGAGGCCGCCGAGCGCAAATGTATAGGCCGCATAGCCCAGCACCAGCAGCAGATACGGCGGGCGGCGCAGCAAGCTCACGTAGACCGCCAGGGGCGACCGCGGCGCGGCCGGTGCGGCCGCAGGCTCGGCGCGGTCCTGCGTGCCGCGCGGCGGATCCGCGACCGACAGCAGCAGCAACGACAGCAGCAGCCCCGGCGTCCCGGCGATGAAGAACACCGCGCGCCAGTCGAAGTGCTGGCTCACCTGCCCGCCGACGATATAGCCCAGCGCCGAGCCGACCGGGATCGCCATGTTGAGCACCGCGAAGACGCGCCCGCGGCTTGCGGGCCCGAAGAAATCCGCGAGCAGCGCGGGGGCGATCGCCACGTAGGCCGCTTCACCGATGCCCACCAGCGCGCGCGCGGCGAACAGCTGCGGGTAGCTGCGCGCCATGCCGGAGAGCACCGTCGCCAGGCTCCAGAGGAAAACCCCGATGGCGATGAGCCGTGGCCGTGCTGCGCGATCCCCCCATGAGCCGAATAAGGGCGCAGCGACCGAGTAGACGATGAGGAAAGCCGGAATCAGCAGACCGAGCTGGACATCCGACAGCTGCATCGCGGCCTTGAGGTCGGAAAAGATCGGCGGGACCACATAGCGGTCCAGATAGTTCAGCAGATTGATCGCGGTCAGCACGCCGAGCGCCCAGAACGCGGCCCGCCGAGTCGGAATCGTGGTACTCAAAGTCGATCGCATGATCCCGAGCGCGTGAGTGTCCGTCAGGCAATAGTGAACCAGTTGGTTCACCATTGGTCCGCGAGCCCTCCTTTTGGCCCTTAACGCACCTTGGTGAACCGAATGGTTCACTATCGCAGTTAAGGCCCTCTGGAGGGCCGCAATCCGACGCGAGAATGCCACACTGAACCGAATGGTTCACTTCGCGCCGCGGGGATCACCGCGCCCGCCCGACTGGACAGCCTCAGGCGGGCGCCAGCTTGAGACGCTCCAGGTACTGGCGCACCGGATCGCGAAAGCCCTCGCTGCTGGTTACCGTGGTACCGCCGGCCACCACCAGGATGAAGTCGCCGCGCGGCGTGCGGCTCACTTCGCGCACGTGACTCATGTTCACCAGGCAGGAGCGGCTGATGCGCAGCATCGGCTGAGTGCGGAAGGATTTCTCCGCCTGCTGCAGCGTGCTGCGCGCATGGAAGGTCTCGCGCCCCACCATCAGGCGGACGTAGTTGCGATCGGCCTCGACCACCTCGACCTGTGTGACGTCCAGCATGTGCATGCGGCTGCCCGCTTCGGCCAGCACGCGCGGCTGGGCATCGGCGCGGCCGCGCGTCCCGCGCTCGAGCTGCTCGAGGAGCGACTCGAGCGCCAGCTGTCGCTCGGCGCCGTTCTGCGCCTCGCGCTGGCGCCGCACACGCGCGGCGGTCGCGTGGAAGCGTGCGTCGTCGAAGGGCTTGAGCAGGTAATCCACCGCGCTCACCTCGAATGCCTCGAGGGCGTAGTGGTCGTAGGCCGTCACGAAGACGATCAGCGGCAGAGTCTCGGGATCGAGGGCGCGCGCCAGCGCCATGCCGTTCATCGAGTCCATCTGGATGTCGAGGAACAGCACGTGCGGCGGGCGGGCACGGATCGCCTCGAGCGCGGCGCGGCTATCGCCGAACTCGCCGATCACCTGCAGGTCGCCCTCGCGCTCGCAGCACTCGCGCACCGTACGGCGCGCCGCCGGCTCATCGTCGACGATGATGACCTCCATCATCGCGCCGCGTTCTCCGGCCCGTCGCGCAGCAGCGGCATGCGAATCTCCGCCACCCATTCCCCCTCGCCCGCCGGGCCCGCCTCGAAGCTGGCACGCTCGCCGAACTGCACCGCGAGCCGCTCGCGCACGTTGGTGAGGCCGATGCCCGACCCGTGCAGGCCATGCCAGGCGCGCGTCATGTTGTTGACCACCCGCAGCGTCAGCATCTCGCCGGCGGAGTGCGTCTCGACCCGCACGCTCACCGGCCCCTCGTGGCCCGCCAGGCCGTGCACCACGGCGTTCTCGACCAGCGGCTGCAGGATCAGGCTCGGCACCCAGGCGGGAGGCGCGGCATCGCGCGGCGGCACCGTGACCGAGAGGCGATCGGCGAAGCGGCGCTGCTGCAGCTGCAGATACAGCTGCACGAACTGCAGCTCGTCGCCGAGGCGTGAGAACTCCTGCTCGCCCGCGGTCAGCAGACGGCGCAGCAGATCGGCGAGCTGCACCACCATGGCCTGCGCCGCCGCGGGATCCCAGCCAATCTGCCCGCGGATCGTGTGCAGCAGGTTGAAGAGCGTATGCGGCGACAGCTGCATGCGCAGTGCCGCGAGGTGCGCGGCGGCGAGGGCACGCTCGAGCGCCGCGGAGCGCAGCTGGGAATCGCGCAGCCGCTGATAGAAGCCGAAGCTGGTGATCAGCGCGAGCCCGAAGCCGTAGGTGACGAGAAAGCTGGTGGCACTCGCAATCCAGGTGGGGACCGCAGGGCCCGCGAAGAACTCGGCCCAGTCCGCGTAGCCCTGCGCAGGCGCGTGCGTGATGGCGATCGTACCGTGCCACTCGCCCATGATCGCCTCGCCCGCCACCAGCGCCGGCGCCGCCAGCACCGCGAAGCCGAGCGCACAGGAGAGCTGGATCGGCAGCGTGCGCCACAGCGGCCGCCAGCCGATGCGCAGCGAGGTCCACGCACACAGTATGAAGAGTGGATAGAGCAGCAGGTGCTGCGTCATCCGTGCGTCGGCAGGCGCGAAGAAGTCGGTGACGTTCAGCGCCCTGAGGCTCTGCCCCATGGTGTTGGCATACATGAGGTTAGAGAACGCCACATAGATCCAGAAGCCGGTGAGCACCGCGAGCTGCGGCCAGAAATTGCGCCGGGCGCGCTCCGCCTGTCGTTGCCCGACGGCATCGCCCTCGCGGGCGACCCCGAGGACGGCGGGTGTGATTCGTTCGAGCGGCGAGACGTTCATCTGCGGAAGCATAGCCTACGCCCGTTCCCCCACCAGCACCCGGCGCCACCGCGAAGGGACGAGTCCGTCGGTGCCCGGGACGAATTCGCGCTGCACGCGCCACCCGCACGGCGCGCCCGATCCTGCGCTCGGGCGGCGCGCGGGCCGCGCGGTACCAACTCGTGAACCGGCGGGATCAGCGCGTGGTGCGCGCCTTTAAACGCCGCGCTGCGCCTGCGAATCTCATTGTCAGGAACGGAAGGCTCATGCACCCACAGGAGAAGCCCATGACCTCACAGACGCTGACCATCGGCGGGCGCCTGCGCGCCGCCACGACCCTGACCGCCGTCGCGGCGTGTCTTGCCATCGGCACCCTCGGTAGCGCCCGAGCGGCCGAGCCCAGCATGCGAGTCGCCTACCAGGACCTCAATCTCTCGACCGAGCAGGGCTCGCAGGCGCTCTATGCGCGCATCGCTGCTGCGGCGCGCGCGGTGTGCGCGCCGGAGGACATCCGCGATCTGCAAGCGCGTGCCGCCGTCAACAGCTGCCGCGAGCAGGCGATCGCCCACGCCGTGCAGAGCGTGGACAGCCCCAGGCTCGCCGCGTTGTACGCGGCTCACCTGCAGCGCAGCTAGCCGACGCCCGCCAGCTCGGCAGCGCTGAGGCGAATGCCGGCCGCCGCCACGTCCTGCTCGAGATGAGCCACGGAAGAGGTGCCCGGAATCGGCAGCATGGCCGGCGACTTCGCCAGTAACCACGCGATGGCGATCTGGAAGACGCTGACGCCGTGCGCCCGGGCGAGCGCTTCGAGGGCCGCGCTCCCGCCACCCTTCTCGAGCGCCTCGCTCGAGCCGCGTGCGATCGGCGCCCACGGGATGAACGCCAGGCCGTCGCGTGCGCACGTCTCCAGCACCTCGGCGGAGCTGCGGTCCGCGACGTTGTAGCGGTTCTGTACCGAGACGATAGGCGCGATGCGGCGCGCTCGCTGCAGGTCCTCGGGCTTGAAGTTGGAGACGCCGATGTGGCGGATCTTGCCCGCGGTTTGCAGCCGGGTGAGCTCGCCGATCGAATCCTCGAGCGGCACTCCCGGATCGATGCGGTGCAGCTGGTAGAGATCGATGCGTTCGAGTTTCAGCCTCCTCAGGCTCGCTTCGCACGCCTCGCGCAGATGCAGCGGCCGCCCGTCCGCTACCCACTCCGCAGCGCTGGGACGCGTGAGACCACCCTTGGTGGCGATCACCAGCCCCGGTGGATAGGGATGCAGCGCCTCGGCGATGAGCCGTTCGCTGACCTCCGGGCCGTAGGCGTCAGCGGTATCGATGAAGTTGACGCCGAGCTCCAGCGCCCGCCGCAGCACGCGCCGCGCTTCGGCGGCGTCCGGCGGCTCTCCCCAGATTCGCTGTCCCGTGATGCGCATGGCGCCGAAGCCCAGCCGGTTGACGCTGAGATCTCCTCCGATCCGGATCGTGCCTGACGCCGCGGCCGGCGAGGCCGGGGAAGCCTGCGCGAGGCCGCCAGGTGCCGCGAGCACCGCCATGCCCGAAACCGCCTGCACGAGCACCGCCCTGCGGGTAACGGGCGAGGTGTCGCCGCAAATGCTTTTCATACGACCGCCCTCCTTTGAGTGATCATGAGCCGGAGGAAACGGCGCTGACAAGATGCCCCCGCCCGCGGGCCGATCACAGTCGCGCCCGTAGGAACAACATGAAAGAGGTGGGGCGATACCCGTAGCTGGGATCGAGTGCCGGCGGATAGCTGTACTCGCTCAGCAAAGCTCCCACGCCGCAGCTTGCCGCGCCGCAACGCGCGACGTCGAAGACATATCCGACCGTCAGCTTCTTCACGGTGAAAGTCTCGCCGGAGAGCGGTGCACCGCTCAGGAACAGGTCGTCTTTGCCGACGCGCTCGGCGCGCGCGAACAGGGTATGTGCGGCGCCGAGCTTCAGCGCCGACTCCAGCAGCCAGCCGTCGCTCGCCGCTGCCTGCGATGGCGCGTTGCGGCCCCAGGCGAGGGTCGTCTGCCACCAGTCGGCCGCGACCGGCGCGTTGTAAGTCACCGAAGCGGTGGTGCGATGCACGTCGATACCCGGCTCGAGCTGCTCCGGCGATGCGAGCCGGCCCGAGCTCAGCTGCATCGACAGGTCGCGCGAAGCATTCCAGGTGATGCGCGCCGAGTACGAATCGAGCCGCCGCAGCTCGACGTCGTAGCGATGCTGATCGGGCTCGCGACCGTTGAAAGCGGAAGCGTCGAGCTTGAAGCTCCGCCACACGAAACCCGCGGTTACGACGCCGTAGGACACGTGAGTCGCATCGAGCCAGTGGTGCGTGATCGGCGCCTCGGGGTTATCCAGCGCCGACAGCCGGTGCATGAACGCAGTCGGCCCGAGCGCCGGCTCGCCCGCGGGCCCCGCGTAGACGAACACCGACCCCGGTCCGAGATCGTGGCTCCAGGTCGCCGCCGCCTCCATCAGCAGATTGTGAGGATGCTGGCGGTCGATGAGCGGGCGGCGGCCGTCGGCGGTCTCCCCCGTCTGAAACAGCAGCGGGTAGCCGCTCGCGCCCATGAGCGGATCGCCGGAGAGCATGAGGTGCACACCGAAGGCTCCGTCGCCGAGGTCCCGGCGCGCCATGAACATGAGCATGCTGCTGGAGAAGCTCTGCGCGGCCCCGCGCGGCCCGCCCTGATCGTCGTAGATCGCGTTCACGAAGCCATGCAGCATGGTGGTCCATGCATCCCGCATCGCGTGCATCCCCGACATCGGCGTCGTGTCGGGCTGCCAACTGGTGCCGGAAGCCTCGCGCTCCATGCCATAGTCACCGTACAGGCCCGGCATGCCGCTGCCCGGGACCTGCGCGCCGGATTCCGCCGCGCACAGACAGGGCAGGATGAGCGATGCGATGAGGGCGGTTCGAGCGAGGCGCACGTCTGCCATGCTGCCGCAGCGGCACGCCGCGGTCCACGTGCCGCGGGCACAAAAAAAGGGGCGACGCCTGCGCGGGTCGCCCCTCAGATCCGTCAGCTGATCTTAAGAGTCAGTGAGTCTCGGCCGATTTTCTGCTTCCCGAGGTGCGGCTCGCCGCGTCGGCGGCAAGATTGCTGACCGACTCCCCTACTTCGGACGCAAGACGCGAGAACTCCTGCGCGCGCGCACGAAGCTTCTCGCTCAACTGGGCGCTGAGCTCGGCCTGCCTGGCAAGCAGATCGGCAACCGCCTGGGTGCTGATGGCCGCGCGCGCGCTGAGAGTGGCCTTTGCCTGAGCCAGGCCGGCCTCGAGGCAGTCGCCCGCGACCGCGTAATTGAAGCGCGCAAAGCGCTCCAGAGCCTTGAAGCCCTCCTGCTGAGCCTTGCTGAACGAGGTGAAGGTCTCCTTGTAGTTCTCCAGCCAGGCGCTGAAATCGAAACGGTCCGTCATGGCTTTTCTCCGGTGGTACTTCTGGGTCTCTTCATCGGCATCATTCTACGCCCATTTGTATGCGTTGCAATAGCACCAGGCAGGCAACGGCTGCGCTGCCATTTGGCTTTGATATACGTGTTTTCCGCATTTGTTCAGCCCCATGCCATGGCCTGCATTTGTGCGATGCATACTGCCTGAACTCGACCGCCGGACCGCGACCGGCCGCGGTTGGTAAGATGCTGCATGCCCGCCAACAAAATGCCCGTCGCAGACCTGCTCAAGCACGTCGGTGAGGAGATAGGTGTCTCCTCATGGATACTTCTCGACCAGGTGCGCATCAACGAGTTCGCGCATTGCACCGGGGATAAGCAATGGATCCATCTCGACGCGGAGCGGGCTGCGCGCGAGGGTCCCTTCGGCGGCACCATCGCTCACGGCTTCCTGACGCTCTCGCTGATCGCCCCGACCAGCTTCGAGGTGCTGCTCGGGCGCGTGACGCCGAAGTCCGTGGTCAACTACGGCCTGGAGAAGGTGCGCTTCATCGCGCCGGTGCGCTCCGGCCAGCGTGTGCGTAACCACATCAAGATCGCCGCGGTCGAGAGCAAGGGCACCGGCCGCTACCTGGTCACGACCGAGAACACGATCGAGATCGAGGGGGAGAGCAAGCCCGCGCTCACCGCAAGCGCACTGGCGATGTTTTTGGCCTGATCCCGGCCGCGAAAGGCGCGGCCTGTGCTTCTACGCTCGCAGTCGGCTGCCGTCAGGATCGAAGGGGGGCGCCGCCGCCCGTGTGGCCCTGCAGCGCTCGCCAAGAATCTCGATCTCGAATCCGCTGGTGAGCTCCGCGTAGTCCCGCGGCACGTAGCCGAGCGCCAGCGAGCGCTGCACGCTGTAGCCGTAGCCGCCGGAGGTCACCCAGCCGATCACCCGCCCGTCGTGCCAGATCGGCTCATCGCCGAGCGCATCGGCATCGCGTGTCTCCACCGAGAAGGTCACCAGACGGAGCTTGCCGCCGCTCTCCTTCTCTTCGAGTGCCGCGGCACGCCCGATGAAATTGTCCTTCTTCAGGTCCACGAAGCGTCCGAGTCCTGCCTCGTACGGGCCGTAGATGGGCCGGTACTCCCGCGCCCAGGTGCCGAAGCTCTTCTCGAGGCGCATGGAATTGAGGGCGCGGCCGCCGAAGAGCTTCAGGCCATGCGCTGCGCCCGCCTCGCTCAGCAGATCGTAGAGGGCGCGCTGGTATTCGCTCGTTACCCAGATCTCGTAGCCCAGATCGCCCGTGAAGCTGATGCGGCCGACGAGCGCCGGGATCATTCCGACGTCCATGCGGGCGAAGCTCAGGAAGGGGAATGACGCGCTGGAGAGGTCCTCGCGAACCAGGCTCTGCAGCAGAGCGCGCGAGGCGGGCCCCGCCACCGAGAGGCCCGTGTACTGCATGGCGCAGGGACGCACGCCGACGCCGGCGGGCGGTGCGTGACGCTCGAACCAGCGCCGGTAATAGTCCTCGGCCGCATAGGTGCACACCAGGAACACCCTGTCGGCCGCGAGGCGCGCCATGGTGAAGTCCCCGATCAGCCGGCCGCGCTCGTTCAGCATCGGGGTGAGAGCGATGCGCCCGACCCGCGGCACGCGGTTGGCCAACAGGTGCGACAGCCACTCCTCGGCGCCGGCACCCGTCACCTCGAACTTCCCGTAGTTGGAGATCTCCAGCAGCCCGACCCGCTCGCGCACCGCCTGACACTCGGCGGTCACGTGCAGGTGTGCGTTGGAGCGGCGGAAGGTCACCTCCTCGCTCGCCTCGGCGGCGCTCGGCGCAAACCACAGCGCGTGCTCGAGCCCGCAATAGTCGCCGAAGACCGCATTCCGGGCCGCGAGCCGCTCGTAGATCGGCGTGGTGCGCAGCGGTCGCGCCGCAGCCAGCTCCTCGTTCGGAAAGCGGATGCGAAAGCGCCGCGAGTAGTTCTCGCGCACCTTGGCGTTGGTGTAGGCCAGCGTCGCCCAGTCGCCGAAGCGCGCCACGTCCATCGCCCAGACGTCGGCTCCGGGGTCGCCGTCCACCATCCAGCGCGACAAGGCGAGCCCCACGCCACCCCCCTGGCTGAAACCGGCCATGACGCCGCACGCCACCCAGAAATTCCTCAGGCCCCGTATCGGTCCTACCAGCGGGTTGCCGTCGGGGGCGAAGGTGAAAGGACCGTTCACGACCTTGCGGATGCCGACCCGGCCCAGTGCAGGGAAGTGCTCGAAGCCCACCTCGAGGCTCGGGGCGATGCGCTCCAGGTCATTCGGCAGCAGGCTGTGCGTGAAGTCCCAGGGTGTCTCGCGCGGCGCCCAGGGAACGCCGGCACGCTCGTAGGTGCCGAGCAGCATGCCGCCGCGCTCCTTCAGCATCGGGGTGAGAGCGATGCGCCCGACCCGCGGCACGCGGTTGGCCAACAGGTGCGACAGCCACTC
>DASQGK010000029.1:0-20460 GCA_035632655.1 Steroidobacteraceae bacterium | reverse complement strand
TACGTCGCCGCCGCGATTGGCATCGTCGTCGTGGTGCTGGCCGGCTTCAGCATCGACCTCGATCTGCTGCGCGACATGAGCAGCCTGAGCGCCCTCGTGCGGCTGCACGGCGTCGTGATGTTCGCGTGGATCGCGCTGTTCTTGACCCAGACGGTGCTGGTGGCGCGCCACCGGGTCGACTGGCATCGGCGTTTGGGCCTCTTCGGTGCGGCGCTGGCCGCGGTGATCGTCATCGCCGACACGGTAGTGGTCTTCGTGGCGCTGCGTCTCGGCGGCAAGCACGTGCCGCCGGGGATGCCCCCACTGCTGTTCGTGGCGCTCGGCCTGGGGGCTCTCCTCACCTTCTCGATCCTGGCAGGCAGCGCGGTCGCGCTGCGCGGCACAAGCGCCTGGCACAAGCGCCTGATGCTGCTCGCGACCATCATGGTGCTCGATGCCGCGCTGGCGCGCTTCATCAGTGCCTACACCTCGTGGGGGCTCGACGCCGGGATGGCGCGCAATCTGCTGGTGCTCCTGTGCGTCGCCATCGACACCGCGCGCTACCGGCGCCTGCACCCGGCGTTCGTCGCGGGCGGGGTGTTGATCTTCGTCACCGACCCTGTGGCACACTGGGTGGCGGCCATGCCGCTGTGGGCGCGCTTTTGTGCCTGGCTCAGCTGAGGCTGCGCCGGCGATATTCTGGAATTCCCCAGAGGCACAGCGTGAACACCGAACTGGCGGGGCGACTGAATCCGCAGCGGCTGTACTCGAGCGCGGCGCTGGCCCTGGGTGCGCTCATGTTCGCGGGCTTCGCGCGCAGCTACTACCTGCGTGCGTTTCTGCCCGCGCGCCACCTGACGCCGCTGGTGCATTTTCACGGCATCCTGATGACCGGGTGGATCGTGCTGTTCGCAACCCAGGCGACGCTGATCCGCATGGGACGCGTCACCTTGCATCGCCGCCTGGGAGTGGCTGGCACCGCGCTCTCAGCTGCGATCGTCACCGTCGGCTCGCTCACGGTCGCTGCCGCCATCGGCCGGCGCTTTCCCGGGGTCGGCCCGGCGCGCTTTGCCAGGATCTTCGTCGAGTTCGACGGTCTGAGCCTGTGGCTGTTCGGCGCGCTGGTGCTCGCGGCGGTCCTGTGGCGCGCGCGCGGCGACGTGCACAAGCGGCTGATGCTGTGTGCCACAGTCGCCCTGCTGCCTCCGGCGGTCGGCCGGATCGCCGAGCATCTGCTGCCGGGGAGCGACTGGAATCTCATCATCGCCGCGGCGGTCACCGTCGCCTTCGCACTGGTCTGTGCGCTCATCGACACGCTGCGGCTTCGGCGGCTGCATCCCGCGATGGCCGCGGGAAGCGCGTGCGTGCTGGCGGTGAACCTGCTGACGCGCCTGGCGCAAGCCGCCGGCGACTGACTCCTAGGCCATGCCGCCGCTCACCGAGAGCACCTGGCCGGTGAGATAGGCGGCGTCCTGGCTGGTGAGGAAGGCGACCACCGCGGCCACCTCCTGCGGGAGACCGAGCCGATTCATCGGCACCAGCCGCTCGATGTCGGCGGCGTCGAAGAGGCCATCGGTCATCGGTGTGGCGATGATTCCCGGGGCCACGGCATTCACGGTCACCCCGCGGGTGGCCACCTCGAGCGCGAGCGCACGCGTCGCCGAGTTCAGCGCGCCCTTGGCGGCGGCATAGTTGACCTGACCCTTGTTGCCGATGAGGGCTGCGATCGATGAGACGCTGACGATACGGCCCCAGCGTGCACGGATCATGGGCATGAGGAGGGGCTGCGTGGCGTTGAAGAAACCGTTGACCGATACGTCGATCACCCGCCGCCACTGCCCGGCGCTCATCCCCGGAAGCACCGCGTCATCGTGCACGCCGGCGTTGTTCACCAGGATCTGAATGGGGCCCGCGGCGAGCACGCCCTCGAGCGCCTCGCGGGTCGCCTCGGTGTCGGTGATATCGAAGCGGATGACCTCGGCGCGTCCGCCCGAGCCCTCGATCTCGCGCGCCAGCGCTGCCGCGACCTCGGTGCCGCGGTGATAGTGGATGTGGACATGGTGGCCGTCGCGGGCCAGCCGCCGGCAGATCGCACCGCCGATCGCGCCGCTCCCCCCGGTGACCAGCGCCCGTTTGCCTGCGCCGCTCATGAGTGGGTGCCGGTGCTCGCCGGCTGCGCGCCGAAGGCGGCGTCGAACACAATGCTGGCGCGGCCGGAGAGCAGCACACGCTCGCCGCCCGATACGCTGAACTCGTAGAGCACGGTGCGCCCGTCCCCCGTGACGCGCTCGGCCGAGGCGATGAGCTCTGACTGCAGGTCATCGAGGCGGCTGACCTGCAGCGTCACATTGCGCACGCTCGCAAGATATCCCACGCTCGCGCCGATGCTGCCGCGCACGTCGGTCGAGACGGTGCGCTCGAGGGGGTCGCTGGCGGCGATGAGCGCTCCGTGTACCGCCATGGCCTGGGCCGCGTACTCGATGCCGCAGGCGGCGCCGAGCCGTCCGTGGGCGCGCAGGGGGTTATCGGGTGAGCGGTGGGTGTTGCTGCGGCAGCGAATGTGCGCGGCATCCCAGGACAGCACCTCATCGAGCAGGCACATGCGGCCCTTGTGCGGGATGTGCTGCTCGATCCACTCGCGATCTAGTGGCACGGACTCACCTCGATGCCAAGGCTCTGGCTCTCCCGGTACTCGATCATCACCGCTCCCGCCTCGGAGCGTGCGAGCCGCCGCAGCAGCGGCAGACTGCGGGCGGCGGGGATCTGCGCGCGCAGCGCCTCGAGCTCTGCCTCGGCCAGCCGCTCGGCGGGAGTGGCGCACAGGCGCACCGTGAGCCGCGCCAGCGACTGCTGCCGCGCCGCCGGCGTCAGGAGCAGCGCCACACCGAAGGCATCCGGAATAGGGCGCGCGCTCCGTAGCGGCTGCGGGTAGTCCGAATCATAGGCAATGAGTAGCACGGCTGTCTCATCGATGCGAGCCTGCACGAGCGCCTCGAGGAGTCCGGCGGCGAAGCTCGCATCGTAGGCGCAGAGCGCGTTCGAGGCCGCGGTGGCCCCGGTGGCGATTCCCCAGTAGCCCGATGAGGCGTTGTGGACCGAGTTATGAAAGCGGGTCGGTGAGATCTGTCGCTCGGGGCTCGCGAGTACCTGACAGATCTCGTGGCAGTTCTCCCCGTCGCCCCCCGAGGAGGAGAACACCGCGGGGAGCACGGCGCGCTCGCTACTCGCGCGGGCGGTCGCCTCGAGCCCAACGGCGAGGGCGAGTCTCACGACCTTGCCGGTGCGGCGGCGCTCGGCAGGCGGCAGGCACTCGAGCGCGGGTATCGATGTGGGGCTAGCCGCGTAGGGCACCCGGCCGGCGAGCACCGCCGATGCGCTCGGCCAGTCCCGCAGGCCCGGCCCGAGGACTCCCACGCCCTCCAGCCACGCGGTGAGCGGCGCGCTCATCCGGCCTTCCCCAGAACGAGGCTGCAGTTCGAGCCGCCGAAGCCGAAGGAATTGCTCATGACGGCATCGAGGCGTGCACGGCGGCTCTCGCGTACATAGCTCACCGGCAGCGCCGGGTCGAGCGAGCGCGTGTTCACCCCGGCCGGCATGAGCCCATGACGCAGCGCGAGCGCGCAGATGACCGCCTCGAGCGCACCCGCAGCTCCGAGGGTGTGTCCGGTCGCGCCCTTGGTCGAGCTGCCGGGAACCGCCGTGCCCAGCACCGCGGCTACGGCGCGCGCCTCGGCGGCGTCGTTGCTCGCCGTGCCGGTGCCGTGGAAATTGATGTAATCGATCTGCGCGGCATCGAGGCGCGCCGCGGCGAGTGCCTCTCGCATGGCGGCGCTCGCGCCGCGGCCCTCGGGATGTGGCGCCGACATGTGCCAGGCATCGCTCGATTCCCCGGTGCCGAGGAGCAGTACGTCCTGCGCCGTGTCGTTCGGCTGCGGGGGCTCGATGAGCGCGAACGCCGCCGCCTCGCCGATCGAGAGGCCATCGCGCTCCACGTCGAAGGGCCGGCAGGGCTTACGGGCCACGAGCTGCAGTGAATGAAACCCGTAGAGGGTCGTGAGACACAGGGAGTCGACGCCACCGACGACCGCCGCATCGACGAGGCCCGCCTCGATCGCACGCCGCGCGGAAGCGAACACCTTGGCGCTCGATGAGCAGGCCGAGGAGATGACGGCCGCAGGTCCCTCGAGGCCGAGTGCGCGCTGCACGAAGGCGGCTACGGAGAAAGTGTTGTGCGCCCCGCGGTAGCGAAAATCCTCGGGCAAGGCGCCGGTACCTGGCTCGCGCCGCCGGTAGGCGAGCTCGGTGTCGAGGATTCCGGAGGTGCTGGTGCCGAGCCACACGCCGATGCGCTCCGGACCGAGACGGGCAGCGGCCGAGCGCACGGCCTCATCGAACCCATCCTGCCGCAAGCCGAGCCGCGCCAGACGATTGTTGCGGCACTCGAATTCCTCGAAGCCCGCGGGCAGCCTCTCATCGTCGACGCCCGCGACCTCGCCCACGAAAGTCTCGAGCGTGACCGTCTCGAAGGTACAGGGCTTCAAGCCCGTGAGTCCGGCTTCGAGTGCCGCCAGCGTCGGGTCGAGACCGCGGCCGAGGCAGCTGCTCGCCGTGAAGGCGCTGAGAGCCAGAGGCTTCACGCGAGTTTCCCGATGAGCAGGACGTTCGCGAAGAGCGTGCCCTCGTGCATCGGCAGGACTTCGGTGAGGAAGCCGAGCTTCTCCAGCAGCGCACGCCACTCGCGCACCGGGCGGCAGGTGAGGCGCGGCAGCTCACGGCGGCGCGCGAGCGCCACGATGCGGTCGACGAGCTTGCTTAAGGCAAAAGCGGCTCCACCGTCGGCATCGCCCACGCGCAGCAGCAGCACCCCGTGGGGCGCCAGCGCGGCGCGCGCCCGGCTGAGCACCGCCTCCTGGGAGGCCTGGTCGGTGTAGTGAAGCACGTCGAGTATGACGATCGCATCGACCGAGCCGTAGTCTACGTGACGGATGTCGCCCTGAACGATCCACGCCCGGTCACCGAGGGCCGCCCGGGCCCGCGCCACCTCGTTTGCATTGACATCGACGCCGAGCAGCTGCCGTGGTGCGGGCGCGGGCGGCCAGTCGCTCGGCCAGCCTCCTTCGAGCTGCGTGGCCTGCGCGGCGAGGAGCCACGATGCCAGCAGCCCCTGTCCGCACCCCAGGTCGAGAATGCGCGCCCGGTCGCTGAGGAGGCCGCGGCGGAGGATCGCCACGAAAGCCGGATCACCCGAGAGCTTGCCGCGGGCGAAGTACCAGGCAAACCGCCCAACGGGGCGGTAGCGGATGCTGGCGGCGGCGACCAGCGCCCTCACGGTCGGATCGCTCATGTGCAGGCTGCCCGCAGCGTCACGGGCTTCAAGCCCGCGGCGCGCACGGCGGCCAGCAGCGGCGGCAGGACCTCGAGAATGACCGGGGCGCCCTGGCGGCTCCTGGCCGCGTGCCCGTCGTGCAGCAGCAGGATGTCGCCGGCGCCGAGCGCGCGCGTGAGCCGGGCGAGTACCCGCTGCGGGCTCTCCGAGACCGTATCGAAGCCGCGGCGCGTCCAGCTGACGAGCTCGAGTCCCGCGCGGGCGAGCTGCGGCTCGAGGAAGGGATTGCGCAGTCCGGCGGGCGCGCGAAAGAAGCGCGGCGCCTCCCCGGTCGCGGCGGCGATCGACTCCTGCGCGCCGACGATCTCGGCGCGCATGCGTCGCGGACCGAGGAGCGAGAAGCCGTGCAGGTGTCGCTGACTGTGGTTCTCGAGGCTGTGACCCTGCGCGACGATGGTGCGCGCGAGCTGCGGGAAGCGCGCGACGCGCTCGCCGACGCAAAAGAAGCTCGCACACGCGCCATGGCTCGCGAGCACCGCGAGTACCGCCGGCGTCACCTCGGGATCGGGGCCGTCGTCGATGGTGATCGCGACCTCGCCGCGCGCCACCGCGCCCGGCGGCAGCCGTGTCAGATTAGGGCCGAGGAGCGAGCCTCGCGGCCACAGCCCCGCTGCGGTGAGCGCCAGGTGATCGGCCACCAGGGCGGTCAAGGCCCAGGGCCACAGCTGCGGGCGTGCAATGAGGGCGGCACCGGCGACCACGTGCAGTGCGATCGATCCGCGGATGAGCGCCGCGGGGCGCCAGGGACGCCCGGCGTGCTCAGTCGTGCGGTCGCTGGATGCGGGCATCGAGAAATCTCTCCCACAGCATTCGCCACACCGGCCACTCGTGGCCCCCGGGGACCTGGTCGATGCTCTCCGCGGGGAGGGCCGCCGCCAAAGTCCGATGACGCACGCCGAAGCGGTCGTCCGCCCCCAATCCTAAGTGAATCGGCAGCGGCCCGCGGGCGCAGGCCTTGATGAAGCTCCAGATGCGCCGCTCCTCGTCCTCGGCGTCCGGCACCCCCGGATCCCAGCGCTCGACCCCACCGGCGCGGTCGATTTCCTGCGTCACGATGTGGCTGCCGAGATAGGGCGCGAACAGGCACAGCCCATCCACGGCACCGGGGTGGCGCTCGGCGCAGGCGAGGGCCAGATAAGCACCGAGCGAGATGCCGCCGAGCCAGAGCGTCCGGCAGCCGCCGCCGCGCGCCTCGGCCACGAGATCATGCAGGTCAGCGAGAATGCTGCGATCGGTGACGGTCTTCAGACGCCCCTCGACGATGACCAGATCGACCTCGAGCCCGCGCCCGCGCACCGCCTCGGCAAAGCCCGCCCGCAGGAAGTCCTCGGGCTGGGCGTAGGCGGGCGGCAGCAGCAGCACTCGCTGCGAGGCGGTGACTCCTGCGCGCGCCGGCTCGAAGAGGGCGCGGCTGCTCATGGTGCGAACGCCGCGCGCGGGGCGAGCAGCGCCGAGAAGAGCAGGGCGAGCAGCGCACCCGGTGCCGTCGTGCAGCCGAGCGCCGCGAGCACCGGCACACTCGAGAACGCCAGCACGCCAAAGCCGATCACCGTGGCGAGGTTGGCGAGCGCGAGCGAGGCGAGCGTCCGTGACATCTCCGCGTGCCGGTCGTGGGCCAGGCGGTCGAAGAAGAGCGCGTAGTTCGAGCCAACGGCGACGATCAGCAGCATTCCGACGATGTGCAGGATCCCGAGCGGCTGGCCCGCCGCCGTGAGCCCGGCGGCCACCACGAGCACCGCCAGCGCGAGCGGCGCCACGATGCGCAGTGCGCGCGCGGGCGAGCGCGTGACGATCAGGAGGATCAGGATGGCCCCGAGACCGGCGAGCGACAGCGACACCGCTTGCCGGAGGTAATGCGTATAGAGATCGTCGGCCTCGGCTTTGAGGTCGAGCATGCGCGCGGAGACGGGCGGCCCCGCGGTCCGCGGAGCACCCGCAACGGCGGCGCGCACCTGGGCTACGGCCTGTGGTGTGAGATCGCCACCGGTGGGCGAGGTGAGCGGCAGAAACGCAGTCGCAGTCCCCTCGCTCTCCGTGAGGAGAGCCTCGACGGCGCTGCCGAGGGGCGTCCCGGCGAGATCGTGCGCGGTGAGTGCCGGGGCGTTGCGCGCCGCTTCGACGTCGTCGAGGAAGGGCTCGAGGCGCGCGGCACGGAGCGGCAGCCCTGCCAGCGCCTGCTTCAGGCGCGCGGCGAGCTCGGCGCGCGCGGGCAGGCTCGCCTGTCGGGCGCGCTGCGTCGCGGGACTCGGCAGGTAGCGGGTCGGCGATTCGAAGCCGCCGATCACACCGGCCGCGGTGAGATCACGCAGTCGCGATGCGATGCTCTCCGCGCAGGCGAGCGTGGCGGCGGCCTCGCCCGAGGAGACGACGACGAGGTAGCGGGCATCGGGGGCGCCCAGGTCGGCGCGCAGGCTCGCGTCCAGCTCCTGATCGGCGAGGGGGACGGGCGAGAGATCGGAGAGCTCGCGGCTGAAGAGTGCGTGGCGATTCGTCAGCAGCAGCAGCGCTGCGGCGAGCGCCAGCAGCGCCAGCCCGATGCGCGCGCGCTGCAGGCTCGCGAGGGCCACCCTGAGGGCGCCGCCGAAAGCCGCGAGATCGCGCGTGTGGAGGAGCTGCGGGCGCCACTGCGGCAGCACGAAGCGCGTCACCCCCGCTGCCGCCACGAGACCGGCGATGGAGTAGAGACCGAGCTGCGCGAGCCCGGGGAAGCCCGAGGGCACGAGCGCCGCAAAGCCGCACACCGACGTCAGCATGCCGAGGCGGATCGTCGGCCAGGCCGACTGCTGCCACTGCGTCTGAATGAAGAGGTAGATCGCATAGTCGACGGCCTCGCCGATCAGCGTCACCCCGAAGCCGAGCGTGATGCCGTGCACCACGCCAAACCCGAGCGACACGGCCGCCACGCCCGCGAGCGCGCCGGAGGCCACCGGCACGAAGGTGAGGAACAACGCGGTCGGGGAGCGGTAGGCGATGAGCAGCAGGGAGGCGATGAGGAGCGCGCTCAGCACCGAGAGACGCAGCACCTGCGCCTTGATGAGCGCGCGCGAGGTCACGGCAAAGATGCCCGGACCGCTGAGGCGCAGCGCCAGAGACCCGCCGGTGCGCGGCACGCCCGCGACCGCCGCGGCAAAGGCGGTGCGGATCGCGGCGGCCGCGCGCTCCTGCCCGTCGGTGTCGGAGCCCGCCGCCCGGGTTTGCGCGATGAGCAGCGCGCGCCGTCCGTCGCGCGAGCTCCATACGCCCCCGACGGTGGCGATGCGCGGTCCCCCGAGCTCATCGACCATGTGGAAAGTCTCGCCGGTCGGATCGCGTGCCAACACCCGCTTGACCAGCAGCGCCTCGGGCGAGGTGAGGAGATCGAGCGTAGCGGCGATCGCCGCATGTAGTCCCGCGACGCCGAAATGCCCGGGCGTTACGGCATCGCTCAGCTGGTAGCGGTGCCTGAGGAGAAAGTCTGCGGTCGGCGCGAGCTCCCCGAGGTCACCGTCGTGCACCTCGGCGAAGGCGGGATCGGCGCGCAGCCGGCGCGCAAGATCCGCGGCCACGGCTGCACGGGTCGCGGCATCCGCGCCCTCGATGGCGACCATCATGAGTCGCGAGGCAAGTCCCGCGCGCAGCTCCTCGGTGAGCAAGCGCTGATCGGCGGTCGGCTCACGGGGCAGGAATGCCGAGAGATCGGCGGTGTACCGGGCGTGCAGCGCCACGAGCGCTGCGAGTAGCGCCAGCACGGCGAACACCGCCGTGCCGGTCCAGCCGCTGCGCGTCACGGCGGCAATTCCGGCCCGATGGTGAGGAGCGAGCGATCGCCGTCGCTCTGGAGGACCTCCACCGTCGTGAGCTTTGCGTGCTCGCCGCTCACCCGCACCTCCTTCACCACGCGCGCCATCTCCGCGTTCCGCGGCGTGAGACGCAGCGTCCAGTGCGCGAGGTCACCTTCGAGGCGCGTGTCAAAAAACTGCTCGAGCGCTGCGCGGTCGCCGGCGAGTGTCGCGCGCAGGCCCTCGATGAGCGGCGCGAGCTGCGGGTGCGCAGCGAGCTCGACGGTACGCGTGCGCCCGCCGCGAGTGGCGCTCAGCATTCCGTGCGCGAGAGTCAGGGTCTCGGGCCGCGGCTTCAGGGTATGTTTCTCGAGCCGGTCGGGCGCCTCATAGAGCAGCTCGCCGGAGGATTCGAGCGGCCGGTCGAGCATCGCCAGATACTGGACCTCGGTGAAGGCGACGTGGCCGTGAGGCTGTGCTGCGAGCTGCCGCATCAGCTCATCGAGCGGATCGCCCGCGGCGGATGGCGGCGGGCTGGCCGCCGGCGCGAGCGTCGCGAGGGCGAGCAGTAACGCCCCCGGCGCGCAGCGGCCGCGCGAGGGCCTCACCCCGCAGCTCCGCGGTCCCCGCCGGCCGCCTCGTGCCAGAAGTCGTAGAAGTTGAACCAGTTGTAGGGATCGCTGCGGCAGTACTCCTCGAGGAGCCCTACGTAGCGACCGATGGCCGCCTGCACCTCCGCTTCGCGGCGCCCGCGCGGAACATCGGCAAAGTCCGCCAGCTGGCGGAACACGACGTGGTAGCGATTGGCGCCGCGGTAGAGGCCGGTCATGAAGAACACGGGGCGCTTGAGGGCTGCCGCCGCGCGCATCGGGCCCGACGGGAAGAGCGCCGGGTGCCCGAGGAAGCTGACGCGCTGTGCCGGCGACTCGCCGATGGTGCGATCGGCGAGCATGCCGACGAAGCTGCCCCGGTCGAGGCAGTCGCGGATTCTGAGCATCGCCTCGAGGTGGCCGAGCGGAATGATCTCGGGTGCGGAGGCGGGGTTTTTGGCGGCGAGCACCTTCAACTTGCTGGCATTGCCCTCGTACATGGCCATCGCCACCTTGAGCCCCGGCTGGCGGCGGCCGACTGCGCTCATGATCTCGAAGCTGCCGAGGTGTGCGCCGAGGAGGAATGCGCCGGTTCCGCCCGCCACTACCGAGCGCATGAGAGGCTCTCCCTCGGTGCTGATGTCGAACAGCTCATAGCGCTCCCTGCCGAGATAAAGCCGGTCGAGAATGGTGGCCGCGAAGGTGAACACCTGGCGGAAGACATCGAGGAGGGAAGGCTCGCGCGCGAGCGCCAGGCGCAGATAGTCGCGGGAGTGGCGCCGTGCGCGCGGTCCGAACAGAAAGAAATAACCGGCGATGCCGTAGAGAAGAACGCGTGCCACCGGGCGCCCGAGGCTCAGCGACAGGAAGATCATGATGGAGGTGAGAATCGCGCTGCCGCGCTCGCGCGCCCCGGCCCAGTGGGTATCGCTGGCGCGGGGCTCGGTTGCCGCCGCCGCGCGCGGCGCCTCCGCGCCCTCCGCCCCCCGGCGCGGGGCGCGCTGAGCCTCCGCCGGGCGCAGCACCCCGTTGGCGACCGGCCGCCCGCCGCTCGAGACCGCGAAGCGCACCGAGCCGTTCGGCAGCGGCTCGCATTCCAGAATGAGCGTCTCGCCGGGAAGGACGGGCTTGAGGAACTTGGCCGCGGCTACCGTCCAGCGCGTCTGCGCTGCGCCCGTGGTGCGCTCGAGGGCCCGCACGGTCTCATCGAGCAGCACCACGCCCGGCAGGACCGGTGCACCGGGAAAATGTCCGGCGAGCGCGGGATGTCCCGGATCTATGCGGAGCGTCGTCAGCTGACTCATGGGAGCTCACGCCTCGGCGGGAGGCGCCTTCTGCTGCCCGGCGGCCAGGGCGCGCAGCGCTTCCTGCGGAAGCTTACCCGTGGAGGTGCGCGGCAGGCTCGGCACCAGCAGCAGCGGTCGCGGCAGGAACACCGGGTCGATGCGCCGGCGCAGCTCCGCCGTGATCCCTGCGGCGTCGAGTCCCGGCGCGACCACGCACGCGCCCACGCGGGTGACGACGGCGTCGGCTTCGGGAGCATCTGCATGGAAGAAGGCGGCGTCGACGACTCCCGGAATGGAGCTCAGCTGATGATTGAGATAGGCGAGCGAGCTGCGCTTGCCGGCGATGTTGACGAGGTCGGCGATGCGTCCGTGGAGCAGAAAGGTGCCGGCGCCGGTGGGCTCGAGCACGTCCAGGAGGCGCGTCGGCTGGGCAATGTGCCCGCCCTGCGCCCAGGTCTCAGCGCCGCGCGTCTCGAAGGTCACTCCCGGCCACAGCCGCCAGGCGCTCCCCGCCGTGGGCCGTCGGGCGGCGATGGAGCCGGTCTCGGTGGTGCCGTAGATCTCGAGCAGGCGCGTCGCACAGCGTTGCTCGACCTCCGCGGCGAGCTGCGCGGAAAGCGGCGCCGTGGCCGAGACGATGAGCTCGGTGGGCGGCAGCTCGAGCTCCGCGGCCATGAGGGCGCGCAGGTGGAGCGGTGTGGTGATGAGAACGCGCGGCGGCGGGACGGCGGCGAGCATGGCGCAGATGTCGGCGGGGTAAAAGGGTCGTTCGGCGCACAGCGCATGTCCGGCGGCGAGCGGCAGCAGCACGCTCGACTCGAGTCCATACATATGCTGCGGGGGAACCGTGGCGACGATGGCATGCGCGGGACGCCCGGGCAGAGCGAGACGCGTCGCCTCCACCCGGACACACGAGATGAGACTGCCGAAGGTCTTCTCGTGCGGCACAGGAGCGCCGGTGGATCCGGAGGTGAAGACCCACGCCGCCCGCTGAGCCGACTCGATCGAGGGCACGCGCGGGGCGCCTTCCGCTCGCGGGGCCGGCGCCTGGTCAGCGCTCTCGGGGAAGCGGATGAGCGGCAGCTCGACATCGCAGTCGCTCTCGTCGGTGAGGCAGACGGCATCCGGCGCGAAACGCCGCAGCTGTCTCACCACTTCCGGGGTGCGCGTCGAGGGCAGCAGACTCACCTTGCCCGCCAAGAGGCTGGCGGCGAAGCCGACGGCGAATCGGTAACGGTCCGCACAGGCATTCAGCACGTGGCCGCCGGGCCCGAGGGAGGCAGCGAGCCGCCCGGCCTCGGCGAGGAATTGCCCGGCAGCTACCGGCTTGCCGGCGCGGTAGGCGAGCACCGCATCGGGCGCATGCGCGATCAGCGGCAGCCTGGATGAGGCGATTACCGGGTCCTGTGTGTGTTGACGTACTCGGCGAGATGGCCGAGCGAAGCGAAGATACGGGTGTTCTCGTCGCTGTCGGCCCGCAGCTGCACGCCGTACTGCTTGGAGACCACCAGCGCGATCTCGAGGATGTCTATCGAGTCGAGCCCGAGTCCCTCGCCGTAGAGCGGCTGGTCGGGAGCGATATCGGCGGCCGGCACCTCGAGATTCAGCGCCTGGACGATGAGGGCGGCGAGCTCGCGGGTGAGCTCGTCAATGCCGGGGGAGCCTGCGGGTTGTCTGAGAGTGCTCACGTTGTCGGACATGGCTGGCCGGAGGCGGTGATTTCGATTGGATAGGATTATACAAGGCGGAGTCGGGACGCAATCAATGTCGGGACGGGAGGGCTCCGCTGCGGGCGCTGCCGCTCAGCCGATTCGCCTCATCACCAACAGCGGCAGCCGCACGAGGAAGCCGAAGAACAGGCGCGTATACATCCAGGTGAGCAGCACGTTGTCGCGCCAGTAATTGAAGTGCGAGACGCCGCCCTCTCCCTCGGTAAAGTACCGGCAGGGCGCGGGCAGGCTCCTGGCAGGAACGCCGCGCCACGAGAGCCGCACCACGGCCTCGGCGTCGAAGTCGAAGCGCCGCATCCACGGCGTGCGCTGCATGACGGCCATGAGGGGTGCGATCGGGTAGATGCGAAAGCCGAACAGGGCATCGGGAATGCCGGCCCACAGCGTCTCGAGGTTCGCCCACCAGTTGGCGATGCGGCGCCCCCGCAGCCGTATGCGCGGCGCGCTCGCATCGAAGACCGGTGCGCCGAGGATCATCGCCGCGGGCTCGGCCATCGAGGCGGCCATGAAGGCCCCGATGCGGGCCGCCGGGTGCTGGCCGTCGGAGTCCATGGTGAGCGCGTGCGTGAAGCCCTCGGCGGCGGCTGCGACGAGCCCGTCGAGGAGCGCCGCACCTTTGCCGCCGTTGTGCGGGCGGACGAAGAGCCGCAGCCCCGGGTCGGCGCGCGCCAGCTCGGCAAGCAGTGCCGCGGAGCCGTCCGTGCTCCCGTCCACCACGATCCATACCGGGTCCCAATTCGCACGTGCGACGCGCACCGTCTCCGCCAACAACCGCCCGGGGTTGTAGCTCGGGATCAGCACCAGATGAGTGGACGAGCGGGTCAATCGGGGCTCTCGACCATCCGCTGCGAGCGGCCCAGCATCCAGGCGAACCCCAGGCCCCCGCTCCAGTAGCTGCTGCGGCTCACCAAGGGGCTCGCCGCGAAGCTCGCTCCGGCGAGCGAGTCGTGGCGCAGGTAGGCGCCGAACCAGTAGCCCGGGAAGCGCCGGGTGAGTGAGACCAGGGTCTGAGTGCCGGCGTAGCCCCCCGGAGCCTCGTAGGCCGGGCGTCCCGGGACTGCATACTGCGGCGCGACGCCATAGAAATAGTTGTCATACCGATGCTGCGCGAAGAGGGGACCTGCGAGCAATCCCAGCTTCCACCCCTCCGGCCCCGCGTACTGCGCAATGTCGAGATTGAGGTGCGGCGCGTAGTACCAGCCGATTCCACCGGGCCGTGCCTCGATGGTGAACGCCGCACGCGCCGGCAGACGCAGATCGAGCTGCAGCCGCCGATCCGCCGAGCGCCACAGGCGGGTGTTCAGCGAGGGTCCGATCTCGAGCGTGGGGCGAAGGTCCGGCATGCCGGAGCGCGCCGAGTTGTTGCGCACCGGGGTCGTGCCATTGACGCTTAAGTTCAGCTCGACCCGATCCTGGTGGAAGAGCTTGCCCCGCAGCCCCTCGCGATCGGACTCGAACAGCTTGCCGCGATAGATGAAGTAGGGCAGGGGCACCGGGTAGGCATGGGTAGTGTCGGCCCCGCGGTAGTCGTTGAAGATCAGCACGCCCGCACCCAGACCGAATTCCCACAGTGGCTGCTGCCCGGCGCACGCCCCCGGCGGCTCCCACAACGAGAGAATCAGGAAGACAGCGGCAATGCGGCCCGCGTGCCGAAAGGTGCATGCCCGGGGGCAGCGGTCGGCCTCGCTCACGCGTCGATCTTGAGCGGACACATTCCGGTCGCTTCGATCTCGACCAGCAGATCCTGGCGGCAGATGTCCGCCTGCAGATAGATCACCCTTGAGTCGGACTCGAGGGCCGTCTCGAGCTGCGCGCGGATCGCGGGCAGGTCCTCGGCGCGGCGCAGGTACGCCTTGCAGGCGAGGGAGCGGAGCGAGAAGCGCGCCGCGCTCTCCACGCGGTTGGCTTCCTCGAGGAGCGCTGCGATGTTGGCGAGCGTCTCGCGGGTCTGCGCGGCCGTGTCGCCGACGTGAATCGAGCGGTGCCCGACGATGCTTGCGGTTCCGGAGATGAACAGCAGCACGCGGTCGCGCTGGCGCAGCAACGTCGCGCGCGAGAAGACCGGCGCATGGCTGCCGTACTGCCGCGGGTAGCTGTAGGCACTCACCTGGCGCGGGTTCTCGATGAACATCGGGGGCGTGCGGCTCGCCAGGAAGTAAACCACCAGCGGGCTGCCGCTCGCCGCGCCGAGCGCCGAGGCGGCCGCAACGTTGCCATTGAGCGCGCGCCCGCAGGCGCGCAGCGCTTCGTGCCGCGCTTGATTGAAGAGGCGATAGCGCTCGATGCCGTGCGAGTCACGGTTGATGTCGGGCAGGTAGTTCCACACCCTCAGCAGATGCGGGTAACCGACCGTATCGAGCGTGGCGCAGATCTCGCGGTACGCCTGATCGGTGACCGCCTGCAGGGCCGATGCGCCCTCCGCCACGCGCCCGCCGTCGCGCTCGGACTCCGACAGCGCGATGCAGCCGAAGAGCAGATCCTCGCTGCGGCGAAAACGCACGCGGTCGCGCCGGCCTGACTCGACCGGCTCCCCCGAGCGCCATACCTCGTAGACCTCGGGCCTGCCTAGGAGCTGCGGCATTGTCACCGCTGCCACGGGGATCTCGCCCCCGGCCGGGGCGGCCTCCCTGGCCGGCCCGCTGAAGCTGGCAATCCCGAGCACATCGGCACCCTGCGCCGCCCGATACTCGGCAGCGGACAGGTAATCGAGGCGCAATCCGGCCGGAGCGCGCATCAGACCCACCATCCTGTCGTCAATTCCCCGGCTTCGAATCGTCGCTCTTTGGCTTGACGGCCGCCTTGGTCTTCTGGGCGACGGTTTTGGCACCGTGCTCGATGGCGTGACCGGCCTTCTTCGAGTCCTCCTTGATGGCCGCGCGCGCCGGCGCGGTCTTCTCCGCCACCTCGTGACCGACCTTGCGGGAGGTATCGGCGACGGCATGGCCCACGGTCCGGGCGCCGTCCGCGACCGCGTGACCGACGGTCTTGGCGTCTTCCTTGATGGTCTCCTTGACCCCGGTCCCCTGGCTTTCCTGTGCGGGCGCGTAGGTCGCGAGAGTGAGGGCGGAAGCGAGAGCGGCCGCCGCGAGAGTCAGGTTTGCTTTCATAGGCAACTATCGTACGACAGTCGGCTCTTCACCGCACGGCAGCCACCCCGCCGGCGCGGTGCCAATCGCCATCTCATTCGGGCAAACTCGCCGGATGCTTCTCGACCGGCTGCCGATCTCCGTCTTGCGCACCCGCTACGTGCCGGGCGGCTGGGACGTGCTCGCATTCCTGCTGGTGTTCGTATTCCTGATCTACTGTGCGCGGGCCGCCCACGGCCTCACGGGCTCGCTCGCGGGGCTGCAGGCGACGCCGATCTCGCTCGCCCCGTCGGCCCTCATCGGCTATTCCGCACGCACCGCGCTGCGCATGGTGGTGGCGATGTTCGCCTCGCTTCTCTTCACCTTCACCTACGCGACGCTGTGCGCGAAGAGCCGCCGCGCGGAGGTGATCCTGGTGCCGCTGCTGGACTTCCTGCAGTCGGTGCCGATCCTCGGTTTCTCCTTCACCATCCTCTTTTTCCTGCAGCTGACTCCGGGGCGCGTGGCCGGAGCCGAGCTCGCCGCCGTCTTCCTGATCTTCACCAGTCAGGCCTGGAACATGGCCTTCAGCTTCTATCATTCGCTGCGCAGCATTCCGGACGAGATGGTGGAGGCGGCCCGCAACTTCCAGCTCTCCCCGTGGATGCGCTTCTGGCGCCTCGAGGTGCCGTTCGCCATGCCCGCGCTCATCTGGAACATGATGATGTCGATGTCGGGCGGCTGGTTCTTCCTGGTGTTCTCCGAGGCCATCACGGTCGGGCATACGACCGTGCTGCTGCCGGGCGTCGGCTCCTACATCTCGCTCGCCATCCAGCAGAAGGATCTCGCGGCCATCGGCTGGGCGATCGCCGCCATGTTCGTGGTCATCCTGGTCTTCGATCAGCTGCTCTTCCGTCCGCTGAACGCGAGCGCCGACTGGTTCCGGCTGGATCAGGAGGCCGGCTTCACCCCCAACCGGTCGTGGGCGCTCACCATGATGCGCCGCTCGCGACTGCTGCGCCTCGCGAGCGCGGCCTTCGCGGCCATGCTGCGCGCCGGAATCCGCCCCGTGGCGGGCTGGGGCGCCGCGCCGCCGCGGTCCAGCAGTGCGTGGCATTCGCGCTGGATGGACTACGTCTGGTACGGCGTGCTGATCCTGATCGGCATCGCGGCGGTGTGGAAGATCGTGCTGTTCGTCCTCGGGGAGGTGCAGCTGGCGGAGATTGCCCGGGTGCTGCTGTACGGATTCATCACGATGATGCGCGTTGCCGTGCTGATCGCGCTGGCGAGCCTCATCTGGGTGCCCATCGGCGTGTGGGTGGGCCTGCGACCGCGGGTGGCGAGCGTGGTGCAGCCGATCGCGCAGTTTCTGGCGGCATTCCCCGCCAATCTGTTCTTCCCGATCGTGGTCTCGGCCATCGTGATCCTCAAGCTCACGCCCGACATCTGGCTGAGTCCGCTCATGATCCTGGGGACCCAGTGGTACATCCTCTTCAACGTCATCGTGGGGGCGTCGGCGATCGCGCCCGATCTGCGTTACGCGAGCGAGAATCTCGGCCTGCGGGGATGGTTGTGGTGGCGCCGGGTGGCGCTGCCGGCCGTGTTTCCCTTCTACCTCACCGGGGCGATCACCGCCTCGGGTGGATCGTGGAATGCGAGCGTCAACGCCGAGGTGGCCGCCTGGGGCACCGAGACGGTGCGTGCGCACGGCCTCGGCGCCTACATCGCCGACTCGACCGCCGACGGCGACTTCCAGCGCAACGTGCTGGGGATCATGGTGCTGAGCGTGCTGGTGGTGATCCTCAACCGGGTATTCTGGCGGCCGCTGTATGCGCGGGCCGAGCGCAAGTTCCGCGTCAGTTGAGAACCTTCAGGAGACGCCCGTGAACGCCACCGCTCCGGCCCTCAATCTGGCACCGCTGCTGCAGGTGCAGGGACTGTGCAAGTCGTTCCGCAAGCCCGACGGGGATCAGCTCGTGGTGCTCGAGAGGGTCGACCTCGCCTTGCGTCCCGGCGAGATCGTGGGGCTCCTCGGACGCTCAGGCTCCGGCAAGTCGACGCTGCTGCGGCAGATCGCGGGGCTCGATGAGCCGACCGCCGGTGTCGTCAACTACCTCGGTCATCCGGTTGCCGGGCCCGCATCCGGCATCGCCATGGTGTTCCAGAGCTTTGCGCTCTTTCCGTGGCTCACGGTGCTCGAGAACGTGCAGCTCGGGCTCGAGGCGCAGCGGGTGCCGGAGACCGAGATGCGCAAGCGCGCGCTGCAGGCGATCGACCTCATCGGCCTCGACGGCTTCGAGTCCGCCTACCCGCGTGAGCTCTCCGGCGGCATGCGGCAGCGGGTGGGGTTTGCCCGTGCGCTGGTGGTCCACCCGAATATCCTGCTGATGGACGAGCCGTTCTCGGCGCTCGACGTGCTGACCGCCGAGACGCTGCGCGGAGATTTTCTCAACCTCTGGGGCGAGGGGCAGCTGCCCATCAAGGCGGTGCTGCTCGTGACCCACAACATCGAGGAGGCGGTGCAGATGTGCGATCGCCTGCTCATCTTCTCCACCAACCCCGGGCGGGTGATTGGCGAGATCGCGGTGGACCTGCCCCAGCCGCGCCGGCCGGAGGACCCGCGCTTCCGCGCCCTCATCGAGCGCGTGTACGTGGAGATGACCGCGCGCCGCCAGGGCGAGGTGCGCACCGGACCCAAGGAGCGCTTCCCCGGCACCGGCATCGGTACGGTGCTGACGCACGTCTCATCCAACGTGCTGATCGGCCTCATCGAGACGGTCGCCGCCGCGCCCTACGATGGCAAGGCGGACCTCCCGGTGCTCGCCGAGGAGCAGCACCTCGAGGTCGACGAGCTGTTCCCCGCGGCGGAGGCGCTGCAGATGCTGCGCTTCGCCGAGGTGGAGGGGGGCGATATCCGCCTGACCGAGGCGGGGATGCAGTTCGCGCGCAGCGAGACCGACGAGCGCAAGAAGCTCTTCGCCCGGCACCTGATCACTTATGTCTCGCTCGCGGCGCACGTGCGGCGGGTGCTCGATGAGCGCACCAGCCATTCGGCGCCGAAGAGCCGCTTCTTCGACGAGCTCGAGGACTACATGGCGGAGGAGGCGGCCGAGCAGACGCTGCGCACCATCGTGAGCTGGGGCCGTTACGCGGAAGTCTTCGCCTATGACGACCATGCGCAGGCCTTCAGCCTGGAGAATCCCGCCTGATTCCGCCTGAGCGTGCCGCTCACCAGCGCAGCGTCAGGCTGCCGTAGAGGGTACGTCTCGGGCCGTAAGCGGACTGGAAGATGCCGATACCTTCGGCCGGGCGGATGAGGTTCACCCGGTCGAGGACATTGAGCACGGCGATGCGATGGGTCAGAACGCCGAGGCCCGGTACGTGCCAGGAGCGCTCGGCGCTCACATCGAGCTGCACGATCGTCGGCAGCTGCTCGAGATCGGCGAATCCGGAGCGGAACCCGTTGCTGTAATTCGCCTCGGCAGCGAGCGTCCAGGCACGCAGCGGCACGCTGGCGCCGGCTGAAGCTCCGAAGAGCGGCTGGTGATCGACCACGATGCTGTGGCTGTCGATGTAGGCGAGCTCGTCTGCATCGAAGTTGAACTGCCCGGTGATGACTCCGCGCTGCCAGTTCCGCCCCACCGTGACGTTGGCGTAGGCCGTCACGCCCTGCCCCCGGTAACGGGCCGCGAGCTCGGCGCCCCACATGTGGCCGACGTCATAGTTGAACGGCGCAAAGATGGGCACGACGCCGAACTGCCCCGTATCGAGGTAGTGCGTGGTCCACTCGTAGTAGGCATCGAGGGACAGGGTTAGCGCCGCGCCGAGCTTGCGCACGATGCCGGCATCGCACTCGCGATCGTCCTCCGTCACCGGGGTGGGCCTTCCGGGCGGGCCGGCCGCCGTGGTGCCGGCGAATGCCACCTGGGCGGTGGGCGAGATGCCGAGGAGCGAGGGGACCTGGAAGTAGCGGGCGCAGCCTGCGTGCACCGAAGTCGCGCCGTCGGGACGGAATATGAGGTTGGCGCTCGGACTCAGCTGCTGGCCCGACGTGAAGCCGCGGAGCGTGTCCCAGCGCAGTCCGAGTGCGGCCGAGAAGGCGGGTGTGATGCGCCACAAGTCATCGACGTAGACCCCCGTCACCCGGTTGGCCGCGTGGTCGTTGTTGACGACCGTGATGGGTACGTCGGTCAGCTGTGCGCCGCTGCCGTCGGCGGGGAAGACGAGCGAGGAGTCATTGGCTGCGACGCGATAGCTGCCGGCATAGAAGCCGGCACCGAGGGTGTGTGCCCCGAGCGGGAAGCTCAGGTCGCCCTCGAGGGTCGTATCGTGGTCCTCGTGGCGGGCGGTCGATGCGACTCCCTGGTAGATGAGCTCGCCCGCGGCATCGGGCTCGAAGCGCTGCGAGATGGCGTGCTGGCTGACGGCGATCTGGTAGGACGCACGGCTGAAAAGCGAGCCGCTCAGGCTCGCGACCGCGAGTGCGTCGGTGAAGTCGAGCCGCGAATCGATCGCGGAGGAGGGAGGGGGCACGGCACCCTCGAGCTGAAACTGCGGCGCGAGTCCCGGAACATTGGGCAGCTCATTGCCGCTTGCGGCACCCGAGATCAGGAGACTCAGGGTGTTCGTGGCGCTGAGAGGGAAAGAGAAGAATCCGAACAGCTGT
>DASQGK010000028.1:0-9594 GCA_035632655.1 Steroidobacteraceae bacterium | reverse complement strand
GGCGCTGCACTCGACCTCGGGCCGCAGGGTCTGGGAGATCTCCTCCAGCGTCTCGGTCACGTAGCCGTCGTCGCTGATGGCATCGACGATGGCGCTGGCGATGGCGAGCTCGCGCGGCGCCAGGCGCGCCAGCTCGAGCTGAGAAAGCAGGTAGTCCTGCAGCGACTCGCCGGCGGAGTCGGTGTATTCCTGTTGCCGCTCTTCGTCGTCCCCGCTCCAGGGGGAGTCGGCCGGGCCGGTGTTCTGCTGCGCCCACGGCTCATCGAGCACCTCCACGGTGCTCTCGCGGCGGTTCTCCGGCGGGCGGGGAGCTTCTGCGACCGCGACCACTTCGAAGGTTCCCGTGGCCTCGTTCTCCTCCACGGGCTCGAGCATCACGTTCTTCTCGAGAAGCTCGCGGATATGGGCCTGCAGCTCGAGAGCCGGCAGCTGCAGCAGCCGGATTGCCTGCTGCAGCTGCGGGGTCATGGTCAGTTGCTGACCAAGCTTCAGCTGCAGTGACGGTTTCAGCATGGTGGCGTGCGGCTCTTGGGGTGTCCCAACCCCGGGGTCATATCTCGCAGGGTATTGAAACTATTGAGTTTATTCTCACTCGCTCCCGTGGGTCTCAGAGCCGGAACGTGTCGCCCAAGTACACCTCACGGACTTGGTTGTTGGCAAGGACTTCTTCGGCACTTCCCGATGCAATGACCGTGCCCTGGTTGACGATATAGGCCCGCCCGCACACGCCGAGCGTCTCGCGCACATTATGGTCAGTGATCAGCACCCCGATGCCGCGATGAGTGAGCTCGCGGATGATGCGCTGGATGTCGAGCACCGACAGGGGGTCGACGCCCGCGAAGGGCTCATCGAGCAGCATGAAGCGAGGCTCGGCGGCGAGCGCCCGGGCGATCTCGACGCGCCGCCGCTCCCCGCCGGAGAGCGCGATGCCGAGCGTGCGGCGGACGTGGCCGATGCGCAGCTCCTCGAGCAGTTGCTCGAGGCGCTCCTCGCGGGCCGCCCGCTCGAGGTCCGAGCGCGTCTCGAGGATCGCGAGTATGTTGTCCTCGACCGACAGTTTTCTGAAGACGGATGCCTCCTGCGGCAGATAGCCGAGCCCCAGCTGCGCGCGCCGGTGCATGGGCAGGAGTGTTACGTCCGCGTCGCCCAGGTAGATGCGGCCGGCGTCGCAGGGAATGAGGCCCACGATCATGTAGAAGGCGGTGGTCTTGCCCGCACCGTTGGGGCCGAGGAGTCCGACCACTTCCCCGCTCTGCAGCTCGAGCGACAGATCGCGCACCACCGGACGGGACCGGTAGCTCTTGGCGAGTCCCGTGGCCCTCAAAGCGATCATGATCTGGGACTGCTCTCGGACGCCGGCGCCGGCGACCTGGCCGGAGAGGGCGAATCGGCTTTCTCCGGCTCGCAGCCGGCCGATCCGGACTTTCCGTGAGGTGGCGCAATATTGATGTGCACGCGCTGGCCGGCAGTACCGGGCGCGCCTGCCGCGCCCAGGCTCTGCTCGCGGATGTTGTAGACCAGCAGCGGGCCGGAGATCTGGCTCTGGCCGTCGCACAGCCAGGCGTCATCCTTCAGCTGGACGGTGCCGTCGCTCAGGTCGTAGAGAATCTCGTCCGCGTGGCCGCGCGCGATCTGATCCGAGTTGGCGCGCTTCTGCTCGAACTCGGCCGGCTTGCCGGTGACCGTGGCGCGGGCGATGTGGTTGTCCTTGAACTCCACCACCGCCTGGTCGGCGCGCAGATTGCCGCGCTGCTCGCCGTCGATCTGCACCTTGCCGTCGAAGTTCCACTTGCTGTTGGCGAAGTTGAGCCCGCTGGCGCGGGCGTGCTCGGCCGAGACGCGCATCTTGCCCTGGGAGATGACGACATTGCGGAACACCAGCGTGTTGGTCTTGACGTCGACCTCCGAGGAGGCTGCGTCGACCGAGACGGGCTGGCCGCCGAAATCCGGCGGCGCCGCGGCGGCGGCTACGGCGAGGAGGCCGGCCGGCAGGGCCGCGAGGAGCGGCCGTGCCCGGGCTGCCGCAGGCGCGCCGGTCTTAGGGCAGATACGAGCCATGCACGGCGGATTCTAGCTGCACGCGACCCTGCTTTAGCTGCGCCACCAGCCCGCGTGCGTGCAGCTCGTGGCCGGAGATGGTCAGGGTCACCGGCTCCGGCGTGGTGACGACCTGCGATCGCGTGTCGAACGAGAGGCTCTCGGTGGATATTTCGGCCGGATCCTCCGTGCCGGGCAGCAGTCCCGTGACCTGGACGTTGCCCTCGAGCTGCACGACGCCGGTGCTCTGGCCGAGCTCGCCGCGCTGGGCGTGCGCCGTCCAGCGGTCGCCGTTGGCGGCGCGAAAACCCAACTGCACCTTCTGGAGCTGCACCGTGCTCTGGTCGGCTGCCTGAGTGATCTGTGCGGCATCGAGAGTGTAGAGGGGCTGGCCATCGGCGCCGGTCTGCACCAGGCGCGCATCGCTCGCCCCGTAGCCCGGGTCGTGGGACGGCGCGCCGGCCGTGCTCGGAGCGACCGCCTCGCGCTGCGGCCCGGACAGGAGCACCACGCCCACGATGAGCGCCAGCGCCGCGAGCACCGCCGCTACCCGGTAGCTCATCGCCGGCCCCGCCCCCGCGCCCGCGGCCGTGCGGCGCGTGAGCGCCGCGCGAGCAGCAGATCGCAGACCTCGCGCACCGCGCCCCGTCCGCCGCCGAGGCGCGTTACCGCCGAAGCCACCCGCCGCACCGCGGGATGGGCGTCGGCGACCGCGAAGCTGAGGGCGACGGCGCTCATCAGCGGCACGTCGGGGAGATCATCGCCCACGCAGGCACAAACGGCACGCGCCAGTTTCAGCCGAGCGCGGAGGCGCTCGAACACCGCGAGCTTGTCCTGCACTCCCTGGTACAGATGGCGTACCTGCAGCTCGCGGCAGCGTGCGCGCACGGCGAGCGAGCGGCGGCCCGAGATGACCGCGACCGCGACGCCGGCGCGCTGCAGGGCAACCAGTCCGTAACCGTCGCGGACGTCGAATACCTTGAGCGCCTCGCCGCGCGGGCCGAAATAGAGCCGGCCATCGGTCAACACCCCGTCCACATCGAGTACCAGCAGGCGGATCGCTTGTGGTGAAGGCACCGCTCAGCGCCTCACATCACGCGGGCGCGGAACAGGTCGTGCACGTTGAGGGCGCCCACCAGGCGGCCCTGGGCATCGGCGACCGGCAAGGCGGTGATGCGATGCAGCTCCATCAGGTGCACCGCTTCGGCGGCGAGCTCGCGCGGCCCGATGGTCTTCGGTCCCGCCGTCATCACCGCCGCCATGGTGGTGGTATGCACGTCGATCTGGGTCTCCAGCGCACGGCGCAGGTCGCCGTCGGTGAACACGCCGACGATGCGCTCGGCGGCGTCCACTACCACCGTCATGCCGAGTCCCTTGGCCGACATCTCTATGAGACCGGCGCCGAGGGAGGCCGTCGGCAGCACCCGCGGCAGCGCCGCGCCGGTGCGCATCAGGTCCTCGACGTGCAGCAGAAGACGCCGCCCAAGACTGCCTCCGGGATGGGAGCGGGCGAAGTCCTGCGCGGTGAAGCCGCGCGCCTCCAGCACCGCCACCGAGAGCGCATCGCCCATGGCGAGTGCCGCGGTGGTGCTGGCCGTCGGCGCCAGATTGAGCGGGCAGGCTTCCTCGGCGACCGCGACGTCGAGCGCGACCTGTGCCGCCTGCGCAAGGGTCGAGTCCGGCTTGCCGGTCATGACGATGAGGGGCACGCCGAGGCGCTTGAGGTGCGGCACCAGATCCACCACCTCGGGTGTCTCACCGGAGTTGGACAGCGCGAGCACCACGTCGGTGCGAGTGATCATCCCCAGGTCGCCATGGCCCGCTTCGGCGGGGTGCAGGAAGAAGGCGGGGGTACCGGTGCTGGCAAGCGTCGCCGCGACTTTGCGGGCGATGTGCCCGGACTTGCCCATGCCGGTGACGACCACCCGGCCGGGGCAATTCAGACACAGGCGGCAGGCGCGGGCGAAGGAGGCATCGATGCGCGCGCCGAGTGCTCCGAGGGCCCGCTGCTCGATGGCGAGTGCACGGTGCGCGGAGGCGATGAGCTGCTGGTCGTCGGGGCCGGGGGCGGGCGGTGCGGCCGGTTGCGGGTCCATGTTTCTCATTATAGGCGCGCGCGCGCTAAGCCCATGTAATATCCCGCCCATGAAGCCTGAAGAAGTCGCGCAGCTGATCCGCGCCGGGCTGCCCGGCGCGCAGGTCGAAGTGCAGTCCGAGGACCAGACCCATTTCGCCGCACGCATCGTTGCACGCGAGTTCGCCGACCTGCGCAGTCTCGCCCGCCACCAGCTCGTGTATCGCACGCTCGGCGAGCGCATGGGGCGCGAAATTCATGCGCTGTCGATCGAGGCGCTCACTCCCGAAGAGTCGCAGCGGGTCTGAGCGATGCAAGCCAATAGTCATGGATAAATTGCAAATCCAGGGCGGCACCGCTCTCGAAGGCGAGGTCCGCATCTCCGGCGCCAAGAACGCCACCCTGCCGATCCTGGCGGGAGCGCTGCTCGCAGACGATCCGGTGGTGGTCGGCAACGTCCCGCACCTGAAGGACGTGACCACCACGGTCGAGCTGTTGGGGAGAATGGGCGCCACGGTCACCATCGATGAGCGCATGCGCATCGAGGTGGACGGCTCGACGGTGCGCGAGTGCTTCGCGCCCTACGACCTGGTCAAGACCATGCGCGCCTCCATCCTGGTGTTGGGTCCCCTGGTGGCACGCCACGGGCACGCCGACGTGTCGCTTCCGGGCGGCTGCGCGATCGGCGCCCGGCCGGTGAACATTCACGTCGCGGGACTGCAGGCGATGGGCGCCGACATCACCATCGAGGGCGGCTACATCCGCGCGCGCGCCTCGCGGCTCAAGGGTGCGCGGCTGGTGCTGGATACGGTGACGGTGACCGGCACCGAGAACCTGATGATGGCCGCCACGCTGGCCGACGGCGAGACGGTGATCGAGAACGCCGCGCGTGAGCCCGAGGTCGTCGATCTCGCGGACTTCCTCATCGCCATGGGGGCCCGCATCCATGGCGCCGGCACCGACAAGATCGTGGTGCAGGGCGTCGAGCGGCTGCGTGGTACGAGCTACGAGGTGCTGCCCGATCGCATCGAGAGCGGCACCTACCTGGTCGCGGGCGCGATCACGCGCGGCCATGTGCGCATCAAGAGCACGCGTCCCGGGCATCTGGACGCGGTGCTGGCCAAGCTCGAGGAGGCCGGTGCCAGGCTCGGCGTAGGCGACAACTGGATCGAGGTGGACATGCGTGGGCGCGAGCTCAAGGCGGTGGACGTGCGCACCGCGCCCTATCCGGCATTTCCGACCGACATGCAGGCGCAGTTCGCGGCCCTCAACACGGTCGCAAACGGCGTCGGCACGATCACCGAGACGATCTTCGAGAACCGTTTCATGCACATGCTGGAGATGCGCCGCCTGGGTGCCGAGATCCGCCTCGAGGGGAACACCGCCATCATTCACGGTGTCAAGAAGCTGACGGCCGCGCCGGTGATGGCGACGGACCTGCGCGCCTCGGCCAGCCTGGTGCTCGCGGGGCTGGTGGCGGAGGGTCGCACCGACGTCGAGCGCATCTATCACATCGATCGCGGTTACGAGGCGATCGAGGAGAAGCTGGCGCAGCTTGGGGCGCAGATCCGCCGCGTACCGAATTGATCATCTGCATGTTTAAGACATGTGGACATGTCATACACATGTGATTAAGCTACCGGCATGGCAAAGATGATCCAATTGCGGCACGTCCCGGATGCCTTGCATCGGCAGCTCAAGGCGCGCGCCGCTCTGACCGGACTGTCCCTGTCCGACTTCCTGGTGCGCGAGGTTCGTAAGATCGCCGAGCGGCCGACTCCCGAAGAGCTGCTCGCGCGGCTGCGACAGCGCGAAGACTATGCCGGCAAGCAGTCGCCGACTCAGGCGCTGCGCGCGGAGCGCGACGCGCGTTGATCGTGCTCGACGCTTCGGCGGCTGTGGAGCTGGTGTTGCGCACCCCGCTTTCCGAACGCATCGCCTCAAGGGCGCTGCAGCCAGCCGAGGAACTGCACGCGCCGCACCTCATCGACGTCGAAGTGGCCCAGGTACTGCGGCGGCTCGCGCAGTCGACGGAGCTCGCTCCGGCGCGTGCCGCGCTCGCGCTGGCGGACTTCGGGGACCTCGCCATCGAGCGTCACGCCCACGGTGCTCTGCTGCGCCGAGTCTGGTCGCTACGGGCCGTGATGTCGGCGTACGATGCAGCGTATGTGGCTCTTGCCGAAGCGCTGGCGTCGCCGCTGCTCACCTGCGATGGGCGGCTCGCCCGCGCGCACGGGCACGCAGCGCAGATCGAGCTCATCGCAGGTCCGTGAGTCCCACCGGTCCGGCGCCAGCTCGGGGAAAGGACAGCAATGCAGCTCGGAATGATCGGACTCGGGCGGATGGGCGCCAACATGGTGCGCCGGCTGCAGCAGGCCGGCCACGAATGCGTCGCCTACGATCCGAAAGCCGAAGCGGTGCAGGCAGTGAGCCGCGACGGGGCTCGCGGCGCCGGCTCGCTCGCAGAGCTCACGCGCGCGCTCAAAGCGCCGCGCGCCGTGTGGATCATGGTACCGGCCGCGCTCGTCGACTCGGTGCTCGGCGAGCTGCGCCCGCTGCTCGGCCGCGGCGACGTCGTCATCGACGGCGGCAATTCCCACTATCGCGACGACATCCGCCGCGCCGCAGAGCTCAAGCCGGCCGGCATCCGCTACCTCGACGTCGGTACGAGCGGCGGGGTGCTCGGGCTCGAGCAGGGCTACTGCCTGATGATCGGCGGTGAGCGCGAAGCCGTGGCACTGCTCGAGCCCGTGCTCGCAGCTCTCGCCCCTGGCGGGCGCATGGCGGGCGCTGCCGCCGCCGGCGGCGGCGCCGCGAGCCACGCCGCGGCCGCGCTCGGCTACCTGCACTGTGGCGCCTCAGGTGCCGGTCATTTCGTGAAGATGGTTCATAACGGCATCGAGTACGGGCTGATGGCGGCCTACGCGGAGGGACTCAACCTCCTGGCGCACGCCGATGCCGGGCTCGAGAAGGACGCGCAGGACGCCGAGACTGCGCCGCTTTCCGATCCGCACCTTTACCAGTACCGTCTCGACCTGGCGGCCATCAGCGAGCTTTGGCGTCACGGCAGCATCATTTCCTCGCGCCTGCTCGATCTCACGGCACAGGCCCTGCAGCAGGATGCGCGCCTCGAGGGTTTTGCCGGCCGCGTGTCCGACTCGGGCGAAGGCCGCTGGACCGTGCAGGCCGGGATCGAGGTGGGCGTGCCGGTGCAGGTGCTGTCCGCGGCGCTCTATGCGCGCTTCGAGTCGCGCGGTCGCGGCGACTTCGCCGCCAAGCTACTGTCGGCCATGCGCCTCGGGTTCGGGGGGCACCTCGAGCGCCACGGCTGAAACCCCTGAGCGCGCAGGAGCTGCCATGGAACGTCGTGACTGCGATGCCATCGTGTTGTTTGGCGCCACCGGCGACCTCTGTTACCGCAAGATCCACCCGGCGCTGTATCAGCTGGTGCGGCGCGGACTGCTGACCGTGCCGGTCATCGGCGTGGCGCGCGCCGGGTGGAAGCTCGAGCAGTACGCCGCACGCGTGCGCGAGAGCCTCAAGGCCTTCGTACCGGACGCCGATCCCGGGGTCGTGGGTCGCTTCATGGAGCTGCTGCGCTACGTCGACGGCGATTACAACGTCCGCGCGACCTTCGACTCGCTGCGCACCGCGCTCGGCGACCTGCAGCGTCCGCTGCACTACCTGGCGATTCCGCCCAGCATGTTCGCGGTGGTCGCCCAGCACCTGAGCGGCTCGACCTGTGCGCGCGGCGCGCGCATCGTGGTGGAGAAGCCATTCGGGCGCGACCTGGCCTCGGCCCGCGCGCTGAACCAGACCCTGCACGCGCACTTTCCTGAGTCGCAGATCTTTCGCATCGACCATTACCTCGGCAAGGAGGCGGTGCAGAACATCCTCTACTTCCGCTTCGCCAACTCCTTCCTCGAGCCGGTGCTCAACCGCAATTTCGTCTCGAGCGTACAGATCACCATGGCCGAGAGCATCGGCGTCGCCGGCCGCGGCCGCTTCTACGAAGAGGCCGGCGCGATCCGCGACGTGATGCAGAACCACCTCATGCAGATCGTGGCGCTGCTCGCCATGGAGCCGCCGGTGAACACCGCGGGCGAATCGCTGCGCGACGAGAAGGTCAAGGTGCTGCGGGCCGTGCGTCCCGCGACGCCGGCCGAGCTGGTGCGCGGACAGTTCAGCGGCTACCGGCAGGAGCCCGGCGTGGCGGGCGACTCCCGCGTCGAGACCTATGCGGCGCTCACCCTGCACATCGATTCGTGGCGCTGGAGCGGCGTGCCTTTCTACATGCGAGCCGGCAAGCGTCTGCCGGTCACCGCCACCGAGGTGGTGGTGGACCTGCGCGCCCCGCCCGCGCGCGTGTTCGGCGAGCTCGGGCCCGAGCAGCCGAATCATCTGCGCTTCCGTGTCGGCCCGGACGTCGCCATCGCGCTCGGCGCCCACTCGAAGAAGCCCGGCCCGGTCATGACCGGGGAGGACGTGGAGCTGTTCGTCGCGGCGCAGCAGGGCGATGACCTGGGTCCCTACGAATTGCTCATCAGCGCCGCACTTATCGGCGACACGGTGCATTTTGCGCGCGAGGACGAGGTCGAGGCCGCGTGGGGCATCGTCGATCCGCTTCTCAAGCCGGACGCCGCGCCCATCGAGTACCTGGCGGGGACCTGGGGCCCGCCTCAGGCCGAGCAGCTGCTGCAGGGTCCCTGCGGATGGCACAACCCCGGCGCGACGCCGCGCGACTGGCAGCGCTCGTGCCGGCGTTAGGTCAAGTGATAGTGCTTCTCGTGCTGGCCGCGGGCCCGGTTGCTGCGGCCGCTCCCACGGCTCCCCCCGAATTCACGCATTCGCATCCCGACGACTGGATCAACTCGCCGCCGCTCACGCTGGCCGCGCTCAGGGGCAAGGTCGTGGTGGTCGAGTTCTGGGCGTTCGAGTGCGACAACTGTCTCAACTCGCGCCCGTGGGTGGAGGCCCTCGAGAGCTCCGAGGGCAAGAACGGACTGGTGGTGGTCGGCGTGCACACGCCGGAACTGCCCGCGGAGAAATCTGCCGACGGCGTGCGCAGAGCCGTTGCCCGTCTTGGCATGCACAATCCCGTCATGCTGGACCAGGACGCCTCTTACTGGGATGCCCTGCACATCCAGTACTGGCCGACCTTCTGCCTCATCGGGCGCAACGGATTGAATTACGGGTGCGTGCCCGGCGAGATGGACAAGGGCAATGAGCGTGCCGCCAGGGTGCGCAGCGCCATCGACATGCTCCTCAAGGCTCCCCCCGCCTGAGGCAATCGGGGCGCGGGCGAGGTTTCAGCGGCGGGCGAGGTCCCCGAGCGCTTCCTTGAGCGCACCCAGCCACGGCTCGTAATTGCGCCACTCGTCCACGCTATCGGAATAGAGCGGCCGGCGCACCTGCTCGGAGCTCGCCGTCTGCACCACCCGGCGCGTCTCGTGGAAGCGCAGGCACTGCTCCTCGAAGGGCAG
>DASQGK010000027.1:0-26024 GCA_035632655.1 Steroidobacteraceae bacterium | reverse complement strand
GACCGCCGCCTGCCATCCAGATGGCGGGCCCGCCGCCGGCGCTGTTGGCGGCGACGTTGAGTACGGCGGTCCGGGTGAGCGTGCTCGAGTTGTAGGCGATCACCCAGCCGGTATAGGGGGAGAAGTCGCAGTGGGAGGTCCAGGTCGTGTAGATCGCGCCGTTGAGGAGCAGCAGCGCGGCGCGCTCCTCGTACGATCCGGCCTCGAAGGTGTTCGAGCCGCCGCCGGCTGCCGGGTAGATCGCGGCGATCTCCACGGGCCCGTTGAGCTGCTCGGCGCCGGTGGCCACATCGAGCGCGTGCAGGCGCTGGTGGTACGCCTGCGATGCGTCGATCGACATGGCGACGAGGTAAATGATGCCGTCCGTACCGGCTTTCCGGTCGATCACCGGCGTGGACGTCACGCCGATCGTCGGCGTCACCTGGCCGCAGCCGCGGTCGTCGCTGGCCTTCTCCCCCGAGCCGAGGAGGGACCTCTGCCAGAGCACCGCGCCGGTGTCGCTGTCGAAGGCGTAGACCGTGTCGTTCTCGGTGGCGACGAACACCACGTTGTGCGCGGCGCCCGCGACGCTGAGCGCCGAGAGGTACAGCGGCTGGGCATCGACCAGGCCGTCGGTGCCGAGGAAGCGCAGTTTGCCGAAACCCGAGGAATTGACGTTTGCGGGGGTCAGCGCCGTCTCGGTGAGGTTCTGAGCCGTGCGGGCCACGTCGTTCTTGTAGGTGACGACGTCGGTGTGGTTGCCGGGCGGCGGGGGAGGCGGGGGCGGCGGGGGCGGGTTGGACATGGCGGAGTGACCCGCTCCGCCACAGGCGGCGAGGGCCACCAGCAGGGTCACGGCGAGGGCGCAAGTCGAGGCGAGCGGCCGGGGAGCGGTCATGAGCACGATGCTGTCATGGGGCCGCCCCAACATGGCAGGGCCGGCTGCGCCTGGCAAATCGTCGGCATGAGACGACGCAGGGTCTGTGCGCGCGGCAATGGTGCCCGAGGTCGGAGTCGAACCGACACGCTTTTAAGGGCGGCGGATTTTCGTGCCACTTCGGCTTTGGCCGCCCCGCGCCGGTCTGCGCGGGTTCGTGGTCTGGAGCACGCCATCACCATGGCCGTCGGAGGCTGTAGGTGCCCGCCGTCTGCTCTCTACACCTTCCCCGCAGCGCACGCGGGGCTTGGCTCGGCATTAGCTCGAAGGCGCAGGGCGCTTCAGGGCCTTCACCGACTTTGACGGGCTTCACCTTCCGGATTTCTCCGGGAGGGCTCAAGTTGTCACGTCTGAGTCCGCTGCGTCTACCAATTCCGCCACTCGGGCCTGAGGTTTGGAGTATATCGAAATCCAGCTGCGACCTTTTCGGCCTTTGCCGCATCTATAGGAGCCGTGACGAGGCTTTTTGAAATCGCGGTACCCGAGGATCTCCGGGTCCGGGCGTGCGCCGGGGAGGAGGGCGCGCGGCAGGCGATCTATGCGGCCGTAGCGCCGGCGACCTTCAGCCTCATCCGCCGCATCGTCGGACATACGAGCGCAGCGGAGGACGTGTTCCAGGACACCATGATGATTCTCTTCGAAAGGCTTCCCGAGTTTCGCCGCGAAGCGCCACTCGGGGCCTGGCTGCGGCAGATCGCCGTGTCGCGCTGCCTCATGTACCTGCGCTCGCCCTGGCGGCGGGTGCGGCTGCGCCTGGAGGCGAACGACACTGAGGCGGGGCTCGCGAGCATGCCCGTCACCGCAGCGCTCCCCCCCGAGCTCATCGACGTGGAGCGGGCCCTCGCAGCCCTCGCGCCGACGGCGCGCGCCGTGCTGTGGATGTACGAGGTGGAAGGCTATTCGCACGCCGAGATCGCCGCGGCCTTCGGCCGCTCCGTCAGCTTTTCCAAATCGCAGCTCGCACGGGCACACCTGAAGGTGCGCACCTGGCTCGAGCCGCAGGGAAGTAGACCGACATGTCTGTTGAGTTAGAGCAAGAGCCGGCGGTGGCGCGGCTGCTGCGCGAATTGCCCGAGGCGGCGGCCGGCCCGTACGACTTCGGGGAATTTCAGCGCCGCGCGCGCTCGCGCCCCGCGGGCGCGGCCCGCATGGCCAATGCCCGCGCGCTGGTGGCAACGGCCGTGATCGCGGTCGCCGTCTGCGCGACCGCAACGCGTCTGGGACCCATCGGGCGGCCGCTGCTGCCGCATCCGGCGACTGCAGCCGCACAGCCGGGCGAGGCGGCCGTGTCGGGCAACGACGAAGCCTACGGCGAGCGCTGGCTCTCGAGCCTGCCGCGCGAGCCGGCGCTGGTGCACGTCGGGACACGCTCGGCGGTCGAAACGCTCGAAGACGACATCGCGCAGGTCGATGACCTGGTGAGCGCCGCGCGCGCCGGGAGCACTCCCGCCATGGGCGTGGAGCCGCTGCTCGCGGAGCGGGCACAGCTGGTCAACTCGCTGGTACAGGTGCGCTACGCTGAGAGTCTGGCAGACGTGGCGCGGTGAACAATCATTTGCGGAGCTGAACACATGAGCCGATGTTCCATGATCCTCGTCTCGAGTCTCGCGCTCATCGTCGGGGCCGCCGCGGCCAGCTGCCGGCCGACCATTGCGCTCGCCGAGCCGCAGCCCGCCGCAGCCGACGGCGCACGCCGCAACGCCGCCGATGCGGCGCGCCATGACGCCGACATGGCGGACCTGGACGCGCAGCTGCAGGCCGCCCGCAAGCAGCTCGAAGCGGCCGCCCACAAAGTCGCAGAACTCTCGGCACAGCTCAGTCGCCCGGTGATCGAGCAGTTCATGAATTTCGACTGGGACACGGAGGCTGAGCACCCGCGGGCGATCATCGGCGTGCAGCTCGACTCCGAGTTCGAGGGGCCGGGCGCTAAGGTGCGCGAAGTCAGTCCCGGCGGACCGGCGGCGGAAGCCGGCATCCGCGCGGGCGACGTGGTCGTTGCGGTGAACGGCACCGAAGTGAAGGGCGAGAACCCGGCGCGACAGGTGATGAGGCTGATGCGCGCCGTGAAGCCCGACTCGAAGGTGAGTGTGCGCGTGCTGCGCGACGGCAGCGCACACGACTATGCGGTAGTGGCCCGGCAGGGTCCCAACTACGTGTTTGCGAGCGGCAGCTTCCCGGGGCCCGGACGCGAGCTGCTGCCGGGCGGCGGACGCGGGCCGCTGATGTTGATTCGCGGGCCGCTCACCGACATGGAGCTCGCCACCGTGACCCCCCAGCTCGGCCGCTACTTCGGCAGCGACAAGGGTGTGCTGGTAGTGCACGCCCCCGCCGACGGCGCGCTGCAGCTCGAGGACGGGGACGTGATTCTTGCCATCGACGGCCGTGCGCCGTCGAGCGGCTCGCATGCGACGCGCATCCTCGGCTCCTATCAGCCGGGCGAGAAGCTCACGCTGCGCATCGTGCGCATGCACAAGACGCAGGACATCGAGACCACTGTTCCCGAACGGGCGGTGCACCGGCATGCGGGCGAGGGACGGATGCGGGGCTCCGTGCCCCTGGCGCCGCCGCCCGCTCCGCCGGCGCCCGACAAGGCGACGACAGCGCGCGCGACGGCCTGAAGCGCGCTGCGCGGCCGCGGCTGCGGGCAGAGGGGCGCGCGCTTGCGTAACATGCGGGCGTGCGCCGCCAGGACTTCGCTTATCACCTCCCGGAGGACTTGATCGCGCAGGCGCCGACCGAGGAGCGCTCGGCGAGCCGCATGCTGGTGCTCGGGGCTGCGGGCCGGCTGAGCGATGCCACGGTACGCGAGCTCCCGTCCCGTCTCGCGCCGGGCGATCTGCTGGTTTTCAATGACACGCGCGTGGTCGCGGCGCGCCTCATCGGCGCCAAGCCGAGCGGTGGGCGCGTCGAGATCCTGCTGGAGCGCGCGCTCGGAGAAAGCGAAGCCCTCGCGCAGATAAAGGCCAGCAAGCCGCTGCGCCCCGGCCTCGCGGTCGCTACCCCGGGCGGGGAGGTGCGCCTGCTCGGGCGCGAGGGCGACCTGTGGCGGATCGCGCTGCCCGCAGGGGTGCTGGAGTTCTTCGAGCGCTGGGGCGAGGTGCCGCTGCCGCCGTACATCCGCCGTGCCGCACTGCCTGCCGACCGCGAGCGTTACCAGAGCGTCTTCGCACGCGAGCGCGGAGCGGTGGCGGCCCCGACCGCGAGTCTGCACTTCGATGCCGCGCTCAACGCCGCGCTGGATGCGCGCGGCGTGGAGCGCGCCTTCGTGACACTGCACGTCGGCGCCGGCACCTTTCAGCCGGTGAGGGTGGACGATCTGGCCGCGCACCGCATGCACGCCGAGCACGCGACCGTGAGCCGGGCGACCTGCGAGGCGGTGGCGCGCACGCGCGCACGCGGCGGGCGCGTGGTGGCGGTCGGCACCACGGTCGTCCGGGCGCTCGAGTCCGCGGCGCTTGCGGCCACCACCGGCAGGCTCGCACAGGAAGAACCTCGCACTGCGCCGCTGCTGGCGCCCTGGAGCGGCGAGACGCGTCTCTTCATCACTCCGGGTTTCCACTTCCAGGTGAGCGACATGCTGCTGACGAATTTCCATCTGCCGGAGTCGACGCTGCTCATGCTGGTGTGCGCCTTCGCGGGGCGGGAGGCGGTGCTCGCCGCCTACGCGCATGCGGTCGCGCAGCGCTACCGTTTCTTCAGCTACGGGGACGCGATGCTCCTCACGCGGAGCGAGCCGTGAGGCCGGCATTCACCGTGACCGCGCACGCCGGCGCGGCGCGCCTCGGACGCCTCAGATGCGGGCACGGCGAGGTCGAGACTCCGGCCTTCATGCCGGTCGGAACTTACGGCACCGTGAAGTCACTCACCCCCGAGGAGCTGACGGGTCTCGGCGCCCAGATCGTGCTCGGCAACACCTTTCACCTGATGCTGCGGCCCGGCGCCGCCGTGATCGCCGCGCACGGCGGGCTGCATCGCTTCATGCACTGGGAGCATCCGATTCTCACCGACTCCGGCGGCTTCCAGGTGTTCTCGCTGAAGAGCCTGCGGCACATCAGCGAGGAGGGGGTGCGTTTCCGCTCGCCCATCGACGGCAGCGAAGTACGGCTCACGCCCGAAGACTCGATGGACATGCAACGGGCGCTGCGCTCCGACATCGCGATGGCACTCGATGACTGCACGGCCCATCCGGCCACCGAGGCCGAGGCGCGCGAGTCCATGGAGCGCTCGATGCGCTGGGCGGCGCGCAGCCACGCGCACTACTACCGCGCCGGGAGCGAGAGCCCCCCGGGCGGGCTCTTCGGGATCGTGCAGGGCGGCATGCACGTCCCGCTGCGGCTCGCCTCGCTCGAGGCGCTGATGCGTCTCGACTGGCCGGGGCTTGCGGTCGGGGGGCTGGCGGTCGGCGAATCCGCGGAGGAGCGGTTGCGGGTGCTCGAGGCCGTGGTTCCGGCCATGCCGGCGGACCGGCCGCGTTACCTGATGGGAGTCGGGCGGCCGGAGGACATCGTGGCCGCGGTGCTGCGCGGGATCGACCTGTTCGATTGCGTGATTCCGACGCGGCATGCGCGCAACGGGCATCTGTTCACCCGCGGCGGCGTCATCAACATCCGCAACAGCATCTATCACAGCGACCTCGCACCCGTCGATGCGGGCTGCGACTGTTACACCTGCAGCAATTACACGCGCGCCTACCTGCGCCACCTCGATCGCTGCAACGAGATACTCGGCTCGCGACTCAACACCATCCACAACCTGCACTTCTACCTCGGCCTGATGCGCGAGCTGCGCGCCGCGCTCGCCGCCGGCCGGCTCGAGGCATGGGCGGCGGGCTTCATCGCCGGACGCCGGGCGCAGGCCGATGCTGTGGCATAATGCCGCCCTTTCGCCTTCCGGAACCCTCATATGAATCTTCTGATCTCCGACGCCTGGGCGCAGGCGGCTGCCTCCGGCGGTCCCACCAGCCAGTTCATGCCGCTGCTGATGATGGTGCTGTTCGTCGGCGTGTTCTATTTCCTCCTGATCCGGCCGCAGCAGAAGAAAGCCCGCGAGCATCAGGCACTGGTCTCCAAGCTCGCCGCGGGCGATGAGGTGGTGACGAATGGAGGCATGCTCGGCCGCGTGACCGACATCGGCGAGACCTTCGTGACGCTCGAGGTGGCCGAGGGCGTACGCATCAAGGTGCAGCGCTTCCAGATCGCGCAGCTGATGCCCAAGGGCACCCTGAAGAGCGCCTGAAGAATGCTCGAGTACGCGCGCTGGAAGTACCTGCTGGTCGCGGCGATCCTGCTGCTGGCGGTGTTGTTTGCGCTGCCGAACGTCTTCGGCGAAGACCCGGCGCTGCAGGTCGCGCGCAAGGATCACACCGAGATGACCGCCGACGCCGCCCAGGCGGTGGAGTCCTTCCTCAAGACCAGCAATGTGCACTTCGAGAAGAGCTACATCGACCAGGGGCGCCTGATGGTGCGCTTCGGCAGCGTGCCCGATCAGCTCGCCGCGCGCGACGCGGTAGACGGGAACGCGGACTTCAAGAACATCTACATCACCGCGCTGTCGTTCGCCCCGCGCACCCCGGAGATGCTGCGCGCGCTCGGGCTGCGGCCGATGCCGCTCGGCCTCGACCTGCGCGGCGGCCTCTACCTGCTCTACCAGGTGGATGTGAACTCCGCCGTCGCCCAGGCGCTCGAGGGCTATGCGACGGATGCGCGCCGCGCCCTCACCGCCGCGAACATTGCCTTCCGGGATGTCAGCGTCGGCGCCGGCGGGCAGGCCAGCACCATCCGCATCCAGCTCGCCGCCGGGGCGGACCTGGGTGCCGCGCGCACCGCGCTCAATCAGCCGCTGCAGGGCCTCGCGGTGGTGAGCTCGAGCTCGGCAAACGGCCCGGTGCTCGAAGCATCCATGACCACCGCGCAGGTGCGCGAGCGTCAGGACTATGCCATCCAGCAGAACATCACGACCCTGCGCAACCGCGTCAACGAGCTCGGGGTCTCGGAGCCGATCGTGCAGCGCCAGGGGGTCGATCGCATCAACGTGCAGCTCCCCGGAGTACAGAACTCCGCGGAGGTCAAGAACATCCTCGGCCGCGTGGCGACGCTCGAGTTCCGCCTCGAGGACATGCAGAACAACGCCGCCGAGGCGGCGCAGACCGGCCGCGTGCCGCTGGGCTCCAAGCTCTATACCCATACCCGCATCGGCCGGCCGATCCTGCTGAAGCGCGAGATCATCGCCACCGGCGACCAGCTCACCAACGCCACCACCGGACAGTCGCAGGAGGGTCCGGCGGTCAACGTGCGCCTCGATGCGCGTGCCGGCGAGAACATGCTGCGCACCACCAAGGCCAACCTCAACCGCCGCATGGCGGTGGTGCTGATCGAGAAGCGCCCCGAGACCAGCGAGATCGACGGCAAGAAGGTGACGCGCGAGGTGACGGACGAGGACGTCATCAACGATGCGACCATCCGCGGCGTCTTCAGCAACAATTTCCAGATCACCGGGCTGCAGGCGGGCGAGGCGCGCGAGCTGGCACTGCTGCTGCGCTCCGGCTCCCTCGCCACCGCCATCTACGTGGTCGAGGAGCGGGCGGTGGGCCCGAGCCTGGGACGCGACAACATCCAGAAGGGTGTTACGGCGCTCGTCATCGGCATGGCCGGCGTGTTCGTCTTCATGGCGATCTACTACCAGACGTTCGGCCTGGTGGCGGACCTGGTGCTGCTCGCCAACGTCGTGCTGCTGACGGCGCTGCTCTCCATGATGCACCAGGTGCTGTCGCTCCCCGGCATCGCGGGCATCCTGCTCACGGTCGGCATGGCGGTGGACGCCAACGTGCTGATCTACGAGCGCATCCGTGAGGAGCTGCGCAAGGGAGTCTCGCCCCAGGCAGCGATCCGCGCCGGCTTCGAGAAGGCGCTGTCGGCGATCGCGGATTCCAACATCACCGCTTTCATTGCCGGGGTGGTCCTGTGGGTGCTCGGCACCGGCGCGATCCGCGGCTTTGCCGTGGTGCTGACACTCGGCATCGTCACCTCGATGTTCACCGCGCTCATGGGCAGCCGCGCCCTGCTCACGCTCATGTACGGCGGCCGCCGCAAGCTCGCCGGGCTCGCGATCGGCTGAGCGACACCAGCCAGGAAACCCACGTGGAATTCTTCAGCCATCAGACCAGCTATCCCTTCATGGCGACGCGCAAGGTGTGGTACGCGCTGTCGGTGCTGCTGATCGGCGTCTCGCTCGGCTCCTTCTTCACGCGCGGCGTGAATCTCGCCATCGACTTCACCGGCGGCGTCAGCGCCCAGGCGACCTTCACCGGGGTCCCCGACGTCGATCAGCTGCGCAGCCGACTCGTGGCCGCGGGTTTTCGCGATCCGTCGGTGCAGGTCTTCGGAACCTCGCGCGATATCAGCATCCGCCTGCCGCCGGACCCGAAGCAGACCGCGGGCGGAACCCGCAGCCAGCTCGAGACCGCGCTGCACAACGTCGATCCGGGCGCGCAGGTGGTGCAGCTGGACGTCGTGGGACCGCAGGTGGGGAACGAGCTCAAGGTGAGCGCCATGTGGGCGCTCGGCTTCACGCTGCTCGGGATATTCGCCTACCTGGCGTTCCGCTTTCACACCTGGCGGCTGTCCGCGGGCGCCATCCTCGCGGTGCTGCACGATCCGATCCTGGTGGTCGGATTCTTCTCCATCACCCAGATGTCGTTCGATCTCGCGGTGGTGGCGGCGATCCTGGCGGTGATCGGCTATTCGCTGAATGACACCGTGGTGGTGTTCGACCGCATCCGCGAGCGTTTCGAGGGCAACCGGCGCTCGCCTCCCGATGTGGTGCTGGACCAGTCGATCAACCAGACCCTGTCGCGCACCATCATGACCAAGGTAGTCACCTCGATCGTGGTCGTGGCGCTGCTGGTCCTCGGCGGACCGGTGCTCAAGGGCTTCTCGGCGGCGCTGCTCATCGGCATCATCGCCGGCACCTATTCCTCGATCTACATCTCGAGCGCCGCGGCACTCGATCTCGGTCTCACCGCCGAGCACGTCTTCCCCTCCGTCAAGAAGGCGGCGCTCGACCATCTGCCTTAGCGGAGCGCACCGACGCTGATCGCCGATCCACATCCCTGGCTCGCCTTCGTCATGCTGGCGGCGCTCGAGATCGTCCTCGGGATCGACAATCTCGTCTTCATCTCGATCCTGGTGGGACGGCTGCCGCCGCAGCGGCAGCGCGCGGCCCGACTCGGGGGGCTCGCCCTCGCCATGCTGACGCGCGTCGCGCTGCTGTTTGCGATCGTGTGGCTGACGCACCTGACGGCGCCATGGCTGCGCTTCGCAACCCTGGAATTCTCGCTGCGCGACCTGGTGCTGCTCGCCGGCGGGCTGTTCCTGCTCGCCAAGAGCGTAGTGGAGATTCACCGTGCTCTGGAGGGCGACCCCGTCGCGGCCGCCGCCGCACCGCTGGCGCGCAACATGCTCTCGATCGTGCTGCAGATCGCGGTCATCGACATCGTATTCTCACTCGACTCGGTGTTTACGGCCGTCGGGCTGGTGCGGGATCTGCCGGTGATGGTGGCCGCGATCGCCGTCGCGATCGTGGTCATGATGTGGGTGTCGGGGCCGATCGGTGCTTTCGTCAACCGCCACCCGACCATCCGCATGCTGGCCCTGTCGTTCCTCATCCTGATCGGAATGGCGCTGACGGGCGAGGGCATGCACTTCGAGATACCGAAGGGCTATCTCTACTTCGCCATGGGCTTCTCACTAGCCGTCGAGCTGCTCAACATGCGCTTGCGGCGCAGCAATTCACCGCGCTGAGCGCGGCAAACACGCGCCCAGCCATCGCCGCGTGGCGTCAGCGGGTCGGCGCGGGGGAGGGAGCCGCGGTGCCGTTGCCGTCCGCCCGTACCCTGCTGTGGCCGTAGCCGTAGAAGATGTAGATCAGCGCTCCGATGATGGTCCATACGAGCAGCCGCATCCACGTGGCGGCCCCAAGTCCCAACATCATCAGGAAGCACACCGCGGCGCCTGCGATACAGGTGAACCACGGCCACGGGGTCTTGAACGGACGCGGCAGGTCGGGCCGCGTGTGACGCAGCACCAGCACACCGATGCATACCGTGACGAAGGCCGAGAGCGTGCCGATCGAGACCATCTCGCCCAGCAGCTTCACGGGAAACAGGCCGCCGATGAGCGCGGCCGAGATGGCCGTCACGGCGGTGCCCACCGACGGGGTCTTGTAGCGCGGGTGCACGCGGCCGAAAAAGCCCGGCAGCAGCCCGTCGCGCGCCATGGCGAAGAAGATGCGTGCCTGGGCGATGGTCATGACCAGCATGACCGAGGTGATGCCGCACACCGCGCCGAGCTTCACCGGGATCCCGAGCCAGTGGAGCGGCGCATGCCGGTCGAGCGCGAGCGCTACGGGCGCGGCGACGTCGAGCTCCTTGTAGCTCACCATGCCGGTCAATACGGCCGAGACGATCACGTACAGCACGGTGCAGATGATCAGGCTCGCCAGCATGCCGATCGGCATGTCGCGTTTCGGGTTCACGGTCTCCTGCGCGGCCGTCGACACCGCGTCGAAGCCTATGTAGGCGAAGAAGATGACGCCGGCGGCGCCCAGGATGCCGCTCCAGCCGAATACGCCGAACTGGCCGCTGTTCGGCGGAATGAACGGGTGCCAGTTGGCGCTGTCGATGTAGAACACGCCGAACAGGATGAACAGCAGCACCACCGTGACCTTGATGGCCACGATCAGGGAATTGAAGGCGGCCGACTGCTTGATGCCGACATAGCAGATGGTGCCGATCGCTGCGACGATGAGCACCGCCGGCAGATTGATGACCGCCCCGGTGCGGACGATCTCGAAGGACTCCCGCCCCATCGGGGTACTGAACGGGGCGCTGGAGAACGCGGCAGGAATGTGCACGCCGAGCTGCTCCAGCAGGCTCACGGCGTAACCCGACCAGCCGACGGACACCGTCGCGACCGCCAGCAGGTATTCGAGCACGAGGTTCCAGCCGATGAACCAGGCGATGCCCTCGCCGAGGGTCGCGTAGGAGTAGGAGTAGGCGCTCCCCGATACCGGGATCATGGCGGAGAATTCGGCGTAGCAGAGCCCGGCGAAGGTGCAGCCGAGGCCTGCGAAGATGAACGACAGCGGCAGCGCGGGACCGGCATTGTTGGCGGCAGCGGTGCCGGTCAGCACGAAGATGCCGGTGCCGATGATGCCGCCGATGCCGAGGAGCGTGAGCTGCGTGGCGGTGAGGCAGCGACGCAGCTCGTTCCCGGAGGATTCCTGGTCGTGCAGCACCTGGATCGACTTGGTAGCAAAAAGCTGTCGCATCGCTTCCGACCCCCGAATTTTCGCCGGACTCTACACGAATTCCTCAGCCCCCGCGCAGATCCTCCGGCACGTGCGGCGCGAGCGTCTCGATGAGCGCCGCATAGACTTTGGGTGTTCCGGCGACCACGTGACCTTCCTGACGGTATTCGCCGCCCGTCAGGGTGCCGATGCGCCCGCCCGCCTCCTGCACCAGCAGTGTTCCCGCCGCGGTATCCCACGCGCTCAGCCCCAGCTCCCAGAAGGCATCCACACGGCCGGCGGCGACATAAGCCAGATCGAGAGCCGCGGCTCCGGGCCGGCGCACGCCGGCAACCTGCGACGTGACCGCCCGCAGCATCGCGAGGTAGGAATCGAGATAGCGCAGATTGGCGCGATAGGGGAAGCCGGTGGAGATCAGCGCGCCTTCGAGCGAGCGCGTCTTGCTGACGCGCATGCGATGGTCGTCGAGATGAGCGCCGGCGCCGCGGCTCGCGGTGAAGAGCTCGCCCCGCATCGGGTCGTAGACCACGGCGTGCTCGAGGCGCCCCTTGATCTGGCAGGCGATCGAGACGCAGAACACCGGGAAGCCGTGCAGAAAATTGGTGGTGCCATCGAGCGGGTCGATGATCCACAGCGTCTCGTGCTCGCCCGTGCGCCCGCTCTCCTCGGCGAGGAAGGCGTGCTGCGGGTAGTGACGGCGGATGATGCCGATGATCTCGCGCTCGGCGGCGTGATCGACCTCGGTGACGAAGTCGTTGCGTCCCTTGGTGGAGATGGTCAGCGACTCGAGCCGGTTGAGGCTGCGTATGATGACCTCGCCGGCGCGGCGTGCCGCACGCACGGCGATGTTGAGAAGCGGCTGCACGATCTTTAAGCTCGGTGTGGAGACGTTGCAGTGACTTTGGCGCAGCAGGCAAAGACCGCGCTCTTTGCCTGCGGGCGACGGAGTAATGTCCGGCAAAATCGCCAAGGGCGATTTTGCCCAATACGATTAGCCTACCAGATGAACCCCCCCGACATTCGCATCGTGCTGGTGGCGCCTTCGCACCCGGGCAACATCGGCGCCGCGGCGCGTGCCATGAAGAACATGGGACTGCGCTCGCTGGTGCTGGTGCGGCCGAAGCAGTATCCGGATGCCGAGGCCACCGCGCGCGCCTCGGGCGCCGGCGATGTGCTCGGGTCGGCGCGCGTGGTGGAGACGCTCGGCGAGGCGCTCGCAGGCTGCGGCTTCATCGCCGCGACCACCGCGCGCGAGCGCGATCAGCATTTCCGGGTCGCCGACGTGCGCGCGGCGGCGGCGCAGATCGTCGAGCATGCGCGCAGCTCCCCGGCAGCGGTGGTATTCGGCGCCGAGCGCACCGGCCTCACCAACGAGGAGCTCGAGGCGGCACACGTGCTGCTGCGCATCCCGGCGAGCGAGGCCTACCCCTCGCTCAACCTGGCGATGGCCGTGCAGCTCGTGGCCTACGAGCTGTACCGCGCGCGCGCTGCCGTCACGGCGGCGGCCGCACAGCCGCCAGTGCCGCTCGCCACGGCTGCGGAGATGCAGCAGCTCCATGCGCACTTCGCCCAGGTGCTGGAGGATATCGACTTCCGCGACCGCACCGAGAGCGGCACGCATCTCATGAGCCGCATTCGCCGGGTCCTGCAGCGCGCCGAGCTCGACCACAACGAGGCCAACATCCTGCGCGGCATCCTCACTGCGGTACAGAACCGACGCCGCCATGCGGGACAGCCCCGGTGAGCGCTCCGGGCCCCGTCTATCTCGACTACGCCGCCACCACTCCGGTGGATCCGCGGGTGGCCGCCGCGATGGCGAGCTGCCTGACGCTGGAGGGCGACTTCGGCAACGCCTCCTCGGGCCATGTGTTCGGCCGCGGCGCGGCGCTGCGCATCGAGCGCGCCCGCTCGCAGGTGGCGGCGCTGATCGGTGCCGAGGCGGACGAGATCGTATTCACCTCCGGTGCCACCGAGTCCGACAACCTGGCGGTGCTCGGCGTGGCGCGCGCCAACGCCGATCGCGGCCGGCACGTGGTGACCGCACGCACCGAGCACAAGGCGGTGCTCGATCCGTGCAAGCGCCTCGAGAAGGAAGGCTTCCGCGTCACCTACCTCGTGCCGGAGCGCTCAGGTCTGGTGACCGCCGCCGCGGTCGCCGCGGCGCTGCAGCCCGATACTCAGCTGGTCTCGCTCATGACCGCCAACAACGAGATCGGAGTGCTGCAGGATCTCGCGGCCATCGGTGAGCTGTGCCGCGAGCGCGGCGTGGCCTTGCACAGCGATGCGGCCCAGGCGGCGGGCAAAGTGCCGCTGGACGTCGGCGTGCTGCCGGTCGATTTCCTGTCCCTCACTGCGCACAAGCTCTACGGACCCAAGGGAGTCGGCGCGCTCTACGTCCGGCGCGGCGCGCGCGGCATGCTGCAACCGCTCCTCTACGGCGGCGGCCAGGAGCAGGGCCTGAGGCCGGGGACGCTCGCGACGCATCAGATCGTAGGCTTCGGTGCGGCGTGCGAGCTCGCCGGGCGCGAGCTGCCCGCGGAAGCCGCACGGCTTCTCGAGCTGCGGGAGCGTCTGTGGCACTCGCTCAGCTCGCTCGGCGGCGTGCACCTGAATGGCGCGGACGCACCGCGCCTGCCCGGCATCCTCAACGTCTCTTTCGAGGGCGTCGAGGGAGAGAGCCTGGTGACGGGGCTGGGCGGGCTCGCGGTCTCGACCGGAGCCGCGTGCAACTCCGCCTCGGCGGAGGCGTCTTACGTACTGCGGGCCCTGGGCAGGGACGCGCTGCTCGCGGCCAGCTCGCTGCGCTTCAGCCTCGGACGCTTCACCCAGAGCGCCGACGTCGACTTTGCCGGCGCCGCGGTGCGGCATGAAGTGGGCCGCCTGCGGGCACTCTCACCCGCCAGCAGCCCGCAGCCGGGAGCGGGGTGGGTAAGGGGTGAAGCGGGGGGCCCGGGAGAGGAGACCTGGGTGCGCTTTCAGCTGCTCGTGAGCGGCAACACTGTGAAAGATGCACGGGTCCACGCTTTCGGCTGCCCGCATACTTTGCAGGTGGCCACCTGGCTGTGCGCCCAGCTGCCGGGCCGCTCCCGGGCGGCGTTGCTGCCGGGGGGACCTGCGGACTGGGCCGCAAGCCGTTCGGTCCCGGTGGAGAGACTTGGACGGCTGCTGGTGATCGAGGACGCGCTGAAGGCCTGCCAATTGCAATGGCCGTAAGCGGTAGAATATCGAGGGTCGATGGCAATCTCACTGACTGAATCCGCTGCCAATCGCGTGAAGAGCTTTCTCGCGGCACGCGGCGGCGGCATCGGGCTGCGCCTCGGGGTGCGCAAGACCGGCTGCTCGGGCTTTGCCTATGTGGTGAACTACGCCGACAGCCCGCAGCCGGGCGATACCGTGTTCGAGGACCGCGGCGTGCGGGTATTCGTGGACGCGGGAAGTCTCAGCCTCATCGACGGGACCATCGTGGACTTTGTGAAACAGGGGCTGAACGAGGCCTTCCGTTTCCGCAACCCCAACGTCAAGGGCGAGTGCGGCTGCGGGGAGAGTTTCTCCGTCTGAAGTCCCGAGCGGCCGCCCGGCGGCGCCGTTAAGTCCAAAAAGCCTTACCAAACCGGCACTTCCGGCGCCCCTTAAATTGCGGGCGCGGCGGCTGGCAAGGTAGACTTCCGCGCTTCATCTGCGGAGGTACTCATCGAATGGCGCTCGAGCGCACTCTGTCCATCGTCAAGCCCGACGGCGTACGCGGCAATCTGATCGGCGAGGTGTATCGCCGCTTCGAGAAGGCCGGACTTTCCATCGTCGCAGCGCGCATGATGCATCTGTCGCAGCGTGAGGCCGAGGGCTTCTACGCCGTGCATCGTGAGCGGCCGTTCTTCAGGGATCTGGTGCGTTATATGAGCTCGGGTCCGGTGATCGTGCAGGTGCTGGAAGGTGAGAACGCGATTGCGCGCAACCGCGACCTGATGGGCGCGACCGACCCGAAGAAGGCCGCTCCCGGTACGATCCGCGCCGATCTCGCATCGAGCATCGAGCAGAACGTCGTGCACGGCTCGGACGCGCCGGAGACGGCGGCGCGCGAGATCGCCTACTTCTTCAGCACCACGGAGCTGCATTCGCGCAGCTGAGCACCGCCATGAGCGCGCCTGTCACGGGACGTACCAATCTGCTCGGCCTGCCGCGGCCGGCGCTGGAAGCGTTCGTGTCGCAGCTCGGCAGCCGGCCGTTCCGTGCGCGCCAGCTCATGAGCTGGATCTACAAGCGCGGCGTCGCCGATTTCGCCGCGATGACCGATCTCGCCAGGGACTTCCGCAGCCGCCTCGCCGGGCAGGCCGAGGTGCGTCCGCCGGAAATCGTCCGCGTGCAGCGCTCGGGCGACGGCACGGTGAAGTGGCTCCTGCGGGCGGATGAGACCCAGGCCTTCGAGATGGTGTTCATTCCCGAGCCCGACCGCGGAACGCTGTGCATCTCGTCCCAGGTCGGCTGCGCGCTCGACTGCTCGTTCTGCTCGACCGCGCAGCAGGGCTTCAACCGCAACCTGAGCACCGCGGAGATCGTCGGCCAGGTATGGCTCGCGGGCGCCGAGCTCGCGCGCGAAGCCGGCGGGGGCGGTGAGCGCCGGGTGACCAACGTCGTGCTCATGGGTATGGGCGAGCCACTCGCCAATTTCCGCAACGTCGTGCCGGCGCTCGATGTGTTCCTCGACGACTTCGGCTGCGATCTGTCGCGGCGCCGGGTGACGCTGTCGACCTCGGGGCTCGTGCCGCAGATCTACCGGCTCGCCGAGGTGAGCAACGTGGCGCTCGCCGTGTCGCTGCACGCTCCCGACGATGACCTGCGCAACGAGCTGGTGCCCATCAACCGCAAGCACCCGATCGCCGAGCTCCTGCCGGCCTGCTGGCACTATCTGGATGAGCAGAACGGCCGTAGCGTCACCTTCGAGTATGTGATGCTCGATGGCGTGAACGACTCGCCCGCGCAGGCGCGCGCCCTCGCACGTCTCCTCAAGGGGCATCCCGCCAAGGTCAACCTCATTCCCTTCAACCCTTTCCCCGGCACCCGCTACACGCGCTCGCCCGCTCCCGTCATCCAGCGCTTCCGGGACGAGCTGCTGCAGCGAGGCCTGCTCGCCACCGTGCGGCGCACCCGTGGCGAGGATATCGACGCGGCCTGCGGGCAACTTGCGGGGCGGGTCATCGATCGCACCACGGTGCGCCTCGGCGACAAGGTCATCGGCGTCGCAGTCCAGGCATGAGCAACACGTGAACAGCACGATCCAATCCCGCTCGGGACCGGCGCTCGCCGCACTCGCCACCGTGATTCTCGCGGCCTGTGCGAGCAGCAGCAGCCGCCCGGTGCACATGGCCAATGAGCGCGAGGCCGCCGCCGACAACGTGCAGCTCGGCATCCAGTACATGAACCAGGGCGACCTCGCCGTCGCCAAGCTCAAACTCGATCGGGCGCTCTCCGAGGATGCGGGCAACGCCAGCGTCCACAGCGCGCGCGCCATGCTGTTCGAGCGCATGAACGATCTCACGAAGGCGGATGCCGAGTTCCGCACGGCACTCAAGCTCGCGCCGCACGACCCCGACGTCATCAACAACTATGCCGTGTACCTGTGCCAGAACGGCCGCACCGACGAGGGTGTCAAGCGCTTTCTCGAAGCCGCGCACAACCCGCTGTACCGAACCCCGCAGGCGGCCTACACCAACGCCGGCGTGTGCCTGCGCGCCGCCAAGCGCGACGATGAGGCGCGCACCAACTTCAACGCCGCACTGCAGTTGCGCCCGAACTTCGCCGAGGCCGCCTTCCAGCTCGCCACGCTCGACTTCGATCAGGGGCAGCTCGCGCCCGCGCGCGCCCGGATCGATGGCTACATGGGCACCTACGATGCAACCCCGGACCTGCTGCTGCTCGGATACCGCGTGGCGCGCAAGCAGGGCGATGCGGTGGGCGCGCAGCGCTACTCTCGCCGGCTGAGGCTCGACTACCCGGGGTCGGCCCAGACGCGCGCCCTCGATAACCCGGGTTGAATCCGATGACCACGAGTGAGGCTGGCGGCGAAGCGCGCTGCGGCATCGGCACACGGCTGCGGCGCGGCCGCGAGACGCGCGGCCTCACGGTGCTGCAGGCGGCAGAGAAGCTGCACGTCGACGCGCGCATCCTCGACCTGCTCGAGGCGGAGGACTTCGCCGCCCTCGGCGCGCCGGTATATGCACGCGGGCACCTGCGCCGTTACGCGGACCTGGTGGGCGAGCACTATGAAGAGCTGCAGAGCCTGTACCCCGCGAGCGCGCAACCCGCCGGACCTGACCTGCGGCGTATCCCGCGGGGCGAGCCCGACCGCCGCTCCCCGCGCCTGGTGCTGCTGGCGCTGCTGGTGCTGCTCGGCTTCGCGGTCGCCGGTCTTCTGTGGTGGCTGCTGGCGCTGCCGGCGACGAAGGCGCAGCCGGTCTCGGCGGGATCGGCAGGGAGCGGCTCGGCCGAGCAGCTGATGACGGCGATCGGTGTTCAGACGGCGCGCGCGGCGCCCCCCGCCAGCGCCTCGCAGGCGCGGCTGGCACTCAGGTTCTACGGCCTCAGCTGGGCCGAGGTGACCGATGCCTCGGGCCGGCGTCTCTTCGAGGGTCTCAATGCGCCCGACAGTGCGCGCACGGTGAGCGGCACGCCGCCGCTGCGCGTGGTGATCGGCAACGCGCCCGGCGTCAGCGTGCAGCTCAACGGTACCCGGGTGGCGCTCGAGGGACTCCTGCGCCGCGACGGCACCGCCCGCTTCACCGTCGATGGCAGCGGGCACGCCGCACCCCTCCCTCCCCTGGTCGCGCACGGAGACTGAGCATGAGCTCAGAGATCCAGCCGGTCCGCGGCATGAACGACGTGCTGCCCGCAGAGATCGGCGCCTGGCAGCACTTCGAGGCCGTCACGCGCGAGCTGCTCGATTCTTACCGCTATGAGGAGATCCGCGTGCCGGTGCTCGAGCGCACGGAGCTCTTCAAGCGCGCGATCGGTGAGCACACCGACGTGGTCGGCAAGGAGATGTATACCTTCGTCGACCGCGGCGGCGACAGCCTCACGCTGCGGCCGGAGGCCACCGCCGGCATCGTGCGCGCGCTCATCTCCAACCGCCTGCTGCGCGGTCAACGTCACAAGCTCTGGTGCCTGGGTCCGATGTTCCGGCACGAGGCGCCGCAGGCCGGGCGTTATCGGCAGTTCTGGCAGGTGGACGTCGAGGCGGTCGGCTGGCCGGGTCCCGACGTCGATGCGGAGCTGATCGCGCTCAGCGCCACCCTGTGGCAGCGCCTGGGGATCGGCGGGCTCACCCTGCAGATCAACTCCCTCGGCACACCCGAGAGCCGGCGCGCCTACCGCGCCCGTCTGGTCGAGTACTTCGAGGCACACGCCTCGAGGCTCGATGCCGACAGCCAGCGACGCATGGGCGGCAATCCGCTGCGCATCCTCGACAGCAAGAATCCCGGGATGCAGGAGCTCATCAAGGGCGCACCGCTTCTCACGGAGCATCTGGATGCGGAGTCGCAGGCGCACTTCGCGGCGCTGCGCGCGATGCTCGATGGCGTCGGCGTCGCCTACGAGGTCAACCCCCGCCTGGTACGCGGCCTCGATTACTACAATCGCACCGTGTTCGAGTGGATCATCACCGCCTCCAGCGGCGCCCAGAATGCCGTATGCTCCGGCGGCCGTTACGATGGCCTGATCGCGCAGCTCGGAGGGGAGGCGACCCCGGCGGTCGGCTTCGCCATGGGGGTCGAAAGACTGGTGGCGCTGATCGCCGCCACCGGGACGGCTCCCCCCGCGAAACCTGCGGATGTATACGTGGTCGTCAACGGCGTACGCGCAGCGGCCGAGGCGCTGCGTATCGTCGAGCGGCTGCGCAGCGAGCGGCCGCGGCTGCGTGTCGATCTCAATCTCGGGGGCGGTAATTTCAAGGCACAGTTCAGGCGCGCCGACAAGAGTGGGGCGGCCCTCGCGCTCATCATCGGCGACGACGAGCTCGCCCGGGGAGTACTCGCCGTGAAACCTTTGCGCGTGGAGTCGGGTCAGAGCGAGTGCCCGATCGACTCCCTGGCCGCGGGTCTGGATGCGGCCCTGGCGGGTCTCAAGGGGAGCTGAGGAGCTAAGTGAGTGAGCGAGTATCTGTCTGACAAAGAACAATGGGACGAGATCCGCGGCTGGATCCGTGAGTACGGCCCCTCGGTGATCGCCGGGGTCGCAATCGCCGCCGCCATCGGGGCCGGCTGGTACTGGTGGAAGGCACGGCTCGATGCCCGGGGCCTGCGGGCGAGCGCGATCTACACTCAGATGGTCGACGCGCTGGAGCACGGCAACCGCGCCGACGCGTTTACGCATCTCGGGGAGCTCGAGCGCAGTTACCCGGGCTCCCCCTATGCCGATCAGGCCAAGCTCCTCGCCGCACGCGTCGAGGTGGAGGCCAACGAGCTCGACAAGGCGGCTCAGGAGCTCACCCACGTAGCGCAGAACTCCAAGGATCACGGCCTGGCGCTGGTCGCGCGCGAGCGCCTGGCGCGCGTCCAGATCGCGCAGGGCAAGCCCGACGAGGCTCTCGCCACGCTCAACGCCGTCAGCCCCGGCGCCTTTGCCGCGCGCTACGAGGCGGTGCGCGGCGATGCCTACTACGCCAAGGGCGATTCCGCGGCGGCCCTCAAGGCCTACCGCAGCGCTGCGGGCGCGGCCGATCCCGGCGACAGCGCGCTTCTCAACCTCAAGATTGCCGATCTGGCCGCGGCGGCGCATCCAGCGGCCGCCACGACGGCCGCCACCCCCGCACCCGCGAGCTCCACGAAGTAGGACTATGCGAAACCTGACTCGCCCGATCTGGATCGCCGGGCTGCTGCTCCTCGTTGCGGCGTGCTCCAAGGACAAGCAGATCGACCAGCCGGCCAAGCTCACCGCCTTCGCCCCGACGCTGCATGTCGAGCGGCGCTGGAGCGCCACCGTCGGCGACAAGAAGGAGATCCGGCTGCGGCTCGGTCTCGCTCTGTCGGTGGCCGACGGCCGGGTCTACGCCGCGAGTCACAAGGGCGAAGTCGTGGCACTGGATCTCGCCTCGGGTCGCAGCGCATGGCGCACGCGACTCAAGGCCCCGCTCTCCGGCGGCACCGCGGTGGGCGACGGCATGGTGTTGATCGGCTCGAGCGACGGGCAGCTGTTTGCGCTCGATGCCGCCAAGGGCACGCAGCTGTGGTCGGTGCGCGTCAGCGGCGAGGTGCTTGCGCCTGCGACCGTCTCGGAGCGGCTGATAGCGCTGCGCACCGTGGACGGCAGGCTCCACGCCCTGAGTCCTAAGGACGGACACGAGCTGTGGGCGCAGCAGCAGCAGGTGCCGCGGCTGTCGCTGCGCGGCACGGCGCGGCCGGTGATCGCCGGCGAGCTGGTGCTGTGCGGCTTCGATAACGGCAAAGTGCTCGCGGTCAACGGCGCGGACGGCACGGTGCAGTGGGAAGCGACGATTTCGCCGCCGCACGGGCGCACCGAGCTCGAACGCCTCGATGACATCGACACCACCGTGCGCGTATCGGGACAGGACGTCTACACCGTAGGATTCCAGGGCAAGATCGCCATGCTGGCGCTCGACACCGGGCAGGTATGGTGGTCGCACGACGCCTCGAGCTATCGCAGCCTCGCGCTCGATGACAATGCGCTCTACATGGCCGGTGCCGACGGCGAGATCGTGGCGCTGCGCAGCCGCACCGGAGCGGAGCTATGGCGGCAGAAGGGGCTGCTGTACCGCGGTTTGTCGGCGGTCGTCGCCATGGACGAGGACAATGCGCTGGTGACCGCCGACTTTCAGGGCTACGTGCACTGGCTGGACAAGTCTACCGGCTCGCTGGCCGCGCGCGCCTCGTCCGGCAAGACGCGGGTCAGCACCGCCCCGGTGGTGGTCGGGAACATGGTGCTGGTCATCAACGACCGCGGCCAGATCAGCGCGTTTCGCGTCACGCCGCGCGCCGCGGGGCACAAATAGCCGCGTGCGCGGGTCGCAGCCTGCGCAGCGCGTGAGTTTCCCATGCTGCCCGTCATCGCGCTCGTCGGCCGCCCGAACGTCGGCAAGTCGACGCTGTTCAACGTCCTGACCGGCACGCGCGATGCGATCGTCGCCGACGTGCCAGGGCTCACGCGCGATCGCCAGTACGGCTTCGGGCGGCTGGGTCCGGTTCCCTACGTCGTCATCGATACCGGCGGCCTGATCGAGAATCCCACGGGGCTGGAAGCGCAGATGCGCGCGCAGACCGAGAGGGCGGTGGCCGAGGCCGACCGGCTGGTGTTCCTCGCCGATGCGCGCGCCGGCCTCTCGCCGCAGGACCAGTTCGTGGCTCGCGAGCTGCGCCGCTCGGGCAAGCCTGTGACGCTGGCGCTCAACAAGGCCGAGGGACTCGACCCGGAGCTCGCCGCCGCCGACTTCCATGCGCTGGCCCTCGGTGCCCCCTGCATCATCGCCGCGAGCCATTCCCAGGGCTGCGAGACGCTGATGGAGCAGGTCCTGGCGGGCTTCGAGGCGCAGGCGGCCGACACTTCCGCCGACGGCGCGATCCGCATCGCCATCATCGGCAGGCCCAACGTCGGCAAGTCGACGCTCGTCAATCGCCTGCTCGGCGAGGAGCGTGTCATCGCGAGCGAGGAGCCCGGCACGACGCGCGACAGCATCCTGGTGCCCTTCGAGCGCGACGGGCGGCAGTTCCTGCTGATCGACACCGCGGGCGTGCGGCGCCGCGCCCGCGTCGAGGACTCGGTCGAGAGAGCGAGCGTCGCCAAGACGCTGCAGGCTATCGACGAGGCGCACGTGGTGGTCATGGTGCTCGATGCGCACGACACGGTAGCCGAGCAGGATGCGAGCGTTCTCGGAATCGCGCTCGAGCGCGGCCGCTCGCTCCTCATCGCCGTCAACAAGTGGGACGGGATCGCCCAGGAGCAGCGCGAGGATATCCGTCGCGGGCTGGCGCTCAAGCTCGACTTCGTGCCCTTCGCGCCGCTGTTCTTCATCTCGGCGCGCCATGGCACCGGGATCGGCGAGCTCATGCAGGCCGCGGTGCGCGCCTACGAGGGGGCGACGCGCACGCTGCCGACCCGGGAGCTCACCCGCACCCTCGAGCACGCACTCAGCATGCACCAGCCGCCGCTGGTGCATGGCCGGCGCATCAAGCTGCGCTACGCACACCAGGGCGGCCGCAACCCGCCGCGGATCGTGATCCACGGCAACCAGACCGCCGCCGTGCCCGAGGCCTACACCCGCTATCTCGCCAACCTGTTCCGCAAGACCTACGATCTGTATGCGACTCCGGTCGTCATCGAGTACCGCACCGATAAGAACCCGTACGACCGGGAGCGCTCGACCCGGGGCCGGCCCGGGCGGCGTCGCGCGCCGCCGGCACGCCGCCGCAAATGAAGCCGATTCACATCCGCAGAGGAGAACCGATGCGCCACACCCTCTACCGAGCGCTGCTCGCCGTGCTGGGCGGATTCTCGGCGTTGAGCACGGGCGCCGAAGGCGCCGACACCGCGGCCCATCCGGCGCTGCCATCCGGCAATGTCGCGCTGCGGCATGTCGGGATCATCGACGGCACGGGCGCCGCGGCGCGCAGCGACCAGACTCTGGTCATCATCGACGGGCGGATTGCCGCCGTGGGTCCCACCGCCGCCACGGCGATCCCGGCGGGCACCGAGGTCCGCGATTACGCGGGCTTCACGCTGCTGCCCGGCCTCGTCGGCATGCACGACCATCTCTTCTACACCGCCTCGCGCGAGACGCAGCGCAACTCCGCCGGCGGCATGGAGCCGGGCTTCATCGTCAATGAGATCCCCTACTCGGCGCCGCGGCTGTATCTGGCGGCCGGGGTGACGACGCTGCGTACCACGGGGAGCATCGAGCCCTACACCGATCTCAAGGTGCGCTCGCGGATCGACTCCGGAGCGCTCCCGGGACCGCACCTCGACCTCACGGCGCCGTACCTCGAGGGCGCCGGCACCTTCTTTGCGCAGATGCACGAGCTCTCGGGACCCGAGGAGGCGGGCCGCTTCGTCGATTTCTGGGCCGCGAGCGGCATGACCTCGTTCAAGGCCTACATGAACATCACGCGCGCCGAGCTCGCCGCCGCGGTCACGGCGGCCCATCGGCGCGGCCTCAAACTCACCGCACACCTTTGCTCGGTGAGCTGGCCGGAGGCCGTCGCAGCGGGTGTCGACGACCTCGAGCATGGGCCGGTATACACCGATAGTGAGTTCGTCGCGGGCCGAACGCCCGACAAGTGCCCGGAGAGAACCGCTCCGTCCTGGGCCGGCAGGAGCGCCGGCGACCCGGAGGTGGTCCGCCTCATTCACCTTCTCGTCGAGCATCACGTCGCGGTGACCTCGACCTTGCCCGTGTTCGAGCTCACCGTACCGGGGCGCGCCCCGGCGCAGCGCCGCTCGCTCGATGCCATGTCGGATGCGGCACGCAGCAGCTACCTCACGTACCGCGCACTGCTCGATCCGGCGGACGCCCTGCCGGCAAAGCTCCTGCGTCTGGAGATGGAATTCGAGCATGCGTTCGCGGCTGCCGGCGGACTGCTGCTCGCCGGCCCCGACCCGACCGGCGCCGGCGGCGTGCTGCCGGGCTTCGGCGATCAGCGTGAGATCGAGCTGCTGGTGGAGGCGGGCTTCACGCCGGTGCAGGCGATTCAGATCGGCACCTCAAACGGCGCCCGCTTCCTCGGGCGCGAGCACGACATCGGCAGCATCGCCGCGGGCAAGCGCGCCGATCTGGTCCTGGTCCGCGGAGACCCTGCCGTGCACATTGCCGACCTGGAGAACGTCGCCCTGGTCTTCAAGGACGGCCGCGCCTACGACCCCGCACTCCTTGCGGAGTCGGTGCGCGGCCAGGTGGGTATCCGTTAGAAGTCGAACGCGCGCGTGGTACACGAGTGCGCGGCGTTGTTGTACTCGGTCTGGATCTGATACGGACGGCCGTGGAACACCTGCAGCACGTCGTTGGTCGAGATGAAGTTGCCCTGCGCGTCGAAGAGCCAGAACAGGCACTCATCCCCGATCTCGCTGCCGAGCAGCCCGCTGTCGGTGATGTTGAACCAAGCAGTGCCGTCGGGATCGGTGATCAGCTCGATGGTCTCGTGAGAGAGCACCGAATAGGTGGCATCGAACGGCCCGTTGGGCGAGTTGGCCTGCGGATTGCAGCCCAGCACGCCGACGACGTTGGGCTCGACGGAGTAGACCACCTCGCCTACATCCGGGAACACGGCGCTGCTGTGATAGGCGCAGAAGACGTTCGAAGCGCAGACCGTGAACGTCGAGTCGAAGCACTCATCCTGCCCCGGCACGAGGAAGATGTGGAACACCTGCCCATAGCCGGCCTTCCCCTGGGCGAGCGCCGCGGCATGCGCCACGGCCTGCATGTCGGCATCGGTGAACGGATTTTTCTGCGGCGTGTAGCTCACCTGGAAGACGGTACCGAGCGGATAGCGATTATCGGCGCGTGCGCCGACATACTGGTCGGTGATGTGTATCAGCGGGCTGGTCCCGAGGTCGGCGATGAACTGACTGACGTTACCCCAGCAGGTGAGCGGATTGGCCGCGCTGCAGGGACTGCCGGTCGGGATGAGATAGATCGGATGCTGGACGGCCGCGGCGATCGTGGCGCCGCCGAGGAATCCGAGGTCTCCGGGGAACTGCGTCTGGTCACCGAAGCCACCGCCGGCACCGCCGGAGTGACGGGTGAGGGTGAGAACGTCGCTGCGCAGCTTGCCCGTGCCGGCCTGGGTACCTTTGGTGAAGGCGCTGATGAAGGACTGACGCACGCCGCTCGCGGCGGCTCTGTCCGCCGCGGTTACGGCGATCTTCTGGGGCGCCTGCTGTGCAAGCGCGCTGCCTGCGACGCCCGTCAGGGCGCAGCACAACGCAATACTCCACGCCAGGACCTTCGCTGAGCTCATTGGGGACTCCCTTAGCTTTGTTGGTGTTTTGCGCCGCGCGGGCGGCGTGCACCTAGCATAGCGTCGGGAATCTGCCGCTCTGTCACCGGGAACGGCGAACTGGGCCCGAAAAGCACGCGGGCGGGCCAACCGGCCCGCCCGCGCCAAAGTCACACCGGGCGTCGACTAGCGGGGCGCCCCCTCCGGCTCGCGGTGTCCGTTCTCCGGCGGCTTGTTGGGGTGCGGCTTCATCGCGTTCGGCTCTCCCTGCCTGGCATTCGGAGCGCCCTGGGGGCGGACGGCTGCAGCGGGCGCCGTCTGCGGGCGGCCTGCGGCAGGCGGAGGCATCTGCGGGCGGGCGGCGGCAGGCGGAGGCATCTGCGGGCGGCCTGCGGGAGGCGGGGCCATCTGTGGGCGGGCGGCGGCAGGCGGCGGCATCTGCGGATGAGCGGTTCCCGGCGGCGGCGGGGAAGCGCCGTTCTGGCCGGGCTGTGCGCCGTACCCCCGGTTGGCGCGCCCGTAGGCGTTGCCCTCGCCGTTGCCGCCGTTGTTGCCATTGGCGTTGCGGTTGAAATTGGCATTGGCATTGCCGTTCACGTTGCCGTTGCCGTGCGCCATCCCGGCAGGCTGCTGCGGTGGCGGGTTCGCGGCCCCGCGTGCGCGGACGATGCCCGGCGCGTTGAATACCGCCGGCCGCGGGGTAGCGGCAATCACGGGACGGCCGCCGTTGTTTCTCGCCAGCAGGTCGGGATTGCCGGCGGCCTGGTGAATGTGCTGCCGCTGGTCGGGCGTCGGCTCTATGTGCCGCTCCCGCCCATAGTTGCGCTCCATCGGGGTCGGAGTGGCGGCGATGCCGCCGCCGCCGGTGTAGC
>DASQGK010000026.1:0-36394 GCA_035632655.1 Steroidobacteraceae bacterium | reverse complement strand
GCGTTCTGCACCTGCTCGCGCATCTGCTCGATGATGACTTTCATGTCGACCGCGCTGCGCGTGGTCTCGAGGTCCTGCGACTTGGAGGACAGCGTGTTGGCTTCGCGGTTGAGCTCCTGCATGAGGAAGTCCAGACGGCGGCCGGCCGGCTCGCCGCCGCCGATCACGCGGCGCACCTCGACCACGTGGCCGGCGAGGCGCTCGAGCTCCTCGTCCACATCGAGCCGCTGCAGCAGCAGCGCCAGCTCCTGCTCGAGCCGTTCCGGATCGACGCTGGTGGTGAGCTCGGCGACGCGCGCTGCGAGGCGCGCGCGCACGTGCGCCTGCATCTCCGGCAGCCGCGCACGTACGTCCTGAGTGAGCGACTCGAGCGCCGTGCAGCGCTGCTCGAGCAGCTCGCGCAGACGCGCCCCCTCGCGCGCGCGCGCCGCTACCAGCTCTCCGAGCGTCGCGTCGAACACCGCGCAGGCCGCCGTCAGCAGCTGCTCGCCGTCGCTGCTCTCCTCGCGCAGCACGCCGGGCCAGCGCAGCACGTCGAGCGCGGTCACCGTGGACGGCTCGCGCAGGGAGCGCGAGACCTCCTGCACCGCCGCCACCAGCCGGGCGAGAGCGGCGGGGTCGATCTCGAGCGCGCCGCCCGCGCCCAGCGCGCGCCGCAGGCTGATCGTGCAGTCGACCTTGCCGCGACGGATCTGCCGCCCGAGCCGCGTGCGCAGCTCGCCCTCCGCCGAGCGCAGCTCGTCCGGCAGCCGGAAGCCCGCCTCCAGGAAACGGTGATTGACGCTGCGCAGCTCGCACACCAGCGTGCCCCAGGCTCCGCTGGCCTCGCGGCGCGCGAAGCCGGTCATGCTCGCAATCATGGGTCGCGATCCGCCTAAGAAAAATCCCGTGCCAAGCAGGAGCGCCGCGCAGGTGATATAAAGATCGGCTCCAGTCTAGCAGATACCGCGGGGTCTTCTTGCAGGTCGAATACGCAGACGTCAGCCTCCTGGGCGGACGCGAGGAGAATCAGGATCGCGTCACTGCCGTGGTCGCCGAGCACGCCGCACTGCTGGTCGCGGTCGACGGCATGGGCGGACACGCGCACGGCGCGCGCGCCGCGCACGTCACGCTGCAGGCGATCACCGAGGCTTTCTGGCACTCGCCCCAGCCGCTGTTCGATCCGCTCGGTTTTCTGCACCTGACGCTCGGCCGCGCCCACGAGGAAGTGGTGAAGCTCGGCACGCAGCTGCCGCTCGAGCAGCGTCCGCGCGCCACCTGCGCCGTGTGCCTCATCCAGCAGCACGCCAGCTGGTGGGCGCACATCGGCGACAGCCGCGTCTACCACGTGCGCCGCGGCGAGCTGGTGGCGCGCAGCCGCGATCACAGCCACGTGGAGCTGCTGCTGCGCGAGGGCCTGATCAGCGCCGAGCAGGCGCAGAACCATCCGATGCGCAATTTCGTCGAGTGCTGCCTGGGGGGTGACCCCATCCTGCCGGACATGTCCCTGAGCCGCCGCCGCCCGATCGAGCCCGGCGACCTGCTGATGGTGTGCACCGACGGCTTCTGGGGGCCGCTCAAGGACCCGGAGGTCGCCGCGAGCCTCAACGGCAGCGGTCAGCTGCGCGAGCAGCTGCTCGAGCTCGGCGCGCGCGCGGTGAAGCGCGCGGGCGGCGGAAGCGATAACACCTCGGCGGCTGCGCTGCGCTGGCTGGGCGGCTGAAGCATGGCGAGACCCTCGGGGCGCGCGCCCGATGAGCTGCGGCTGGTGCGCTTCACACGGCGACATGCCAAGCACGCCGAAGGATCGGTGCTCATCGAGTTCGGCGACACGCAGGTGCTGTGCACGGCGAGCGTCGAGGACAGCGTGCCGCCCTTCCTGCGCGGCAAATCCCAGGGGTGGATCACCGCCGAGTACGGCATGCTGCCGCGCTCCACCCATACGCGTACCGCGCGCGAGGCGGCCCGCGGCCGCCAGAGCGGTCGCACCCAGGAGATCCAGCGGCTCATCGGCCGGGCCTTGCGCGCGGTGGCAGACCTGCGCGCGCTCGGCGAGCGCACCATCACGCTCGATTGCGACGTGCTGCAGGCCGACGGCGGCACGCGCACCGCGGCCATCACCGGCGCCTACGTGGCGCTCGCCGAGGCCTGCGAGCGCCTCGTCGCGCGACGCCTGATCCCCGCGAGCCCGCTGCACGGCCAGGTCGCGGCCGTCTCGGTCGGGATCGTGGGCGGAGTCCCGGTGCTCGATCTCGACTACGCCGAGGATTCCCAGGCCGAGACCGACATGAACGTGGTGATGAACAACGGCGGCGCCTTCATCGAGATTCAGGGCACCGCCGAGGGCCACGCGTTCCGCCGCCACGAGCTCGACGCACTCCTCAACCTCGCGGCCCACGGCATCGGCGAGTTGCTGTCGCTGCAGGCGCAGGCGCTCGGCACGACGTGAAGCGGGCGGTCCTCGCGAGCGCCAACCCAGCCAAGCTGCGTGAGCTCGCGGCGCTCATCGCGCCGGCAGGCTTCGAGCTCATCAGTCAGGGCGCGCTCGGGATCGAGCCGGTGCCCGAGACCGGAGCTACTTTCCTGGAGAACGCCCTCATCAAGGCGCGCCACGCGGCGCGCCTCGCGCGCACCTGCGCTCTCGCCGACGACTCGGGGATCGAAGTGGACGCGCTCGGGGGGCGGCCCGGCGTGTGGTCGGCGCGCTTCGCCGGAGAGGGGGCGAGCGATGCGGCGAACCTGGCGCTGCTGATGGATGAGCTCAGAGGAGTTCCCGAGGCGCAGCGCGGCGCGCGCTATCGCTGCGTGATCGCGTGGGTCCGCGGCGCCGACGATGATGCGCCTCTCATCACGCGCGGCACCTGGGAAGGCCACATCGCGCTCACGCCCCGCGGCATCGGTGGCTTCGGCTACGACCCGGCGTTCGTGCCTGCGGGCGAGCAGCGTACCGCCGCGGAGCTCCCCGCGGAGGAGAAGAACGCCGTCAGCCACCGGGGTCAGGCGCTGCGTGCGCTCGTCGCGGCGCTCGAGCGGGGCGGCGTATATTCGCGGCCATGAAGCGCGGGCGGCTGTACGTCATCTCGGCGCCCTCGGGGGCCGGCAAGACCTCGCTGGTAAAAGCGCTGCTCCAGGGCGAGCCCAACCTGCGCCTGTCGATCTCACACACCACCCGCGCGCGCCGCCCGACCGAGATCGAGGGCCGCGAGTACCACTTCGTCTCGAAACCGCAGTTCGAGCAGCTGGTGCAGCAGGGAGAATTCCTCGAGCACGCCCGGGTGTTCGACAACAACTACGGCACCTCGCGCGGCTTCGTCGAGGCCCAGCTGGCCGAAGGCCACGATGTGCTGCTCGAGATCGACTGGCAGGGCGCGCAGCAGGTGCGGCGAGCCATGGCCGACTGCGTCAGTATCTTCGTGCTGCCGCCCGCGCGGCAGGCGCTCGCCGAGCGCCTCGCGCGCCGGGCGACCGACACGGCTGAAGTGATCCGCAGGCGCCTGAACGATGCGACCGGCGACATGTCCCACTACCGCGAGTTCGACTACGTCGTCGTCAACGACCGCTTCGACAAGGCGGTCGCCGAGCTCAAGCGCATCATCGCGGGCGCCGGGGACGACCTCAGGAGCGCTCGCCCGGAGCTCCAGCCGCTGCTCGCGGAGCTGCTGGCGCCCGGCTAAGTCGACTGCCCGGTCGCTCGGCGTTAACGCGGGCCTGAGGCGCAAATCGTCACAAGAGTGGCGTCAGCAACGCGAGGGTCCCCGGGGAAGTGACAGGGCGCGATCGAGAACTGTGCCTCGAATGTGAAGCGCAGCCCACGCGACGTGCTGGACTCCCACCCCGACGGCACCCTGAAAATTACCATCCGAACGAAATCCGCGGCTGCGGACCTCAGATCGGCCGAAGCGGCAGAGGTCACCCGCAGGTCCTGCGGGCGGCCCCGGCCGTCGATACTGTACTCGACGTCCACGACCCCCTCTTCACGATGGTTTCTCGCACGGTCGGGGTACCACTCGTGTGCCATCTGCTCAGCCTTGAAAAGAGGCTCACGCGGCATCGTTCGCGGCTGACCGTCACTTCCGATCGGTGACTGGATGGGCCCGAACGACATTCCGTACAGAGCCCTCACGACCGCATCGAATTCCGCAGGCTTCTTCGGCGACGTCGCGTTCACCAGCAAGCGGTAAAGATGCTGGTCGGAGATCAGGTAGTAAGTGCAGTGCCATTGGACATCCGGACCCCCAAATGACTCGGCGCCGCAGTTGGACCACGCATCGACGCCGGCGATAGACGTAGCCTCCTCGTGACCCCCGTGGTGGATGTTGTCGAACAGGTAATCACGCACGCTCCTGCGATACCGCCGATCCGTAACTGTGGCTTCCGTGGGCACTGGATCGGATAGCCACAGGACGCCCGCGTGAACGCGGCCGACCCGAAAACTCGCCGAGTACCCTACGAGCTTGTCCACGACCTTCAGCGCGGTAGCCCTGGCGGGCAGATCCGGGATCCGCACTCCGAGCTCCGGGATATCGAGTCGCTCGGCAGCAGCGAGCACGGGCCAAAGCAGTACAAGACCGAGGCACGCCCGGTGACATCTGTGCTTCATGCGCAGCTTTGAATACGCGGCGAATGCAGCAGTCGTCAAGTCTGACTGGCCCGGACAGGCACTTTTCGCTTATAGTTAAAGGCCCTGCGCAGCCCGCACAGGGCTCACTCGTCAAGCGAATCATGGCCCGAATCACCGTAGAAGACTGCCTGCACAACGTCGAGAACCTGTTCCAGCTGGTGCTGCTGGCGGCGCAGCGCGCCCGCCGGCTCGCCAACGGCGCGGAAGCAACCGTCCCGCTCGAGAACGACAAGCCCACGGTGGTCGCGCTGCGCGAGATCGCCGCCGGCAACGTCACCGCGGAGATGCTGCGCGAGCCGGAGCCGGCGCCAGCCGAGCCCGTCGTGCCGGACGCGGACAACCAGTCGAACTTCCGCGCGCCGCAGTTCGGACTCGGAGACTGACGGCCACGCTCGTCCTATGGACTATGCGTCTTCGCTCCTGGGACTGCTGCCCGGCGGAAGACGTACCCCCGGGCTGAAGGAGCTGCTGGCGACCGCCGGGGGCTATCTCGCCCCCGACCAGGTCGAACGCATCCGCGAAGCCGCTGAATTCGGCGCCTCGGTCCACCAGGGGCAGAAGCGTCTCTCGGGCGAACCCTTCATCGCGCATCCGGTGGCGGCCGCCGCCATCCTCGCCGACCTGCACCTCGACACCGACACCATCGTGGCGGCGATCCTGCACGATGTGATCGAGGACACCCCGACGCCGAAGGACCAGCTCGCGGCCCGCTTCGGAGCGGATGTCGCCGAGCTGGTCGACGGGGTCACCAAGCTCGACCAGATCAAGTTCAAGAGCCGCGAGGAGGCGCAGGCCGAATCGTTCCGCAAGATGCTGCTCGCCATGGTGCGCGATCTGCGCGTCATCCTGGTGAAGCTCGCGGACCGCACCCACAACATGCGCACCATCGAGGCCATGGCGCCGGCGCGCCGCCGCGCGATCGCGCGCGAGACGCTCGACATCTACGCGCCGATCGCCGAGCGCCTCGGCCTCTACAACATCAAGCTCGAGCTCGAGGACCTGGGCTTCAAGGCGCTCTATCCGCGCCGCTACCAGGTGCTCGAGCGCACGCTGCGGCGGGCGCGGGGCAACCAGAAGGAGTTCCTGAAGAAGATCGAGCAGCAGCTGAAGGCGGCGCTCGCCAAGGCCGACCTTGCCGCCCAGGTCGAGACGCGCGAGAAGCACCTCTACAGCATCTACAAGAAGATGCACCGCAAGCGCTCGATGCTCAACGAGATCGTCGACGTCTACGGCATCCGCGTCATCCTCGACAAGCCCGACACCTGCTACCGCGCGCTCGGCGCCGTGCACTCGGTGTTCAAGCCCATGCCCGGGCGCTTCAAGGACTACATCGCCATCCCGCGGGTGAACGGCTACCAGTCGCTGCACACGACGCTGTTCGGCCCCAACGGCGTGCCGATCGAGGTGCAGCTGCGCACCGCGGACATGCACCGGGTGGCCGAATCCGGCATCGCCGCGCACTGGAAGTACAAGGCCGGCGACCGCTCCGACTCCGTCCAGCAGGAGCGCACGCGCGAGTGGCTCTCGAACCTCGTCTCGCTCCAGGAAGCCGGCTCTTCCGAGGAGTTCCTCGAGAGCGTCAAGGTCGACCTGTTTCCCGACAAGGTCTACGTGTTCACGCCCAAGGGTCAGATCCTGCGGCTGCCGTCGGGCGCCACGGTGGTCGACTTCGCCTACGCGGTGCACACCGACATCGGCAACCGCTGCGTCGCCGCCAAGGTCGAGCGGCGTCTGACGCCACTGCGCACCGTGCTGCGCAACGGACAGACGGTGGAGATCATCACCGCCAAGGGCGCGACCCCCAACCCCTCGTGGGTCAACTTCGTGGTCACCGCCAAGGCGCGCACTGCCATCCGCCACTACCTGAAGGGGCTGCGCCGCACCGAGGCGATCGCGCTCGGATCCCGCCTGCTCACCCAGGCGCTGCGCGAGTTCGGCATGCCGCTCGAAGAGGTCGACCCCACGGTGCAGCAGACCGCGCTCGGGGAGCTCGGCCTGAAGGACATGGATGAGCTCTATGAGAAGCTCGGCCTCGGCGAGCGCCTGGCTCCCCTCGTGGCGCGCCGGCTCCTGCCCGGCGAGCACACCGCCGAAGGCAAGGCCCAGCCGGCGCCGCTCGCGATCGCCGGCACCGAGGGGCTGCTGGTGACCTACGCGCGCTGCTGCTTCCCGATCCCCTACGATCCCATCTTCGCGTTCCTGTCGATGGGGCGGGGCGTGGTGATCCACCGGGAGAACTGCGTCAACGTCGAGGACTACCGCAAGCACCCGGAGAACTGGCTGCCGGTGAGCTGGCAGAGCGCGCCCGACCGCCTGTTCTCCTCCGAGATCCGCGTCCACGTCGTCAACCGCACGGGCGTGCTGGCGGCGGTCGCCGCGGCGATCGCCAGCACCGAGACCAACATCGATCACGTCTCGATCGATGAGCAGGACTCGGACGCCGCCGTCCTCACCTTCGAGCTGCGGGTGCGCGACCGGCGGCAGCTCGCGCGTCTGGTGCGCGTCATCCGCCGCATGCCGGACGTCACCCGCCTCACCCGCAGCATCGCCGCCCGCGCGCGCGATGAGCACGTCCCCGAGAGCGACGGGGAAGCGAGCGGTTAAGCTAGTGCCCTGAAGACCGAGGAGGATCCGCACCGATGAGCCGCCAGAGCATCCATACCGACCGCGCCCCGCAGGCGATCGGTCCGTATTCGCAGGCCGTACGTGCCGGCGACACCGTATATATGTCGGGCCAGGTGCCCTTCGACCCCGCCACCATGCAGCTCGTGACCGGTGACATCGAGACCCAGGCACGCCGCGTGTTCGACAACCTGAAAGCGGTCGCCGAAGCCGCCGGCGGCTCACTCGCGCACGCGGTGAAGCTGACGATCTTCCTCACCGACCTCGCCAACTTCGCCAAGGTCAACGAGGTCATGGCGGGCTACTTCGCCAAGCCCTATCCCGCGCGCTCCACCATCGGGGTGGCCCAGCTGCCGCGCGCCGCGCAGATCGAGATCGAGTGCGTGCTGCACCTCGGCTGAGAGCCGCGGTGCGCCGCAGCGGCGCACCCGCGACGGTCGCCGCCGATGCCGGGAGCCGGCCGGTCACCAGCCTGCGCGGCGTGGGCGCGGCTCTCGCCGAGCGCCTCGGGCGGCTCGGGGTCGAGAGCGTCGCGGATCTGCTCTTTCTGCTGCCGCTGCGCTATGAGGACCGTACCCGCGTCACTCCCATCGGGGCGCTCACGCCCGGGGTACGCGCCACGGCGGAGGGCGAAATCCAGCTGACCGAGGTGGCGTACCGCCGCCGCCGCCAGCTCCTGACGCGCATCTCCGACGGCTCGGGTTTCCTGACGCTGCGCTTCTTCTACTTCTCCGCGAGCCAGAGCCAGAACCTCGCGCGCGGCACGCGGGTGCGTTGCTTCGGCGAGGTGCGCCGCGGGCCGCTGGGACTTGAGATGGTGCACCCGGAATACCGGCGCCTGACGCTCGGCCCGGCGCCGCTCGAGGAGACCCTGACGCCCATCTATCCGCTGACCGAGGGAGTACCGCAGGGACGGCTGCGCGTGCTGATCGCCCAGGCGCTCGAGGTGCTGGAACGCGAAGGCCTGCCGGATTTTCTGCCCGCGACCGCGGGACTCCCGCCGGGACTGCCGACTCTCAGGGAGGCGCTCGTCTATCTGCACCGTCCGCCGCGCGAGGCGGCGCTCGAGGAGCTCGCCGCCGGCCGCCACCCGGCGCAGCGCCGCCTCGCCTTCGAGGAGCTGCTGGCGCACCACCTGTCGCTGCGGCTGCGCAAGCGCGCGCTCAAGAGCGACGCCGCGTGGCCGCTCACCGACGCGGCGCAATTCTCGCGCCGCTTCGTCGCGGGTCTGCCGTTCACCCTCACGCGCGCGCAGGAGCGGGCGCTGGCAGAGGTGCAGGCCGACGTGACGGGCGCGGTGCCGATGGTGCGGCTGCTGCAGGGCGACGTCGGCTGCGGCAAGACGGTGGTCGCGGCCGCGGCCGCCGCGCGCGCCGCGGGCTCGGGCCTGCAGGCGGCGCTCATGGCACCCACCGAGCTGCTCGCCGAGCAGCACTGGCGCAACTTCGACTCCTGGTTCAGGCCGCTCGGACTTGCGGTGGCGCGCCTCTCGGGCGGGCAGCGGGCGCGTACGCGCCGCAGCGCACTCACAGCGCTCGCCTCAGGTGAAATCCGCCTCGTCGTCGGCACGCACGCGCTGTTTCAGGAAGGAATCGAGTTCGCCCGGCTGGCGCTGGTGATCGTCGACGAGCAGCACCGTTTCGGGGTGCAGCAGCGCCTGATGCTCGCGGAGAAGGGCCAGGCCGCGGGCCGGCACCCGCATCAGCTCATCATGACCGCCACGCCCATTCCACGCACCCTCGCCATGACTGCGTATGCGGACCTCGACATCTCGGTGATCGACGAGCTGCCGCCGGGACGCACGCCGGTGCAGACCGTAGTGCTGCCCGAGGAGCGCCGTGCCGAGGTCGTGGAGCGGATCGTCGGCGCCTGTCGCGCCGGACGGCAGGTGTACTGGGTTTGTCCGCTGATCGATGAGTCGGACGAGCTGCGCGCCCAGGCCGCGCAGGAGTCGGCCGCGACGCTTGCCGAAGCGCTGCCCGGGGTGCGCGTGGGCCTGGTGCACGGACGCATGCCGCCGGCGGCCAAGGACCAGGCGATGCTTGCCTTCAAGGCGGGGAAGATCCAGCTGCTGGTCGCCACCACCGTAATCGAGGTCGGGGTGGACGTGCCGAACGCCACGCTCATGGTGATGGAGAACGCCGAACGCATGGGGCTCGCGCAGCTGCACCAGCTGCGCGGCCGCGTGGGGCGCGGCACGAGCGCGAGCAGCTGCGTGCTGCTCTATCACGCGCCGCTCTCCGAGCCCGCGCGCGCCCGGCTGCGCGCGATCCGCGCCACCTCGGATGGTTTCGAGATCGCGCGGCGCGACCTGGAGCTGCGCGGACCCGGCGAGCTCCTCGGCACGCGCCAGACCGGGCTCGCGCAGATGCGGGTCGCGGACCTGATGCGCGATGCGGACCTCTTACCAAGGGTCCAGGCGGCGGCACAGAGGCTCGAGAGCGAGCCGCACAGCATCGCCGCGCTCACCCGGCGCTGGATCGGTCTGGGGGAGCGCTACGGGCGGGTCGGCTGAAGGCGGGACGGCCGCGCCGGCTGTGCTACCGTTGAAAGAGCCATGTCAGCCGCAGCCCCCGAGCTCTCATCGACTCATCCGCCGCCGGCGCCGCTCGCTCTGCAGGCCGCGCCGCGCTTTCCCCAGGCGCCCTTCTCCTGGCGGCTCGGCCGGCGACTCGGCGGCTACGCACGCCTCATGCGACTCGACCGGCCGGTCGGCACCTGGCTGTTGCTGTGGCCGGCGCTCTGGGCGCTTTGGGTCGCGGGTGCCGGCAAGCCCAACCCCAGGGTCCTGATCGTCTTCGTGCTGGGCGTGGTGGTGATGCGTGCCGCCGGCTGCGTCATCAACGACTTTGCCGATCGCAACATCGATCCACACGTGCGCCGCACGCGCGACCGGCCGCTTGCCGCCCGACTCATCAGCCCGACCGAAGCGCTCGTGCTGTTCGCCCTGCTGAGCGCAGCCGCGCTCTATCTCGTCACGCGCCTCGATGAGTTCACGATAAAGCTCGCCGTCATCGGGGCGCTGCTCACCGTCTCTTACCCCTTCGTGAAGCGCGTGTTTCCGATCCCGCAGCTCTACCTCGGCATCTGCTTCGGCGGCTGGAGCGTCCTCATGGCATTCGCCGCCCAGACCGGGTCGCTCCCGCGGGTGGCCTGGGTCCTGTACTTCGCCGCGGTGATCTGGGCGTCGATGTACGACACCATCTACGCCATGATCGACCGGGAGGACGACATCAAAATCGGGGTCAAGTCGAGCGCGATCCTCTTTGCCGACATGGACAAGCTGCTGATCGGCGTCATGCAGGCGATGATGCTGTACGCGCTGTATCTGGCGGGCGATGACATGCACTTCGGCCGCTGGTACCGCGCCGGCATCGTCGCCGCCGGCCTCCTGTACCTGTGGCAGCAGTGGCTCATCCGGCGGCGCGATCCGGCCGGCTGCCTGCGCGGGTTCCTCAATAACCAGTACGTCGGCCTCGTGATCTTTGTCGGCATCCTGCTCCAGTACGTGTATCGGACCTGACGATGTGGAAGAACCAGCCCTTCACCGCGCGTCTCGGCTTCGCGCTCCACGGCCTGAAGATGGCGCTGCGCAACGAGTCGAGCCTGAGGCTCCAGGTCGCAGCGCTCGCCGCGGCGCTCGCCGTGCTCCTGTGGCTGCGCCCCGAGCCCGTGTGGTGGGCGCTCACTGTGCTCGCCAGCGGCCTGGTGCTCGCCGCCGAGCTCCTCAACACCGCAATCGAGGAGCTCGCCGATCAGCTGAACCCGGGCGCGCACCCCCGCATCCGGCTCATCAAGGACTGCGCCGCCGCCGCCGTCCTCATCGCCTCCACGGCCGCCCTCGGTGTGGCGATCGCGTTCCTTGTCCATGTGCTCGTTCACTAGCAAGAGGCGCGGCTCTTGCCCGACTGTGCATAAGAACGATTGTCGACTTTGAAGACGCCTTTGCGTTGACATGAGAAGGCGCCCTCGGGCATCGTCCGCCGCATGAAACGCGAGCCGCCGACGATCCGCCACGACTGGACGCTCCCGGAAGTGGAGGCGCTGTTCGCGCTCCCCTTCATGGACCTCCTGTACCGCGCGCAAGGCGTGCACCGCTCCTTCCACGAGCCCAACACGGTGCAACTCTCGACGCTGCTCTCCATCAAGACCGGAGCCTGTCCCGAGGACTGCGCCTACTGTCCGCAGAGCGTGCATTACCGCACGGGACTCAGCCGCACGCCGCTGCTCGAGCTCGAGGCGGTGCGCGCGGCCGCCGCCCGCGCCCGCGAGGCCGGCGCCACGCGCTTCTGCATGGGAGCCGGCTGGCGCCAACCCAAGGCGCGCGAGCTGGAGGCGGTCGCGGCGATGGTCCGCGAGGTGCGTGCGCTCGGACTCGAGACCTGCGCGACGCTCGGCATGCTGACCCCCGCGCAGGCGACGCAGCTCAAGGAGTCGGGGCTCGATTACTACAACCACAATCTCGACACCTCGGCGGAGTTCTACGGCGAGATCATCACCACGCGCACCTACCAGGAGCGGCTCGACACGCTGGAGGCGGTGCGCGGCGCCGGGATCAAGGTCTGCTGCGGCGGCATCCTCGGCATGGGCGAGTCCGTCACCGACCGCGCGCAGATGCTGCGCACGCTCGCCAATCTCCCGGAACATCCCGGCAGCGTTCCGATCAACCGCCTGGTGCGGGTGCCCGGCACGCCGCTCGCGGACGCCCCGGAGGTCGACCCGTTCGATTTCGTGCGCGCCATCGCCGTCGCGCGCGTGCTGATGCCGCGCGCGCACGTGCGGCTGTCGGCAGGGCGCGAGAGCATGTCGGATGAGCTGCAGGCGCTGTGTCTGATCGCCGGCGCCAATTCGATCTTCTACGGCGAGAAGCTCCTCACCACCGGCAATCCCGACGTCGAACGTGATCGGCAGCTCCTGCTGCGGCTCGGCGTCAGCCCCGAACGCGCCGCGCACGATGCCGCGGCCCGGGACGACGACGCCGGCCATGAAGCGCAGCGCGCACGCGCTTAGAGACGCGCTGGCGCAGCTCGAAGCCGCGCAGCTGCGGCGCGTGCGCGCCACCGTCGAGGCCTTCGCCGCGCCCGGCGACCGCGCCCTGGTACGGGTCGGCGGCCGCACGCTGGTCGACTTCTCGAGCAACGACTACCTCGGGCTCGCACGCCACCCCGGCCTTGCGCAAGCGATGCGCGAGAGCGCCGCCGTCGCCGGCAGCGGCAGCGCCGCCTCGCACCTGGTGAGCGGACACGGCGCCGAGCACGAGCGGCTCGAGGAGGAGCTCGCCGCCTTCACGGCGCGCCCGCGGGCGCTGCTCTTCTCGACGGGCTACATGGCCAATCTCGCCGTCGTGAGCGCACTCGCCGGCCGCGGCGAGCGGGTGCTCCTCGACCGCCTGAGTCACGCCTCGCTGCTCGACGGGGCGCTGCTTTCGGGCGCGACGCTCAAACGCTATCCCCACGCTGACGCCGGCGCGGCCGCGGAGCTCATGGCCGGGCAGCCTGAGCGTACGGCGGTCGTCGCCACCGACGGCCTCTTCAGCATGGACGGCGACCTCGCACCACTGCCGGAGCTCGCGCGCGCGGCGCGCGCGGCGGGGGCCTGGCTCATTGTCGACGATGCGCACGGACTCGGCGTGATCGGCGCTACGGGCCGCGGCACTCTCGAATTGCTTTCTGTCACGGGCGATGATGTGCCGGTGCTCATCGGTACGCTCGGCAAAGCCTTCGGCTCCTTCGGCGCCTTCGTCGCCGGCGGGAGCGACCTGATCGAGTACCTCATCCAGAAGGCACGCCCCTACATCTATACGACGGCGCTGCCGCAGCCGGTGGCGGCGGCGAGCCGCGCAGCGCTCAAGACGGCGCAGGCAGAGGGCTGGCGGCGCGAGCGCCTGACGACGCTCATCGCGCGCTTCCGCGGATACGCCGCCGAGGTGCGGGTGCCGCTGAGCGCCTCTCGCACCCCCATTCAGCCGATCGTGCTCGGGAGCGAGGCCGCCGTGCTCGCCGCGAGCCAGGAGCTGCGCAGATGCGGTCTTTGGGTGGTGGCGATCCGGCCGCCGACCGTGCCCAGGGGGAGCGCACGGCTGCGGGTCACGCTCTCGGCCGCCCACACCGAAGCCCAGGTCGACCAGCTGGTCGAGGCGCTCGGGGTGTGCTGTCGGGGCCTGGCCGGGGCGCCTGCAGCGTGAGTGCGCTCAATGCGCGGGTGTCCGGGCGCGGGCGGCGCGACCTCGTGCTGCTGCACGGCTGGGGCATGAATTCGCGTGTCTGGGATCCGCTCGCGGCGGCCCTCGAGCGCCGCTTCCGGGTGATCGCCATCGACCTGCCGGGATATGGAGGCAGCGACTGGGACAGCGGGGCGCAAATGCCGGCGGCGCAGGCCTTTCGCATACACGAGACACTCGCACCGCTCACGACGCGCTATCACCTCCTCGGCTGGTCGCTCGGAGGCCAGTTCGCGCTCGATCTCGCCGCCGCCATGCCGGCCGGCATCGAGCGGCTGGTGCTGGTCGCGACCACGCCGCGCTTTCTCGCAGCTCCAGGCTGGCGCTTCGGGGTCAAGCCCGCAGCTCTGGCGCGACTCGCCGCGGCGGTACGCGCGGACCCTGAGGCCGCGGTGCGCTCCTTTCTGCGCCAGCAGGTGCGCGGCCTCGCGCCACGCACGGCGGCGCGAACCATCGCATCGCTCGAGGCCGCCCTCGCCGTCAGCGGCACGGCGAGCGCGCAGGCGCTCGAGTGGGGCCTCGCGCGCCTCGCGGAAGCGGACTTCAGATCCGCCCTGTCGCTGGTGAAGAAGCCGACGCTGGTGCTCGCCGGCCAGCTCGACCGCATCACGCCGCCCGCGGCCTCGCGCGCGCTCGCCCGCGCGCTGCCGAAAGCCTCATTCCACCAGCTGCGGGGCGCCGGACACGCGGCGTTCCTCTCGCACCGCGAGCAATTCGCGACGCTGCTGCGCGAGTTTCTGCGTGCCTGAGCCGGAGGATGCGTTCCGGCTCGACCGCCCGCGGCTGCGCGCCTCGTTCGAGCGGGCGAGCAGCGGCTACGAGGCGGCGGCGCGGCTGCAGGCCGAGGTCGGCGCGGAGCTCCTCACGCGCCTCGACGCCTTCGACTTCGCACCGGGTGTGGTGCTCGACCTGGGTTGCGGCACCGGCCGGGTGACGCGCGAGCTGAAGCGGCGCTACCCGCGAGCGCTCGTCATCGCGCTCGACCTGGCGCCCGGCATGCTGCGCGCGGCACGCCGCAACCAGCCCCTGTGGCGGCGCTTCGCGCGTGTCTGCGGGGATGCGCTGCGCCTGCCGCTGCGCAGCGCGAGCGTCGACATCGTCTTCTCGAGCCTCATGCTGCAGTGGTGCGAGCCGCTCGATGCCGCGCTCGCCGAGGTGCGCCGCGTGCTGCGCCCGGACGGCCACTTCGCCTTCAGCACCTTCGGTCCCGACACCCTGCAGGAATTGCGCGCGGCGTGGGCCGCGGTCGACGATCACACCCACGTGAATCGCTTCATCGACATGCACGGCGTGGGCGAGAGCCTCGTGCACGCCGGGCTCGCGGAGCCGGTGCTCGACGTGGACCGGATCGAGCTCGGCTATCCCGACACTCTCACGCTGATGCGCGACCTCAAGGCGATCGGCGCCCACAACGCCACCGCCGGGCGGCCGCGCACCCTCCTGGGGCGCGAGCGTCTCAGGCGTGTGAGTACCGCGTACGAGGCGTTCCGCCAGGGCGCCCGGCTGCCTGCGACCTACGAGGTGATCTACGGGGCGAGCTGGGGCGCCGCGGGCCGCCCGACCGCAGGCGCGGCAGCCCGCGAGGTGCGCATCGCGCTGAGCGCCGTGGGGCGCCGCGGGCCTTCTCCATGAGTGCGCGCGGCCTCTTCGTCACCGGAACCGACACCGGCATCGGTAAGACGGTGGTTGCGTGTGCCCTGGTACGCGGCTTCGCCACCCGCGGCGAGCGGGTGGCGGTCATGAAGCCGATTGCCTCGGGAGCCGTGCGCACCGCGGACGGCCTGCGCAACGAGGACGCCCTGTCGCTGATTGAGGCCACCGGAAGGACGCTTGCGTACGAGACAGTGAACCCTTATTGCTTCGAACCGGCAATTTCTCCACATATCGCTGCAGATGACGACAAGATAACGATAGATCTAAGCACGATCCGAGCAGCATTCGATGCCCTGTCGGCCGATTGCGAGCGGATCGTCGTCGAGGGGGCAGGGGGATGGCTGGCGCCGGTGAACCGGCGGGAGAGCATGGCGGACCTCGCCCGGGTGCTCGGCGTGCCGGTGGTGATGGTCGTGGGAATGCGGCTCGGGTGCCTCAATCACGCGCAGCTGACGCGACAGGCGATCCGGACTTCCGGAGTGCCCTTCGCCGGCTGGATTGCCAATCGTCTCGAGCCGGGCATGGAGCGCGAGGCGGAGAACCTCGCTGCGCTCGAGCAGCGCCTCGCGGAGCCACCGCTCGCGCTCGTGCCCTTCTCTCGCGAGCGCCAGCTCGTGCTCGGGGCAGCGGCCGCCCGGCTCGCGGGGGGTGGCTGAAGCCGCTACCATCTCCGGCGGCATGGACGTCCCGCCTCAGCGCATCGAGATCCGTCCGAATTGCTCCCTTTCCGTGCGCGGCGCGCGCTGCTTCTTCGCCGGCGTTTGCGTGGTGCCCCTCGGCCTCGGCGGGGTATTCGCCGTCAACGGCTTCTGGCCGATCCTGCCCTTTGCGGGCCTGGAGATGGCGCTGCTGGCCTGGGCGCTGCGCGCGGCGCTCGAGCGGCGCTTCCATTCCCAGACCATCACGGTCAGCGAGGCCGACGTCAGCATCGAATCGCGTGCCTCGGGACGGAGCGACCGGGTCGTGTTCCCGAGGCATTGGGCGCAGGTTAAACTGCGCCGCCCCGCCGCAAGCCTGCACCCGAGCCGGCTCACCATAGAGTCGCACGGTCGCCAATGCGAGCTGGGCAGCTTTCTGACCGAAGAGGAGCGGCGCGGGCTGGCTCTGCGCCTGCAGTTCCTCATCGGACGCGTCAACGAGTCGCCCTCCTGGACTTGAGCCGCGGCCCGAAGGTCAGCGGGTCGCTGCGGGATTTTTTCGTGACGCGCCCATCCCTTAAAAAGGGCGCGCTGTAAGGCACAGGAATGACGATCAGAAAAACGCTCGCCCGATTCGCCCTGCTCGCCGTTGCGGGAGTCTTGAGCCTGCCCGCCTGGGCCGAGTCCGGCTGGGCGCAGCTGAACCTCCCGCAGGGCGTCACCGACATGAGCCGCAAGATCTACTCGCTGCACATGCTGGTCTTCTGGATCTGCGTCGGCATCGGCGTGGTGGTGTTCGGCGTCATGATCTGGTCGCTGATCGCCTTCCGTAAGTCGCGGGGCGCCATCGCCGACACGACCCTGGTCCACAACACCGGCGTCGAGGTCGTCTGGACCGTCATTCCGGTGATCATCCTCATCGTCATGGCGGTGCCGGCGGCGCGCACCCTGGTCGAGCTCGAGGACTCGAGCAAGACCTCCCTCACCATCAAGATCACCGGCTTTCAGTGGGGCTGGCAGTACGACTACCTCGATGACGGGGTGATGTATTTCTCGCACCTCGATCGCGCCAGCGATGCCGCCCGCGAGCTCGGGTCCGGCATAGACCCGAACACCGTGCCCTTCTACCTCTGGAACGTCGACCACCCGCTGGTGGTGCCGAACGGCGTCAAGGTGCGCCTCCTCATCACCGGCGCGGACGTCATCCATTCCTGGTGGGTGAAGGATCTCGGCGTCAAGAAGGATGCGATCCCGGGCTTCATCAACGAAGCCTGGTTCAAGGTCGACGATGGCTGGACCGGGATGCTGCGCGGCAACTGCGCGGAGCTCTGCGGCCGCGATCACGGCTTCATGCCGATCGTGGTCGACGTGCGCTCGAAGAAGGACTTCGAGAGCTGGCTGAAGAGCACGGCCGCCGGGGAGAAGCCGGCAACCCCGGCAGCTCCGGCTGCAACTTCCGCGGCCGCCCCAGCAGCCGCCACCGCCCCCGCGCCCGCCGCATCCTCGGGCTGACCCCATCCTGAAGCAGGAACCGAACGCCATGGCCGACTCTCACGCCCACGCCGCCCACGCCCACGACGACCACGATCACAAGCCGCACGGCTGGCGTCGCTGGGTCTTCGCGACCAATCACAAAGACATCGGCACGATGTACCTGATCCTCTCGGGCACGATGTTCTTCATCGGCGGACTCGCGGCGATGGGCATCCGCGCCGAGCTCTTCAGCCCGGGGCTGCAGTTCTTCGACCCGCAGTTCTTCAATTCCCTGACGACGATGCACGGCCTGATCATGATCTTCGGGGCGATCATGCCGGCGTTCGTCGGGCTCGCGAACTGGATGATCCCGATGCAGGTGGGGGCGCCCGATATGGCGCTGCCGCGGCTCAACAACTTCAGCTTCTGGATCCTGCCCTTCGCCTTCACGCTGCTGATCGGCTCGTTTTTCGTCCCGGGCGGAGCCCCCGCCGGCGGCTGGACCATGTACCCGCCGCTCGTCGTGCAGACCGGCGCGGCGCTGCCGATGCTCGTCTTCGCGGTCCACCTGATGGGCATGTCGTCGATCCTCGGCGCCATCAACATCATCGTCACCATCATGAACATGCGCGCCCCGGGCATGACGCTGCTGCGGATGCCGCTGTTCGTCTGGTCGTGGCTGATCACCGCCTACCTGCTGATCGCGGTGATGCCGGTGCTGGCGGGCGCCGTGACCATGCTGCTCACCGATCACTTCTTCGGCACCAGCTTCTTCACCGCCGCCGGCGGCGGCGACCCGGTGATGTTCCAGCACATTTTCTGGTTCTTCGGGCATCCTGAGGTCTACATCATGATTCTGCCGGCCTTCGGCATCGTCTCGGAGATCATCCCGACCTTCTCCAGAAAGCCGCTGTTCGGATACGAGGCGATGGTCTACGCGATCGCCTCGATCGCCTTCCTGTCCTTCATCGTGTGGGCGCACCACATGTTCACCGTCGGCATGCCGCTCGCGGCGCAGCTGTTCTTCATGCTGTCGACGATGCTGATCGCGGTGCCGACGGGCGTGAAGGTGTTCAACTGGGTGGCCACCATGTGGAAGGGGTCGCTCTCCTTCGAGCCGCCGATGCTGTTCGCGCTCGCCTTCGTGTTCCTGTTCACCATCGGGGGCTTCTCCGGGCTGATGCTCGCCATGGTGCCCGCGGATTATCAGTACCAGGACACCTACTTCGTGGTGGCGCACTTCCACTACGTGCTGGTCACCGGCGCGCTCTTCAGCATCATGGCGGCGGTGTACTACTGGCTGCCCAAGTGGACCGGCCACATGTACAGCCTCAGGCTCGGCACCTGGCATTTCTGGCTGTCGACGATCTTCGTCAACGTGCTGTTCTTCCCGCAGCACTTCCTCGGGCTGGCCGGCATGCCGCGCCGCATCCCCGATTACGCGGTGCAGTTCACCGACTGGAACCGCGTGTCCTCGATCGGCGCCTTCGGCTTCGGGCTGTCGCAGCTGCTGCTCCTGTACCTCATCATCCAGTGCGTGCGGGGCGGTGCGCGCATCGGCAACCGCGCCTGGGAAGGCGCGCATGGACTCGAGTGGGAGCTCAGCTCGCCGCCGCCGTTCCACTCCTGGACCGAGGCGCCGTCGGATGCGATGGTGGCGCGCGGGGCCGCGCACTGATGACGGGCTCGCCCTTGCCGCAGGCCGCCGCCGCGGCGGTGCCGCCCGCCACGGGGGCCGGGGAGGCCGGGCGCCGCCGGCGTGTGCGCCGCAGCGCGATCGTCTTCGCGCTGATCGCGGCCGCTTTCTACATCGGCTTCATCGCCATGATGGTGGCGCGCGGCACGCGATGAGCGCACCACGGCCCAACCACCGGCGCATCACCTGGCAGCTCGCCGGCATCGCGCTCGGCGCGTTCGCCTTCGGCTTCGCGCTGGTGCCGCTCTATCGCACGCTCTGCGCGGTCACCGGCTACGGCGATCAGGGCAAGCTCCTCGAGCGCGCCACCGCGATCGAGCACCCCGACCTCAAACGCACCGTCACGGTGGAGTTCCTCGCCGACGTCGCCAGCAACGGCAACTGGGACTTCCGCCCCGAGAAGCGCAGCATCGAGGTGCACCCCGGCGAGCTCTACACCGCGGAGTTCTTCGCCCACAATCTCAGCGGCCGGGAGTCGATCGCGCAGGCGGTGCCCAATATCTCCCCGTCCGAGGTGGCGGCCTACTTTCACAAGACCGAGTGCTTCTGCTTCTCGCCGCAGCACTTCGCGCTGAACGAGGCGCGCGACATGCCGGTGCGCTTCATCGTCGATCCCGCGCTGCCGAGCCACATCGACGTGATCACCCTCGCCTACACTTTCTTCGACGAGTCCTCGCGCGTCACGCGCCGCTAGAAACCGAGAAAGCTCCCCAAAATGACCGACGCACACGCTCCCGACTCCGGCCAGTACTACGTCCCCCACCACAGCCCGTGGCCGATCTTCGGCTCGGTCACGCTGTTCACGGTGATGCTGGGAGCCATCGTCTACCTCAACGACTGGCTCGGGCTCTGGGCCCTCATCCCGGGCGCGCTGCTGCTCGCGACGCTCTTCTTCCTCTGGTTCTCGACCGTGATCGACGAGAACCAGCGTGGCATCTACAACCTGCAGGTCGACCGCTCGTTCCGCATGGGCATGATGTGGTTCATCTTCTCCGAGGTGATGTTCTTCGCGGCCTTCTTCGGGGCGCTGTTCTACGCGCGCGTGCTCTCGGTGCCGTGGCTCGGCGGGGCCGGAACCAAGATGTTCACCAACTACGTGCTGTGGCCGCACTTCGACGGCACCTGGCCCAGCAACGGACCCGGACACGTCGGCGGCCGCGCCGATGCGTCCTTCAACGTCATGAATCCCTTCGGGATCCCGGCGCTCAACACGCTGATCCTGCTGACCAGCGGCTTCACCGTGACGATGGCGCATCACGCGCTGCGCTCCGCGCGGCGCACGCCGCTGGCCGTCTGGCTGGCCTTGACGTTCCTGCTGGGCTTCACCTTCGTCGGCTTCCAAGCCTACGAGTACGGCGAAGCCTATCGGGAGATGGGGCTGCGCCTCACGACCGGCATCTACGGCTCGACGTTCTTCATGCTTACCGGCTTCCACGGCCTGCACGTCAGCATCGGGGCGATCATGCTGACGGTGATCTGGCTGCGGGTGCTGCGCGGGCACTTTACGCCGCAGCGACACTTCGCCTTCGAGGCGGTCTCCTGGTACTGGCACTTCGTCGACGTCGTGTGGCTCGGGCTGTTCGTCTTCGTCTATTGGCTGTAGTTCATTGGCCGAAATTGCCTGCGGCAATTTCGGCAGACATTACTGCGTCGACCGCCGGCAAAAAACGTGGTTTTTGCCGGCTGCGCCTCAGCGGCGATTTCGAACTAATGCGGTTGCAGCCCGTGCGGCGCGATGAGCCCGAAGTACCAGGCGAGCATCAACAGGGCGAAGAGCGCGATCGAGATGGCGATGCGCCAGGTGAGCGCGCGCACCAGCTTGCGCGAGTCCTCCTCGCCCGCACCGCGCGAGAGATGATAGAGCCCGGTCCCCAGGCTGATGACGATCGCCGCCAGCGCGCCGAGAACCAGCAGTTGGATGAGGGGCTGCATGCCGGCGGCCAGTGTAGCGCGGCAGCCCGCGCGCGCGCGGCCGCATGAGCCCTGCCGCGTCCAGCGCGACCCGCGCCCGGTCGATCGCGCTCACCCTGCTGGCGCTGGCGGTATGCGCCGGCTTCGTACGCCTCGGCTTCTGGCAGTGGGACCGCTGGCACAGCAGTGAAGCCGCCTGGACGAGCTTTGCGCGCGGCGCCGATGCCGCGCAGCCGCTCGCCGCGGGCGGCCTCGACGCGGTACGCCGGTTTCAGCGCGTGAGCGTGGCGGGCCACCTCGACGGTGCACACCAGTTCCTGCTCGACAATCGCAGCTACCAGGGTCGCGCGGGCTACGAGGTGCTCACTCCCCTCTCTCGCGCGGACGGCAGCGTGCTCCTCGTCGATCGCGGCTGGGTGCCCTTCACCGGCTCGCGCGCACAACTCCCGGACGTGAGCCTTGCCGACGACCCGCTGGTCGTGCTCACGGGACGTGCCGGCGATCTGCCGACCCCGGGACTTGCGCGGGGGCGCGCGCCGCCTGCGAGCGGTCCCTGGCCGAAGCTCACGAGCTTTCCCGAGCCCGCGGAGCTCGCGAGCGCGCTCGGCAAGCCGCTGGGTTCGCGCATCCTGCTGCTCGACAGGCAGGCTCCCTTCGGGTTCGAGCGCGACTGGCAGCCGCCCGGCATGAGCCCGCTGCGCCACCTCTCCTATGCGATCCAGTGGTGGTGCCTGGCGGCGCTGGTGGTGGGCGTCTGGCTGGTGCTCACGATCCGCGGCTCGCGGCGTCCGGTCGCCTCATGAGCGGTGTGCGCGCGCGAAACCTGCGCACCGTCGGCGCTCTCGCCGCCCTCTACGTGCTGCCTCTGGCCCTGGCCTTCTACCTGTACTACGGCAGCGGCTGGCGTCCGCCCGGCCACGTCAACCGCGGCACGCTCATCGACCCGCCGCGGCAGCTGCCGGAGCTCGCGCTGCCACTGGTCGTGGCCGAGGGCGCGAATTCCCACGCGGCCGGCGCCGACACGGGCGGGAAGGCTCTGCGCGGTACCTGGACGCTGGTCGCCATCGGCGCCGGGGGATGCAATAGCGACTGCGACCGCGCGCTCGCCGTCATGCGCCAGGTGCACCTCGCGCTCAACCGCGACATGTCGCGGGTCGCGCGCATGTATATCGCGACGGGGCCGTGCTGCGCCGGCGCGCTCGCCCGGGGCGAGCCGGGAGTCCTCGTGGTGGCATCCGGCGCGCCCGGTGTGGAGCGGGTGCTCGGGCAATTCCCGGCGGCCGGCCGCGAGACTTCCGTGTTCGTGGTCGATCCGCTCGGCAACCTCATGATGAGCTACGATGCGCGCAGCGATCCGCGCGGGCTGCTGATTGATCTGCGGCAGCTGCTGCGGCTGTCTCATATTGGTTAAGAATGCCCGCTGACTCCGCCTCCCTCGTCAATTGGCCGAAATCGCAGGAAGCGATTCCGGCGGACACCACTGCGTCGACCGCCGGCAAAAGCGTGGTTTTTGCCGGCTGCTCAGCGCCAAGTCGATGACCCCGGATGTCTGACTCCGCTACCCGCTGGATGCATCGACTGGTGCTGGCCGGAGTGATGCTGTGCCTGCTCGTGGTGGTGCTCGGCGCCTACGTGCGACTGACGGCGGCGGGGCTCGGCTGTCCCGACTGGCCGGGGTGCTACGGCCACCTGACGCCCGCGGCGGCGAGCGCGGATGCGGCGCAGGCGGTCCATGCGGGCCGGCCGCTCGATGCGGGCAAGGCCTGGCGGGAAATGATCCACCGCTACGCGGCCGCAACGCTCACCCTCGTGATCATCGCCATCACCGCGCTCGCGATGACCACGCGCCGCAAGCGCCTGGTGAACGTAAGGCTCGCGCTGGTGCTCTTCGCCACGGTGCTGGTGCAGGCGCTCCTCGGCATGCTGACCGTCACCTGGCAGCTGAAGCCGCTGGTGGTGACGCTGCATCTGCTGTTCGGGCTCACCACGCTCGCAATCCTCTGGTGGCTCAACCTGTCGCTGCCGGTAACCTCGTGGGGAGCCGCCTCACTCGGCAGCGCCGCGCACTCACTGCGCGGCGGCGCCTTCTCCATCGAGAGCGCACGCCGGCTGGCGATCCTCGGCCTCGCAGCGCTCGTCGTGCAGATCGCGCTCGGCGGCTGGACCAGCAGCAACTACGCCGCCCTCGCCTGTCCCGATTTCCCGACCTGCCAGGGCGCATGGGCTCCGCACGCCGATTTCCGCGGTGCGTTCGTCCTCTGGCACGGCCTCAACGTCGACTACGAGGGCGGCGTGCTCACCAACCCGGCGCGCATCGCCATCCAGCTCACGCATCGCCTCGGCGCGCTCATCGCGGCGGCGGCGCTCGCCGGCGCGGCGCTCTACAGCCTGCGGCGCCGCGGGCTGTCGGGCGTGCGGCTGCGAGCCTGGGCGGTGCTCGGCGCGCTCGCCCTGCAGCTTGCGATCGGCATCGCGATGGTGCTCAGGGGCTTCCCGCTGTGGCTCGCGACCGCCCATACGGCCGGGGCGGCGCTGCTGCTGCTGGCGACACTGGCGCTGGTGCGCTCCCTCAGCGCGCGCTAGGCTGCGCACCCTTCAGGCCGACACCCACCCACGCTCGAGGCTTTTCGCCCGTGGCGACGACACCGGACCAAGCGATGCGGCGAGCGCCTCTGTGGCGGCACTATCTCGAGCTCACCAAGCCCAGAGTGGTGGCCCTCATCACCTTCACGGCCGTCGTGGGCACACTGCTCGCGAGCCCGGGCCTGCCGCCGCTCGAGGCGCTGGTGTTCGGAACCGCGGGAATCGGCCTCGCGGCCGCCTGCGCCGCCACCATCAACCACGTGCTGGACGCGCGCATCGATGCGCAGATGGCACGCACCCGCGGGCGCCCGCTCCCCACCGGGCGGCTGAGCGAGCGGGCCGCGGTGACCTTCGCGGCGGTGCTCGGGCTCGCCGCCATGTCGCTGCTGGCCTTCCTCGTGAATCTGCTCACGGCGGCGCTCACCTTCCTCTCGCTGATCGGGTACGCGGTGATCTATACCGTGTGGTTGAAGCGCGCCACCTCGCAGAACATAGTCATCGGGGGCGCCGCCGGCGCAGCGCCGCCGGTGCTCGGCTGGACGGCGGTCACCGGCAGCATCGACCCCAACGCACTGCTGCTGTTCCTCATCATCTTCGTGTGGACGCCGCCGCACTTCTGGGCGCTCGCCATCGCGCGCCGCGACGACTACGCGCGCGCCGGCATCCCGATGCTGCCGGTGACTCACGGCGTGGAGTTCACCCGCCTGCAGGTGCTGCTCTACACGGTGCTGCTGGTGGTGGTGACGCTCCTGCCGTATCTCACGCACATGAGCGGACTGGTGTACTTGGGCGCGGCGCTGGTGCTCAACGGCTGGTTTCTCTATTACGCGCTGATCCTCAAGATCTCGGCGCGCGCCGGGCTGCCGATGCGGGTGTTCCGCTTCTCGGTGACCTACCTCATGTGGCTGTTCGCCGCGCTTCTCGTGGATCACTACCTGCGTGTTTGATCGTTGGGCAAAAGGCTGCTCAGCCGGCAAAAACCGCGCTTTTTGCCGGCGGCAATCGGAGTAGTGTCCGCACAAATCGCTTCCTGCGATTTGTGCCAATTGATCAGGTCTCGCGCTTGAGCTGCATCTGCCAGGAATAGATCAGGTTGTCGTGCTGCAGCAGCAGTCCCGAGGTCGCGTAACGGTCCGCGTCGATCTGACCCAGCTGCTCGCTGCCGCGGTAACCTGAAGCGTCGCAGCTGAACACCGAGAAGATCGAGCTGCCGACGACTGCGTACATGCCCGCGAGCTTGCCGAAGGTCTCGGTCTCGAAGGTCCACTTCATGGTGCCCCGGGCGCCCGGCGGCTCGATCAGGTACGCGTGCACGAACTCGACCGGGGGCGCGCCCAGCACCTTCAGCGTCCCTGAGAGCAGCCAGCATTGATCGCGGTGGGCGATCTCGGTCCGCCCGACCGCCTCGAGCGCCTCGCCGTCGCCGCGCCAGAACGTTCCCGTCGCGGTCCACACCCCCGGTACGAACAGGAACGTGTGCGCCATGCGGGCATTATGGCGCGCGGGGGAGCTTTCGGGGTACGTTGCCGGAGTGCGACATTGGGAACGGCAACGAGGAGTGCCCGCGCATGCTCACCGAACGAATCTGGTCCGGGAACTCGCTGCGCAACTTCCACTACCTGATCGCGTGTGCCGAGACCGGCGAGGCGCTGGCGGTCGATCCGCTCGAGTGGCAGTTGTGCCTCTCCGCGGCGAAGCGCCGCGGCTGGGAGATCACGCAGATCGTCAACACCCACGAGCACGAGGACCACACCGGCGGGAACTCGGGGCTCAAGGCCGCAACCGGCGCGAAGATTCTCGCGCACGCGGGCGCCGCGAGCCGCATCGGCGGGGTGGATCGCGGCCTCTCCAGGGGCGATGTCATCCGTGTCGGGCGCAGCGTCGAGCTCGAGTGCCTGGACACTCCGGGGCACACCATGACGCACGTGTGCCTGCTGTCACACAGCGAGACGCCCGCGCTCTACTGCGGTGACACGCTGTTCAACGCCGGCGCCGGCAACTGCTACAACGGCGGCAAGCCGGAGGCGCTCTACGACACCTTCGTCACGCAGCTCGCGCGCCTTCCCGACCGGACGCAGGTATACCCCGGGCATGAGTACCTGGCGCGCAATCTCGAGTTCACGCTCGACCGCGAGCCGGGCAACACGGATGCCGCCGAGCTGCTCCCGGGCGCACGCGCCACTGCGCCCGCCGCCGCGCGCGTGACCACCCTGGGTGAGGAAAAACGCATCAACACCTTCCTGCGGCTGCAGAACCCGCAGGTGATCGCAGGTCTGCGGGAGAAATTTCCGGATCTCCCCGAGCATCCCGACGCCCGCAGCGTGTTCGTGCGGCTGAGGGAGCTGCGCAACCGCTGGTGAGCCTCGTGCCGGGCTCCGCAGGCCGCGCGGGAACGGTGCGTGCGCGTCGCGGTGCACCGCAGCTATTGCCCGCCAGGCGATCGCGGTCGCAGCATTGGCACTGCGCTGCGCGGGCAGCGCCAGTCAGGAAGGATCTCACATGCGTAAGGCTCTGAAGCTTCTCTCGGCGTGTCTGGCGAGCGGCGCGGTCTCGGGCGCGCTCGCGAGCGGCAGCGGCGCGATGCCGAGCCCTTCCATGTCCATGCCGCGCGTGGCGAGCCCGGAGCAGCAGGCGCGCGACCTCTACAACGACGGCGTGCGCTCCGTCGGCAAGGCCGACAAGGTGGACCTCGATGCCGCCAGGGCCACCGACGCCGGCAAGAAGGACCGGGCGATGCGCGACCGAAATGAGCGCTACACCTGGGCGCTGGACAAGTTCCAGCGGTCGGTGCAGCTCGACCCGCAGCGTTACGAGGCCTGGAACTATCTCGGCTACACCAGCCGCAAGCTCGGCCACTACGATGACGCATTCGCCGCCTACGACAGGGCCCTCGCCCTCAGGCCCGGCTATCCGGAAGCGATCGAGTATCGCGGCGAGGCCTATCTCGCGGTGAACCGCCTGGCGGACGCCAGACAGGCCTATCTCGATCTCTTCGCCGGCAACCGCGCGCTCGCCGACAAGCTTCTCGGCGCCATGAAATCCTGGGTCGCCACCCAGCGCGCAGCGCCCGCAGGCGATAACGCGGCGAGCATCGATGAGCTGGACAAGTGGATCCAGGAGCGCGCGCAGATCGCCGGGCAAACCGCCGCGCTGACGCGGGCGGGCGCTGCGGCCACCTGGCGCTGACAGCCGCGCGCCGACGGCGCGGCTGCCGCGGGGTTGGGCTCGCGCTGCTGCTCGGCGTGTGCGGACTGCCGTGCACGCCATCGGCCGGCGCCGCGGAGGCGGCTGCGTCCGCGCGCCCGCCCTACGACTGGCATCTGCCGCGCGGTTTCCCCGTGCCCGCCGTGCCGCCCGACAACCCCATGTCGGAGGCCAAGGTGCGCCTCGGCGAGCGCCTGTTCTTCGATCGCCGGCTCTCGGTGACCGGGCTCTACGCCTGCGCCGATTGCCACGACCCGGCGCGGGCCTTCTCCGATGGCAGGCCGGTTGCGATCGGGGCCACCGGCGAGCGCCTGGCCCACAACGCCATGGCCCTGGTCAACGTCGCCTACAACATCAGCTTCGGCTGGGATACACGCGAGGTGCGCTCGCTCGAGGCGCAGATGCTGCGGCCGATGCTGAATGAGCATCCGATCGAGCTCGGACTCAAGGGACGCGAGTCCGCCGTCGCAGCCGCGCTGGCGGCCGATGCGGCCTACGCCCGCGCCTTCGCGGAGTCTTTCCCGCAAGACCCCGGGCCGGTGAGCTTCGATCAGCTGGTGAAGGCCATCGCCGCCTTCGAGCGCACGCTCATCTCGGGCGGCTCGCCCTTCGACCGTTATGTCTTCGGCGGCGAGCACTCCGCCCTGGATGCGCAAGCCAAGGCAGGGATGGCGCTCTTCTACTCCTCCCGGGTCGGGTGCTCGGGATGTCACTCCGGATTCAATTTCTCCGGCAACTGGCGCGACCACGAGGGTGCGACGGGCCGCACGAGCTTCGCGCGCGACGGCACCAGCGAGCATCCGCTGCGGGTACCCACCCTGCGCAACATCGCCCTCACCGCCCCCTACATGCACGACGGCCGCTTCGCGACCCTCGATGCGGTGCTGGCGCATTACTCGGACCTCGGGCGCGATGCGGCGCAGGCCAGGCGTATCGACCCGCGCCTGCCGCGCACGGCGCTCACGGAGGCAGAGCGCGCGCAGCTCAAGGCCTTCCTCGGGAGCCTGACCGACCGCGGCTTCATCGACCGCTACAGCGCACGCGCGCGCTGACCCTCCCGCGATGCGGCGGTCGCGCCCCTCGCCGGATCCGGCTAGGCTTGCGGCTCGCCGCCCGCAGGCGCAGCCGTTGGGAGTCCGCATGCAGTCGCAGTTCTACCGCCGCTGCTTCCAGGTGGTGGCCGCGGCCATCATCGCCTACCTGCTCTATGAGACGCTGTGGCCGCTCAAGGCTGAGCTCGGCTGGGCGGCCGTGCTCGCCTTCATCCTCTACCCGCTGAATCAGAAACTCGCCCGCCGCCTCAAGGGCCGGCGCGCGCTGGCGGCCGGAATCATCACGGCGCTCACGCCGTTTCTGGTGCTCGCCCCGCTCGCCATGCTGGGCGCGGTGTTCGCCGGCCAGGTGGCGCGCGTCGTGCAGTCGCTGCGCGGCCACAGCGTGCTCTCGGGACCGGAGATTCTCGAGCGCTTCTCGAACGTGCCCGTGATCGGCTCCGCCGTCCACTGGGCGCGTGACAACGCCTCGATAAGCGTCGATCAGGTGCAGGGCTGGGCGGACCAGAGTCTCCAGGCTCTGCTCGAGCGCGCCGCCTCGGCGGGCGGCGGTATCGCACTCGGCGTGTTCGGCACCCTGATCGGCTTCTTCATGATGCTGTTCATGCTGTACTTCTTCCTGCAGGACGGGCGCGCGATCCTCGTCGGCCTCGAGAGCCTCATCCCGACCTCGGAGACGCGCCGCCGCCGGCTGCTCGATTACCTCGCCTCGGTCACCCGCGCCGTGGTGTTCGGCTCGGTTGCAACCGCCTTCATTCAGGGAATCATGGTCGGCATCGGCTTTGCGATCGCGGGACTGCCCTCGCCGGTGGTGTTCGGGGTAGTGGGCGCCATCGCAGCTTTTCTCCCGGCGGGCGCCGGCATCGTGCTCGTCCCCGCGGTCATCTACCTCGCCGTCGCCGGGCGCTGGGGCTTTGCGATCTTCCTGGCCGCCTGGAGCGCGGCCATATGGGGACTGGAAAACGTGCTCAGGCCGCTGCTCACCTCGCGGCAGGCCGAAGTCTCGACGCTCGCGATCTTCGTCGGCGCGATCGGGGGCGCCTCGGGTTTCGGCATTCTCGGCCTCATCATAGGCCCCGTGGTGCTCAGCTTCGCGGTGGCGCTGGTGCGCTACGTGCAGGCCATGGACCGCGAGGGGGCGGCGCCTGAGAAGGGCGCCTTTCCCGTAAAATGAGCGTCCATGGATCTGTCGCCGATCCTCAATCCGCTGAATGATGCACAACGCGCCGCGGTCACCGCCCCGGTGGGGCCGGTGCTGGTGCTGGCCGGCGCCGGCAGCGGCAAGACGCGCGTCCTCACCCATCGCATCGCCTGGGTGATCCAGGCTGAGCGCGCCTCCGCCCACGGCATTCTCGCCGTCACCTTCACCAACAAGGCCGCCGGCGAGATGCGCGGGCGGGTCGAGCGACTGCTCGGCATCCCGGCGGCGGCGCTCTGGATCGGCACCTTTCACGGTATCGCGCACCGGCTGCTGCGCATCCACTGGCGCGAGGCGAAGCTGGCGCAGGGCTTCCAGATCATGGACTCGGAAGACCAGCAGCGCCTCGTCAAGAAGGTAATCCGTGCCGCCGAGCTCGACGAGACCAGCTGGGTGCCGCGCGAGGTGCAGTGGTTCATCAACGCGCGCAAGGACGAGGGGCGCCGGCCGCAGCAGCTGGCCGACGGCGGCGATTCGACCCGCCGCCAGCTGATCAGGCTCTACGCGGCGTACGAGGAGGCCTGTGCGCGCACCGGGGTGGTGGATTTCGCCGAGCTGCTGCTGCGGGCGTTCGAGTTGTGGCGCGACAACGCCGAGCTGCTGGCGCATTACCGGCGGCGCTTCCGCCACGTGCTGGTGGATGAGTTCCAGGACACGAACTCGATCCAGTACGCGTGGATCAGGCTGCTCGCGCCGCCGGCCGTGTCCGGCGCCGAGAGCGGCGCGCCTTTCGTCGTCGGTGACGACGATCAGAACGTCTACACGTTCCGCGGAGCGCGCGCCGAGAACCTGCAGCAGTTCATGCGCGACTACCCCGGCACACAGCTGTTCCGGCTCGAGCAGAATTACCGCTCCACCGGCACGATCCTCGAGGCCGCCAACGGTCTCATCGCCCACAACGCCAGCCGCCTCGGCAAGAAGCTCTGGACCAGCGGCGCGCGCGGCGAGGCGCTGCAGCTCTACGGCGCCTTCAACGAGCGCGACGAGGCGGAGTTCGTCAGCCATCGCATTCGTGAGCATGTCTCGCAGGGCCTGCAGCGCCGCGAGATTGCCATCCTCTACCGCTCCAACGCCCAGTCGCGGGTGCTCGAAGAGGCGTTCCTGTCGGCGCGCATTCCCTACCGGGTGTACGGGGGCCTGCGCTTCTTCGAGCGCGCCGAGATCAAGGACGCGCTCGCCTACCTGCGTCTGATCGCCAACCGCCGCGACGACGCCTCCTTCGAGCGGGTCGTGAACCTGCCGCCGCGGGGCCTGGGCGCGAAGAGCCTCGAGGCGCTGCGCGAGCGCGCCCGCGCCGCGGGCAGCTCCCTGTGGGATGCGGCGGCCGGCAGCACCACTGCCGGCGGCGGCGGCGAGCTCGGCGCGCGCGCGATCGCAGCCCTGGCGGGTTTCGTCGGCCTCATCGAGCGGCTGGCGCGCGAGACCGCCGGCCGGGCGCTGCACGAGCAGGTCGACGAGGTGCTCAAGGCCTCGGGCCTCATCGCCCACTACCAGCGCGAGAAGCAGGAGCGCGGCGAAGCGCGCGTCGAGAACCTGGACGAGCTGGTGAGCGCGGCGCGCGGCTTCGCGCCCGAGGCCGCGGACCTGCCGCCGCTCGAAGCCTTCCTCGCGCACGCGGCGCTCGAGTCCGGCGAAGGCCAGGCGGGCGAATGGGAAGACTGCGTGCAGATGATGACGCTGCACATGGCCAAGGGACTGGAGTTCCCGGTGGTGTTCCTCGCCGGCCTCGAGGAGGGCCTGTTTCCGCATCAGCGCTCGACCGTCGACCTCGACGGCCTCGAGGAGGAGCGGCGACTCGCCTACGTCGGCATGACGCGCGCCATGAAGACACTGTATTTGAGCTATGCCGAGCAGCGGCGGCTGCACGGCGTCGACAGCTACGGTCAGGTATCGCGCTTCGTGCGCGAGATACCCGAGGAGCTCATCGAGGAGGTGCGCCCGCGCGTGCAGGTCTCGCGTCCGCTCGCGGTCGGTCGCTTTCGCGCCGAGGAGCCGGCGGCGCCGGGTATGCGGCTCGGCGGCCGCGTTCGCCACGGCAAGTTCGGCGAGGGCGTGATCCTCAACGTCGAGGGCAATGGCCCGCACGCGCGCGTGCAGGTGAGCTTCGAGCGCCAGGGGACGAAATGGCTGATGGTCCAGTATGCGAACCTGGAGCCGTTGTAAATGAAAATCCTCATTCTCGGCGCCGGGCAGGTCGGACGCACCGCCGCACAACACCTGTCACGCGAGGAAGCCAACGAGGTCACGGTCGTCGACACCAACGAGGAGGCGCTGCGCGATCTGCAGGAGCGCCTCGAGGTGCGCACCGTCGCCGGCAACGCCGCCCACCCTACGGTGCTCGAGGCCGCAGGCGCCGCCGAGGCCGACGTGATGGTGGCGCTCACCTCGAGCGATGAAGTCAACATGATGGCCTGCGAGGTGGCGTTCGCGCTGTTTCGCACGCCCACCAAGATCGCGCGCATCCGCGCCGCGGAATATACCGACCGCGCGGAGCTGTTCGGGGCGGATGCGCTCTCGGTGGACGTGTTCATCAGCCCGGAGCGACTGGTCACCGAGTACGTCGAGCGGCTGATCCACCACCCGGGGACGCTGCAGGTGCTCGACTTCGCCGACGGCCGGGTGCGCCTCGCGGGCGTGCGGGTGCGGCGCGGGGGACCGCTGGTCGGGCACCCGCTGCGCGAGCTGCCCGTGCACCTGCCGAAGATGGAGACGCGCGTGGTGGCGATCTACCGCGACGGGCGCAGCGTGCCGCCCGAAGGCGCTACGGTGGTCGAAGAGGACGACGAGGTGTTCTTCCTCGCCGCGCGCGACGACATCCTGCGCGTCACCAGCGAGATGCGCAAAGGCGACGGCACCGCCCGGCGTGTGGTCATCGCCGGCGGCGGCAACATCGGCTACCGCCTGGCCAAGACCCTCGAGCACACCGGCCAGGTGAAGATCATCGAGCGCGACGCGCGCCGCGCCCGCAGGATATCGGAGCTGCTCGACAAGGCGATCGTGCTGCACGGCGACGCCGCCGACGAGGAGCTGCTGATCGAGGAGAATATCGACAGCGCCGACGTGTTCGCCGCCATGACGAATTCCGAGGAAGCCAACATCCTGTCGGCGATGCTCGCCAAGCGCTTAGGCGCGGCCAAGGTCATGGCGCTGATCAACAAGCCTTCCTACACCGAGCTGGTCGAATCGAGCACCATCGACATCGCGGTCTCGCCGCAGACCATCACCATCGGCTCGCTGCTGGCGCACGTGCGGCGCGGCGATGTGGTGCGCGTGCACGCCCTGCGGCGCGGCGCGGCCGAGGCGCTCGAAGCCATCGTGCATGGAGATGAGCGCAGCTCGCGCGTGGTCGGGCGCATGGTCGGGCAGATCCCGCTGCCCGAGGGCGCTTCCATCGGCGCGGTGGTGCGCGGCGACGCCGTCATCATGGCGCACCACGACACGGTGATACGCGCCGATGACCACGTGATCCTGTTCCTCGCCGATCGCCGCCATCTGGAAGCGGTCGAGCGGCTCTTCCTGCGCACGACGCGCTGAGCGGCAGACGCAGCGGTGCTCACGGTCGCATACGTGCTCGGGCTGCTGCTCGCGAGCTTCGCGCTCAGCTTCGCCCTGCCGGTGCTGTGCTCGCTCATGACGGGCGACGGCCTGTGGCCGAAATTCCTGCTGGCTGCCGCCTGCACCGCCGGCGCGGGACTGATCCTCGCCGCGGCCGCCCGCCGCCGGCGGCGCGAGCTGCGCGCGCGCGACGGCTTCCTGCTGGTCACTCTCGGCTGGCTGCTGCTGTCGGCGGCGGCGGCGCTGCCACTGAAGCTCGCGCTGCCGCAGCTCAGCGTCACGGGCGCCTACTTCGAGGCAGTCTCCGGGCTCACCACCACCGGCTCCACGGTCCTCTCCGGGCTCGAGCAGCTGCCGCCGAGCGTCAATTTCTGGCGCCACTCCCTCGAGTGGTTCGGGGGCCTGGCGATCATCGTGATGGCGCTCGCGGTGCTGCCGCTGCTCGGAGTCGGGGGCATGCAGCTCTACAAGGGACAGGCCCCCGGAGCGGCCAAGGACGATCGGCTGGCGCCGCGCATCACCGAGACCGCGCGCTCGCTGTGGCTGGTCTACACGGTGATCACGGTTGCGGGCATCATCGCGCTGCGCATCTGCGGCATGTCGTGGCTCGACGCCTTCTGCCACGCCTTCTCCGCGGTCGGCCTCGGCGGCTTCTCCACCCACGACCGCAGCATCGCCTGGTTCGACTCACCCGCGATCGAGCTGACTCTGATGGCGCTGATGCTGATCGCCGCGCTCAACTTCGCCCGCCACTTCATCGCGCTCAAGCGCCTGAGCCTCGAGACCTACGAGGTCGATCCCGAGTGCCGCGCCATCTTCGTGATCCTCTCGCTGAGCGTGGTCGGGATCGCCTCGCTCCTCACCTGGCACGGCGTGTATCCCGGCTTTCTGACGGCGCTGCGCCACTCGGCCTTCAACGTGGTGTCGCAGGCGACCACCAGCGGGCTCACCAGCCAGGACTACCAGAACTGGCCGGTGTTCGCGCCCTACTGGATGCTGTTCCTTTCGGGCATCGTCTGCAGCACCGGCTCGACGGGCGGCGGCATCAAGATGTTCCGCACCCTGGTGCTCGCACGCCAGGCGGGACGGGAGCTGAAGCTGCTGGTGCATCCGGCGGCCATGGCGCCGGTGCGCGTCGGCGGGCGGGCGGTCCCCGACTCGGTCGGACACGCGGTGCTGGCGTTCATCTTCCTGTACTTCATGACGCTGGTGTTCTTCACCTTCACGCTGCTCCTCACCGGGCTCGACTTCGACGCCGCGCTCTCGGCCGCCGTCGCCTCGATCAACAACACCGCTCACGGCTTCGGCCCCCCGGGCGCGGTGCACAACTTCCACGGCCTCTCCCCGGTGCAGACCTGGCTGTGCACGGCGGCGATGCTGGTCGGCAGGCTCGAGATCTTCAGCATCATCGTGCTCTTCACACCGGCGTACTGGCGCAAATAGCCGATGGCGCAGGCTACGGCAGCGCCGCCCGTTCCGCGCATGCCGGCGCGAGACGTGGTGGCCGTGGTGATCGGCAACGGCCTCGAGTTCTACAACTTCATCGCCTACGCCTTCTTCGCGCTGCAGATCAGCCACACGTTCTTCCCGGCGAGCACGCCCGCGACCAGCCTGCTGCTGGCGCTCGCGACTTTCGGCGCCGGCTTTCTGATGCGGCCGCTCGGGGCGGCGGTGCTCGGGCGCCTGGCCGATCGCGCCGGCCGCCGCCCGGCCATGCTCGTGTCCTTCACGCTCATGGGGATCGGCATGGTGGGGCTGGCACTCACACCCTCCTACCGCTCGATCGGTATCGCCGCACCGCTCCTCGTGATCGGCTGGCGGCTGCTGCAGGGCTTCTCGGTCGGCGGCGAGGTGGGCCCGAGCCTTGCGTATCTGGTGGAGGCGGCGCCGCCCGGACGACGCGGCCTCTACAGCTCGTTCCAGCCCATGACCGCAGACGCGGCGGCGTGCTGCGCGGGGCTCATCGGCGTTGCGCTCTCGAGCCTGCTCACCCCGCAGAGCCTCGATGCGTTCGGCTGGCGCATCGCCTTCCTTCTGGGCGCTGCCATCGTGCCGGTGGGCCTCAGCCTGCGGCAGGCCCTTCCCGAGACGCTCGCGGATGCCGACCCGCCGTCCACACCGGCGGCCCCGGCCTCGGGCTACGGGCGCGTGGCGGTGCTCGGTTTCGGCATGCTCGCCTCCGGCACCGTCATCGGCTACGTGCAGGACTACTTCACCACCTACGCCGCCGACACGCTCGGCATGAGCCCGCAGCTTGCGTTCGCGGCCACCATGGTGAGCGCCTTCTCGATGATGTGCTGCGACCCGCTCGGCGGCTGGCTGTCCGATCGGCTGGGGCGCCGTCCGGTCATGATCGTCTCCACCGCGCTGCTCGCCGGGTGCACCTACCCGGTGTTCGCTGCGATCGTGCATTTCCACAGCGCGGCGGTGCTGTATGGCGGCTGCGTACTGCTCGGGATCTTCACCGGACTCAACCAGGGGCCGGTGGTCGCGGCACTCGCCGAATCGCTGCCGCGCCGGGTGCGCGCCGGCACGCTGTCGCTCGTCTACGCGCTCGCCATCGCCGTCTTCGGCGGCACGACGCAGTTCGCCGTCAAGTGGCTGCTGCGCGAGAGCGGCAATGCGCTCGCGCCGGGCTGGTACATGCTGGCAGCGGCGCTCGTCGGACTGGCCTCGATGAGCCTGCTGCGCGAAAGCGCGCCCGTGCGAGTGGCCGCGCCGCCCCTGCGCCCGCGCGCACAGGGCGCAGGCTGAAGGCGAGCTCGGCGCCGGTACCGGGCTACTTCTTCGGCTGCCACTCAGGCACGCCCGCGCGCCAGAAGACGAACGCGGCGATATCGGCATCCTCGGCATCGCGCGTCGACTTGGTGGTGCCGAGGCCGTGCCCGGCGGCATCCTCCACGCGCAGCAGCACCGGCGCACGTCCCGGAACTTCCATCAGGCGCGCCGCCATCTTGGCGGGCTCCCACGGCTCGACGCGCGGATCGTTGAGGCCGGTGGTGAGGAGGAAGGCCGGATAGTGCGCATCGTTGCGCACGTGCTGGTACGCGTCCATGGCGTAGAGATTCCGGAAGCCCTGCTCGTTCTTGAAAGTCCCGAACTCCGGGATATTGGCGGGCCCCGAGGGCATCATCTCGGAGCGCAGCGCATCGACGTCGCCGACGCGGGCCACCGCGCCGGCGAACAGCTCCGGCCGCTCGACGGCCGCGCTTCCCACCGTGATCCCGCCGGCGGAGGTGCCCTGGATGGTAAGCATGGCGCGCGTGGTGTAGCCGTCACTGATCAGCTGCTCGGCACAGGCGATGAAGTCGCGCCAGGTGTTGGGCTTGTTGGCATCCTTGCCGCCCAGGCGCCAGGTCTCGCCGAGCTCGCCGCCGCCGCGCACGTGGCACTCGGCGAATGCGCCGCCGGCCCCGACGAAGGTGACGACGCGCGGCGAGAAGAAGGGCAGGTTCGAAATTCCGTAGGCGCCATAGGCGTCGAGCAGCATGGGGCGCGCCTGCTTCGGTCCCGCGGGCGTGATCAGCGAGAGCGGGATCTGCGTGCCGTCGGCGGCTTTCGCCGTCATCTCGCGCGCCGCAAAGCGAGCCGGGTCGAATCCGGGACCCGTGTCGAGCTTGAGATCCGCGAACGCACCACTCCCGGGGTCGTAGCGATAGTGCGCCTGCGGGTGCACCCAACCATCGAGCCCGACGATAGCCCCGGGCAGCGCTGCATCGGTTGCCACCTCGGTCACGGTCCCGACGAAGGGCAACGGGAGCTCCCTGACGTCGCCCCTGGAATCCACCCGCAGCACCTTGCCGACCAGCCCCTCCCGCGCCACGACGTACAGGGCATCGCTCGCCGCGTGGATCGACTCGACCACGCGGTCGGGACGCGCCGCGATCACGGTGCGGGCATCTTTCAGAGCTCCGCCGACAGGGAGCGCGAGCACCTTGAAGGTCGGCGCATCCTTGTGCGTCAGCAACCAGAGCGTGGTGGCGTTGGCA
>DASQGK010000025.1:0-13347 GCA_035632655.1 Steroidobacteraceae bacterium | reverse complement strand
CACCTCGGGTCGTTCCGGCCATTGCGCTCGCACGTGCCCGCCTGCGACCGCGAGCCCCCGAGCGACCGCTGGATTCATGTGCCGGAGGGACTGGATCCGGCGCCGTACGTGGCGGCCGCCGATCGCATCGCCGGCGGCACGCTCGATATCTTTTCCGTGAGCTGCGTGAACGGCGGCGCGCCACCCGACTGGAATCGTGACCCGAAAACCGGGGTCGCCGCCCCGCTCACCTGGGGCAAGCGCCTCGACTATCGCGACCGGCACCGGGTCGGCGAGATCAAGTACCTGTGGGAGCTCAACCGCCACCTGCATCTGGTGACCGTGGCGCAGGCCTATGCGCTCACCCGCGATCCGAAGTACCTCGGGGTGGTGGAGCGGCACCTGACGAGCTGGATCAGCGCTTGTCCCTGCGGACAGGGTCCGAACTGGTGCAGCGCGCTCGAGGTCTCCATCCGGCTGATCAACTGGTCCCTCGTATGGCAGCTGGTCGGGGGCGCCGGGTCCCCGCTGTTTCACGGCGCCGCCGGCCTGCGCCTGCGGCAGCGCTGGCTCGACTCGGTCTATCAGCACGCGCGCTTCGTGCGCGGTTACCTCTCGCTCTACTCCTCGGCCAACAACCATCTGATCGGCGAGGCGGCGGGACTGTACATCGCCGGTATCACGTGGCCGTGCTGGCCGGGCATGCGCCGCTGGCGCGAGACGGCGCGGCGGATTCTCGAGCGCGAAGCGCTGCTGCAGAACACGCCCGACGGAGTCAACCGCGAACAGGCGGTCTGCTACCAGCAGTTCGTGCTGGATTTCCTGCTGCTGTCGCTGCTCGCCGGCAGCAGTGCCGGGCAGCGCTTCTCCGCGGCTTACCGCCAGCGCATCGCCGCCATGCTCGCCTTCCTCGCTGCCATCCTCGACGTCGGCGGCCACGTGCCGATGATCGGCGACGCCGACGACGGCGCGGTCACGCGACTCGCACCCGGCGCGGATTTCTGTCCGTACCGCTCGCTGCTCGCGAGCGGCGCGGTGCTGTTCGAGAACAGCGCCTTGCGCTTCAAGGCCGCAGATCTCGACGACAAGACGCGCTGGCTGTTCGGAGCGCGCGCCGGCGAGGTGTTCGCGTCGCTCCCCGTGCGGCAGCCGCCGCTGCCGTGGTGCGGCGCCTTCCCGGGAGGCGGCTACTACGTCGTCGGCTGCGATCTCGAGAGCGCCAGGGAGATCCGGGTGGTGGCGGACGCAGGCCCGCTGGGCTACGGCACGATCGCCGCACACGGACACGCCGATGCACTGTCTTTCACACTCTCCATCGGGGGACTCGAGTTCCTCATCGATCCAGGCACCTATCGCTACCACGGCGGCGGACCGTGGCGCGCTTACTTTCGCGGCACCTCCGCCCACAACACCGTGGTGGTCGACGGCCTGGATCAGTCCGAGCCCGGCGGCGATTTCATGTGGCTGCGCAAGGCGCGCGCCGGCGGCGCCGCCGCCCGCATCTCGGACGCGGTCGAGATTCTCGAGGGTTGGCACGAGGGTTACCTGCGGCTGGCCGATCCGGTGCTGCACCGCCGGCGGTTGATCCTCGAGAAGAGCGAGCGGCGGCTGGTCATCGAGGACCGGCTGCAGATGGCGGGCGAGCACGAGGTGGAGTTGTTCCTGCACTGCGCTGCCGAGTGCGGCGTCGAGCCCGTCACCGGGGGATTCGCGCTGCGGCGCGGGCCTTCGACACTCGTGGTGCGCCTGCCGGGCCTGCCGCAGGGTTCGGCGCGGCTGTACCGCGGCAGCAGCCAGCCACTGTGCGGCTGGGTGTCCCGACACTACGACCAGTGTGAGCCTGCGCCGACGATCGTGTGGCGGGCGCACCTGCAGGGCACGGCGCTGCTGCGCACGGAGCTCATGTGCCGAACGGACTAACCGGCCGCTTCATAAAAGCAGAGCCGGTGTTGGTAAATCCCATTTACAGACAGAACGATGTCGTGACGGAGCAGACCATGGATGTGGCGCTGACGCAGCAGCGGGTGCGCGGGCACTGGGATCCCCAGCCGTGCGATTCGCAGCGGAGTGTGCGCGAGCCCGCCTCGCGCGAGTTTTTCCTGCAGGTGGAGCGGCAGCGATATGCGCTGCAGCCGCACATACTCGAATGCCAGTCGTGGATCAGCTGGCGCGGCCGGCGCGTGCTCGAGGTCGGCGCCGGCGTTGGCACGGACGCGCGGCAGCTGCTCCGCGCCGGCGCAATCTACACCGGCATCAGCCTCGACTGCGGCTCCGCCGACATGACCGCGCGGGCGCTGCGGGAGTTTCACCTGCCCGGCGCATCCGTGCAGAGCGATGTCACGGCGCTCGGCTTCCCGGATGGCATGTTCGACGTCGTGTATTCGTTCGGTGTCCTGCAGGACATTCCGCAGGTGCAACGCGCGGTCGCGGAGATCGGGCGCGTGCTCAAGCCCGGCGGCGAGCTGTTGGTGATGCTCCACAACCGCGCCTCGATCACCCATCGGCTTGCGCGCCTGGCGGGTCTGCCGGCGCGGCTCGGCCTGCCGCGCCGCGATGCCGGTGGCGGCGTCCACCCCCGGTGCCGGGTCTACGGTGAGAGCGAGGCCGCCGAGTTGTTCGCGGCATTCGAGGTCGTGCGACACGAAGTGCGTTTCTTCGACCACCGCCCCTGGGGTGTGCTCGGGCGCGCGCTGCCGCGCTCGCTGCGGCGCTGGCTCGGCGAGCGCTGGGGCCGGCATCGGATCCTGCACCTGCGCAAGACAGCTGAACGGGCGGCCAGCGGGAGCACCGGCACATGAGAATCAGCGTACTGGGCCTCGGTTATGTCGGAGTCGTAGTGGCCGGCTGCCTCGCGCGCAAGGGCCACGAGGTGGTCGGCGTCGACGTGGAGGCGAGCAAGGTCGCGCTGCTCAACTCCGGCAGATCGCCGATCATCGAGAAGGATATCGATCAGATCGTCGCGCAGGAGGTCGCTGCCGGGCGGCTGTCGGCGACCGTACAGGTCGCCGCGGCCGTGCCGCGCTCCGATCTGATCATGGTCTGCGTCGGCACGCCGGGTCGCAGCAACGGCGGGATCGATCTGAAGCACATCCGCCACGTGTGCGAACAGATCGGCAGCGAGCTGCGCACGCACCCCGGGGCTCCGGTCGTCGTGATGCGCAGCACCCTGCTGCCGGGCACCACCCATGAGGTGGTCCTCCCCACACTGGAAGCGAGCTCGGGCCGGCAGGCCGGCACCGACTTCGGCCTGTGCGTCAATCCGGAGTTCCTGCGGGAAGGCAGCGCCGTGCAGGACTACCTGCACCCGCCCAAGACCGTGATCGGCGAGCTCAACCGGGCGAGCGGCGACCTGCTGGCGAGCGTATACGCCGGCCTCACCGCGCCGCTGCTGCGCACCGACATCGAGACGGCGGAGATGGTCAAGTATGCCGACAATGCCTGGCACGCTCTCAAGGTCGGCTTCGCCAACGAGGTCGGCCGGCTCTGCAAGGCCGTGCACGTGGACAGCCATCGGGTGATGGACATCTTCTGCCGCGACACCCAGCTCAACCTCTCGGCGAGCTATCTCAAGCCGGGCTTCGCCTTCGGTGGCTCCTGCCTGCCGAAGGACCTGCGTGCGCTGCTGCACAAGGCGCGCGCGCTCGATGTGTCCCTGCCGATCCTGTCTGCCGTGCTGCCGAGCAATGAGCTGCAGATCGAGCGCGCGGTGGAGACCGTCATCGAGCACGGCAGCCGCAAGGTCGGCATCCTCGGCCTCGCCTTCAAGGCGGGCTCCGACGATCTGCGCAACAGTCCGATGGTGGAGCTGGCGGAGCGCCTGCTCGGCAAGGGCTTCGAGCTGCGCATCTACGACGAGAACGTCAAGCTCGCGAGCATTCACGGGACCAACCGCGACTACATCCTCAACCGCATTCCGCACATCTCGGCGCTGCTGGCGTCCAGCGTCGACGAGGTGCTGGAGCACGCCGGCACCATCGTCATCGGCAATGCAGCGCCGGAGTTTCGCGCGGTGCTGCCGCGCATCGGTTACCGCCAGACGGTGATCGACCTGGTGCGCGTCGCCGACTGTCACAGCGTCTCGGGTGTCTACGAGGGCGTATCCTGGTGAGACGCGTCCTCATTCTGGTCGAGAATCTCCCCAGCCCCTTCGACCGGCGCGTCTGGCAGGAGGCCTGCACACTGCGCGACGCCGGCTACGGCGTCTCGATCATCTGTCCCACCGGCGTCGGTTGTGAGCGCCGCTTCGAGACCATCGAGGGCGTGCACATCTATCGCTACCGGCTGCCGCTGGAGGCGGCGGGCGCCGCCGGCTACGCGCTGGAGTACGCGAGCGCGCTCGTCCAGACAATTCTGCTGTCGTGGCGTGTCCTGCTGACGCGCGGCTTCGATGCGGTGCACGCCTGCAATCCGCCGGATCTGCTGTTTCTCGTCGGCGGCTTCTTCAAGCTCTTTGGCAAGAAGTTTCTGTTCGATCATCACGATCTGTGCCCGGAGCTGTACGAGGCCAAATTCGGGCGGCGCGATCTGTGGTACCGCCTGCTGCTGCGACTCGAGCGGCTGACCTTCGGCGCTGCCGACGTGTCGATCGCGACCAACGACTCCTATCGGCGGATCGCTGTTACGCGCGGGCGCATGCCGCCGGAGCGCGTCTTCGTGGTGCGCAGCGGCCCGAGTCTCCTGCGACTCAAGCGGCAGCCGCCGGACGAGCGTCTCAAGCGCGGACGAGCGCACCTGGTCGGTTACGTGGGCGTGATCGGCGAGCAGGAAGGAATCGACCTGCTGCTGCACGCGGTGCGACACATTGTTTTCGAGCTGGGCCGGCGTGACATCCAGTTCACACTGGTCGGCGGTGGCACCTCTCTCGAGCGCATGCGCTCGCTCGCCGCGGAGCTCGCGGTGGACTCATTCGTCACCTTCACGGGGCGCGTACCCGACCAGACGCTGCTTGCGGTGCTCAATACCGCGGTGGTCTGTGTCAATCCCGACCGCGCCACCGAGATGAACGACAAGTCGACGATGAACAAAGTGCTCGAGTACATGGCGCTCGGTAAGCCCATCGTGCAGTTCGACCTCACGGAAGGACGCTGGGCCGCGCAGCAGGCGTCGCTGTACGCACGCGGCAACGATAGTGCGGACTTCGCCGCGAAGATCGTCGAGCTCATCGATGATCCGCGTCGCGCCGCGGCGATGGGTGCGCTCGGGCGGCGGCGGGTGGAGACCGAGCTCGAATGGAGCCATCAGGCGCCGCAGTTGCTCGCCGCCTACGATGCCCTCTGGAGTTGTGGCGCGGCTGATCCCGCCGCGGCCGACGCCGCGCGGGTGCGCGAGGGACAGTCGACCCGATGAAGCTGCGGTCGTTTCAGACAGCCGAACATCCCGCCCGGGCAGGATCGCCCGGGCGCAGTCTCGCCGCGGCGCTCGCGGGCGGTGCCAGCGGGCGGCGCACTGCCGATCCGGGACATGTGAGGGAGCGCGCCTGCAGGGCCGCAAGCCGAATCGCCTGGATTGCACTAGCGCTTCCCGCTGCGGCCGCCCCGGGCGCCGACGGCACCGATGCCGGCGCCGCGGTGCCGTACTCGTGCACCTTCCAGGGCTCGTGGGCCGACTGCGGCTTCGCAGCGCAGGTGAAGGGCACCGGGCGCATAACCCCGGTCGAAGTGGCCGGCGTGACCGGAGTGCGGCTGCAGACTCAGCCGGGTGATGAGGGAGTTGCCGGCAGCGGGCGCGCCGAACGGGCAGATCTGGCGCTGTCGTCTGCCGAGACCGGCTGCTCGCAGGGGCAGGAGCAGTGGTGGTCGCACGCGCTGCTCTTCCCGGACGACTACGTCGCACCGCGCCGCACCCGTGCCGACTCCTGGCCCTGGGGCGTGGTGTTCGACTTTCACCACACCGGCTCCGCGGGGCAGGCAAATTTCGAGATCGACGTGACGGGCGCCCCGGCGGTGATGAGCCTTGCGATCTCGGGCGGACCCGTGGTCTCGAACGGCGCGCCCGGGTCGCCCACGCGACGCTGGACCGTCGGTCCGATCAGGAAGAACCACTGGTACCAGTTCGTCTACCACGTCCGCTGGTCTGCCACCGGAGACGGATTCTTCGACGCCTGGCTCGATGGGCGGAGCGTCCTCGATTATCGCGGGCCGACTCTCTATGCAGGAGAGGGCTGCTACCTGAAGCTGGCGAACTACCACACGCCGGTTGGCGCTCCGGTCGCGGTGGTGCACGCGCGGCTGCGGCGCGCGGCGAGCGAGGCGGCGCTCCGCATCAGCGAACTGCCTTAGCCGGCTCCGCCATAGTCCGTTGGAACTACGGCACGCCTGCAGTTGCGTGAAGTCTTCGCATGCAAGCTTCAGCCGCTACGGGAAATCCGGGGAATCCGGCTGCACTGCGGCAGCCGGGGCGTTGGTCAAGGGCGGGTGCCAACGGGTGGAATGATAATGAAAGCGCCGAGCGTCCTGCTGATCGGGCCCTACGACCCTCACTGTGGGGAATACACCTTCCTCGCTCCCCCGCTGGGCGTGTGGCGCCTGGCAGGCGTGCTCGAATCCGCCGGCGTCACCGCCCGGGTCTTCGATCCCAACTGCTGCTCCGGACCGCCCGCCCGCGCCCTCGAGCGGGAAATCCTCCGCCGCCGCTGGGACATCATCGGCGTCTCGACTACCGGAATGACGCTGCGCTTCGACCTCGAGCTCGCGCACCTCGCGCGGCGGCTGGCTCCGCGCGCGCTGCTGATCGCCGGCGGCATGGAGGCGACCTTCAGACCCGAGCTCATGTTCCGCCTCGGTCCCTTCGACCGCGTCGTGCTGGGCGAGGGAGAGCGGCCGCTGCTCGAGATGGCGGCGCGGCTGCGCTCCGGCGCGCCGCTGAACGGAATCAGCGGGACGGCGGAGCCTCATGCGGATGGTGGGTGCCTGAAGATTCCGCAGCGTGCGCTCGAGCGCGCGGAGCTGCGCGATGCCATCTTCGCGACTCCCTACGAGCGCATGCCCTATGCCGCGTACTGGGAGCGCCTCGAGCACGCCTACCGCGTGGGCACGCTGCCGACCAAGGCGGCGCGCGAGGCGCTGCTCGCGGAGATCCGCTCGGTGCGGCTCATCACCCTCAACTACTGTCCCATGGGCTGCACCTTCTGCTCGTCCACGAACTTCCTGCACGAGGCACAGGGAAGCGTCGCCGGCATCGCGCGCCTCGATGCCGACGAATGCACCGTCATGCTGGAGCGCATCGCGGCCGCGCATCCGCGGGTGCGCACCATCATCTTCCAGGACGATATCTTTGCCTTCACCCAGGACCGGCGCATTCTGCCGCTGTGCGAGCGCATCGTCGCCGCCAAGCAAGGCGGGACACTGCCGCAGACGCTGCAGTTCATCAGCACCAACCGCGTCGATGCGATGACGCCCGAGCGGCTGGCCGCCATGCGGAGGGCCGGCTTTCGCGTGCTGGGCTTCGGCATCGAGAGCTTCTCGCACGATGTCCTCAAGGAATTCAACAAGGGCCGCATCTACCCGCACATCGAGCCAACGCTCACCGCGGCGCTCGACCTGGGCATCACGCCGTTTCTCGATCTCATCCTGACGTCGCCGCGCGCGACGCTCGCCGATCTCGCGCAGACGCTGCGGCAGGCCTACCGCTGGTTGAGCCGCGGCTGCGAAATCGGCCTGTACCCCTACGTCATTCCGTTCTCCGGTGCGCCGATGGCGGCCGATCCCGAGTTGCAGGCTTTCACGGTCTGTGAGCGCCGCGCGGTCGCGGGGACTGCGATCGCCTGGGACCAACCGGCCAAGATCCTGCCAATGGATCCGCTGCTGCGCGAGACCATCCTGAGCATCGAGCGCGAGTTCGAGGCGTTTGTGGCGCGGGTCGGGGGTGACGCGGCGCATCTCCCCTCCCGGCTGCGCTCCCTCATCTGGATCCTGTGCGCATTGCGGCCGATGGCCGAGCGGGGGCTGCCGATCGCGGAGGCGGACGCGGTGAGCCGTGAACTCGCCGGGCGGCTGCCACAGGGCCGGCGCGCCGCCGCGGCGGCCGGCGTGGCGCTCGCATGAATAGCTACTGGGAGCAGCGGGCGCTGCGCTTCGGGGGACGGGGCGAGGGGCTTGCCGCGGTCTGCTCCTACGGCATGCCGGAGTTCTACAATCGCTGGATCGACTGGTGTCAGCGCCTCGCGCTGGCCGGAGTGCTGCGCGTGCGCGCGGACACGCGCGTACTGGATGTCGGCTGCGGCGTCGGCCGCTGGAGCCGCCGCCTCGCTCGATACGGTGCGCGGGTCACCGGCGTCGACGTGAGCGTCGCGATGATCGAGCAGGCGCGCCGGCGTGCGGCGGCGCAGGGCTTTGCCGCGCGCTGCCGGTTCATCAGACAGGACGTGACCGCTCTGCAGGTCGGCGGGTGGTTCGATGTGATCTTGGGCGTCACGGTCCTGCAGCACATCCTCGAGCCGGCGGCGCTGTATGCAGCGGTGCAGCGCCTGGCTTCTCACCTGACGGCCGACGGCACGCTGATTCTGCTCGAAGCCGCCCCCGCGCGCGCCGTCACGAGCTGCAACAGTGCGGTCTTCCAGGCACGCCAGCGGGACGAATACCTGGCGGTCTTCGAAGCCTGCGGTCTCGAGGTGAAAGACATCCGCGGGGTCGATCCCGCGCCTTTCAAGACCTGGCTGTTGCCCCATCTGCAGCGGCTGCCACGGTTGCTGCGAACTCCACTTCTGGCGGCCGTGACGCTGCTCTCGATTCCGATCGACGTGCCGTTCGGTCGTATGGCGGTCGGGCAATCGTGGCACGTCGTTTTCATCCTCAAACGTGCGCGGGGACGACCGTGAATGCGAAACAACAGGTCTCGCTTGCCGTAGTTGCCGTGCTGCTCATCGCGGTGGTGGTCCTGGTGAGCTGGTCGAGGCGCTCGACGCAGCTCGCCAGCGCTTCTGCCGACGAGCTCAACATCCGGGTCACCAGCCCGGATGACGTCGGTCCCGGCTCATTGAGGGAGGCGCTCTACATCGCCGCTTCCGCCAGGGGCCGCGCCAGCGTGTGGATCGTGCCGCGCAAACTCACTGTGGCGACGGCACTGCCGCCGCTCATGAACCCTCACGGCACGCGGCTCATTGCGCAACCCGCCGGTGCCGAGATCGATGCGCGCTCGCTCGCGGGCGGCGCGGTGCTCGATGTCACCGGACCCAACACTTCGGTCGAAGGCGTGATAGTGCGCAACTGCCCCGGTGCCGCGGTGCTGCTGCGCGCGGCTCACTTTCAGATGCGCGCGAGCGCAGTCGAGTCCTGCGACGTCGGCGTCGAGGTTGCGGCCAACGCCGCCGACATCCTGCTCGAGGACGATCGCTTCGCGGGCGACCGCATCGGCGTGCGCTTCGCGGCGCCCAGCCCGGATGCGGCGGTGGTCGGCAATACTTTCCTTCAGGCCGGGGCGGCGGGGCTCTGGGCGGTGCGCGGCGACCCGGGAACGCCCCAGGACCCGATCCGCGTCCACGGGAATCACTTCACCGGCAATCGCAGCGGTGTGGTTGCCGGCAACATTGCGATCGCCATCGAGCACAACGATTTCGCCGGCAATTCACCGGATGCCGCAGTGCATCTGGTCGGCGCGGGCGCCGTAGTCCGCAACAACCGCATCGGCGGCGCCGCGGCGATGGGCATCGTGGCGGAGAACGCGCGCGAAGCCCTGATCGAAGACAACGAGCTCTCCGGCCTCAGCTCCTACGCCATCATGCTGCGCGCCTCCCCGGGCGCGCTGGTGCGCGGCAATCGCATTGCGGGCTGCGCCTCCGGCCTGGCATTCGTGCTCGGCGACCCCGGCCATCCGGGCAGTGCCGTCGGCAACACCATCGCAGACCCGAAGCTCGACGGGATCGACGTCATCGGCGACTCGCCGATCCTCAAGGACAACCAGGTGCTGCGCCCGCACGCTCTGGCGCTGCGTGTCACGGACTACGTGCAGGCGGATGGACGCAGCGTGCGCGCGCAGCCCCTGCTCCAGGGCAGCAACAACTTCCGCGCAAACGCGATCGGCACGCTCGCACAGGCCGCACCGGTCACAGCCGCGGTCGGCAAGCCGTGATGGACCGGGCCCCCACCCAGATCATTCCGGCAATGAGCTGGCTCGACCCGCGCGCGCATCCGCTCGGGGACAGCTGGCTGCTGACCATATTCACGACCCTGCTGGCGCTCGGGCTGCCGCGCGTTGCCAGCGGGCTGCAGGTCGATTTCGTCGCCTGCGCGCTCGGCTTGCTGGCGCTCGCGGTGATTCATGTCGGCTTCACCGTCGTCGCCGCGCGGCTGCCCCCGGGGCCGCGGCTGCGCACGCGGCTGCTCATCGGTCTGCACCTGCTGTGCGTCGTGATCCTGGCTCTCATATGGCGGCGCGCCGGAGGGTTGCAGAACCCGCTGTTTCTCGGGGTGTTCGCGCTGCCGGTCATCGGCGCAGTGTTCATCTCACGCTGGCAGTCGTATGTGACAGCGGCGCTGAGCCTCGTGGCGGTGAGCGTGCTGGCCGCGGGACAGATACCGGCGGCCGCCGGATGGGCCAGCCCCATCGGCAGGCTCTGGGGCGGGGCAGCCCCCCCCTTCGCCGCTTTCTACGCGCCGGCGGGCTACTACTCCGTGCTGCTGCAGGTGTTCGCCGTGGTGGTATTCGCCTGCGCGGTGGCGGCCGAGTACCTGCGGACGGTCTACGACAGGCTGACCGTCCAGGTGGCCATGGCCCGCAGCGAGGCGCTGCGCAGCGAGCGGCTGTGGTCGGCACTGGTGGAGGAGCTGCCTTTCCCGGCGGCGCTCATCGACGGGGAGACGCATGAGATTCTCGCGGCGAGCGCGGTCGCTACGGCTAAGTGGCGCCGGCAGGGTGGGGCGATCGTCGGGCGGGAGTTCTTCGAGGTCGTGCAGTTCTCCTACCCGGAGGCGATCGAAGCACTGGTAGGCGGACGCGACGGAGTCGAGCCGCTCAGCATGGCCCGCATGGGCGGGGAGTTGGTGGCCACCGAGGTACGCGTGCAACACCTCGCGCAGAACGGCCGCCGTCTGGCGCTCGTCACGGTCATCGACACCACCGAGGCTCTTTGCGTGAGAGCGGCACTCGATGCCGCCGAGCACGCCGCTCTCGTGGTGGACGCATCCGGCCGCGTGCTCATGATCAACAGACCCGCGCGCGCGGTGTTTCCCGAGGCGCAGGCCGGCAGCAACGTCGCGAAGCTCGTGCCGGAGGCGGCCGCCACGGCATGGTGGGATCCGGGCATGAGCCGCTGCCGGAAGATGCACCTGGCGGTGTCGCGGCGGGCGTACCGCGTCATGGTGACCGCGGTGCCGCTGCCCGGCGAGGAGGAGCGACTGTACGTCATCGCATTCGTCCCGGCTGCAGTCGCTGCCGGCGCGGATCGCGGCGCCACGAGCCTGAGCGCCGTCATGGGGCAGCAGTGAGCGCGCCGGCGCGCAGCCTCGCGACGCTGATACTCGGTTGCACGATGCAGCTCTGCCTCGCGCAGCAGCCGCCCGTGGCGCCGGCGGAGCAGACGCAGCACGCGCCGGCGGCCGCGTCCGAGGATCGGCTTCTGTTCAGCGCCGACGGCGCCTGGCTTACGGGAGGCAGCGGTGGCGCCGGCGCGTCGGCGCTGTGGTCCCATACCTTCGCGCCCCGCGATGTGCTCAGCGCGGGAGTCGAGCACCAGCGGATCGCCGATGCGCACTGGACGACGGGAGCCCTGAGCGGCTCGCTGGCGCTCGGCAGCGGCACGCCGTCGACCTCGATCTACGCTGAGGCGCATGAAGGCGCCGGCGAGGTCGGCCAGCGCGGCTTTAACTACTCGGTGGTCACCGCGGGCTTCCTCACCACGCCGAGCCCATGGTTGAGCGTGGCGCTGGAGGAGCGCCGCATCGACGTGGACACGAGCCACGGCAATCTGCCGAAGCTCACCCTGGCATTTCACGTGGCGCAGCCGCTGCTGCTATCCGTTTCGTACGCCGATACGCTCGGCGGGAATCTGGGCACGCGGCTCACAACGTTGCGCCTCGATTACGTGGGGCAGTCAGTGACTGCTCTCGGCGGAGCCTCCCGTGGCCCGGCCGCGCCGGCCGTCCTGAATCTCCTCGGCCAGACCGTCGAACCGGGGCCGCAGCTGACGGAGCTGTTCGCCGGCCTCGGCCGCTCCTTCGCACGCTCCGACTGGCAGCTGCTGGCGGACTATCTGGAGCTCGGGGGCTTCAAGCGCACCACCGTCACGCTGCTGTACACGCTGCACCTCGACGGACACGGTCGCCCGCCATGAGGGCCGCATGGAGACGCTACCCGGCGTGGATGCCGGCGGCCGCGGTCGGCGCCGTCGTGCTGCTCGCCGGGGCGCGCCTCATGACGCTGAGCGCTCGCGACCATGCCGCAGAGCTTCGCCGCGCCGCACAGGACGTCGTGACGCATCATGCGCATCTGATCGAGGTCCAGCTGCAAGGTCTGCTCGAGCGCGCGCGCGAGGAGTCGCGACGCGCAGCCGCCGCCGGGGACCGGCGCGAGCCCACGCGGGTGGCAGCGGCGTCCCCGGGGCGCCATGCCTTCTGGATGGCGCCCGACGGTACGCTGCTGCGCACCGGAGATGCCGACCCGAGCATCAGCCGGGCCCTCGCGGGTGAGTGGCTGGCGGCGCGTGCCGGCGGGCGCACGGCGGGCGAGCTCCTCGGCCCGGTCCGCTATGGCAGTCAGTGGCTGGCCGCAGCGCAGTCTCCAGTTGAGCCGGGCGCCGCGCCTGCGGCGATGCGCGATACCCGCGTCTTTGCCTACGAGGCACTGGAGGAACTGCTGGTGCGGGCCGACTTCGGGAGGCTGGCGCGTGAGGGCTATGATTTCGAGCTCTTCGAGAATGCACACAATCCCCGTGAGCCGCGGGTTCTGATGCGCTCACGCGCAGCGGCGCTGGAGGCGCCGGTGACGGCCGCGGCGCAGCCCGCGGACGGCGCCGCGGGGGCGCGCGCCTATCTGCAGCTGGCCATCCGTCCGCGCAGCGGCTGGTTCCCGATCGGGCCGATCGCCGCGCAGGTGACGCTGCTCGTCCTGCTGACCTGGGCGCTGGCCTTCGGCGCATACGACCTCGCGTACGGCGTGCGTCATGCGCGCCGCGCGCTGGCGATGGCGCGCGGGCGGCTGCGCAAGGTCAACGCGCGCCTCAGCGCCGAGATCGAGCAGCACGACGCGCTGCAGAGAAACCTCGAGCACGCCCGCTACCACGACCCTTCCACCGGCTTGCCGAACCGGCGTTATTTCATGAGCCAGCTCGATCGGGCGTTGCGCGAGCTGCATGCGCGGCGGCGGCAGCGCCTCGGCATCATTCTCATCGAGATCGACCGCTTCACACTCATCAACGACACGCTCGGTCACACGGCA
>DASQGK010000024.1:0-7175 GCA_035632655.1 Steroidobacteraceae bacterium | reverse complement strand
CCGCACGGCCCGCGTGCAGCCGGGCGTACGTAACCTCGCCGTCTCCGAGGCTGCCGCCCCCTTCGGCCTCTACTATGCCCCCGACCCCTCCTCGCAGCTCGCCTGCACCATCGGCGGCAACGTGGCGGAGAACTCCGGCGGCGTGCATTGCCTCAAGTACGGACTCACGGTGCACAACGTGCTCAGGGTTCGCGGCTGCACCATCGACGGCGAGCCGATCGAGCTCGGCGGCGCCGCCCTCGATGCGCCCGGGCTCAATCTGCTCTCACTTGCGCTCGGCTCCGAGGGACTGCTGCTGATCGTGACGGAGGTGCTGCTGAAGCTCGTGCCGAAGCCGGAAGTTGCGCAGGTGGTGATGGCCTCCTTCGACGATGTCGGCAGGGCCGGGGAGGCGGTCGCGGCCATCATCGCCGCCGGCATCATCCCCGCGGGCCTCGAGATGATGGACCGGCGCGTAGTCGCGGCGGTCGAGCCCTTCGTCAAGGCCGGTTATGACATGAGCGCCGAGGCGATCCTGCTGGCCGAATCGGACGGCACCGCGGACGAGGTTGCCGAGGAGGTCGCGGCGATCGAGGCGGTGGTGCGCCGGGCCGGCGCCACCGCGCTGGCGGTTTCGCGCTCGGAGGCCGAGCGCCTGCGCTTCTGGTCCGGCAGAAAGAACGCTTTCCCCGCCGCCGGCCGTCTCTCCCCGGACTATTACTGCATGGACGGCACCATCCCGCGCCGCAAGCTCGGCGAGGTGCTGCGGGCCATCGCGCAGATGGAGGAGAAATACGGACTGCAGTGCCTGAACGTGTTTCATGCGGGCGACGGCAATCTCCATCCGCTGATCCTCTTCGACGCCAACCAGCCCGGACAGTGGCAGCGCGCCGATCGTTTCGGCACCGAGATCCTCGAGCTATGCGTGGGCGTCGGCGGCACGGTGACCGGCGAGCACGGCGTCGGGGTGGAGAAGCTCAACCCCATGTGCGTGCAGTTCTCGGCGGCCGAACGCACCGCGTTCTTCGCGATCAAGGAGGCCTTCGACCCGCCAGGGCTCCTCAATCCCGGCAAGGCCATTCCGACGCTCGCGCGCTGCGCCGAGTACGGCCGGGAGCACGTGCGTCGCGGGCAGCAGCGCCATCCCGATCTGCCGAGGTTCTGAAGCTCATGGAAGCGGCGCTGGCGGCACTGCGGACTAAGGTACTGGAGGCGCATCAGGCCCGCACACCGCTGCGCCTGTGCGGCTCGGGCACCAAGGACTTCTACGGTGAGAGCTCGGTCGGCGCGCTGCTCGATCTGCGCTCCTACCGCGGAATCGTCGAGTACGAGCCCTCCGAGCTCGTGATCACGGCGCGCTGTGGGACGCCGCTCTCTGAGATCGAGGGGCGGCTCACCGAGCAGCGGCAGTTCCTCGCCTTCGAGCCGCCGCACTTCGGCGGCGATCCGACCATCGGCGGAGTCATCGCGGCAGGCCTCTCGGGTCCGCGTCGCGCACACGCGGGCGCGGCGCGCGACTTCGTGCTCGGCGCGGTGCTGCTCTCGGTCGAGGGCGACATGCTGCACTTCGGCGGTACGGTGATGAAGAACGTCGCCGGCTTCGATGTGTCGCGCCTGCTGTGCGGCTCACTCGGCATACTGGGGCCGATCCTTCAGGTGTCGCTCAAAGTCATGCCGCTGCCGCGCGAGGAGCAGACGCTGCGCCTCGAGCTCGACGAAGAGGCCGCGCTGGCAGCATTCAACCGCTGGGCCGGACAGCCGCTGCCGCTCTCGGCGACCGCCTGGTGGAACGGCGCCGCATGGCTGCGTCTCTCGGGTGCGCCCGCGGCACTGCGTGCCGCGCGCGCAAAGCTCGGGGGCGAAGCGATCGATCCGGATGCCGCCACGAAGTGGTGGCTGCAGCTGCGCCACGCGCCGCAAACGCCTTTCGGCGCCGCATCGAGTCTCTGGCGGCTCTCGCTCCCCTCGACTGCGCCGCCCCTTGGCGCAGGCAGCCCGTGCCTCATCGAGTGGGGCGGCGCGCTGCGCTGGTGTGCGACCGACAGGCCCGCAGCGGAGGTACGGCGCCTCGCCGCCGCCGCCGGCGGCACGGCGCTGCACTGGCGCGGCGGCGAGCCGGGCGATCGCTTCCATCCCCTCGCGCCCGCCGTGCTCGACGTTACCAGGCGCCTCAAGGCGCGCTTCGATCCCCACGGCATCTTCAATCGCGGCCGCCTGGTTGCGGAGCTCTGAGGCTTGGAGACGCGTCTCGCACCGGCCTTTGCAGGCACCGTTCAGGGGACCGAAGCCGAGGCCATCCTGCGTGCGTGCGTGCACTGCGGGTTCTGCAACGCGACCTGCCCCACCTACCGACTGCTCGGCGATGAGCTCGACGGACCGCGGGGACGCATCTACCAGATCAAGCAGGTGCTGGAAGGCGCGCCCGCGACTGCGGTGACTCAGCTGCATCTCGATCGCTGTCTCACCTGCCGCAACTGTGAGACCACCTGCCCCTCGGGGGTGGAGTATGCCCGTCTGCTCGACATCGGACGCGCCATCGTCGACGCCCAGGTACCGCGAGCCGGGGGCGCGCGCGTGCGACGGTGGCTGCTGCGCACCGGACTCACCCGGCGCAGGTTGTTCGGCGCCGCGCTGCACCTCGCGCGCGCGCTGCGTTCGCTGCTGCCGGCGCGGTTGCGGAGGATGCTGCGCCCGCCGCGCCCGGCCGGTGCCTGGCCGGATCGCCGGCATGAACGCAAGGTGCTGCTGCTGCGCAGCTGCACCCAGGGCGCGCTCGCTCCGTCGATCGATGCGGCCACCGCGCGGGTGCTCGATGCGATCGGCGTCGAGGCGCAGGTGGAGCCCAGGTCCGGCTGCTGCGGAGCCATCCGCCACCACACGGGCGATCAGCCCGGGGGGCTCGACGACGCGCGCCGCAACGTCGCTGCCTGGGTGCCGCGTCTCGAGTCGGGCGAGGTGGAGGCCATCGTTCTCAACGCCTCCGGCTGTGCCGCTCAGATCAGGGACTATGGACGGCTGCTGGCGCACGATCCGGCCTATGCGGACCGTGCACGCCGCGTGAGCGGCGCGGCGCGCGATCTCGGCGAGTTCCTGGACGGCGAGCGCGCGGCGCTCCAAAGGCTGGCGGGGAGGCCGCCTGTGGTGCGCGTGGCCCTGCAGCAGCCCTGTACCCTGCAGCACGCGCTGCGCTGCGCCGAATCGACCGAGAAGCTGTTGCGGGCGCTCGGCGCCGAGCTGCTCACCGTAGCCGAGCCTCACATGTGCTGCGGCTCCGCCGGTACCTACTCACTGCTGCAGGGTGAGCTCTCCCGGGAGCTGCGCGAGCGCAAGCTCGAGTCGCTGTCGGCGGGAAAGCCGCGCCTCATCCTGTCCTCCAACATCGGCTGCATCGCGCACTTAGGCGCCGCGAGCGAGGTGCCCGTGATGCACTGGATCGAGTGGCTCGATGAGGTGCTCGCCGCGGGCACCCGGGGCTCATCGGCTGCCTGAAGGGGCGGCTTTAGGCGATCGGGGTCGAGGTGTAGCGCGGATCGTGCGGCGTGCGCGCGAAGATCTGCCGCACCAGGGGCTCGAACGCGCTCAGCGGCTCGGAGCGGTAGTCGGGATCGAAGGAGCACTGGTCCCAGGCGGCGCAGAAGTGCTCGCAGGCCTCGTACCACGGGTGTCCGCGATAGCGCTCGCGCGCGTTGCGATCGCCGCCGAGGTGGTGCACATAGTAGTAGTTCTGGAACAGCCCATGCTGCGCCACGATCCAGGTGACCTCCGCGCGCACGTACGGCCGCAGGATAGCCGCCGCAAATTCCGAGTGATTGTAGGGCGCCAGCTCGTCCCCGATGTCGTGCAGCAGCGCTGCGACGATCAGCTCCGCATCGGCGCCTGCGTGCATCGCGCGCGTCGCCGTCTGCAGCGAGTGCCCCAGGCGCGTGAGCGGATAGCCCTCGAGCGTGTGATCGAGCCTGGCCAGCTGCCCGAGCACGCGGTCGGCGAGGCCCGCGGCATAAGCGCGCTCGGACTCATCGAGCAGCAGGTAATCCTCGCGCGTGCCGTCCTGCATCGCGCGGAAGCTGACCGTGCGGCTCACGCGCTGCGCCTCACCGCGCCGGCGGCCGAGCGCCGGCGCCGCAGCACCCGGTAGAGACTGCGCGGGCCGTCGATATCGATGTAGCAGCCCTGCAGGTGGCGCAGGCCCTCCGCGGGATCGAAACCGGTCCGCCCGTGCAGCAGCCGGCAGTTGTCGAACATTACGAGGTCGCCTGCCTTCAGCAGGAAGCGAATCTCGAAGTCGCTCGCCCGCAGGCGATGATCGAACTCGCGGCGCGCGCGGTAGTAGGCATCGAGCTGCGCCTGCGGGTAGAGGGGCACGAAGTCGAGCCGCGGACTGAAGTGGATGGCCTTGAGCTCGCCCGCGACGTCGAGCTCGATGGGTGGGGCGCTGGCGGTGAGCTCGGTGTCGACATCGATGTACCTGAAGCGCACCGGCGTGCCGGAAAGAATCCGGAAGGCCTCGGGGTCGCGCGCGCGCAGCGCCTGCGCCACGGCGAAACCGTCGACCAGCGTCGAGAGCCCCCCGCTCGTCTCGTTCACCAGGCAGTGCAGCAGCTGAATGCCCGGCACCGGCGTGCGATAGGGATTATCGGTATGCGCATCGAGCGCCACCGAGGTGTAGGCGAGGTCGTTGGCACCGGGCGTCGAGCGAACGTCGAAGAGCGCTCCGAAGTTGGTCTCGCGCGTGAAGCCGAAGCGCGCGCCGACTTCGAGCACCCTGCCGGGCTCGGACGGGACGCCTTCGAAGATGATGAAGCCGAAAGTGAGGAAAGACTCGAGCCACGACATGAGCTCCGCATCGCCCGGATCGGCGCGCCAGCGCGCCCGCGGGAGCTCGGTGAGTCTGCCGTCCCAGAGGCGCGCGGCCGGACAATCGTGGCTGTTGGGGGCGAGTGCGGCCTCCTCGAGAATGTCGGCGGCGTGAAAGCTCGCCTGGTGCCCGTCGCTGAAGCTCACCTGAAAAATTCCCGGCGAGGGCTGCGACACCGCCGTAATGCGCATCTGCAGATCGAAATCCGACGGATCGTAGAGCCGCTGCTGCGTCCGCAGGTCGATGCTCGCGGCATCCCGGCAGCGCTCGCGCAGCCACAGCGGGTGCAGCGGCTCGATGCGTCCGTCGGCGCGCTCGAGCACGAGCTCGTTCGGTCCGGCGATCCGCACTGTCGGGGCGCGTTGCGTCATCGTCCGGAGTCTAGCGTCGGCCGTTCGTCAGTGTCCACGCGAGCCCCCTTGCGCCGCCCGGCGCGCTGCAAGCACTGCGCGACGGCAAGAACTCAGCTGCCCCGGGAGCTCAGCGCTCCCGCGAGCGCGTCGGCGCACGGCGACAAAAGAAAATTGTCAATGTCTCCGGGTCACGACGCGTTGCAACAAGAGCGTTTAAGTTTCATAACTGTGACTGCGTTTTGGCAATGGCGATCTGATTTTACTTAGGATCGCATTGCTTAAGGGCAAACCCGCCGCAAGGCGGGGACGCAAAGCCTCCGGTCTCAGGCCGATCGCGTGAGATAGCGGGGTTGCCGGCGAGGGAGCCAATCGGCTCCTGTGCTCGTCGTCACACCTGCTGTCCATCAATGGTCGTCCCGAGTCCGGTGTTCCGGACAGGGAGAGCCATTTTGATGCGACTGCGAATTCCAGGTCGCTCTGCGCTGCCACTCCGCGCCATCGATGCGCGTGGGTCGGCTCGGCGCTTCACACCCCCGTCGGAACTCACGGAACACGCTAGCGCGCGCGCCGTGCAAGGCCGCTTGCTGCGCTGAAGCGACTCGAGACTCGTTGCACCGATCGAACGACCGGCTGCACGAACGCCCGCGCTGCCGAGAGGCGGCGCCCGTGTCCCGGGCGAGAGGAGGCGGACACATGAGAGCGGGATGAGCGGGCAGGCAGCCCGCCCAGACCGGGGGAGCTTGGACATGGAGAGCCACATGACGACGTACATTCGTGGACGCGCACCCATTCTCGGTGCCTTGACCCTGTGCCTGCTGGCGGCGGCTGCGCTCGCGGGCTGCGGTGGCGGCGGAAGCGGCGGCGCGCAGACGGTTTCGAACGGCACGCCCCCGCCGGCTCCGACTATCGGCGGCACGCCCGCCACTCAGATCACGGCCGGCCAGGCCTATTCCTTCACGCCGACCGCGACCGGCCCGGCCGGCACGACGCTCAGCTTCAGCGTTCAGAACTCCCCATCGTGGGCGGCTTTCAACACATCGACCGGCACCCTCAGCGGCACGCCCGCCGCCTCCAACGTAGGGACCTTCTCCAACATCGTGATCAGCGTGAGCGATGGCACCGCGTCGGCTTCCCTCCCGGCTTTCAGCATCCAGGTCAGTGCCGCCGCACAGCCACCGACGATCAGCGGCACACCCCCGACGCAGGTCGGGGCGGGTCAGGCCTACAGCTTCACTCCGAGCGCGAGCAGTCCATCCGGCGCGACGCTCACTTTCAGCGTCCAGAACCTGCCTGCGTGGGCCTCATTCAGCACCACGACCGGCACCCTGAGCGGCACACCCTCGAGCTCCAGCGTCGGCACCTTCTCCAACATTGTGATCAGCGTGAGCGACGGGCAGGCGTCGGCCTCACTCCCGGCGTTCAGTATCCAGGTCACCGCCACCGTGCAGCCCCTGTCGATCAGCGGCACACCCGCCACTCAGGTAACAGCCGGCCACGCCTATGCCTTCACACCCAGCGCCATCGGGCCTGCCGGCGCAGCGCTCAACTTCAGCGTTCAGAACCTGCCGAGCTGGGCAACATTCAGCGCAACAACCGGCACCCTGAGCGGCACGCCCTCGAGCTCCAACGTCGGCACCTTTGCCAACATCGTGATCAGCGTGAGCGACGGACAGGCATCGGCCTCGCTCCCGGCATTCAGCATCCAGGTCGCCGCGCAGCCGCCCACGATCAGCGGATCCCCGTCGACTCAGGTCAATGAGGGGCAGGCGTATTCGTTCACACCGACCGCCTCGGGTCCCACGGGCCTGACGCTCACGTTCAGTGTCCAGAACCTGCCCGCCTGGGCGGTGTTCAGCACTTCGACGGGCACCTTGAGCGGCACTCCGTCGAGCGCCAACGTCGGCACATTTTCCAACATCGTGATCAGCGTGAGCGACGGTCAGCTGTCGGCCTCGCTTCCGGCGTTCAGCATCCAGGTCAAGACGGTA
>DASQGK010000023.1:0-6992 GCA_035632655.1 Steroidobacteraceae bacterium | reverse complement strand
CGCCCGCTGCTGATGAAGGCGGGGGCGGACGCCAACAAGCTGCGCTCGGGCCTGCTGTCGCTCCTCGACGGGCTGGCGAAGGTCGAGGGCACGCCGGGGGAGATCCATGTCTCCAACGATCTGAACCGCATCCTCAACGTTACCGACAAGCTGGCGCAGCAGCGCGGTGACCAGTTCATCGCGAGCGAGCTCTTCGTGCTCGCCGCCTTCGAGGACCGTGCGCTCGCGCGCCTCTTCAAGGACTCCGGCATGGTGCGCGGGGCCATCGAGAAAGCCATCGAGGAAGTTCGCGGCGGTGAGAAGGTTGCCGATGCGAACGCCGAGGAGGGGCGCCAGGCCCTCGAAAAATACACCATCGACCTCACGGCGCGCGCCTCCTCCGGCAAGCTCGACCCGGTGATCGGCCGTGACGACGAGATCCGCCGCACCATCCAGGTGCTCGCGCGGCGCACCAAGAACAACCCGGTGCTGATCGGCGAGCCAGGGGTCGGCAAGACCGCGATCGTGGAAGGCCTCGCACAGCGCATCGTCAACGGCGAGGTGCCGGAGAGCCTCAAGAACAAGCGCATCCTGGCGCTCGATATGGGCGCGCTCATCGCCGGTGCGAAATTCCGCGGCGAGTTCGAGGAGCGCCTCAAGGCAGTGCTCAGCGACCTCGCCAAGCAGGAAGGCCAGGTCATTCTCTTCATCGACGAGCTGCACACCATGGTCGGCGCCGGCAAGGCGGAAGGAGCCATGGACGCCGGCAACATGCTGAAGCCCGCGCTCGCCCGCGGCGAGCTGCACTGCGTCGGCGCAACCACACTCGATGAATACCGCAAGTACATCGAGAAGGACGCGGCCCTCGAGCGGCGCTTTCAGAAGGTGCTGGTGGACGAGCCCTCGGTGGAGGACACCATCGCGATCCTGCGGGGACTCCAGGAGCGCTACGAGGTGCACCACAAGGTCGACATCACCGACCCTGCCATCGTCGCGGCCGCCACGCTCTCGCACCGCTACATCACCGATCGCCAGCTGCCCGACAAGGCCATCGACCTGATCGACGAGGCCGCGGCGCGCATCCGCATGGAGATCGACTCCAAGCCCGAGGCGCTGGACAAGCTCGAGAGGCGCATCATCCAGCTCAAGATCGAGCAGGAGGCGCTGAAGAAGGAGAAGGACGAGGCCACACGCTCGCGCCTGGCGACGCTCGAAGGCACGCTCACGACGCTCGGCAGGGAGTATGCCGACCTCGAGGAGGTGTGGAAGTCCGAGAAGGCGGCCGTTCAGGGCGCGGCGCAGATCCGCGAGGAGCTCGATCGCGCGCGCCTGGAGCTCGATGCCGCGCGGCGCGCGGGGGATCTCGGGCGCATGGCGGAGCTGCAGTACGGGAAGATCCCGGAGCTCGAGAAGAAGCTCACCGCCGCGACCGCCGCCGAGGAGCGCGCTCCCACCCTGGTGCGCAACAAGGTGACCGAGGAGGAGATCGCCGAGATCGTCTCCAAGTGGACCGGCATTCCGGTGTCGAAGATGCTGCAGGGCGAGAAGGAAAAGCTTCTTGCCATGGAAACGGCGCTCGCCAGGCGCGTCGTGGGGCAGGATGAGGCCTTGCGCATCGTGTCGGATGCCATCCGCCGCGCGCGCGCAGGACTAGCCGATCCGCGCCGGCCCAACGGCTCGTTCCTGTTCCTGGGTCCCACCGGCGTCGGCAAGACCGAGCTGTGCAAGGCGCTCGCCGAGTTCCTCTTCGACACCGAAGAGGCGATGGTGCGCATCGACATGTCGGAATTCATGGAGAAGCATTCGGTGGCGCGCCTGATCGGCGCCCCGCCGGGCTACGTCGGCTACGAGGAGGGGGGTTATCTCACCGAGGCCGTCCGCCGGCGTCCGTACTCGGTGATCCTGCTCGATGAGGTCGAGAAGGCGCACCCCGATGTCTTCAACGTGCTGCTGCAGGTGCTCGATGACGGCCGCCTCACCGACGGCCAGGGGCGCACCGTGGACTTCCGCAACACGGTCATCATCATGACTTCCAACCTGGGCTCGCAGGTCATCCAGGAGTACTCGGGCGAGAAGAATTACGCCAGGATGAAGAGTGCGGTGATGGAGATCGTCCAGCAGAGCTTCCGGCCGGAGTTCATCAACCGCATCGACGACATCGTTGTGTTCCATCCGCTCGGCACCGCCCAGATCCGCGCGATCGTCGACATCCAGCTGCTCTATCTGCGCAAGCGTCTGGCGGAGCGCAACATGGACGTGACGCTCGACGATGCGGCACGCGACCTGCTGGGCGAGGCGGGCTTCGACCCGGTATACGGCGCACGGCCGTTGAAGCGCGCCATCCAGCAGCAGATCGAGAACCCGCTGGCGCAGCGCATCCTCCAGGGTGAATTCCTGCCGGGCGATCGCGTACGAATCGGCGTGCGCGACGGTCAGCTCACCTTCGGCAAGGTCGGGGAGCGTAAGGCGGCGCGCGCCTGAGACAGCGCCGTTATAATCCGCGCATGCCCTTTTACGAATACGAGTGCCAGGCCTGCAAGTTCTACACTGAGGTCATGCAGAAGATCAGCGAGGCACCGCTGACCCGCTGCCCCTCCTGCGGCAAGCAAAAGCTGAAAAAGCTGGTCTCGGCGCCGGTCTTTCGCCTCAAGGGCGCAGGCTGGTACGAGACCGACTTCAAGTCCGACAAGGAGAACAAGCGCAACCTCCTGGGTGCCGACAAGGACGAGCCCAAAGCCGAGAGCAAGTCCGAATCGAAGGAGGGCAAGCCCGAGGCCAAGGACGTCAAAGCGGCCGATGCCAAGGCGGGCGCGACGGTGGCGGCGAAGCCCGCGACCGCCAGCGCCGGCACCGCCGCGTCGCGCAAGCGCCCGAAGAGCGCCCGGCGCAAGAGCCCGCGTCCCCGGCGCCGGTAGCGATCGCATGGACGCAGCCCTTAAGAAACCGGAAAAGAAACGCAGTCTCCGGCGTTATCTCGTCGCCGGGGTTCTCGTGTGGCTGCCGATCGTCGCCACCATCTGGGTGGTGAGCTTCATGCTGCGCATCATGGACCAGACCATGCTGCTGGTGCCGCCTTCCTGGCGGCCCGAGGCGCTGGTGGGCTTTGCGCTGCCGGGGGCGGGCCTGGTGCTGGCGCTCGTCGTGTTGCTGCTCACCGGGCTCCTGGTGACCAATCTGATCGGGCGGCAGCTGGTGGTTTGGGGTGAAGACCTGCTCAACCGCATCCCGGTGGTACGTACGGTCTACGGCGGAGTGAAGAGCTTTGCGGAGAGCGTCTTCTCGCAGTCGAATTCCTTCCGCAAGGTCGTGATGATCGAGTACCCGCGCAACGGCGTCTGGAGCCTCGGCTTCCTCACCGCCGAGGATGTTCCGGAAGTGACTGCGAGGACCGGCGAGCCGCACGTGGCCGTCTACATCTCCTCGGCACTGAATGCCACCGCGGGCTATCTGGTCATGGTGCCGCGCTCATCCGTGGTCGAGCTCGACATGTCGGTGGACGCGGCTCTCAGGATGATCATCACCTGCGGCGTCGTCGTGCCGCCTCATCCGCCGGCGATCAAAGCCGAGGCGGGCAAGAACGCGGCCTGAGAAAGCCATGAAGGCCATGCGCCTCAAGGCGCCGGGCTCAGCCCTCGAGCTCACCGAGCTCACACTGCCTGCGCCGCGCGAGCACGAGCTGCGCATCGCGGTCGAGGCCTGCGGCGTTTGCCGTACCGACCTGCACGTGCTCGACGGCGAGTTGCCCGGGATTCACTGCCCCCTCACCCCGGGGCACGAGGTCGTGGGCACGGTGATCGGGGCCGGAGCCGCCGCCGGGCGCTTCAAGGCAGGCGACCGCGTCGGGGTGCCCTGGCTCGCGTACACCTGCGGGGTGTGCCCTTATTGCCGCAGCGGACGCGAGAACCTCTGCCGCGCGGCGCGCTTCACCGGCTATACGCGAGACGGCGGCTACGCCGAAGAGCTGCTCGCGGACGCGCGCTACTGTCTGGCGCTGCCCGCAGGCCCCGCCGCGCGCCTCGCGCCGCTGCTGTGCGCCGGGCTCATCGGTTATCGCGCCTACCGTACCGCCGGCGAGGGCGGCAATCTCGGGCTGTACGGTTTCGGCGCCGCGGCTCACCTCGTCGCCCAGGTGGCGCGCTCCCAGGGGCGGCGCGTATTCGCCTTCACCCGCCCCGGGGACGAGCCCGCGCAGCACTTCGCGCGCACCCTGGGCGCGGTATGGGCGGGCGGGTCGGATGAGCGCTCACCGGAGCCACTCGATGCGGCAATTCTCTTCGCACCGGTGGGCGCGCTGGTACCCGCGGCGCTGGCCGCCGTCCGCCCGGGCGGGCGCGTGGTGTGCGCCGGCATCCACATGAGCGACATACCCGCCTTTCCCTACCGCCTGCTGTGGGAGGAGCGCTCGCTCTGCTCGGTCGCGAACCTGACGCGGCGCGATGGCGAGGAATTCCTCATCCTGGCCGCCGCGCTCGGGCTGGAGTGCACGATCGAGCGCTTTGCCCTCGCAGACGCCAATGTCGCGCTCGAGCGGCTGCGGCGCGGGGCGCTGACCGGCGCCGCGGTGCTGGAAATGCCGCTCCGTGCGTGAGTTGCGACCCTGCCTGCGCTAACATCGCGCGCCTCATGCGCTCTCATTACAGCGGACAGGTCAACGAGGAGCTTCTCGGCCGCGAGGTCCAGGTTGCCGGCTGGGTGCACCGCCGCCGCGACCACGGCGGCGTGATCTTCGTCGATCTGCGCGACCGCGAGGGCCTGCTGCAGATCGTGTTCAACCCCGAGGCCGCCGCGGTGTTCGCCGAGGCCGAGCGGCTGCGCAACGAGTTCGTGATAAGCGTGACCGGTGTGGTGCGCGAGCGGCCGGCGGGCACGGTCAACCCGAACCTCGCCTCCGGTCGCGTAGAGCTGAGCGCCCGCGGCATCGAGCTCCTCAACCGTTCGGAGCCTTTGCCTTTTCAGCTCGACGAGCAGGTGGGAGAGGAGGTGCGGCTGCGCTATCGCTATCTCGACCTGCGGCGTGAGGTGATGAGTCAGCGGCTGCGGTTGCGTCACCGGCTGACGCGCTCGATGCGGGGCTTTCTCGATGCTCACGGCTTCGTCGACGTCGAGACGCCGATGCTCACCAAGGCAACTCCCGAGGGTGCGCGCGACTACCTGGTGCCGAGCCGCACCCACCCCGGCAAGTTCTTCGCCCTGCCGCAGTCGCCGCAGATCTTCAAGCAGCTGCTGATGATCGCGGGCTTCGACCGCTACTACCAGATCGTGCGCTGTTTCCGCGATGAGGATCTGCGCGCCGATCGGCAGCCTGAGTTCACGCAGCTCGACATCGAGACCTCGTTCCTCACGCAGGACGAGATCATGGCGATCATGGAAGGCCTGGTGCGTCATTTCTTCCGCGAAGTGCTCGGCACGGCTTTGCCCGAGCCCTTCCCGCGCATGAGCTATGCGGAGGCCATGCGCCGCTACGGGTCTGACAAGCCGGATCTGCGCATTCCGCTCGAGCTCACCGACGTGGCGGATCTGGTGCGCGACTGCGATTTCAAGGTATTCGCGGGCCCGGCCAAAGACGCCGCAGGGCGGGTGGCGGCGCTGCGCGTGCCGGGCGGCGGCGCACTGCCGCGCTCGGCGATCGATGAATGCACCGCGTACGTGGCACGCTACGGTGCCAGGGGCCTCGCCTACATCAAGGTGAACGAGCGTGCACGCGGCCGCGACGGGCTGCAGTCCCCGATCATCAAGTTCCTGAGCGACGCCGCGCTCGCCGGCATTCTGGAGCGCACCCAGGCCACGGACACTGACATCATCTTCTTCGGTGCCGATCGCGCGGCGGTGGTCAGCGATGCGCTCGGCGCGCTGCGCCTGAAGCTGGGGCACGACCTCAAGCTGGTCGAGAGCGGCTGGCGGCCGCTATGGGTGCTCGACTTTCCGATGTTCGAGTGGGACGGGGAAGCGAAGCGCTGGGTGGCCATGCATCACCCGTTCACCTCGCCGAAGAACCCGGACCCGGCGGCCCTGCGGGCGGCTCCCGGCACCGCGCTCGCCAACGCTTACGACATGGTGTTGAACGGCTCGGAAATCGGCGGCGGCTCGGTGCGCATACACCGTCAGGAGATGCAGTCGACGGTCTTCGAGCTCCTGGGTATCAACGCTGAGGAGGCAAGCAACAAGTTCGGCTTTCTGCTCGATGCCCTGAAGTTCGGCGCGCCTCCTCATGGGGGTATCGCCTTCGGGCTCGACCGCCTCGCGATGCTGATGGCCGGTGCGGACAGCATCCGCGAGGTGATCGCCTTCCCGAAGACACAGACCGCCGCGGATCCTCTCACCGATGCGCCGACCGAGGTGAGCGAGGCGCAGCTGCGCGAGCTGCACGTACGGGTGCGCGTGCCGCCGCCGGCTTAAGCGCGGTCGCACACCGCACACCGGGCGGGAACTGGACGCTTGGCGCACGTCGTCTACGTGCATGGGCTGTGGCTTCCGGGCGAGGAGTCCCTCGTCCTCAAGCACCATCTCGCCCAGCACTTCGCCCTCGAGCTGCATCTGTTCCGCTATTTCGGGGCGTCCGAGTCGATGAGCGACATCACCGCGCGCCTTCAGAGCTTCGTGCACAACCTCGGCTCGAGCGAGCTGCATCTGATGGGGCACAGTCTCGGGGGGCTCGTCATCTACCGTTTCCTCGAGCGCTTCCCAGAGCAGCCCCCCGGGCGGGTGGTGTTCCTCGGCGTGCCGTGTGTGGCGAGCCGCGCTGCGCAGCAGGCCGCCCGCTTCGGGCCGCTGGCTCATCTTCTCGGGCCCGCGGTTGCCGAGGAGCTGCTCACGGAGCGCGAGCGGCGCTGGACGCACGCGCGACCGCTCGGCGTCGTGGCCGGAAGTCAGGCGCTCGGCCTCGGGCAGTTCTTCGCGCACTTCGACGAGGAGAACGATGGCACCATCGCAGTGAGCGAGACGCGTCTGCCCGGCGCCACCGATCACATCGTCCTGCCGGTGAGCCACCTCGGAATGCTGGTCTCCGCGCGCGT
>DASQGK010000022.1:0-7994 GCA_035632655.1 Steroidobacteraceae bacterium | reverse complement strand
GCCGCGGGCCAGTAGACACGGTCGAGGTTGGTGAGGCGGATGCGCGCAGCGCCCACCTGCAGATCGAGCCGGTTGGCGCGGCTCTCGAGCTGCGCGAGGATCGAGGCGACTTCGTCGGCGGCGCCTGGCTGTGCGGGCGCGGGCGGTGGCGCCACGGCTGCAACGGCGGCGCCGCGCCCGGCGGGTCTCTTGTGCACGCTGTGCGGCTCGATGTCATCGCGCAGCCGCACGAAAACGGGCGCCCGCAGCGCTCCGGCCTGGGTCCACTCGCTGTAGGTCACCTCCGCCACCAGTTGCGGCTCGAGCCAGGTGGTCGGGCGATGCAGCGGCACTTCCTCGGCGAAGGGTGAATCCCGCCGCTCCAGTTTCGCGGCGCGCCCGAGCAGTGTGCCGATGACCTCCTCATCGAGCCCCGAGCCGACGTGCCCCGCGTAGTGCAGCTTCTTGCCTTCGTAGTACCCGAGCAGCAGCGCGCCCAGGGTCTCGCGCGCGCCCTTGCCGCGCGTGTAGCCTCCGATCACGAGCTCGGCGGAGCTGGCCGTCTTGATCTTCAGCCAGGCGCGCGAGCGGCGCCCCGCCTGGTAGGGGCTGTCGATGCGCTTGGCGACGATGCCTTCGAAGCCGAGGCCGAGCGCCACGCGGTAGAGCTCGGCGGCGTCGGCCGAGTTGTGCACCAGCTGCAGATGCGCCGACGGCAGCAGGCACTGACTGAGATAACGGTGGCGCGCCAGGTAGGGGGCGCCGCGCAGGTTGAGCCCGGCAAAGTGCAGCAGATCGAAACACACCAGCACCACCGGGCTCTCGCGCCGCGCGGCGGCGATCTCCGCGGAGCTCTTGAGCTGAGCGCGATTCTGCAGGGCGTTGAAGGAGGGGTGGCCTGAGGGATCGAGCGCGACGATCTCGCCGTCCAGGATCATCTGTCCGACCGCCTGGGCGGCGAGCTCTTCCGCGAGCTCGGGGAAACAGGCCGTGAGATCCAGGCCCCGGCGCGACTGCAGCCGCACCTCCTTGCCGTGAACGAAAGCGATGACGCGGTAACCGTCGAGCTTCGGCTCGTAGCGCCACTTGGGGTCCGACTCGAGCGCATCCGAGGTCTCGGCGAGCATCGGCTCGAGCTTGCGCGGCAGCGCCTCCGGCGGACCCATCGGCGCGAGCAGCGCTGCATCGAGGCGCGCGGGCGTGCTCTGCGGCGTCATCTCATCGAGGCTCAGTCCGGAGAGGACCGAGGCCGGCTGCGCCAGCACCTCGTTCGGACGGGCGAAGCGGTCGCGATGCTTGATGAGCAGCCACTGATTGGTGGCGCGCGTCCTCACCAGCGTGAAGGAGCCCTTGAGCTTCTCCCCGCGCAGCAGGAAGCTCAGCTTGCCGTCGGCGTACTCCTTGCGCAGCCGCTGCTGCGCCTCGTCGCGGTCCTCGAAGGAGTAATGCCCGCCTTCATCCGGTGAGTAGGCGCCGCAGTCCCAGACGATGACGTTGCCGGCGCCGTACTGCTTCGCCGGGATGACGCCTTCGAAGGAGGCGTACTCGAAGGGATGATCCTCGACCTCGACCGCCATGCGCTTGTCGCCGGGGTCGAGCGATGGGCCCTTGGGCACGGCCCAGGACTTGAGCACGCCGTCGAGCTCGAGGCGGAAGTCGTAATGCAGCTGACGGGCGGCGTGCTTCTGCACGACGAACAGCAGCGGGCCCTGACGCCCGGCGGCGAGCTTCGCCGGCGGCTCGGGGGTGCGCGTGAAAGTGCGCTTGGCGGCGTAGCGTTCGAGGGCGCGCTTGGGCACTGGCACATGGTACCCGGAACCCCGGGCACAGCCGGCAAAAGTCAGCGCGCCCGGAGACGCCCGCCCGACCATGGTGAAGTGATGACTTCAGTGTTGCGCTCTCGCCGCGGAACCGGGCCCTCCTGGGGGCTTTAGCGCGGATGGTGAAGTGATGACTTCACCGTGGCCACTTAAGCCCTTATAGAAGGGCTCCCGGACAACTGGTGAAGTGATGGCTTCACCATTCCCGGCCGGACCTCCACGCACCGCGGCGTCAGGCACTTCGCTCGAAAATCGTCGCGTCGATCCAGCCAGCGAGCCGCTCCAAGAGCTCGCTCAGCACCTGTGCGTCCGTACGGCCGCTCGCCGCGCGGACATGAAAGGAATGATCGGCGCCCTCCACGCTATGGAGCGTGGCGCGTGTTCCGAGGCGGGCAATGACCGCCTCGAGCAGCGCAGGCTCGGCCAGCGCATCGCGCGTCCCCTGCAGGAACAACATGGGCACCGACACCTGCGCCAGGTGGGCGGCGCGGCTGTCGGCGGGCTGCCCGGCCCGGTGCAGTGGAAAGCCGAGGAATGCCAGTCCGTGCACCCGCACCAGCGGCTCGAGCGCCTGCGCCTGCGAAGTCATGCGTCCGCCGAAGGAGCGTCCGCCGGCCACGAGGGGCAGGCCCGGCGCGAGCCGAGCCGCCGCCGCCACCGCGGCACGCACCGTCGCATGGCACAGATGTGGCGGGTCGGGGCGGCGCGAGCCCCGCTCCATATAGGGAAATTGAAAGCGCAGGGTGGCGACGCCGAGCCTTGCCAGGCCGTCGGCGACCTCGCGCATCGAGCGATGGTCCATGCCGGCACCGGCGCCGTGCGCCAGCACATAACAGGCGCGCGCGCCGGCGGGGGCCAGCCACCGCGCCGGGACGGTGAGGCCGTCGCGCACCTCGAGGGTGGTGAGTCCTGAGTCGTCGGTCTTCAGTGAGGCCGGCCTGTGACGGTGGCAACCCAGGCGGCATAAGGGGCGAGCGTCACCGCCGCGCCGTCTGCACCCGCGTTCAGCGGCGCGGGACTCGCGAGCAGCGTCTCGAGGTGCGCCCCTTTCAGACCCGCCTCCCCGAGGCGCGGCACGATGGTCTGCGGACGCGGCGACATGTTGAGCGCAACGAAGACCGCGCTGCCGTCGGCGGCGACGCGCGCGTAGCTCAGCACGGCGGCGTTGCCGCGGTCGAGCATCACGGTGCGTCCGTCATGGAGCGCGGCGTCAGCGCGCCGCAGCTCGATCAGCCGCCGGTACCAGGCGAGGAGCGACTGCGGATCGGCGGATTCGGTCTGCACGTTCACCACCGGATAGTTGGCGGTCACCGGCAGCCAGGTGTGCGCACTCGTGCTGAAACCGGCCTGCGGCCCGGCGGTCCACTGCATCGGCGTGCGCTCGCCGTCGCGGCCCTTCTCCTTCGGCCAGCCGGTGATGCCGATCGGGTCGCGCACGTCCTCGACACGCGTCGGAGTTGCGGTGGTCTGGCCGATTTCCTGGCCCTGATAGACGAGCGCCGCGTCGCGCGCGGTGAGCAGCAGCGTCGCAACGATGCGGGCGATGGCCGCATCGTGTACGCCGTCGCCAAAGCGATCCCAGCTGCGCTGGTTGTCGTGATTGTCGAACACCAGCAGCGGTTGTGAGCCGTGCAGCTCGCTTTGCGTCTCGCTCAGCAGGCGGCGGAAGAGGGCGGCATCCAGGCGTCGGCCGAGCCCGACGAGGGTATCCATGGGCAGCTGCAGCTCATCGTGCCGCGCGCCTCCGTACCACGGATCGAGCTGGGCGGTGCGCGCCACGTAGGTCTCGCCGATCAACAACCGATCGCCCGGGTAGCTGTCGATCATGGCGCGCATCCGCCGGATGATCTGGTGATTCCCGGGAAGGTTGTCGGTGTAGATCTCTTTCAGATTGGGATCGCCCTGGGCGTTGGTGCCGCCGAGCACCGGCTCGTCGCGCAACTGCGGATCCTCGAGCAGAGCCGTGATGGCATCGAGGCGAAAGCCCGCCACGCCCCGGTCGAGCCAGAAGCGCATGGCGCCGAACATCGCCTGCTCGACCTTCGGGTTGCGCCAGTCGAGGTCCGGCTGTTGCCGGTAGAACTTGTGGTAGTAGAACTGCCCGACCGCCGGCACCCACTGCCAGGCCGATCCGCCGAACAGGCTCACCCAGTTGTTGGGCGGCACGCGTCGGCCCGCGGCATCGACGCGGCCGTCATTCCAGACGTAGAAGTCATGGTGAGGGGAGGTGCGCGAGGCTTGTGCCTCGAGGAACCAGGGGTGCTGGTCCGAGGTGTGATTCAGCACCATGTCGAGGATCACGCGGATGTGATGCCGGCCGGCTTCGCTCAGCAGGCGATCGAAGTCCGCCAGCGTACCGTACTGCGCATCGACCGCCTGGTAGTTGGAGATGTCGTAACCGAAGTCCACTTGCGGCGAGGGATACATGGGCGCGATCCAGATCGCATCCACTCCGAGAGCCTCGAGATAATCGAGCCGTTGCGCGATGCCGTTGAGGTCGCCGATGCCATCGCCGTTGGAGTCCTGGAAGCTGCGCGGATAGATCTCGTAGATCACGGCGTGCCGCCACCAGGGGTCGGGGGTGGCGGCGGTCGCCGCAGCCATGCCCCTCAGGCCGGCGCAGCAGAGGATGCCGATCCATGCGAGCCGCGCCCGGGCCCGGGCCGTTGACCCCTCACGAGCTGTGTGCATAAATCGCTGCGCCCTCGCTTTGCCGGAAAATCGCCCGGCGCCGGCTAAGTTCGAACCGACGCCGCCGTCTGGCCGAAGAGAATCTTTCTTTCGTCGTCGGATATCTTGCGGCTGTAGGACGGCCGAACACCGACGTAGGCGCGCTGGCACGCGGGCCGCGCGCGGATGCGCTCGAACCAGCTCCTGAGATCCGGGAAGTCGGCGAGATTCTGTCCGTGGCGCTCGTGCGAGACGATCCACGGGTAGCAGGCCATGTCGGCGATCGAATACCCGCCGGCAATGTATTCGCGACCCCGCAGCTGCCGGTCGAGGACGCCGTAGAGACGATTGGTCTCGCGGGTGTAGCGATCGATGGCGTAGGGGATCTTCTCGGGCGCGTAATGACTGAAATGCCCGTTCTGTCCGGCCATGGGACCGAGGCCCCCCACCTGCCAGAACAGCCACTGCAGGGTGAGGGCGCGCCCGCGGATGTCGGGGGGAATGAAGCGTCCGGTCTTTTCCGCCATATATAAGAGAATGGCGCCGGACTCGAACAGCGGGATCGGCGCCCCGCCGCCCTGCGGCTCGTTGTCGACGATCGCCGGAATGCGGTTGTTGGGCGCTATGGCGAGGAACTCAGGCCTGAACTGCTCCCCCTTGCCGATGTCGACCGGAATGGTGCGGTAGGGGAGCTCGGCTTCCTCCAGGAACAACTTGATCTTCAGTCCGTTGGGCGTTCCCCAGTAGTACAGGTCGATCATGGTGGTGGTCCCTCACTTCAGGTACTCGGCGCCGGCTCGAGGCTGTCGCCTCCCGGCTGATGGCCGCGGGCGCGCGCCTCGTGTGCGTGATCGGCGCCGATGAAGATGTACATCGCCGGCACGACGAACAGAGTGAACAGGGTGCCGATCGCCAGCCCCGTGAACAGCACCATTCCCATGTTGCGCCGGCCGGCGGCTCCAGCCCCCGAGGCAATGACCAGCGGGATGACGCCGAAGCACATCGCCGCGGTCGTCATGAGGATCGGGCGCAGTCTGACCGCCGCGGCTTCCTCGATCGCACGCAGCTTGGCGTGCCCGGCACGCTGCAGCTCGTTGGCGAACTGCACGATGAGGATGCCGTGTTTGCTGACCAGTCCCAGGAGCGTGACCAGGCCGACCTGCGTATAGATGTTGAGCGAGATATCCAGAACCCCGAGATTGATGAATATCAGCGCGCCGAACAGCGCCATCGGCACCGACACCAGGATGACCGCCGGGTCGCGGAAACTCTCGAATTGCGCCGCCAGCGCCAGGTAGACGATCACCAGCGCAAACAGCAGTGTGAACACGAAGCTGCCCGATCCCAGCATGTACTGGCGGGACTCGCCCGAGTAGTCGGCGTTGTAGCCCGTGGGCGCGACCTGCTTGAGCGTATCGCGCAGGAACTTGAGCGCATCCGCCTCGGCGACGCCGGACACGCCGCCGATGGTGGTGGCGTTGAGCTGCTGAAAGTGGCTGATGGTCTCCGGCACGGTCGAGGTCTTGAGGCTGGCGATGGTGCGCGCCGGGATCAGCGTGCCGTTGCCCGAGTGCACGTAGTAGTCGAGCACCTGATCGGGATTCAGCCGATCGACCTGCAGCACCTGCGGGATGACCTTGTAGGAGCGGCCGGCGATCGAGAAGTAGTTGACGTAACCGCCGCCGAGCGCCGCGGCCAGCGAGCTGCCCACGTTCTGCTGCGTGAGCCCGAGATCGCTCACCATGTCACGGTCGACGTTCACCGTCTGCTGCGGCTTGTCGAGCTTCAGGTCCTTGTCGATGAACCAGAACTTGCCGCTGGCGCGCGCCTTGTCGAGCACCTGGTCGGCAACCTCGTTGAGGTTCTCGATCGGCTCGGTGGTGGTGATGACGAACTGGATGGGCAGGCCGAAGGCGCCCGGCAGCGCGGGAAACTGGAACGCCGCGACGCGCGCGCCCGGGATCTTGTTCCACTCGTTCTGCAGCAGCATCTGCAGCTCGCCGGCGCTGCGATGCCGCTGCTCCCAGGGCTTGAACAGCACGCCGCCGAAGCCCTGGTTGACCGTGGGCTGTCCCGTCAGCTGGAACATCTGCTGGTATTCCGGGAGCTTCTTCGCGATCTGGAACTCGGCATCCGAATACGCCTGCATCTGGTTGAGCGTCGCATCCGGCGGCCCGGTGGTCGCCTCGAGCACCACACCCTGGTCCTCGGGAGGCGCGAGCTCGGATTTCGAAGTCTTGAACAACAGCGCCACGCAGGGCAGGAGCAGCGCCCCGAACAGCACGATCGCCGGCCAGGTCGTGAGCCAGCTCGAGAGCGTGCGCGAGTAGCCGTTGCGCAGGCGGTTGAAGCTGCGGTCGAGGAAGTGCGTGAAGCGTCCCTCCTCCTGCTCGCTGCGGAATACCTTGGCGCACATCATGGGAGAGAGCGTGAGCGCGATCACGGCCGAGATGGTCACGGCGCCGGCGAGCGTGAAGGCGAACTGGGTGAACAGCGCTCCCGTGAGCCCGCCCTGAAGCCCGATGGGCACGTAGGCCGCGACCAGCACGACGGTCATGGCGATGATGGGTCCGCCGAGCTCGCGCGCCGCCTGCAGCGCCGCCTTGAACGGCGATGCCCCCTCCTTGAGGTGCCGGTCGACGTTCTCGACGACGATAATGGCGTCGTCGACCACCAGTCCGATCGCGAGCACCAGCGCGAGCAGCGTCAGCAGATTGATCGAGTAACCGAGCGCCTGCATGATAAAGAAGGCGCCGATCAACGACAGCGGCATGGCGACCACCGGCACCACCACGGCGCGTGGACTGCCGAGGAACAGGAAGATCACCACCGTGACGATGATGAGCGCCTGGACGAGAGTCTTGATGACTTCCTTGATCGAGCTGGTGACGAAAATGGTGGCATCGTAGGCGAGCTTCTGCGTCACGCCCGTCGGCAGCTGCGCGGCGATATCGGGGAGCGCGGCGCGCACCCGTGCGGCCACGTCGAGGATGTTGGCGTTCGGCGCCACCTTGATGCCGATGAATACCGAGCGCTGTCCGCTGAAGGCGACGTTGAAGTCGTAGTTCTCGGCGCCGAGCACCACGTTGGCGACATCCTCGAGCCGCACCAGCGCGCCGTTCTGCCGCTTGATCACCAGCTGGCGGAACTCGGCGAGCGAGGTGACGTCGGTGTTGGTCTTGAGGTCGATGCTCACCATCTGGCCCTTGGTCGAGCCGACGCCGGCGAGGTAGTTGTTGGAGCCGAGCGCCGCATAGACATCGTCGGCCGACACCCCGCGGGCCGCCATGCGCTGCGGATCGAGCCAGGCGCGCAGCGCGAAGGTGCGGCCGCCGAGGATCTCCGCGGTCTGCACGCCGTCGATGGAGTCGAGCTTGGGCTTCACTACCCGCAGCAGGTAATCGGTGGTGCTGTTGGGCGGGATGGTGTCGCTGAAGTAGCCGAGGTACATCGCATCGACCTGCTGGCCGATCTGCACCGTGATGACCGGCTGCTGCGCCGCCGGCGGCAGCTGGTTGCGCACCG
>DASQGK010000021.1:0-3591 GCA_035632655.1 Steroidobacteraceae bacterium | reverse complement strand
CTTGACGTGCAGACCGCGGTCGTAGAGCTTCGCCTGCAACTCGTTGCCACGCAGCCCCGGCGCCTTGCCGGCCTTGACCTCGACTCCGGCCAGCATGCCGAAGCCGCGCACGTCCGCGACCGCCGGGAGCTCCCCGAGCGCGTACATCTTGTCGAGGAAGTACCCGGAGAGCTCGCGCGCCCGGGCGAAGAGCTGTTCCTTGCGGTAGATCTCCAGCGTCGCGAGCCCGGCTGCACAGGCGGCCGGATGCGCCGAATAGGTATAGCCGTGGAAGAACTCCGGCACTCCGGCCGGAGCCGCATCGACGATGGTGCGATAGATGTCGGCATGCACCGCCACCGCGCCCATCGGCTGCGCCCCGTTGGTGAGCGCCTTCGCCATGGTGATGAGGTCGGGCGTCACGCCGAAGGAGATCGCGCCGAAGGTCTCGCCGGTGCGACCGAAGCCGCAGATCACCTCGTCGAACACCAGCAGGATCCCGTAGCGGGTGCAGAGCTCGCGCAGGCGCTCGAGATAGCCGCGCGGCGGCACGATCACGCCGGTCGAGCCTGCGATCGGCTCGACGAACACCGCGGCGATGCGCTTCTCGCCGACCAGATTCACGAAGCGCAGCAGGTCATCGGCCAGCTCGACGCCGCGCGCCCCCTGCCCGCGCGTCAGCCGGTTCTCCGGCAGCAGCGTGTGGCGCAGGTGCAGCACTCCGGGCATCAGGGCGCCGAATACCTCGCGATTGCGCACCATGCCCGAGAGCGCGGTGCCGCCGATGTTCACGCCGTGGTAGGCGCGCTCACGCGAGACGAAGTAGTTGCGCTGCCCTTCGCTGCGTGCCAGGTGGTAGGCGAGCGCGATCTTCATCGCCGTGTCGACGGCCTCGGATCCGGAGTTGCAGAAGAAGACGTGATCCAGCCCCTTCGGGGTGAGGGCTGCCACGCCGTCGGCGAGCGCGAAGGCCCCGGGGTGACTGCGCTGGAACGATGGAGTGAAGTCGAGCGTCGCGAGCTGCTCGGCGACCGCGCCCGCGATCTCCGGCCGGCAATGGCCCGCCGCCGTGGTAAAGAGGCCGGCGCTCCCGTCGAGCACTTTGCGCCCGTCGGGGGTGAAGTAGTGCATGCCGCTCGCGCGCACGAAGAGGCGTGGAGTGCGCTTGAAGTCCCGGTTACTCGTGAAGGGCAGCCAATGCTGTTCCAGATTCGTCGTCGCCATGGTGATCTCCCTCAACCGAAGGTCGAGCCGATTTCCGCAGCCGCAGCCCTGAGGCGCGGCACGAACTCAATGGCGCGCATCAGCGGCAGCCGCGCCGTGGCGCCCTGCACGGCGAGCGAGGCGATGATCTCGCCGTTGCGGCCGCGCACCGGCACGGCCACGCAGGCGACGCCGAGCACGTATTCCTCATTGTCGACCGCGTAACCGGCGCCGACGATCCGGTCGAGCTCCGACTCGAGCACCGCGCGGTCGGTGATGGTGCGCTCCGTGAAGCGCTCCAGCGGCAGCAGCTCGAGCAGGCGCTGCCGCTCGGGCGCCGGCAGATGGGCCAGCAGCAGCTTGCCGCTCGCGCAGCAGTGCGGCGGCAGCGCACCGCCGCCCTCCGGCACGTGCAGGCGCAGCGGCCACGGGGCCTCGACACGGTCGAGATAGATGAGCACACCCTTCCTCAATACCGCCAGATTGCAGGTCTCGGTGATCTCGCTCACCACGCGCCTCAGGATGGCGCGGCGCTCGGCGGCGGCGCCTTCGCCGCGCAGTACGTCGAGCGCAAATCGCGACAGTCTCTCCCCGATGATGTAGGCCCGCCCGCCGGGCTCACGGGCCAGAAAACCCGCCTCCTCGAAGAGCGCGAGCGTGCGGTGGAGGGTCGGCTTGGGAAGCTCGGTGGCCTGCATGAGCTCGGAAAGGGTGACCGCCCGGCCGGCACGCACCAGCACCTCGAGCACGCCGAAAGCCTTGAGCGTGGAGGAAGTCTCGGCGGCGACATCGCTCGACTCCATCGGCAGGGAGAGCACGCGGCTCGTCAAGGCGTCGGTCCTCTATTCCAATAAACGATACGAATAGTCCTGTCTGGAGAAATATTAGTCAGCCTCAGAACGCCATTGTAGTATAAGGCCTATAAAAGAGACAAACCATCTCGTTTGCAGAAACATACAGGAGCCGATCGATGACCCAGCTGCAGAAAATGGGCCCCTCCGAGGCGCTCGTCGAGACGCTCGCTGCCAACGGGGTCACCCACGTGTTCGGCATCGTGGGCTCGGCGTTCATGGATGCGCTCGACATCTTTCCCGCCGCGGGTATCCGCTTCGTGCCCGTCGCTCACGAGCAGGGAGCCATCCACATGGCCGATGGCTTCGCGCGCGCCTCCGGGCGTCACGGAGTCTGCATCGCCCAGAACGGACCCGGAGTCACCAATTTCGTCACCGGCGTGGCGGCGGCTTACTGGGCGCACTCCCCCGTCGTCTTCATCACGCCCGAGACCGGCTCGATGACCATGGGACTCGGCGGATTCCAGGAGACCGAGCAGCTGCCGATCTTCTCGAAGATCACCAAGTACCAGGGACACGTCAACAATCCGCGCCGCATGGCCGAGATCACCGCCCGCTGCTTCGACCGCGCCATGCTCGAGATGGGCCCGACCCAGCTCAACATCCCGCGCGACTACTTCTACGGCGAATTCGAGACCGCGATCCCGACGCCGATGCGCATCGCGCACGGGGCGGGCGATGCGGCGGCGCTCGATGCCGCAGCAACGCTGCTCGCCGGCGCGAGCTTCCCCGTGATGGTGGCGGGCGGCGGCGTGATCACCGCCGGCGCCACGCAAGAGGCGGTCGCACTCGCCGATACGCTGGGTGCGCCCGTGTGCAGCAGCTACCTCCACAACGACTCCTTCCCCGCCTCGCATGCGCTCGCCGCCGGTCCGCTGGGATACCAGGGCTCGAAGGCCGCGATGAAGCTGATCGCGCGGGCCGATGTGGTGCTCGCCCTCGGCACACGCCTCGGTCCCTTCGGCACGCTGCCGCAGTACGGGCTCGAGTACTGGCCGCAGCAGGCGAAGATCATCCAGGTCGACGCCGACCCGCGCATGCTGGGGCTGGTGCGCCCGATCTCGGTCGGCATCCACGGCGATGCGCGGGCCGCCGCCGCGGCACTCCTCGAGCGCCTGAAGGGACGGCAGCTCGCCGGAAACGCGAGCCGCACGGAGCGCCTCAAGCGCATCGCGGCGGAAAAGTCCGACTGGGAGTCCGAGCTCACCGGCTGGACGCACGAGCGCGATCCCTACTCGCTCGAGGTGGCGGCCGACTCGAAGTACATGCATCCACGGCAGATGCTGCGCGCGCTCGAGCAGGCACTGCCCGCGGGCGCCATGGTATCGACGGACATCGGCAACATCTGCTCGGTCGCCAACTCCTACCTGCGCTTCGACCAGCCGCGCTCCATGTTTGCCGCGATGAGCTTCGGTAATTGCGGCTACGCGTTCCCGGTGATCTGCGGCGCGAAGATCGCCGCTCCCGAGCGGCCTGCGTTCGCCTATGTCGGGGACGGCGCCTGGGGCATCAGCTTCAACGAGCTGCTGACCTGCGCGCGCGAGAAGATCGCCGTGAC